>USFG01000004.1 GCA_900553855.1 uncultured Mycoplasmatota bacterium | reverse complement strand
AAAGTAGAGAAAGATTATAAAAAATTATTTAATTCATCAATTAATTTAGATGATAATCTAACAGCAACCGACAAAGCAACGTATATAGAAATTATAATAGATAAGTTTATATATGAAAATAAAGATTTAATAGATAAATTAAAAGAACAACTAGATCAAATTGCAAATAGTGAAATTAAAGATAAAACGATGCAGCAAGAAATAATAGATAATTTAATGAAAATCAAAATGTACTATAATATATTTAATAAATATAGTCGAAATAAATTAACTCAAGAAGATTTCGAAGATCTATATCAAATAATATTTAATGTATATACGTATTTCCCATTTAATAATGGGTTTAAAAATTATTGCGAAATTGAAGCAAATAAACAAGAATTAAAACTATATAACAACTTCTTAAAATTAAAATTAGAAATGTTTTTCTTAAAAAAGTCAAAAATATTCGAAACAAATATTATAAACGATAAAATATATGATCATCTTTTGGAAATCTTTAATTCGAATCAAGTAGATGACTGGCAAAAAACAGGTTTACCTAAAGATAATCTTATAAGTGATTCATTTGATATTATAGAATTTGAAAATTTAGATTTACTTTTAGCGTTAGATTACCCAAATGGATTTGATTTATATTTTAATGAACCACTTATGTTTGAATGGGACGATCTTAATATTTATATTGACAAATATACCATTAGAAAAGAATTTTATAAATACATTTTAGGATCAGATACTTGCATAGAAGATAACATATCATGTGATAGCAAAAAATTAAATAAAATAAATAATGATTACAAATTATTTAGCTTACTGTATAAAGATAAAATAAATTTTAATATCCTACCATTTTTGTCAGAAACTTGCTATATAAATAAGTTTAATGATTACATTTTTAACAGTTGTGATATAAATGAAAACAATAAATCAAACATATATCTACCAGATAAAACGAAAAAACTTTATATAAACGATTTAGAATTAAATGTCGTTTTAACAAAAGTATATCTTAATAATGGATTAAATGAATTAATCTTCGAAAAGGAATCATGTGATTCACCTTATACAGGTGAAAATGTTTTAATCGTATTGCCCGAAGAATTTAATGGGTTAAGAATTAACTTTAAACCCTGCAATATTTATAACTATGAATTTGTTAGAAATTATCGTAGAATCGTAAAAATTTGTGGAACAATAATGTTACCACCAAAAGTATTTTATATGGAAGATAATGAAGAAAATAATAAAATACTTTTTAAATATTTGTATAATTTATTTTATGGTTTATTTAAAGATTGGAAATTCAACGAAGGTTTAAGTTTTAGCAATATATTAAATGAACTGGTGATTTCAGAAAAATATAATTTTCTTCAAACAGAGTATTTAAGCTTAATTGAAAATGATGACTGGCAAAAAGAAGAAGATAATATTGATACCAATGAATCATATAGAAAAGCTATTAAAGATTATATAAAAACTATTAATGATTATAAAAAATATGTAAAATCGCAATATATTTATGAAAAAATAACAAAATCAACAGAGCCAAAGAAATTAATCAAAAAGGCATAGAAACAAGTAAAAGAGAATAGTCAAACGATAACAAGATCATCTTAAAAACTCAAAAAATGTTAACCATGTGTAAATATTTTAAATAAAATATACCTAAATGTTAAATTTATTGATATAATTAAAAGAATTTGTTTGACAAACTCTTTTTTTACTTGATATAATTTAGATTGGAACTGTGCCGGCTTTTGTCCGGTTATAGCGGAAAAATATATTGTTTGGGGTGAAAATGAGTGGCGTACAAAAAAGCTAAATTTGGCGATCATGCCGAGAGAATTACATTCTCAAAAACATCTAATAATTACGAATTAACCGATTTATTAGATATTCAAAAGAAATCATTTGATTGGTTTCTAACAGAAGGAATAAAAGAGGTATTTGAAGATTTATTCCCAGTAGAAAGTTTCACCGGAAATATTTCCCTAGAATTTGGAGATTATTCCTTTGATGAACCTAGATACTCAATTAAAGAGTGCAAAGAAAGAATGCTTACATTCGCAGCACCTTTAAAAGTAGAAGCAAGAGTTTTCATTAATGAAACAGGTGAAGTAAAAGAACAAGAAGTTTTCTTAGGTGACATGCCTATGATGACTGAAGCTGGAACATTCATTATTAACGGTGTAGAAAGAGTTATTCAATCACAATTAGTAAGAAGTCCATCTATTTACTTTAAACGTGAAATTGATAAAAACGGTCGTCCAGTTGTTTCTGGAGAAGTTATTCCAAATAAAGGAACATGGTTAGAATTCGAGTTAGATGCAAGAGATGTTATCTATGTAAGAATTGACCGTACTAGAAAAGTTACAATCACAACACTTTTAAGAGCACTTGGATTATCAAGTGATGAAGCAATCAAAGAAGTATTTGGTGAAGATAATTACTTTATCAATAATACATTAGAAAAAGATAGTACTAAAAATACTGATGAGGCTTTAATTGAAATTTATGAAAAATTAAAACCAGGTGAACCAGCTACCCTTGATAGTGCTAAGAATCAATTAGTAGTTAGATTTTTCGATAAATTTAGATATGACCTAGCAAAAGTAGGACGTTATAAATTTAATCGTAAATTAAACGTATTAGACAGACTATTAGGTTGTACACTTGCTGAAAACTTAAAAAATGGTAAAGAAATAATCGCTAAAGAAGGCGAAGTAATTGATAAAAAACGTTTAGAAGAATTAAGACCATACTTTGCTGACGGATTAAACGTTAAAGAAGTTACAATAAATGAAGATTTAGATACATATAACAAGATTCAAGAAGTTGTTGTATATGATAAGAAAGATCCAACTAAGAAAGTAAATATTATTGGAAATGATCAAAATATTACTGAAAGAAGATTAACTATTTCTGATGTTTATGCAGCAGTAAGTTATTATTTAAATTTACTTGCTAATATTGGTAATATTGATGAAATAGATAATTTAGGAAATCGTCGTGTAAGACAAGTTGGAGAATTAGTTCAAACTCAATTTAAAGTTGGTATGGCTCGTATGGAAAGAGTTATTCGTGAAAGAATGACTACTCAGGAATTAGATACAGTTACACCAAAAACATTAATAAATATTAGACCAGTAACAGCTGCACTTAAAGAATTCTTTGGTTCATCTCAGTTGTCAAAATTCATGGATCAAATTAACCCAATTGCTGAGTTAACAGATAAGAGACGTCTATCATCTTTAGGACCAGGTGGTTTATCAAGAGACCGTGCTGGAATGGATGTACGTGACGTTAACGAATCACACTATGGTCGTATTTGTCCAATCGAATCACCGGAAGGTGCAAACATCGGACTTATTACATCACTAGCAAGTTATGCAAAAATTAATGAATATGGGTTTATTACAACTCCATATCGTAAAGTAGAAAATAAACATATTTTAGATGAAGTAGTTTATTTAACAGCTGATGAAGAAGCAGATTATTACATAAGTCAATCAACAATCCATATTGATGAAAATAATAATATTGTTGATGAACAAGTAGTTGCCAGACTTAATGGTGAATCAGTTATGGTTAAATCAGATTTAGTTAACTATATTGATGTATCACCATCACAAATCGTTTCAATTACAACAAGTTGCATTCCATTCTTAGATCACGATGATGCAAGACGTGCCCTAATGGGATCAAACATGCAAAGACAAGCAGTACCTGTATTAAGACCAGAATCACCAATCGTTGGAACTGGTGTTGAATACGTTGCTGCTAGAGATTCAGGATCAACAATCGTTGCTAAAGCCGACGGTGTAGTAGAATATGCTGATGGTAAAAAAATTATTATTAAAAACGCTAAAGGAAAAGATGAATATTATTTAGCATCATTCGAAAGAAGTAATGCTGAAAGTAATATTTCTCATAACCCAATTGTTAAAAAGGGTGAAAAAGTTCATCGTGGTGAAGTTATCGCTGATGGACCAGCTACTCAAAATGGAGAACTTGCACTAGGTAGAAACATGGTAGTAGCGTTCATGACATGCAATGGTTATAACTATGAAGATGCCGTTGTATTAAATGAAAAATTAGTTAAAGATGATGTTTATACAACATTACATATCGAACATTATGATATTGACTGTCGTGATACAAAATTAGGACCAGAAGAAATTACAAGAGATATTCCAAACGTTGGAGAAGATGCTCGTAAGAATTTAGATGCTAATGGTATCGTAAAAATTGGTACTGAAGTTCATGAAGGCGATATCCTAGTTGGTAAAGTTACTCCAAAAGGAATGCAAGAATTAACTAGTGAAGAAAAATTATTACATGCAATCTTTGGCGAAAAAACTAGAGAAGTAAGAGATACTTCACTTAGAGTTGCTCACGGTGCTGACGGAATTGTTCATGACGTAAAAGTTTATACAAAAGAAAATTCAGATGAATTAGCTCCAGGAGTTTCAAAAATCGTTCGTGTTTATATAATTCAAAAACGTAAGATTCAAGTCGGAGATAAAATGTCAGGACGTCACGGTAATAAAGGTGTTATTTCTCTTATTTTACCAGAAGAAGATATGCCATATTTACCAGATGGTACTCCAGTTGATATTGTTCTTAACCCACAAGGTGTTCCATCTCGTATGAACTTAGGACAAATCTTAGAGTTACACTTAGGAATGGCTGGTAAAAAATTAGGTGTTAAATATGCAACTCCAGTATTTGATGGTGCAACAGTTGATGAAATTAAAGAAGAAATGGCAAAAGCTGGTATGGACTTAGATGGTAAAACAGATCTATATAATGGTCGTACTGGTGAAAAATTTGAAAACCGTGTTGCCGTAGGTGTTATGTACATGATCAAATTACATCACATGGTAGATGATAAGATTCATGCTCGTTCAACTGGACCATACAGTTTAGTAACACAACAACCATTAGGTGGTAAAGCTCAATTTGGTGGTCAAAGATTCGGAGAAATGGAAGTTTGGGCATTATATGCATATGGTGCTGCTCATGTATTGCAAGAAATCATGACAATTAAATCAGATGATGTAGTTGGACGTGTTAAAGTATATGAAGCCTTAGTTAAAGGACAAACTCCAAAAGGTGCAGGAATGCCAGAATCATTCAGAGTATTAATTAAAGAATTCCAAGCATTAGGACTTAACGTTGAAATGATTGACCAAGATGACGTTGCTCATGAATTAAAAGAATTAGAAGCCGAAGAAGATGCTGCATCAGATGCAATTACTATTGATGAAATAGATGCAAAAACTGGTGATATAGTCCATAAAAAAGATGCACCACTTCCTGAAAACTTTAGAAGACCTGAAGTAAATGCAGATTTAAATGATAATCTAGAAGATGATTATTCAGATGATGATGAAGAAGATGAAGTTTTCGATGACGAAGAACCAGATTTTGAAGAATTAGAAGACATCGAAAATGGAAATCTAGAAGTGGAGGAATAAAAATGTTGGAAGTTAATAATATTAAAGGTATTCGTATTAGTATTGCTAGCCCTGAAAAGATAAGAAGTTGGTCTTTTGGTGAAGTAAAAAAACCAGAAACAATTAATTATCGTACATTAAAACCTGAAAGAGATGGATTATTCTGTGAAAAAATCTTTGGACCAACTAAAGACTTTGAATGTTCATGTGGTAAATATAAAAGATTAAGATATAAAAATGTAGTTTGTGATAGATGTGGTGTAGAAGTTACTCGTTCTAAAGTACGTCGTGAACGTATGGGACATATAGAGCTTGCTGCACCTTGCTCTCACATTTGGTTCTTCAAAGGTGTTCCATCAAAAATGGGATTAGTACTAGATATGTCTCCAAGAGAACTTGAAGAAGTATTATACTTCGTTTCATACGTAGTAATTAATCCAGGAACAGCTCCACTAGAAAAAAAACAAACCCTATCAGATAAAGAATATCGTGCATATTATGAAAAATATGGTAATTCATTTGAAGTAGGTATGGGTGCTGAAGCAATCCAAAAATTATTAAAAGAAGTAGACGTTGATAAAGAAATTGAAAAATTACGTGCTGAATTAGACGGAGCTACTGGTCAAAAACGTATCCGTTTAGTCAAGAGATTAGACTGTTTAGTAGCATTCCAAACATCAGGAAATAAACCTGAATGGATGGTATTAGACGTAATTCCTGTAATTCCACCAGATTTAAGACCAATGATTCAATTAGATGGTGGTAGATTTGCAACATCTGACTTAAACGATTTATATCGTCGTATCATCAATCGTAACAATCGTTTAAAGAAATTATTAGAGCTTGGTGCTCCTTCAATAATTGTTCAAAATGAAAAACGTATGTTACAAGAAGCAGTTGATACATTATTTGATAACGGCAGACGTGGAAGAAGTGTAAGCGGTGCTGGTAATCGTGCATTAAAATCATTATCTTCTATGTTAAAAGGTAAACAAGGACGTTTCCGTCAAAACCTATTAGGTAAACGTGTAGATTACTCTGGCCGTTCAGTTATCGTTGTAGGACCAAATTTAAAAATGTATGAATGTGGTCTTCCAAAAGATATGGCTTTAGAACTATTTAAACCACATGTAATTAATGGTTTAGTAGAAAGAGGCTTAGCTCATAACATTAAAGGAGCTAAAAAATTAATAGATAATAAAGATGACTGTGTTTGGGATGTAGTTGAAGATGTAATTACTGAACATCCAGTTATGCTTAACCGTGCGCCAACATTACATAGACTTGGAATTCAAGCATTTGAGCCAAAATTAGTTGGTGGTAAAGCTATTAGATTACACCCACTAGTATGTGCTGCATTTAATGCCGATTTCGATGGTGACCAAATGGCAGTTCACGTACCAATTAGTGAAGAAGCTAAAGCAGAAGCAAGAATCCTAATGTTAGGTGCTAATAACATCTTAAAACCGTCAGATGGTAAACCAATTGTTACTCCATCACAAGATATGGTATTAGGAAACTATTACATAACATTAGAGTATGCTGGAGAACCAAATGAAGGTAAAGTTTATAAAAATTCAAACGAAGCATTAATGGCATATGAAAGAAGAGAAATAACTTTACATACAAGAATCGCTCTTCCAGTTAAATCATTTAAATATAAAATATTTGCAGATGATGTTAAAGATAAATATTTAGTTACAACAGCTGGTAAATTATTATTTAACGAAATCTTACCAGATACTTATCCATTTATTAATGAACCAACTAAAGACAATATTGAAGGGTTAACACCAAACAAGTATTTCTTAGAAATGGGAACTAATATTCCTGAAGCAATTAAAGCTATGCCTTTAACACCAGCGTTTGCTAAAAAGACTTTACAACAAATAATTGCTCAAATATTTAAACGTTATAAAACAACTGAAACATCTATGATGCTAGATAGATTAAAAGATTTAGGATTTAAATATTCTACAATTTCAGGTATCACATTCAGTATTATGGATATTATGACTAGTCAACATAAACAAGAATATATTGCTGCTGGTCAAGAAAAGGTTAATAAAATAAATAAACAATTCCAAAGAGGTTTAATTACTGATTTAGAAAGACATAATTCAGTATGTGCTGTATGGAATGAAGTAAGAAGTCAAGTAGAAGCAGAGTTAAAAGAAATTGCTGCCACAAACCCAACAAATCCAATATTTATCATGATGTCATCTGGTGCTCGTGGTTCATTAAACCAATTTACCCAAATGGCAGGTATGCGTGGATTAATGGCTAAACCAAACGGTGATGCAGTAGAAATCCCAATTTTAACATCACTTTATGAAGGACACTCAGTTAACGAATTCTTCGTTAATACTCACGGTGCTCGTAAAGGATCTGCCGATACAGCCCTTAAGACAGCCGATTCAGGTTACTTAACAAGAAGACTTGTAGATGTTGGTCAAGATATAATTATTAAAGAAGAAGATTGTGGTTGTACATCAGGCTTAGTAGTATCAGACTTTATTAATGATAGTGATGGCTCAGTTATTGAATCAATGGCTGAAAGAATCGTTGGTAGATATGCTGCTAAAAAAGTTATCAATCCTGAAACTAAAGAAGTTATTGTTGATAAAGGTGAAGCAATTACTGAAAGTATTGCAAGTAAGATTGTTAAAGCAGGTATTACAAAAGTTGAAATCAGAAGCGTATTAACTTGTAAGAGTGAACACGGAATTTGTCAAAAATGTTATGGTTACAACCTAGCAACTGGTAACTTAGTTGAAACAGGTGAAGCTGTAGGTATTATGGCTGCTCAATCAATCGGTGAGCCAGGTACACAGTTAACACTTCGTACATTCCATGCCGGTGGTGTAGCATCAGAAGAAGATATCACTCAAGGTTTACCAAGAGTTGAAGAAGTATTCGAAGCACGTCGTCCAAAAGGAAAAGCAACAATTGCTGAAATTACTGGTAAAGTATCTAAAATAGAAGAATCTTCTGGTAAATGGAAAGTAACTGTTATGAACGATAATGAAGCTAGAGAGCATACAACAAGTTATGGTGCTAAACTAAGAGTAGAAGTAGGATCAGAAGTTAATGCTGGTGATAGATTAACTGAAGGTATTATTGCACCTAAAGAATTACTTGCAGTTACCGATCCAATTACTACTCAAGAATATATCTTAAAAGAAATTCAAAAAGTATATAAATCACAAGGCGTTGACATTGCTGATAAACACGTTGAAGTTATTGCATCAAGAATGATTAATAAGATTAGAATAACTGATGCTGGAGATACTGATATGGTAGCAGGTTTAACAGTTAGTATTAGAGAATTTGCTAAAAAGAATAAACCAATTATTCTTGAAGGTAAAGTTCCTGCTAAAGGTTATCCAATTATTTTAGGTATTACAAAATCAAGTTTAGAAACTGATTCATTCTTATCAGCTGCATCATTCCAAGAAACAACAAGAGTATTAACAGATGCTGCTATTAAAGGAAAAGTTGATGAATTAAGAGGCTTAAAAGAAAATGTTATTTTAGGTAAATTAATTCCAGCTGGTACTGGTGCTAGACAATATGCTAATGTAGATATAACATTAGAAAAAGAATTTTTATCAGATGAACCAAGTGAGGTATTAGAAGAAGAATTCTTAGATAATGAAGAAAAACCAGATATTGAAGTTAATGAAGTAGAAGAAAACGCTCATGAAAATAACGAAGAAACTACTAAAACTAGCGATAATAAATAATATTAAAAACTAAGATAGAAATATCTTAGTTTTTTTGAAAATATTTAGAAAATCAACAAAAGTAAAAAATTGTTGATTGATAAGAATAAACATTCACCATATAATATAAACATAATAAATATCTATTAAAAGGAGTAGTTGAATTAGAAACCTGGAGTTGTAACCTAGAATAAAAGCAAAATATTAAAGAAATAATATTTAAAAACATTTATGAAAGATATGGAAAAATAAATTATTATGATGAAACAAAATTATGTTCGAAAGTTCCATTTGAAATTATTGATTAATATACAACCTATTGCAACAATTTATCACAAACAAAAGTAATTTATTAAAAACATATTATCAATTTTTATAAAGAATTAACGATAACTTGTATATTTTATATGATTATGATAGAGTATAACTTACTTAAGGGGAATAAATATGTTTTGGAGTAATTTATTTAAAAAGAAAAATAAAATATTTAATACAGAAATAGTTAATAATTCATCTTCAATAATTCCTTCACTTGAAGAATTAACTACTAAAGAACAAGAATATGTTAATAAATTAAAAGAAGAATATTTAAAATTTTATGAAAATGAAGATAATTATATTAACTTAGATTGTGAACTATTTAATGAAATAAAAATGTATCAAGATTTAGCTCTAGATATTATGCATAATGACCATTTTGGTAATATTGCGAGTTCAATAATAGACAGTAAAAAATTAGTATACTATTCTCATAAAATAACAGAAATTAATAACTCTTTAAAATATAAATATATTGCTTTAAATGAAGTAAGAAAAGATAAAAAATATCTTGCTAAACATATGGGATTATATGTCTTAGGTAAAAGAAAAATAAACATATTAAAAGCCCTAGATCATCAAATGAATATTATAAATAATATGTTTGTTATCGCCGACCAAAAAATAACTGATTACTGTGCTTGTGCCATTGCAAACTATCCAAAAAATATCGATAAAAGTATGAAAAAAGAATTAGAAACTAGACACGACGAAATAGAAAAAGATTATAAATATTTATTTAATACTTCAATTACTTTAAACGATAATACATCAATCGTAGATAAAACAACATATATGGAAATATTAATAGATAAATTTATATATGAAAATAAAGATTTAATAAATAAATTAAGAGAACAACTAGATCTAATTGCAAATAGTGAAATTAAAGATAAAACTATGCAACAAGAAATAATAGATAATTTAATGAAAACTAAAATGTATTACAACATATTTTATAAATATGGTAGAAATATAATCGAAGAAAAAGACTTTAAAGATTTATATCAAATAATATTTAATGTATATACGTATTTTCCTCTAAATTGTTCATCATTTAATGTTTATTATGTGGATGGACCTGTAACAAAAGAAGAAGCAAAATTTTATAGGCAAATTATTGAATCAAAAGTAGAAATACTTAAAATGAAGCAATCACCAATATTTAAAAGTAATAAAACATATCCTGATAGTATTGTTGATAGTGTTTTATATGAAATTGATTATAAGCCAGTAACTAAAGACTATGATATGTTTTCTAATCCATATTATGCTGCTGATACTCGAAATGAAAGGATTATACACATTCATTTAGAAATGTTATTATCTTTAGATTATGAAGATGGACTAGTAAATTATTTCAATAATTTAAAAGAATATTTTTTTTATGAATCTGTGTTAAATAATGAAGTCAATCAACTTGATTACCTAAAATTGGTTTTAGGCATAAAAAAATTGTATGATATTAATACAAAAAATGTTAAAAACGATAATGATGATTTAAACTTTAAAATTAGTCATTTTATCGATTATTATAATCGTAACAAAGGTTTATTTGATATATATAAATTAATATGTAAACCAGATTTTAATATGATACCTAATATATTATTTAATTTTGAAGAAGGAACAGTAAACAAAAATATTATAGACTTATATTATTATGATAAAAATAGACCAATATATTTTAATCCCGAAAACAAAGATTTTCATTTCTTAATGAATGAAAACGAAAATATAACATTCGCAATTCCTGAGGATACAAGATCTATTAATTTATTATTTATAATAACTAATAAAGAATTAAGAAATATATCAGGCAAATGTAAAGTAATAATCCCTTGTAATTTTAAGGATATGTCAATAAATATTATAGAAGAAAAAGATATATTTTATTATACTAAACAAAAAACAGAAAATTTATATGATTTTTTTGTTCAAATAGGACAAAGCATAATCCTAAAAGAAGATGCGTTTTTGTTTATTGATGAAAAAGTTAAAATTAATTATGATTTTGAAAGTATTTTTCATAATTTAATAGAAATAATTGAAAAATATAGACTAATAATAGAACAAGAATGTATTTTTTCGTATTTATGGCTTGATATTTTTAAGGATATATCTTTAATTGATAATGATAATAAAATTCATAAATTAGAAGATTATTTTCCTTATAATGCATGGGTAGATTTGGAACTAAATTCAAAAACTAGTGAATACTATTATAAAAAAGCTTATAAATCATTTGAAACAGCAATTCATAATTATTTCTTTAGTAAATACACTAATAATGTCGTGAAAACTTATTTAAAGAAATGATAATATATGAATTTGAATAGTTCTATAAATAATAAACATTTTACATTTTATAGTCAATTTGATAGAATATAGTTGTGATTTTATGAAGAAGTATCAAAGATGGATATACATTATATCTGCCATAATAATTTTTATTTTAATTATAGCAATGCTTATAATTCACACATTTAGTTATTAAAAGGAGATTAGAGAAAATGAAAAGAGATATTTTAATAGGTGGCGCATGGCCATATGCTAATTATTATTTACACGTAGGACACTTAGCAGCCCTTTTACCAGGAGATGTTATAGCAAAGTACTACCGAATGTGTGGAGATAATGTTATTTATGTATCAGGCTCTGATTGTCATGGAACTCCAATAACTGAAAGAGCTAAAAAAGAAGGAACTACACCAAAAGCCATAGCAACTTTTTATCATGAAGAATTTGTTAAAACATTTAATAATATTGGCTTTAACTACGATTTATATACTGCAACAATGACAGATTATCATAAAAAATATGTTCAAAATGCTTTTTTAAAAATGATTAATAATGGATATATTTATGAAAAAGAAATTGAGCAAGATTACTGTGATACATGTAATAAATTTGTATCAGATCGTGAAATTGTTGGAATATGTCCAAATTGTGGTGGAGAATCTACTGGTGATCAATGTGATAATTGTTTAGCATCATTAGATTCAAGTCAAGTATTAAATAAACATTGTAAAACATGTGGTAGCTTATTAACAACTAAAATAAATAAACATTTATATTTTAAATTACCAGAATTTAAAGAAGAATTACAAAAACTATTAGATAAAAATAAAGATAAATGGCGTAAAAACGCTATTGGAGAAACTCAAAAATATATAGATGGTTTAGTAGAAAGAGCAACAACTAGAGAACTTGACTGGGGTGTTGAAGTGCCAGTTAAAGGCTACGAAAATAAAAGAATATATGTATGGATTGAAGCTGTTTTAGGTTATTTAAGTACAGCCGATAAGGTATTACGTGAAAGAGGACAAAATCCCGATGAAGTATTATCAGATAATAATCAAAATTTAAGAGTTTATATGGTTCACGGAAAAGACAACATTCCATTCCATACAACTATTTTTCCAGCTCTTGAGCTAGCAATAGGTGATAACTATAGATTACCTGATTATATAATTTCATCAGCATATGTTAATTTAAATAATGAAAAAATGAGTAAAAGTAAAGGAAATCTAATATCAGTTAACGAATTATTAGAATTATTTAATAAAGATACATTAAGATTCTACTTTATTTTTAATGGTCCTGAAGTTAAAGACATTAGTTGTTCAATTGAAGAAATGATAACTGTTCATAATAAATTCTTAGTTGGAACGTTAGGAAACTTTATTAATCGTAATTTCTCATTCATAAATAAAAAGTTTGAAGGTATAATTACCGAAGGAAAAGTAGATTCTAAAATAAAAGAAACAACTTTAAACACTTATAAAGAAGTTGGAGAACTAATTGAAAAAGGAGAATTAAAGTCAGCATTATCAAAAGTAATGGATTATATTTCTTTAGGAAACAAATATTATGATGAAAATACTCCATGGATCAAAGTTAAAGAAAATATTGAAGAATTTAATGATATAACTTATACTTGCACATATATGATTGTAAATATAGCTAATTTAATTAGACCGTTCTTAAGTGAAACTTCCGATAAAATTCTTAATATGTTAGATATATCTAAAGAAAGTAACTGGCAAGAAAAAGAAATAACTGGAAACATTAAAATAGTAAATAATGAACTATTATTTAATCGTATAGATGATGAAGAAACTAAAAGTATTATGGATAAATTAAATAACAAATAGTTTAAAATAAAGTCTTACAAAGCCAAAAGTAAGGCTTTTCTATTGACTTAATAACAAATGTTTGCTAATATATATCATATGTAAGCAAAGGGGGATTTATATGTCAAGAAAACTGCAATCAATATATGAATATTTTAGTGAATATTCTGAAGAAATAATAGATAATGTCATATCGAATTTAAGTACAGAGGAAAAAGAATTATTAGTTATTAGATATGGAGAAGATTTACATAATCCATGTCCAAAAGAAGAATGGAATAACAATAAATATCGTTATCAATTTTATAAGCTTTTGTTGCCAAAAATTAGGACACTATTAGAAGTTGAAAAAGAAAAAGATATAGTTAAAGAAAACGAAGAAAATAGTAAAGATATTGTTCAAGAAAGTATAAAAGGAGATCCTAAAGAAGTAGAAATATCTTCAATTTCAACTTATACAACTTATGATTTAAATAATTATAAAGTATTAATTGATTTAATAAATAAAAATATTTCAAATGCAGATATATGTAAGCAATTAAATATTCCTTTTTCTGAATTAACAGCAAAGTTATTAGAACTTAAGAATTTAGGTATAGCATGTCAAAGAAATTATTATTCTAATGGTTCAATTAAATATATTCCCGCCTCAGAATTAGGATCATTATCAAAATCAAATAATAAAAATTTAGAAGCAACAATCATTACAGATATAAATGAAGAAGAAATAAAAATTCTTGCTACAGCTGATTTTCATTATTGTAATAAATTGTGTCGTCAAGATTTAGTAGCAAAAGCTTTTGAATATTGTGTTCAAAATGGAATACATATTATTATGTGTGCAGGTGACTTACTTGATGGAACATTTCCTCCAGGAAATCAAACTATTGCAGAACCTTATGAACAAGTTAAATATTTTATAGAAAATTATCCTCATGATGATTCAATTTTAACTTTTGCTGTAGGAGGAAATCATGATATATCAGTGTTAAATAGTTCTTGTATTGATTTACGATATGCTACAACAAATTATCGCCCTGATATAATAATTCCCGGTTATGCCAATAGTATTATCAATATAAAAAATGACAAAATTCTATTGCGTCATCACGTAGATAATGTTAAAAAAACATTAACAAAACATACCATTTTATTGCATGGTCATTCTCATAAATTTAAAATTAAAGATGTTTATAATAATGGTCCATTAGAAATATGGGTTCCAAGTTTATCAAATATTTTACAGATCATGCCAACAGTTTTAGAAATGACATTAAAATTTAAAAACGGGATTATTAGTCAAGTAACTATTAAGCAAGTTATATTAGAAAATAATCCAATCGTTTTAGGAGAATACAATTATTATAAAGATAATAATTTAAAAGATGAACATATATTTAATACTGAAGATTATAAAAATGGCAATGTAATAAATCAAGAAAATAAGTTTGGTGACGATTTTGAAAGATCAACAATGTCTCAAATTGAAAAATTCAATAAAAGATATAAATTGTAAAATTATAAAGATCCTTTAAATAAGGATTTTTTTAATTTGCTCAAAATAAACATAAAAAATTTTGACAAATTTAGCACTCATATATTGACAAGTGCTAAGCATAATATTATAATGATATTAGCATTCAGGAAAAATGAGTGCTAATAAAAGGGAGTGATTAAATGAATAATCGCCAAAATAAACTTTTGAAACTGATTGTCGAAACATATATCAATACAATTAGACCTGTTGGATCTAAAAGTTTAGTAAAAAAACTTAAATGTTCTAGCGCAACAATTCGTAATGATATGGCATTCTTAGAAAGTTTAGGTTATTTAGAAAAGACTCACACATCAAGCGGACGTATTCCTTCAGAAGCAGGATACAAATATTATGTTGATAATTTAATGAAGCCAAAAGAATTAACCGGAGAAGAAGTATTAAAATTACAAACTATTTTAAATAATAAAAATTTACCAGTCAGTGATTGTATCGTAAAATGTATGGAAATCATAAGCGATATTACCAATTATACTACCGTCATTTTAGGTAAAGAAAGTGAAAATAATACTTTAAAACAAATAAGTATTATCCCATTAGATACAAATAAAATAGTAGCCGTAGTTGTTACATCTTCTGGACATGTTGAAAATAAACAATTCATTATCCCAAACAATATAAGTATAAATGAATTAGTTAAAACAAGTGAACTTATCAATAAAGAATTATTTGGTGCCAAATTATCAAGCATTAATGAAAAATTAGAATTTGAAATAAAACCTGTAATTGCCAAAAAAATTAAAGAACACGAAGCAATTATGAGATTATTTAAAGAAGCTTTTGAAGATTTCAATGTAAAGAATTCCGATGTATTATTTCAAGGTAAAACTAATATTTTAAAACAACCAGAATATGATGAACCCGACAAAATTAAAGGAATGATTAGCAAACTTGAAAATATCGAGCTAGTCAAAAAGATTGAAACAGATGATGAAGGAATCAATATATACATTGGTGAAGAAAACGAATTCGATCCAAATGTAACTGTTATTAAAACAAGCTATAATATTGCTGGAGAAGAAGGAACTATTGCAATAATAGGACCAAAAAGAATGGAATACGATAAAGTAGTTACACTTCTTAACTACTTAAAAAGTTACTTAGAAAGGTGATCCAAGTGGAAAAAGAACATAAAAGGAAAAATGTAGTTGAAGAAGATTCAAAAGAAAAAAATATTAAACACGAAAATAAACATAATGAACTACAAAAAGAAATTGAAGAATTAAAAACAAAATTATCTGAAGAACAAGCAAAATCAATGAGAATTCAAGCTGAAATGATGAACTTTAAAAGAAGAAAAGAAGATGAAATAGCAAATATTTACAAATATTCAAATGAAGAATTAATTGAAGATTTATTGCCAACAATTGATAACTTTGAAAGAGCATTAAAATCAGAAGTTTCAGATGAAGCAAGCGATGAAGTTAAAAAATATCTTGAAGGTTTTAAAATGATTTATACAAATTTAATTAAACTGCTTACTGATTTAGGTGTTAAAGAAATAGAAGCATCAGGAATTGAATTTGATCCAAATTATCATCAAGCCGTTTTAACTGAAAAAGATGAAAATAAACCTTCAAATGTAATATTAGAAGTATTGCAAAAAGGTTACATCTATAAAGATAAAGTAATTCGACCAGCAATGGTTAAAGTTAATGAATAAATATAAAGGAGTATTGCAATGAACATTGAAGATGAAATTAATAAAATTTTAAATGATGATCAAATTGATTATAGTGAAGATTATGCAGATTGCTTAGAATTAATGGTTAGATTGAGATCATTAGATGAAAATGATATGGAATATAATCACATATATGAAGAATTTTCAAAAGCATTCTCTAAGTTAAACTCAGAAGAACAAAAAAATATAAGAAAAGTTTATGAATTAGATGATGCAATTTTTGAAGAAATAGCAAAATCAGATGATTTACAATATGATTATGATTTAAAAAATAAAATAAAAAATGAAAAAATTAATTCTGCTCACAGAAGATAATATTAGAAAGGAAATGATTAATTATGAGTAAAATTATAGGTATAGATTTAGGAACAACAAACAGTTGTGTAGCTGTTTTAGAAGGTGGAGAACCAAAAGTTATTGTTAACCCTGAAGGCGACAGAACAACTCCATCAGTAGTTGCTAGTAAAAAAGGAGAAATCCTAGTTGGTGTTACTGCTAAAAGACAAGCTGTAACAAATCCCGAAAATACAATTAGTTCAATTAAAAGACATATGGGAACTGATTATAAAGTTGAAATGGATGGAAAAAAATACACTCCAGAAGAAATTAGTGCTAAAATTTTAATGAAATTAAAAGCTGATGCTGAAGCATATTTAGGAGAAAAAGTAACTAAAGCTGTTATTACAGTTCCTGCATACTTCAACGATGCTCAAAGACAAGCAACAAAGAATGCTGGTAAAATTGCAGGCTTAGAAGTAGAAAGAATTATCAATGAACCAACTGCTGCAAGTTTAGCATACGGCCTTGATAAACAAGACAAACAAGAAACTGTATTAGTTTACGATTTAGGTGGTGGTACATTTGATGTATCTATCCTTGAACTAGGTGATGGTGTATTCGAAGTTAAATCAACAAGTGGTAATAACCATTTAGGTGGAGATGACTTTGATAAATGCATTATGGATTACTTAGTATCTGAATTCAAGAAAGAAAACGGAATTGACCTATCTAAAGATAAAATGGCAATGCAAAGAATTAAAGATGCTGCCGAAAAAGCTAAGAAAGACTTAAGTGGAATGTCTACAACAAATATCAATTTACCATTTATTACTCAAACGGAAAGTGGTCCAGTTCATATGGATATTAACTTAACAAAAGCTAAATTTGAAGACTTATGTCGTGACCTATTTGATTCAACATTAGAACCAGTTCGTAAAGCTTTAAAAGATGCAAATCTTAAAGCATCAGATATTGACGAAGTAATCTTAGTTGGTGGATCAACTCGTATTCCTTACATTCAAGAATTAGTTAAAAAAGAATTAGGAAAAGAACCAAATAAGAGTGTTAACCCTGATGAAGTAGTTGCAATGGGTGCTGCTATTCAAGGTGGAGTTTTAACTGGAGAAGTTAATGACTTAGTATTATTAGATGTTACACCATTATCACTTGGTATCGAAACATTAGGTGATGTAATGACTGTATTAATTCCTAGAAATACAACAATTCCAACAAGTAAATCACAAGTATTCTCAACAGCACAAGATAATCAACCTGCCGTAGATATTCATGTATTACAAGGAGAAAGACCAATGGCTGCTGATAATAAAACACTTGGAAGATTCCAATTATTAAATATTCCACCAGCACCAAGAGGAGTTCCTCAAATTGAAGTAACATTTGATATTGATGCTAACGGAATAGTTAACGTAAAAGCAAAAGATTTAGGAACTAATAAAGAACAATCAATAACTATTACATCAAATACAAATTTAACTGATGAAGAAATCGATAAAATGATGAAAGAAGCAGAAGCCAATAAAGAAGCCGATGAAAAACGTAAAGCAGAAGCTGATACTCGTAATGAAGCTGATCAAACAATATTTGCTTGTGAAAAAGCAGTTAAAGATTTAGGTGAAAAATTAACTGATACAGAAAAGAAAGAAACTGAAGATTTAATTGCCGACTTAAAGAAAGCTTTAGAAGGAACAGATATTGACGCAATAAAAGATAAAACAAAAGCATTAAATGACAAAGCAATGGCATTAGCAACAAAAGTTTATGAAGAAGCTGCTAAAACTGCAGAAGCAAATAAAAATAATAACTCATCAGATAAAAATGATGGTGCTGAAGAAGCCGAATTTGTAAATAAAGACTAATTAGTAAAGCAAAAAAGTTCTAGTTATTGCTAGAACTTTTAACTAATTACAATAAATATAAATAAAAGGGTAATTTATGATAAAACAAAAAACTAGAAATGAAATAGATGATAAATATAAATGGGATTTAACCGCAATATTTAAAAATGATGAAGAATTTTTAAATGAACTCGAAAAATGTAAAGATATTGCTTATGGGCTCAGTAAATTTAAAGGTCATATTTTAGATAGTGCCGATTCACTTTATGATTATTTTAAAACAAGTGAAAGAATCGAGAGAAAACTATATAAATTGTATTATTATGCAAATTTAAAACATGATGAAGATACAACGAATCCAAAATATCAAGAATATTATCAAAAAATTCAAAAACTATTAACAACATATTCTGAAGAAACATCTTTTGTAGCTCCAGAAATGATGCAAAAAGACTTGAGCTATGTAAAAAAATTAATTGAAGAAAATAGTAAATTAAAAGAATATGAACATAATTTAGAAGATTTCTATCGTTACAAAGAACATACATTAACTGATAAAGAAGAAAAAATATTAAGTACATTATCAGATGTATTAGGTAAAAATGCTGAGACATTTGAAGCTCTAACTGATAGTGATTTAAAATTTGGTAATATAAAAGATGAAAATGATAAAATAATTGAATTTACTGAAAGTAATTGGAGTAAAATTGCAAGATCTCCATCAAGAAATGTCCGCAAAAAAGGATTTAAATTATTATACAAAAGATACGCTGAATTTAAAAATACCTTAGCAAGTACCTTTTCTGGAAATGTTGATGTATTAATAAATTTAGCTAAAATAAGAAATTTTCCATCATCCCTAGAAGCATCATTATTTGACGATGCAATTAGTAAAGAAGTATATATAAATGTAATTAACACAGTCAAAAATAACTTAGAACCACTTTACAATTATTATAATTTAAAGAAAGAATGTTTAGGATTAGATAAGATGCATTTATATGATATATATGTTGACTTAAAACAAGATTATAATCGTGAATTTACATTTGATGAAGCAAAAGATTTAGTGTTTAAAGCATTAAAACCATTAGGTGATGATTATTTAAACATTCTGCAAAAAGCCTTTGATGAAAAATGGATTGATATATACAATAATGTTGGTAAAAGAAGTGGAGCATATTCAAGTGGATTCTATGACACATATCCTTATGTACTTCTTAACTTTGAAGGAAAATTAGATGATGTATCAACACTTGCTCACGAACTAGGTCATTCTGTTCATACTTATCTATCGTGCCATAACAATACATACAATAATTCCAGTTATAAAATATTTGTTGCTGAAGTAGCATCAACCGTTAATGAAATGTTATTAAGATTATATCTACTTAATAATTCTAAAAACGATAATGAAAAATTATATATATTAAATCAAATAATGGAACTATTTAAATCAACAATATATCGTCAAACTATGTTTGCTGAATTCGAAATGAATATGCACAATTTAAGAAGCAATGGTGAAGCATTAACTTATGAATTGTTATGTCAAAAATATTACGATTTAAATAAAATCTATTTTGGCAAAAACGTCATAGTTGATAAAGAAATAATGTACGAATGGGAAAGAATTCCTCATTTCTATTATGATTTCTATGTTTACAAATATGTTATTGGGCTTGCTTGTGCATGTAAAATTGCCAATGATATCTATAATAAAGCACCAAATGCATTAGAAAATTATAAGAAGTTTTTAAAGAGTGGTGGATCAAATTACCCAAGTGAAGAATTAAAATATGCAGGAATAGATATTACAAAACCAGATGTATTAATAGATGCAATAAAATTCTTTGACGAAACAGTTAAAGAATATCAAAAAATATTAAGAAAGAGGTAATAAAAATGGCTAAAAAGGATTATTATGAAACATTAGGTGTATCAAAAACCGCAACTGATGCCGAAATAAAAAGCGCTTTTAGAAAAATGGCTAAACAATACCATCCTGATGTAAATAAAGAGCCTGGTGCTGCTGAAAAATTTAAAGAAATATCTGAAGCTTATAGTGTTTTATCTGATGAAAATAAGCGAAAAATATATGATCAATATGGAGCAGATGCCGTAAATAATGCTGGTCAAGGTGGTGCCGGAGGATTCGGTGGTTTTGGCGGATTTCAAGGTGGATTTGGAGATTTCTCTGGATTTGGTTTTGGTCAAGACGATTTAGAAGACATTATTAGTTCATTCTTTGGTGGTGGAGCATCTAAATCAAGAAAAGCATCAGCTACTAAAGGTGAAGATTCACTAGTAAGAATCAATCTAACATTTGAAGAAGCCATATTTGGATGTGAAAAATCATTTAAAATAAATTTGAATACAATGTGTCAAGATTGTAACGGTAAAGGAGGATTAAATCCTCATACATGCTCAAAATGTAACGGCAAAGGACGTATTATTTCTCAGCAGAGAACATTATTTGGTGTAACAAGTGTTCAAACAATTTGTCCAAATTGTCGTGGTACCGGAGAAGAGTTTGTTAAAACATGTTCAACATGTCGTGGTACCGGAAGAATTAAAGGTGAAAAAACAATCACATTAAGAGTACCATCAGGTGTTGCAACTGGTGATCAAATGCGTATGTCAGGAAAAGGTTCTGCCGGAACAAATGGAGGACCAAATGGTGACATATATATCGAATTTGTAGTTAAAGATCATCCATTGTTTGTTAGAGATGGCCGTAACATCATTTTAGAAGTACCATTAACTATAACTGAAGCCGTATTAGGTTGTGTTAAAGAAATACCAACAATTAATGGTAAAACTAAAATAGAAATAGATGCCGGTGTTCAAAATGGAGAAGAATTAAAACTTCGCGGTAAAGGTATTAATGAAGAACGTAGTGGCAAAACAGGTGACATGATTATTAAAATAAAAGTTTTAATACCTAAAAAACTAGACAGAAATCAAAAATCATTATTTAAAGACTTAGCTGATACTGACTTAGAAACAAACGAAGAATTTAAAAAGTTTAATAAATATTTATAATCATTGTTTATTAAACTTTTTCTTTTTGATATAATTTAATGGTAATAGAAAGTTGGCGATTAATGTCATGGGAAAAATAACAAAATGGCTTAAAGAAAATATTGTATTTTTAATTATTTTAACAGCGATTATTATAACAAGAATATTCTTTTTCTCACCAATAAGAGTAAATGGAACGAGTATGCATCCAACCTTACAAGATAAAGAATTTATGATATTAAATAAAATAAGTTTAAAGCAAGGAATCAATAGATTCGATATAGTTGTTGTTCAAGAAAATAATAAATATATTATAAAAAGAGTAATCGGTTTACCGGGCGAATCAGTTATGTATAAAGATAATAAACTATATATTAATGGTAAAGTTGTTGAAGATAATTACAGTAAAACTACAACTAATGATTTCGACAATGTTATTTTAGGTGAAAATGAATATTTTGTTATGGGAGATAACAGAGCAGTATCAAGCGACAGCCGTATAATAGGTCCAGTAAATATTAAAAATATAAAAGGAAAAACAAATTTAATAATCTTTCCTTTTAACAAAATAGGAACTGTTGAATGAAAAATTATATATTAAACATATATTCTAACTATTTGCTAGAAGAAGAACTAAATAAATTAATATCAAAAGAAGAAAACATTATTAATTTAAATTATGATGATTTAAAAATAGACGATGTTATATTAGAATGTTCATATTATTCACTAATTGATACTTCTAAATGTGTAATAGTTAAAAATTTCAAATTAAACGAAGATGCTAGAAAATTAGTAAATTATTTAGAAAATCCTAATAAAGACGTTAAATTAATATTAATATGTAGTAATTATGATAAACGAAATAAAATATATAAAGATATAAAAGATAAAATTAATATCGTTGAAATTAAAGGATTAAAACCAAATGATATAATAAATAAAGTAAGTTCTTATTGCAAAGAAAAGCAAATTAAAATGGGATACAACGATATAAATTATTTATTAGATAAAAATCAAAATGATTTAGATTTAGTTATAAGTGAAATAAATAAATTAAACATAATATCAAATAACATTACCATAGACACAATTAACACATATGGTTCATTTATTCCAAGTGACGATAGTTTCGACTTATGCGATGCAATTGTTGAAAAAAAGGTCAAAGAAATACCATCACTATTAAATGAATTTATTGAAGCAAGAAAAGAAGTAATTCCTTTTATAGCGTTGCTTGCTATGCAATATAGATATATTTATGCTTGTAAGAATATTAATAAATCTTCCGATTATTTAATGAAATTATTTAATGTAAGTAGTGATTACCCATTTATTAAAGCAAAAGGTCGTACAAACAAATATACAGTTCAAGAATTAAAAGAAATAATTATTAATTTAGCAAAAGCAGACTTAGATTTAAAATCAACAGATAAAGATAAATATAATATTTTAAAAACATTTATAAGTAGTGTTATAGTTTAAAAAGGATGGTTAAAATGGAAACAAAAGAAATTGAATTAGATGGCAAAAAAATTAAAATTGTTGTCAAATTAAATGGTGAATATCCTGAAGATATTGATATTAAAGACAATTATATTCATGAAAATACTCAAAAAATTAGTGGAGAGACAAATGAATAATCCAGTAGAAATTGACGAGTTTTTAAAATATTATGCTAAAATATATAAACAAAATCCTGAATTGCCAATTTTAAGAGACACAATTTATCACGGTTTAATGACGTATGGATTAAAAGAAGAAGAAAAACAAGATAAGAGTATTAAATATATGTTTAATAAATGGATTGAGCATTATAAAAACACTAATTTAATTGTTTACGAAAGTGAATTGCAAAAACGCTTTCTTCAGTTTCACAGTTCTAATGGTAGAAATTCTGAAGATTACGTAAAAATATATGTAACATTTGCTAAAGAAGATATGGAATCATGTGTTATGCAAATATTCGATTTTATTGGTCAAAATAAATTTGAAACCTATTCAAAAGTATCGGATGTTATAAGATCAGATGCA
Organism: uncultured Mycoplasmatota bacterium; assembly: GCA_900553855.1. Classification (GTDB taxonomy): domain Bacteria; phylum Bacillota_I; class Bacilli_A; order RF39; family UBA660; genus CAG-533. The sequence goes on along the minus strand of USFG01000004.1, from coordinate 100,455 downwards.
ATAGTTTTAAGAATGGCTAATATTAATGATGCCAAAAAAGTAATTAATTTCATCAACACAAATCCCTATTTATCTAGCAAAGCTCGTAAAACAAATCCCTTTTTAATAAAAAATGGAGTAGTTGGACTTGCTAGTGATAGAGATCTTAGTTATAATTCCACCATTGCATTTTTGATAACAAAATATTATAAATCTGTTTCAAATTATGATAATGTAAATTACGAAAATTTTAAATTGTTTGCTCAAAATTACTATAATGATGTATTTATAAATCAAACAAGATTGGAAGAATTTATGAACGAAACAGAATTTATATCTAATAAAAAAAGATTCAATTCTGAAGGCGAGATACTAGCAAACTATTATGAAATATTTAAATTAATAAATATATCATTTAATGAACATACAAATCTAAATGATTTTTATAATCATATTGCAATGGCACAAAATGAAAGTACATTTAAAAGATTAACAAAATATTTTAATGTTAGCATTCAAAATATCAATAATCAACCAGTGTTAAATAATATTAATAAAAAAGATTTGTTAGATCAATACATAATGTATGCGTTAAAAAAATATAACAGTGTCGCTGAAACCATAAACTGTATAAAATCCTTTATAAATGGTAGTCAAAAAGCTATTACAAGAGATAAAAATTTCAGAACAGATTTCATTAATTATCTATCGTCAAGTGATATTTTAAAAATAGTAAATGGAAATATTGAAGGATATATTCAAAGTTTTGCACCAAGCGAAATAGAAAATGAAAATTTACTCAATCTTATACAAGAAGCACTTACTGAAACATATAATAAATATGGGTTTATTCATACTAAAACAGCAATATTTGCTTTAATTACTTCAAATGATGCATCATACATTACAAACGGGAACAATAATTATCGTGATAGATTATCAAAATATAGCTATGAAGAAATATCAAACCAATTTAATGAAATTGCAAAAGAATATAATTCAAACACTGGCGAAGATATATATAGTTTTATCCTATTAAAATTATTAAATTCAAAAACAATTAATTTAAATACATCAAAAAGTATTCATTAAAAAAGTTATTGTAATAATATGCAATAACTTTTATTTATTTTATAATAAATTTTTAACTTTCTCTGTATTTTTAAAATTTAATTTAGCAATTTTACTAAGTTCATCCATTCCATATTTTTTTGCAATCATAACAGCTTGTTTATCAACTTCTGGTCCAGCACCTTTTTTAATAAATATTTGATATTTTTCTTCAATCTTTTTCAGTTCCATTAAAAATACATATCTACATATAATTGAAGACACAGCAACTGCATAGCATTTATCTTCCGCTTTAGTAGTAAAAGTAATATTTTTATAAACTTCTTTAGCGTCTTTAATATATTCAAAATAATTTTTAGGAAAGCAAAACTGATCAACAACCACATATTTAACATCCTCATAATTATTCTTAACCATATTAACAAGAACCTTGTTATGTAATATAGCTTTAATCTTATTCATATTAGTAGGATACTTATTATAAGTTTGATTATCTAAAATATAAGTAGAGTGGGGAATAGTTTTAATTAATTTAGGGCCAATTTTAAGAATTATATCATCAGTTATTTTCTTACTATCTTTTACTCCTAAATTCATTACCTCCTTAATATTTTCCTTACTTACATATGAAGCCGTAACAACAATCGGTCCAAAATAATCACCAGTTCCAACCTCATCAGAACCAATTGTAGCAACATTTCTAAATCTTAAATCAGTTTCTTCTTTTACTTTGTCCTTCTTCTTATCTTCACTCTTTTTAAGTTCACTATCAATATTTCGATTATTTAAGCTCATTTCCAAATCCTTCCAAATTTGAGCCTCGATATCTGCACTGTTTCCTTGAAAAACAACTTTCCCAGAATTATAAAGAGTTATGTTAGTATCCGCATCATCTGCTTGAAATATAGCATAAGGAGGAGTTTTCTGTCTTCTTTTATCAGCATAAAAACTAATCATTCTATTTTTTACATTATCACTTACAGTAAATACAATAGTCATAAACATCACCAACTTCATAATACCATAACTTTTTAATTATTTCTTTACTTTTTTTAAGTTATTATAATATAATTAATCTAGGAGTGTAAAAAATGAATATATTAGACTATTTAATATTAATAATTATTATTCTAGGTGCTTTATACGGATATAAAAGAGGATTTCTTGGTTCATTAATCAATTTTATTGGAACAATAGTAGTAATAATCTTGGCATTTTACTTAAAAAATCCAATATCAGTATTTTTATATGAGCATTTTCCATTTTATAATTTTGGTGGATTCTATAAAGGCATAAGTGTTTATAACATCTTGTTGTATGAAGGAATAAGTTTTCTAATAACATTAACAATTTTAAGTATTGTTTTAAAAATTGTATTTAAAATCACTGGTTTAGTAGGTAAACTAACATTAGGTATTTTTTCTGAAGGATTAATAGGGAGAATATTAGGTTTAATATTTGGTTTATTTCAAGGATTTTTAATCGCATTCTTTATATGCTTCTTATTTAGTACATTTGCAAGCACAGCTAAAATATATCAAGATTCAAAATATGGTAATCAAATAGTATCTAAAACACCATTTTTATCAAATGTAGTAGAAAAAACATATTTATCTATTAAAAATGTTTATGATATAACTCTAGAATATCAAAATAGTAGTGATAAAGAAGAGGCTAATAAAAAATGCTTAGAAGTATTATTAAAATACGAAATAATTTCTAAAGAATCAGCTGAAAAATTAAGTAATAATGGAAAATTAGGCATTAAAAATATAAAAGATGTTATAAATAATAGTCAAAATAATGATAATAATAATGAGAAGGAGGAATAAAATGATAGAATATTTAAGTAATCAAAAATTAGAAGATGTTTTAACAGATGAATTAACCATAGTAGACTTTTTTGCCAATTGGTGTTCACCTTGTAAAATGATTGGTATGGAATTAGAAGAATTACCAAATAAAATAATTAAAGTTGATGTTGATACTCACGGAGAACTTGCTCAAAGCCACGGCGTGATGAGCATTCCAACAATTGAGATATACAAAAATAAAAAGATGGTTACTCATTTTGTTGGATTTAAAACAAAAGATGAAATAGAGGAAATTCTTAATGAATATAAATAAATATTTAGATCAAAATAAATATTTATTTTTTTATTAAATAGAAAAAAATTTAAGCATTAATATTGACGAACATATGTTTATAATATATAATATAAATTATATTAATATTTTAAAAAGAAAAGAAACATAAAACTCCCAATGAAATTGTCTTTTTTCTTTTATAAAATATAAAAGTATGATAATATAAACGTAGTTAAAAGGAGTGCATAAAATATGAATTTAAAAGATTTATATATCAATTATTTTGTAAGTAAAGGACATAAGCAAATTCCATCAGCGCCAGTAGTACCTGAAAATGATGCTAGTGTTTTATTTAATACAGCTGGAATGCAACCATTAATTCCATATTTAATGGGTAAAGAGCATCCATACGGTAAAAGACTAACTGATTATCAAAAATGTATTAGAACAAATGATTTAGACTCTGTTGGAGATGAAACACATCATACATTTTTTGAAATGTTAGGAAATTGGTCATTAGGAGATTACTTTAAAAACGAATCAATTGAATATAGTTTTGAATTTTTAACAAAAGTATTAAATATTGATGTTGAAAGAATAGCAGTAACTGTATTCGTTGGTGATGATAAAATTCCTAAAGATACTGTATCAGCAAATAAATGGATTGAATTAGGCATTAATCCCAAAAAGATTGCCTATTTAGGTGTAGAAGATAATTTCTGGATTGCCGGAGAAAGTGGACCATGCGGTTCCGATACTGAAATATTCTATTTTAGATCAAATGATGAAATACCTGACTTTTTTGATCCAAGTGATAATAGATGGGTTGAAATTTGGAATAATGTGTTCATGCAATATTTTAAAGATGAAAATGGAAATGTTACTGAATTACCTAAAAAGAATGTTGATACGGGTATGGGAGTCGAAAGAGTAGCAGCTATTCTAGAAGATGTTAATGACAACTATTTATCATCAGTTTGGATAGATGTTATTAAGTTAATTGAACAAATTTCTAATAAAAATTATGAAGAAAATAAAAAAGATATTAGAATTATAGCTGATCACATTAGAACAGCAACATTTATCTTAGGAGATAATGCGAAAATAGTTCCTTCAAATACTGATAGAGGTTATATATTAAGAAGATTAATTAGACGTGCAATAAGATGTGCTAGAAACTTAGGAATTGATAATAACACTAACTGGGAAGAACAAATTGCCAATTTAATCATTGAAAAGTATGCTAAATATTATGATGAATTATCTACTAATAAAGAATTTATAATTACTGAACTTGCTAAAGAAAAGTCTAAATTTAGTAAAACATTAGAAAAAGGTTTAAGAGTATTTGAAAAAGAAACTCAAAAAGTCCAGACAATTGATAAAGATTTAGCCTTTAAATTATATGATACATTTGGCTTTCCAATTGAACTAACAGAAGAACTTGCTAAAGAAAAGAATTTAGAAGTAGATATAAAAGGATTTAAAGAAAAATTTAAAGCTCATCAAGAATTATCAAGAACTGCTTCTAAAGGTATGTTTAAAGGTGGATTAGCAGGAGATTCTCAAATCGAAACAAGATATCACACTGCAACCCATTTACTTAATGCAGCCCTTAAAAAAGTATTAAATGGAGACGTTCATCAAAAAGGTTCGAATATTACAAATGAAAGAATGCGTTTCGACTTCTCATTTGATCGTAAGCTTACTAAAGAAGAATTAGATCAAGTTGAAAACTTAGTTAACGAATGGATTAAAAAAGATTTAATTGTAACAGTAACTGAAGAAAATAAAATGGATGCAGTACATAGTGGTGCCGAAGCAATGTTTATTGAAAGATATCCCGATATTGTAACAGTTTATACAATAAGTGATAGAACAACAGGTGAAGTAGTATCTAAAGAAATTTGTATGGGGCCACATGTAGAACATACAAGTGAAATTGGTAAATTTAAAATAACTAAAGAAGAAGCATCATCAGCAGGTGTAAGACGTATTAAAGCAGTAATTGAATAATAAAAAATATAAAAAAATAAAACGGGTAATGTATATATAGGAGGACAAAAAAATTATGAAAAATATAAACATGTTAAGTCCTTATTCATTCCATTATTTATGGAAATACGAAATAGGGAAACAATATATTTGTAAATTAGCAAATGAATTATTAAACGACAATGAAGAATATGTACTTTTACCCTTTTTTAATGAAAAATTAAATAATGTTAGAAGTTATGTAATACTAGAATCAAGTAGTAAAATACTATTTATTGATTTTAATTTTAAAAAGAATGATAATTTATTAAAAACAGACTTATTATTAATGAAATATTTAAAATATACAAATAAAAAAGCTGTTAAATTAATAATCATTAACAATTATAAAGGAATTAATAATGAAATAGATAACATTATTGATATTTATAATAATGATATAAAAAGTATTAATCTTAAATTTATGTATGCTAAAAAATATAAAGAACAATTTATTATAAATAAAAGCATAACTAATTTATTATATAAAATGACTAAAGAAGAATATAAAATATATTTGCATGAAAAAATGTTAAAAGAAAGAATTTAAAAGGAAAGTGGTAAACTATGCAAAATATCCGTAACTTTTGTATAATTGCACATATTGATCACGGTAAAAGTACTCTAGCAGATCGAATTTTAGAACTAACTGGTGCAGTATCAAAAAGAGAACTAAAAGAGCAAATGTTAGATTCAATGGATATCGAAAGAGAAAGAGGAATTACAATTAAATTAAATACAGTTCATCTAAACTATAAAGGATATGAATTTAATTTAATTGATACACCAGGACACGTCGACTTTTCATATGAAGTATCTAGAAGTTTAGCAGCCTGTGATGGTGCAATTCTTGTTGTAGACGCAACTCAAGGAATCGAAGCCCAAACTCTTGCAAATCTTTATTTAGCTCTAAATCATAATTTAACAATTATACCAGTAATAAATAAAATAGATTTACCAAATGCTGACGTTCCCAAAGTAACTGCTGAATTAGTTAAAATTCTTGGATTTAAAGAAGATGAAATAATACCAGTAAGTGGTAAAACAGGTGAAAATGTCAATTTATTATTAGATGCAATTATTGACAGAATAAATCCACCACAAGATTTAAAAGAAGGAACAAAGGCATTAATCTTCGATTCATATTTCGACCAATATAAAGGTGTAGTAGCATCCATTTGTGTTAAATCAGGATCAATTAAAACTGGAGATACAATTATAATGATGAACAATAATGAAGAATATATTGTTACTGAAGTTGGAGTAAACACTCCAAGTGAAAAGTTGCTACCTGAATTAAAAGCCGGTGACGTAGGATGGGTTGCTGGTGCAATTAAAAGTGTAGAATCAGTTCGTGTTGGTGATACAATTACCACCAAGAGAGATAGAGCAACAATTCCTCTTGAAGGGTATAAAAAAGTTAAATCTATGGTATATAGTGGCATTTATCCAATTGAACCAAACAAATATAATCATTTAAAAGAAGCGTTAGAAAAATTAAAATTAAATGATGCATCTCTTACATTCGATGTTGAAACATCAGAAGCATTAGGTTTTGGTTTTAGATGTGGTTTTCTTGGACTTCTACATATGGAAATAATCGAAGAAAGAATTAAAAGAGAATTCGGTATAGATATAATTGCTACATCGCCATCAGTTATCTATAAAGTAGAATTAACAAATGGAAATGTAATTGAAGTAGATAATCCATCAAAAATGCCAAATAAGGTTAATATTAGCTCAATCAGTGAACCTTTTGTTAAAGCAAGTATATTTGTTCCAAGTGAATATATTGGTTCTATAATGGAACTATGTCAAGAAAAAAGAGGTATATATAAAACAACCGAATATATTGATGAAAAAAGAGTTAATATAATATACGAATTACCCCTTGCTGAAATAGTTTACGATTTCTTTGATAAATTAAAAAGTTACACTAAAGGCTATGCATCTTTTGACTATGAACTATCTGAATATAAAGTAAGTGATTTAGTTAAAATGGATATTTTAATAAATGGAGAAGTAGTAGATGCATTATCTGTAATTGTTCATAAAGATGCAGCATATCATCGTGGCTTAGCAATTACAAAAGCTCTAAAAGAACTAATACCAAGGCAACTATTTGAAGTACCTATTCAAGCATCAATTGGTTCAAAAGTAATCGCTAGAGAAAATATTGCTCAAATGAGAAAAAATGTACTTGCTAAATGTTATGGTGGAGATATATCTCGTAAAAGAAAATTACTAGAAAAACAAAAAGAAGGTAAAAAAAGAATGAAGATGGTTGGTTCAGTTGAAGTTCCACCAGAAGCATTTTTATCAATTTTAAAAACAGATAAATAATGAGGAAACATGGAAGAAATAGATATTAATAAATTAAAACAAGATTTAAAAGATTATTATGAAGCAGCTTATTTTACATTAGGATATGGAGCAGCATTAATGGATTCATATGATCTTGATAACCTATCAGATGAAGAAATAATAAATAAAGCAATTGATAATGGCCTAAATATAGAAAATTATATTGTAAACAATTCAAATAAAAAACTTAGTAGATAATCTCTATTAAGTTTTTTACATAGCAATTATATAATAAATAATACCTATCGCTGAACTAGCAACAATAGCTAGTAGACAAATCCATACTAATATTTTAGATCCAACACTTTTCTTTTTTGCTCTATAAGCCATAATACTTATTCACCTCAAATTAATTATACAAAACTTATCATAAAATTAAAAGAAAATAATATGATTAATTAGGTGAAAACATGAAATTTAATTATATGAAGATTATACGTAGCAGATTTAAGTTTCTTTTTATTCTTTTATTTATAGGATTAATTTTAGGAATAATATTATATCTAAATTGCAGTCAAAATGTTAAACAAAATATTGACTTAACACTAGCTTCCAGCTTAACAAACATTAAAGATAGTCATCAAAATCAAATATTAATTCATTTATTAATAATAAGTTTAATAATTATATCATCATGTTTTATAATTGGTTTTATCCCATTAATTATATATTATATATATGAAGGAGCATCTATTGGTTTTCTATTAGCATCATTCATTCACTATAAGAAGATTAAAGGGATTTATTATGCTCTAGTGTTTATATTAACCAATAAATTCCTTAACCTAATATTTTTATCATACCTTTTATATATTACATATAAATACATAAAAATTTTTATTAAAAATAATTATAAAATTACTAATTTAAACAATTATTTATTAAGATGTTTCATAACACTAATTGTAATATTATTAAATGATATATTTTTATACTATTATGGAAACACAATAATTAATATTTTAATTTAAGAATAACTATTAATAATTGCAATTTTTTGCTACAATAAATACGTGATGTTTATGGAAAAAGTTGTAATTGGAATGAGTGGTGGAGTAGACTCCTCTGTTGCCGCTTATTTATTAAAAAAACAAGGATATGAAGTAATTGGTTTATTTATGCGTAATTGGGATTCACTAGTAAATGATGATATTAAAGGTAATCCTAATCTTAACAATAATATATGCCCTCAAGAACAGGATTATAATGATGCTCTAGCTGTATGTAATCATTTAGGTATACCACTTCATAGAATAGATTTTATTAAAGAATATTGGGATAATGTCTTTACTTATTTCTTAGATGAATTAAAAAAAGGAAGAACGCCAAATCCCGATTTAATGTGTAACAAATATATTAAATTTGATCTATTTAAAAAAGAAGCTAAAAAATTAGGTGCTGATTATATAGCTACTGGTCATTATGCAAGAATTGTTGGTAATAGACTTTTAAGAGCTGTTGATTTAAATAAAGATCAAACCTACTTCTTGGCTCAAGTAAGTGAAGATGCTTTAAAAGATGTGTTATTTCCTATTGGCGATCTAACAAAACCAGAAGTACGTGAAATAGCCAAAATACAAAATATTCCTACCGCAACCAAAAAAGATTCAACTGGAATATGCTTTATTGGTGAAAGAAATTATCAAAAATTTGTATCAAACTATTTAAAACCAAATCCAGGAGATATAATTGATATAGATACAAACAAAGTAATTGGTACACATACTGGTTTAATGAATTATACTATTGGTCAAAGAAGAAATGTTGGAATATCTGGTAATTTAGAAAAACATTTTGTAGTAGGTAAAAACGTTGCTGAAAATAAACTTTATGTCGCATTTGGAGAAGATAGTGAGTATTTATATTCAGATTCTTGTATTATCGAAAACGTTAACTTTTTATGCCAGACAAGACATACATTTTGTACCGCAAAATTTAGATATAGAGGACCAGATTATGAAGTAATACTAGAATATCTTGAAAATAATGAAATATTAGTTAAATACCCTGAAAAAGTTAAAGCTGTAACTCCAGGTCAAGCATGCGTACTATATTTAGGAGAACAATGTTTAGGTTCAGGAATAATAAAAACTGTTATGAAAAATGGTGAAAAACTTTGGTATTTATAAGATAATATGAAGTACTATTTTAGTGCTTTTTCTTTTACAAAAATTTACTCCACTACTTGACAATCAGTTGTCAATTAAGATATGATTAAAATGTAAAGAAAGTAGGTAAAAACATAATGAAAAGATTAAACGAAATACTTCAAGAATTAGGAATATCTAAAGTAAGATTAGCAAAATATTTAGGTGTTTCTAGACAAATGGTTTATAACTATCTTGAACTTAAATCATTAAATGAATGGCCAAAAGAAAAGAAAATAGCGTTATTAAAATTATTAGATATAGAAGATGGAGAAGAGGATACATTAAAGGATATTGATGTAACAACAGAATATTTAGTTGAAGTGGAAGAAAGATTAAACAAAGCACTAAAATCTACTTCAAACAATGAATATTTAGATTTAAAAGGATTAAAAAAAGAAGAACAACAATTAGTTAGTGATATAACATATTTAATTAAAGATAAATTATTAGAAGAAGAGAATAGAGAAGAGAGGTATTATACTCTACTATACACTTTTCATTTATTACAATGTGTTGACAATATAGAAGAAATAAAATATCTATTAGCCTATATGTCAAAATATGCTGGTTTCACTAATCCAAATGAATTTAAATTTAATGAAAACAAACAATTTATGTTTGAAGGTATTATTCACTCAGCCTTTAATTTATATCTTAATGGTAACCCTTCAAAGAGTAGAGTAATAGAGTCAAGAAAACGTTTTGTTGAGGAAATTGAATCTCGTAATGAAGAAAAATTATCACGTACTCAACAATTAAACACAATTAGATTTCAAGCCTTACGTGAATTAGGTTACACCACTATTAATACAGAAAATGCTTCTGAAGTATTTGAAAAAATAGCAGAAATTGAATCAAGATCAAGTAAATAAATATATATTTCAAAATTTTACAGCTACCCCTTCTCTATTTATTAACGATTCAAGTGGAGAAGGGAGTTTTATTTAATACTATATATTATTCAACCATCATATTAAGATGATAAATTAAATACAACTATTCAACTTAATATATAAATACAATAAATAATAATACTATGGATAAAGCTTAGATAAAATTATTTTAAATAAAAGAAGAAGTATGCAAATTAAATAGTAAAAAATATAATAATCAAAATATTAAACAAATAAGATAAATAAAGTCTATAAAGTTAAATGGATAATTTATCATCTTTTTATCATAAAATACAACTTCCTATAATATATATTATGTTAACCAATACATATTTAAAAAGAAAAGAACTATTTAATGCCAATCATTATATAATATACACCACTATCACTATTTTATAATTAAATCTTAATAAGTTAGTTATCAATAAACTAATTTTTTATTTGCAAAATTACATTCTCTCATAATCATTTATATATATATAAATTTTTGTTATATAAATTTTTTCATATGCTTATTAATTAACATTTATTTTTTATTCAAATTATATTTTATACATTATATTAATTATAAATTATTATTTTGTATATTACCTTATTTATTTATTAGTAAATATAAAACTTAAATTTTTTAATTTATATATAACGATCATTCAATAATGCAAATTCTCTATTTTATGTTCCACTATCTCCTACTATTTTTTACTTTACATTTAGTTTACATAATAAATTACAACACAAATTCAGTTAAAATAACTACAATTAAGCCGAGTAGAGTGCCTAAAACAATATTCTTTTTACTATACTTCTCTACTTCTTTAAATATTTCATTAAAACTAATAGAAACCATAATACCAGACACAAATAAAAGTATTAAACTAATAAGTAAATTAGATAAAAATCTATATAAAAACAAATACGCAACAACGGCTCCTATTGTTTCAGCAAAACCGCTTATTAAAGTATAAATAAATGCCCTACTCTTTTTATTTGTTCCATAATACGTTGGAATTGCAATCGCAATACCTTCTGGTATATTATGAAGCATTATTGCAACACTAAGCTTAATTCCTAAATTGATATTTATAGTAGATGATAAAAAAGTAAGAATTCCTTCCGGCATATTATGAATCATCAATCCGATCATTGAAAGTATTCCTATTTTTTCTAAACTATTTGAATTATTTTTACTAGTAAACCTATCAATAATCTTAATAATTAAATTTCCAATAACCAGCATTCCAAGTAAAACAATAGCAGCAACAAATAAATTATATTCTTTTAGCAAATAAAAGAAACCATCAGGTATTAATTCAAATAAAGAAATAAAGAACATAATAGAGCCTGAAAATGCTAAAGAAAAACCAATAAATCCGTTAACATTCTTTGGTTTTAAATATATAAATAAATATCCAATCGTTGTAGATATTCCCGCTAAAAAAGTAATTAAAAATGGTATATAAAAATTATTCATATTAAACTATATGAAATAAAATTAAAAAATAACCATTAATTACCATAATAAACAAAAGAAAAATTACCATACTATTATTAGGAGGTAATTATGAGTAGATATAATACAAATGCAAGATCTAATGCAAACAACAGCAAATGTCATTCAAGAGCTAGAGAAAATGCAAAAGCAAATGAAAATAACGCTAGATCTAAATAATGAATTAAACTATCTAGGAAAGTATTCATCATAGTCCTTCTTAAGAGTTTCATTATCTAAATGAGTATAAATTTGAGTTGTGGCTAGATTTTCATGACCTAGAAGTTCTTGAATTATTCGCAAATCAGCTCCATTTTTAAGTAAATGAGTAGCATAAGTATGTCTTAGGGTATGAGGAGAAACATTTTTCTTTATACCTTTTTTTATGCATTCTTGTTTAATAATTCTAAAAATATATTGTCTAGATAATTTATTTCCCAAATTATTTAAAAATATGTAAGTACTATTCTTCTTATTAATAGAAGTCCTATAATTATTTATATAATCATTTAATACGTTTTTAGCAATATCTCCAAAAGGAACAATTCTCTCCTTTTTGCCCTTCCCCATTACTCTAATTAAATTTTCATCCATATCAACATTAGCCATTTCTAAATTAATAAGTTCACTAATTCTAAGTCCCGAAGAATAAAAAAGTTCTAAAATTGCCTTGTTTCGAGCATCATATGGCGTATTTATTTCAATATCTAATAAAGATGTTACTTCTTCTAAAGAAAGCACTGTAGGCAGGCTTTTATCTAATTTTGGAGACTTAAATTTAGTCAAAGGATTATCTTTTATATTTTCTAATCTTTCTTCATAATTATAAAAAGATTTCAAAGCACTTAAACTATGAGAAACACTTTTAGGAGATTTACTACTAATTGCTTTTAAGTATTTTTTTACATCATCATCATTAATTTTAAGTAAATCCTTATTAACATATTCATTAAACATAGATAACTCTAAAATATAAGAATTAACCGTATTAACACTATAATTTTTTTCATATCTTAAATAGTTTTCATATTCTTTAATATAATCATCGTTCATACCATAACCTCTACCATAAATTATACATACATCTTTAAAAATAATCAAATTTAATATATAATATAAAGGCAAAGGAATGACTGTTATGGAATTATTAGCAAATGATATTAGACCAATTAAATTAAATGATGTATATGGACAAAATCATCTTATAGGTGAAGGTAAAATCCTAACTAATTTAGTAAAAAATAAAAAATTATTTTCTATGATATTTTATGGTAATCCTGGTTGTGGTAAAACCAGTATCGCAAATGCCTTAGTTAATGAATTAAATATGCCATATCGTATGTTAAACGCTGTAATTAATAAAAAAACAGACTTTGATATCGTAATCGAAGAAGCTAAAATGAATGGTCAAATGATTCTAATAATTGATGAAATTCATAGAATGAACAAAGATAAACAAGATATTCTTCTTCCCTACTTAGAAAATGGAAAAATAATTATGATAGGTTTAACAACATCAAATCCTTATCATAGTATTAATCCAGCTATAAGATCAAGATGTCAAATCTTTGAGGTAAAATCTCTTAAACCTGAAGACATTGTTAAAATTCTTATCAAAGCTAAAGACAATTTAGAAGGTATTCAAATCGATGATAATTGTCTAAATATTATTTCATCTTCTTCAAATGGAGACGTCAGAAGCGCTTTAAATTTACTAGAAATGGCTTATTATAGTTCAACAGATCATATCATAACTGAAGATGTTTTAAAAAGTATTAATGCTAAACCAATAATATATATTGATAAAAACGACGATAATTATTATAACTCAATAAGTGCCTTACAAAAATCAATTAGAGGTAGTGACGTTGATGCGGCAGTTTATTATTTAGGAGTACTATTAGAAGCCCAAGATTTAGATATAATTTTTCGAAGATTATCAGTAATTGCTTATGAAGACATCGGTCTAGCTAACCCCTCTATCGGCCCAAAATTAGATGCTGCTATTAATGCTGCAACCCGAGTTGGTTTTCCTGAATGTATTATTCCATTATCAGAAATAGTAATTGAAATGGCTTTATCTCCTAAAAGTAATAGTGCTTATCTAGCAATTGATAAAGCACTAACTACAATTAGAACTAAAAACTGTGGAAGTGTTCCAAAACATATTCATACCAATAGTAAGGATTATTTATATCCTCATAATTATAAAAATAGCTGGGTTAAGCAACAATACTTGCCCGACAATATCAAAAACGAAAAATTTTACTATCCTAAAAATAATGCTTACGAAAACAATCTTAATAAAATAGATAACGAAAAGAAAAAACAATAACCCATAATAAAATATTAGACGATAAATCTAATATTTTTATTTAGTAATATCATTAATTACATAACTTGCACATAATAATCCGGCAACACCTGGCATATAGCATACTGTGCCAAGTACCTTATCTTTATTCTTAGTTGGAACTTCAGTAGAAGAAACAACTTTAAATTTAGTTCTAATACGATTTTCTTTAACTTTCTTTCTTAATGTTTTAGCAAGTGGATCTCCACTAGTTTTATCAAGAGTAGTAATTGATAATTTAGATGGATCAGTCTTGTTTGCTGTTCCCATACTTGAAACTAATTTATATTTATTAGCATGTTTCATAAGTAATAGCTTAACTTTAACATCATCGCAAGCATCAATAACATAATCATATTTATTAACTAATAAATCATTAAAATTATCCTCAGTTATAAACTTATATATTATTGAAATATTCGCGTTTTTATTAATACTCAAAGCTCTTTCAGCTGCTGCTTCACATTTAGATATTCCAATATTTTTATTATTGGAAATAATTTGTCTATTTAAATTAGATTCTTCAACAACATCACCATCAACAATAGTTATGTTTTTAACACCAGACCTAACTAATGCCTCTAACGCATATCCTCCTACTCCACCAAGTCCAACAACTAACACTCTTGCTTTTTCTAACTTAGTAAAACGATCTTGTCCAAATAACGCTATTAATCTTTCAAACATATTATCCCTCCAAAATAAAAACCTAACTAGACATCAATTGTGATAAAATCCCGCATTCTCGCAGGTGGGCATCACATAAAGAACTTTAGGATTCTAACTCTTTGAGCTAGCATTCAACACCATCCTTTAATTAGATTCCCTTACATCACACATAGTCGGTTTTATGTAAATCGACATCTATTAGGTAATTTAATTATATCAAATGTTTTTATATTTAACAATTAGATTATAATCAATTTACACTAAATTTTAATAAAATAAAAAGAGATAAAATATTTTATCTCAATATATTAATTTCCACTTGCTTTCCATCTTTCAAGTACATCACAGTTAGCTGAATACGGAAGTGGATCAGGTAAATCCATTTTAATTAATAATGGTATTTTAAATGCATTACCAAACGATACTAAAGTACCTGCTTGCAATGAATTAAGTTTTTCAATTATATCGCTAGATACATTAGGAAGCATTTTTTCAATATATTCTAAATCTTTAGGATGTGTCATCTTAAGAACTAAGAAATTACTCATTTGAGCAACAACTGTTTCTGATATATCAACAGGTCTTTGACTAATCAAATCAATAATAACTCCATATTTACGTCCTTCTTTAGCAATTCTTTCAAATATATTATATCCTAATAAGAACTTATCATTATCGTTTTGAACATATCTATGTGCTTCTTCTAATATTAAATGAAATGGTATAGAAGCTCTAACTTTTCTCTTCTTAGCAAAATCAAAAATCATTTTAGAAATAATTTTAACTATAACTTTAGCAAGAGCATCATCTATATCTTCTAAATTAACATTAATAATTTGACTTCTTCTTGAATTTAAAACAATTAACTTAGAAATATATTGTTCTAGTGATATATATTTATCAAATTCAAAATATTTACCATTTTTACTATTTATAATTGAATTTAATCTTACTTTTAATATTATAGCCGAATCTTGCATTATTCTATTATTTAAGAAACCTTCCCCAATTAATGCGAAATCTAATGCTTTAGCAAAATCTTTTAAATTGTAAAAGGCATTATCATTAACTTCAATTTGGCTCTCTAATTCCGGATTCATATGACTTGCTAAATATTCATTAATTAATACACTTTCACCAAATTCACCTTTATTGTCAATTTGAAAACAATTTGCAAATCTTCTTGTATAACCAATTCCCTTAAGTTCCGCATTAACATTAAATTCATTAGTAGAACAAGATGCTAATATTTGGAATATATCATTCTTTTTACCAGAAGCATTTTGATTAGAAAATAATACACTTTGAATAGCTGATGCAATCAAATGATTTTTAAGTTTATTAACATTATCATTATTTTCACTAAATATTTTAGCAAGTTTACTAGCTCTTTCTATAATTGTTAATTGACTGTGATTTTCAGCATTTAAAAGTAATGCTAAATCATCATTAGAAAGTAAATAAACAGGAATTTGTAATAATTCATCCCCCTGTTCAACAGGATTAGTCGTAATAAACTTATATTGATAATTCGGATTTATTTGATTAATGCTTTTAAATGCATTTTTATATTCTCCATAAGCATCAAATATAAATAAATTCGCATTATAAGTTAAAATTTTTGGATTTAAAAATATATTTTGGATTATTCTTGATACTGAACATGATTTACCAGAACCTGAATTACCAAATATAGCCATATGATTAGAAAATAAGTCATTTATACCAGCATATATCTTACGATTTTCATATATAGGACTCTTGCCAATATATAAACTCTTTTCATCATCTTTACCCATAATAATATCTAATTCTTCATTATTAATTACTCTTATTGTACTATTTAAAGTCGGTTTCTTTATTGTACCAGCAATAAACCTAGTTCCTACAAATTCACCAAGTAATTCAATTTTAATAGATTCTTCATCTATATTTTTAACCTCTCCTAAAAGTTTAGTACTATCATTTTCAAACACAACATGCAAATTCATTAAATTTTGAATAACATTAGCATCTTTATTAATTGCAACAATAACAATATTATCACTTATAAATTTAATTTTTCCAAACACATTAATCTACCTTCTATTCTATAAAAAGTATAACATAAAAATATAATAAAAAAAATCAAAATAATTCACACTTCACTATTTTTATGAATAATTACAAACTCTACACATCATAGAGTGCATAAATAAATGTACTATGTTACCATTTAATTATCTAGGAGGCATTTATAATGAATAATATAGAATTAGAACTATTAGAAGGAGTAAAAGAAGTAGAACAAATTAAAGAAATGTATAAATTTATATCAACTTATAATGTGTATAAACTTTTATTAGCACATTGTAAAAATAAAGAATATAATTTTCATCTATTTTATCCAGACACTGAATTTTACCCTCCAGAATGTTATCAAAAACAAGTTTATGAATTACTTTCATTATTTAAGGATAACGAATTATTATATTTGAATTCATCATATTCTATTAAGAAAATTATATCTTTCTTAATAGATAGTAACACCCTTTTAGTAATTTATCCTTTTAAACATAATTTTTCTATTAATACAGAAGTTATTGATTTAGAATATGAAATTATAAAAATTAACAATAACAAAGCAACAAATATTGAATATCAATCCATCAATGAAAGCCCACGTTATTATGTATTCAACAATGTCGATGAAATTATAAATACATTTGCTCCGTGGGATTATCTATATAATAATGAAATAATAATAACACCAGGATATTACTTAAATGATAAACTACCATATTATAATAATATTGATATTAATGATATTTTAAAAATTCAATCAATAGATGTAATACATGAAAAGATTAAATCAGTTAAAGATGCTAAAATGAAAATATTAAAAAATTATAGATCGTAAGTCTATAATTTTTATTTTAATTTATCTTTTAATATTTCATTAACTTTAACCGGATTTGCTTTTCCTTTAGTTTCTTTCATAACTTGTCCAACAAAGAATCCAAATAAATTCGTTTTTCCATTATGATAATCATCTATTTGTTTTTGACTATTTGCTAAAATATTATCTACAATTTTAATTAATTCACTATCATCAGATATTTGAACCATACCTTCATCATTAATTATTTTATCAGGTTCTTCTTTTCTTTCTAAACATAAATTAAATAATTCTTTAGCTTGCTTAGAAGATATTTTATTCTCACTTAAATTGCTAATAATAACGCTTAATCTACTAGGTGTTACAAAGCATTCATCTATTTCAATATTTTCTTTAGAGATATATCCTAATATAGTTGAAATAATCCAGTTAGCTGCTATTTTAGCATCAATTCCTAATTTAATACATTCTTCAAAGTATAAAGCAATTTTCTTTTCTTTAACTAATATATTTGCATCATAACTAGATAAATTATACTCAGTCATATATTTATTTTTACGTTCATAAGGAAGTTCTGGTATTGATTTAAATATTTTTTCTTTCCATTCTTCATTTATTTTAATTTTAGGAATATTAGGCTCTACAAAATATTTATAGTCAATCGCATCAACTTTAGAACGCATTCTAATTGTTGTACAACTTACATCATCAAATCTTCTTGTTTCTTGTTCAATTTTATCTTGTTCACCATTATTAATTAGATCAAGCTGTCTTTGAACTTCATAATTTATAGCATCCTTAACTCCACTAAATGAATTAACATTTTTAATCTCAACTTTAGTTCCAAGTTCATCCGTATTACTTAAAGAAATATTTACATCACATCTAACTTGTCCTTTTTTAGAATCAGCATCAGATATTTCTGTATATTGATAAATACTTCTCATATATTCTAAGAAAGTAATAACATCGTTTACGTCATGAAAGCAAGGTGTTGTAACAAGTTCTAAAAGAGGTACTCCTGCTCTATTATAATTAATTTTACTTGCCTTCTCTTCATGAGTCATCTGAGCTGAATCTTCTTCTAAATGAATATTATCAATTCCGACTTTAAATACACTTCCATCTGCTCTTTCAATATCAATAAATCCATCATATCCAATTGGAGCAGGTATCGTATTTTGTGTTATTTGATATCCTTTAGGTAAATCAGGATAGTAATAATTCTTTCTTTCAAAATATAAATATTCCGGTTGTTTACAATTTAGAATCTTACTCATCATTAGACCCATTTCAACACATCTTTTATTTACCACAGGAAGAGTTCCCGGAAAAGCCATATCAACAGGTCTAACATTTATATTAGGAGTATCAGAATAACCATTTTTAGCACTTGAAAATATTTTACTATTAGTTTTAGAAACCTCACAATGCATCTCAATTCCAATAGTTATTTTATAATCATTCATGATTTACCTCCTTAGCAATTTGATTTTTATAAGGCATAACACTTTCTAAAGCATAAGCAATATTTAAAACATTTTGATCATCGTAGCAGTTACCAGTAATATTTACACCAACAGGTAAATTATCTATAAATCCATCCGGAATAGTTATTGAAGGAAAACCTCCAAAATTACCAACTTGTAAAAATTCATCAAGTACAGAAGTATTTTCATCAATCATATCTAAAGATCCATCAATATGTTTAGCAGCGCCTACTCCAACTGGCATAATCATTGCATCATACTCTTTAAAATATTCTTTTATTATATCAACAATTAATCTTCTAACTCTTTGAGCATTAATAAAATATCTCTCTTGATTTTCTTTTTGTAAAACATAAGATCCAATTATAAATCTACGTTTAATTAAAGAAGAAAAGTTCTTAGTACGATAATTCTTCATCATTTCAATGTAATTTTTACCATCTTCTCTAGGTCCAAAAATAAATCCAGTTAAATTAGACATATTACTTGTTGCTTCAGCACATGATAATACGACATAAACTGATGGTAAGGCATTAAGAATCTTTTTATCAATAGAAACACCTGTAACACTTACTCCTAGTTCTTCTAATTTTTTAATTGTTTCATGATATATTTCTAAATGTTTTTTAATTTCATCATTCATATTAGAATAATTTTCTTCATCAATTAATTCCTTAATATAAAATAATTTTTTACCCTTAATATTTTTATCTAAATTGTCATATAAATGCATATTTGTTGAATCAAATGAAGTCATATCATTTTCATCAATACCTTTCATATTATCTGTAACAATTGCTGCATCTTCAACACATCTAGTTAAAACTCCACATGTATCTAAACTTGAAGCGAAAGGAAATAATCCATATCTAGAAATCATTCCATAAGTAGGTTTATATCCAACAATTCCGCAATAAGCTGCTGGCTTACGAATTGAATCACCAGTATCTGATCCTAGTGCATAAGGATAAACTCCTGCCGCAACCGCGCAAGCTGATCCAGCTGATGATCCCGCACACATTCTTGTTCTATCCCACGGATTTAATACTGTGCCTGTATGACAAGTTGTTCCCGTTCCACCCATTCCAAATTCATCAAGAGCAGTTTTATTAGTTGGAATAGCACCAGCTTTATACAAATTACTTACAGCAGTAGCATCAAAAAACGGAACATAATCTTTTAAAGTATTAGATGAACCAGTTGATAATATTCCCTTAGTTGAATAATTATCTTTAATTCCAAAAGGAATGCCAGAAAGTAAATTATCAGTAACTTTACCTCCTTTAGCATCATCTAAAATAGTTACAAAAGCATTATATTTATTTTCTACTTCATGAGAAATTTTAATAGATTCCTTAACAAGTTCATCACTAGTAACTTTACCACTTATTAAATCCTCATGTAATTCTTTAATAGTTTTATTTAGCATCAATTACACCACCTTTGGTAAAACTACTGAAGCACCATCATTTAGATCAGAGTTAGCAAGTAATTCTTCTCTTGGAATAGACTCATCAATAACATCTTCTCTTAATTCAGCATAAAAATCATCAAGAGCATGAGTCATAGGTAAAACTTCACTTATATTTTCAATCTCATTTATTTTATTAATATTTTTATCTATAATTTCAAACTCATCAAATACCATATCAGTTTCTTCATCAGTTAAACCAATCATCAGTAAATCAGCAAGTTTTCTTATTTTTTCTTTTGTAAAATCCATAAATCCTCCTTAACTTAAAGAAAAAAGAATAAATATTCTTTCTCCTATGGATATAATCTATTAGGTCCTCTAAAGATAAACTGTGCATCCCTAATATGGTCAAGTCCTAATAACAATAATGTTAATCTATCTACTCCAATTGCAAATCCGCCATGAGGTGGCATTCCATATTTAAAGAATTGCATGTAAAATTCAACATCTTTAGTTAATCCTTTTTCATCCGCATTATGTTTTAAATGATCATATCTATGTTCTCTTTGTGATCCACTAGTTATTTCCATACCTCTCCATAATAAGTCATATCCTTGAGGAACATCATTTTCATCTCTCATATGATAGAAAGGTCTTTTAGCTTTACTATAATCAGTTATAAATAAGAATTCAGAACCATACTCTTCCATCGCAAATTTACAAGCTAACTTCTCAGTTTCCGCATTTAAATCTCCAATATCATGTTCTGGAATTTTATAACCATATCTTTTTTCTAATTCTTTATATAAATCAAATAACTTAATTCTAGGAAACGCCTTATTAGGAACAATAACTTCTTGTCCAAATCTTTCTTTAATTATATCTCCAAAATTTTCTTTTAATTTTCCAAGTGCATAAGTAAGCATTTCTTCTTCTAAATGCATAACGTCTTCATATGAATTAATATAAGCAAATTCAAGGTCAAAAGATGTAAACTCAGTACAATGTCTATTAGTGTTAGAGTTCTCTGCTCTAAATGCCGGAGCAACTTCAAAAACTCTTTCTAAACCAGAAGCAATAGCCATTTGTTTATAAAATTGAGGACTTTGAGCTAAATAAGCTTTATCATTAAAATATTTAACTTCAAACACAGATGAACCAGATTCAGAAGCAGTACCTATAATCTTAGGAGTATGAATTTCAGTAAAATCTTGATTATATAAATAATCTCTTAAATATTTAACAAACGCACTTTGAATAGGAATAATATATTCTTTAGCATCACATCTTAAATCAATCCATCTATAATCTAACTTCTTATCTGGTAATGCATTTTCTTCAATTGGGTAAGCTTCTGCTAGTGATAAAACCTCTACATCATCTGGTAAAAATTCCTTACCACCATCTTTAACATATTCACTCATAACCATTTTACCAGTAAATGATACAAAAGAACCAGTTGTTAAAGCAGCACATTTCTCAGCAAGTTCTTCTTTAATCTTATCAACCGAAACTTGAATATATCCAGTTCTATCTTTTAATTTAATAAAAATCATATACTTAGTATTTCTAATAGTTTTAATCATTCCTGAAATTTTAGATAATTCATTCTCTTCTAAATTTTTAATTAATACTCTTTCCATAAATAATCCTTTCTAAAATTAAAATTCACAATTTCCTGGTGTTCTTGGATAAGGAATAACATCACGAATATTATCAATACCTGTAATATAAATAAGTAATCTCTCAAATCCCATACCAAATCCAGAATGTATACAAGTACCATATTTTCTTAAATCTAAATACCAAGCAAGTTCTTCTTTATTCATTCCTAGTTCATCCATACGTTTAACTAATTTTTCATAACTTTCTTCTCTTTGAGATCCACCCATCAATTCACCAGCACCTGGTACTTCTAAATCAACAGCAGCAACTGTTTCTCCATCTTCATTTTGTTTCATATAAAATGCCTTAATATCTTTTGGCCAATTTTTAATAAATACTGGTCCATTAAAGTATTCAGTAATATATTTTTCATGTTCTTTAGCAATATCTTCACCATATGCTGGCTCAAATTCCCACTTAACATCAGCATTTTTTAAAATAGTAATAACATCTTTATGATCAATTCTTGTAAATTTACTATTAACTAATCTAGTTAACTTATCTATTAATCCTTTTTCTACAAATTGATCTAAGAATTTCATTTCATCTTTCGCATTTTCTAAAACATAACTAACAACATATTTAAGCATATCCTCCATTATGTCCATATCGCCTTCTAAATCACAAAAGGAAATTTCCGGCTCAATCATCCAGAACTCAGAAGCATGAACTTTCGTATTTGAGTTTTCTGCTCTAAAAGTAGGACCAAAAGTATAAGTTTTCTTAAACGCAGTTGCAAATGTTTCAGCCTCTAATTGGCCACTAACAGTTAATCCCGTTGTTTTACCATAAAAATCTTTTTCCGGTTCATATTTACCACTTGATGCTATACGATTTAAATCAAGAGTTGTAACTTGGAACATTTCTCCTGCTCCTTCACAATCAGAACTAGTTATAATTGGAGCATGAAAATATACATAATTACGATCTTGAAAATATTTATGAATTGCCATAGCAGCAACACTTCTTACTCTAAATACTGCATTAAATAAATTAGTTCTAGCTCTTAAATGACCTACTTCCCTTAAAAACTCTCTAGTATGTCTTTTAGCTTGAATTGGATAAGTTTCATCAGCAAGTCCAAGAATTTTAATACTTTCTGCTTTAAGTTCAAAATCTTGACTTCCACTAGATTCAACAATAGTTCCGGTTACTTCTAAACTAGATCCAACAAGTACTTTATTAATTTCTTCATAATTACTTAAACTAGTATCATAAACAACTTGTAAAGTATTAATAGTTGTTCCATCAGATAGTACTATAAAAGCAAAATTAGAACTCTTTCTATGATTTCTAACCCATCCTGAAATTGTAACTTGTTTTCCAATATAACTTTCTTTAAATAAATCTTTTATATCCATTATTAACATCTCCTATAATTTCATATCTAAATAATCAGATAAATCATTAATATTAACTTTTTCTTCTTCTTTAGTAACATTATCCTTAACGTTTACCATCATATCTTCTAAATCTTTATCATTTAATATAACTAAATATTTCGCATTAAATCTATCAGCTGCTTTAAATTGTCCTTTTAATCCTTTTCCTAAATAATCCATCTCAGTTGTAAATCCATTTAGTCTTAAGTTCTGAGCAATATATAAAGCCGTATCTTTTTCAGTATCAGAAACATACATAATATACACATCAACATCATTATTAACTGGAATATTTACATGAGCCATATCTAAACACATCATCAATCGATCAAAACCAATCGCAAATCCGACTGCTGGAACACTTGGACCATCCAAACTTTCTACTAAATTATTGTATCTTCCGCCACCACCAATTGCTAGCGTATCAATTCCATCAATGTTTACATTAATTTCAAACACTACATGATTATAATAATCAAGTCCTCTAACTAAATTAGTGTTTTCCTCATAATTTATTTCTAATAAATCAAGTTCTTCTTTTAATTTATTATACCTATTTAAACTTTCTTCATTTAAATAATCAGCTATCTTAGGAGCATTCTTAATTATATCTTTATCTCCATCAATCTTACAATCAAGTATTCTTAAAGGATTAGTTTCAAATCTTCTTTGACAATCTTCACATAAATCTTTAATATGAGGTTTTAAATAATTAGTTAAAGCATCATGATATTTTTCTCTTGATTCTCTATCTCCTAAAGTATTTATTTTAATAACTGCATCAAGTCCTAATAAATTGAAGATATTATAGCATAAAGAAATAACCTCAACATCACTTGCAATATCATCAGATCCAATCATTTCTACGCCAAACTGTGTAAACTCTCTATTTCTTCCTGATTGTGGTCTTTCATAACGATACATCTTCTCATTATAATAAACTTTAACTGGTTCAGTCATATTACCATATAACTTATTTTCAATAAACCATCTAACAATTCCCGCAGTTCCTTCTGGTCTTAAAGTTAAATTTCTATCTCCTCTATCTTTAAAGTCATAAGTTTCTTTACTAACTAAATCACTAGTTTCTCCAGCACTTCTATGAAATAAACTTGAATCTTCAAATATCGGAGTCTCTACATTAACAAAATTATATTTTTGACATATTCCTTTAATAATTTCATTAACATACTCTCTTTTCTTAGCATCAAGCCCATAAACATCATAAGTTCCCTTTGGTTTAGTAATCATTTAAATCATCCTTTCTTAAAATAAAAAACAAGGAAATAATAGTTAAGGGCGAAATATATCCGCTGTACCACCTTATTTCACTTGTTAAAGCCTTTATTAAACTTATATCGTAGTTACCCGGATTATTTTATATTAAGAATGTCTCATAATTATTACATATTAAGTATTTCCACCAACTAACTCTCTCTTTAAATATATTACCTAATAATTACTTCTTCTTTAATAATCAACTATACTAATATTTTACTTAAAACAGACCATAAAGTCAAACTATTTTCACCTAAACTAAATAAAAATTAGTTATATTTCAAACTAATTCTTATATAAAATTATTTAATATCTATTTCTTTAAATGCAAGCCTTTATTATATTCATCTTCCAATTTTGTTAGTAATAATGAAATATGTTCTAATTTATCATCTATTTCTTTCTTTTGGTCTAAAAGATTTTTTTTACAAATAAGAAAATTTTCCTTAATATTAGTAAAATTATTAGCTCGATATTCTATTGCTCTTTGGATTTCAACTTTCAAAATAGTATTAAATATATTTTTAAATTCATCATTTACATTAAAATTAGATACATATTCCCAATATTTATTAATTATATCATTCATTTTTTCATTAAATAAATTATAACTTTGTTCGAAAGCAGTAGATTTTCCAAAATTATCCATAGCGTAATAAACTTCAAATATTTTAAAATACATATCTAAACTGGCATTATGTTTAAAATCTAATATATCCCCTTTGTATACAGCTATAGCATGAATTTGATATAAAATAACTTTTGATACATCATAAGAATTTCTTGCTAAAAAAGAAATTTTACTATTATCAGGTGTATAAAATTCAATTTCATGATTCACATCATAATCACTATCTCTTAATCTTTGTAAAAGTTCATTAATACCAATTTTTTGTAGTTCTTCATCTAATATTTCAACACTATTATTATCATTAAATAATATTTTAAATTCCATGACCATTCGCTCCCTTAAATTTTTATCTTCTTTTACCTTTGTTTTCTTTTTCTGCATACAACATCATTTCCATTAATTTAGAAGTAAGTTCTTTTCTTGAAGAACACATATAAGTATGGTTCATAAATTCTCCTACTGTTGTATTTGATGATGTTTCTAAAAAAATTGCATAATCACTAATTTTGCCAAGAATGCTTATTAAAGCATTTTGTTCATTCTTTTGTGAATCTAATTTTTCTAATTTATTTTTTAGTTCTTTATATGATTCTTCATTAAGGTCACTTTGATTAATCCAATTACGTATTAGTCTTTGACTTTCTCTAAAATATAATTCGTTAAGTCTATCGCTATGCTTTTTATCTAAAATAAAATAAGCTTCTCTAACATACTTTCCTTGCTCATCGAAATAATAAACACTAAAAGAAATAATATCATCTAGATTCAAAAATAATCTTTCAGAATTTCCTCTACAAGAATCAGAATATACTTTACCATCTAATCCAACATAATCATATGTAATAATCATATTATTCACAATAATTCCCCCTTAAATTACTGGTATTATAGCATACTTCTTATATAATTTCAATCTTTTGTTCGTTTCTGTTCAAATTAGGTTTTATTTTTTAACCATTTCTTTCTTACCACTATCAATCACATTATGCTTATCTTCTAAATTAGAAACAGATATATTCCTAATCTTATCATATAAATATATCAACTCATAATAATTTAATTTTTTATGTAAACTTATTTTTATATTAAGTTCATTTAGAATTGAAGGAAGGTAATTTTCTTCTATATCGCTATCTGGCTCTATAATATTATTTGTTAAAACCTCGATATAACAATTATATAAAGGATTATATGTGCATAAAAAATAGTTTATTCTTTCTTTACCCTTAGCACTTATCAAATATAAATCAGATACTCTATATTTTTTTGTTTTTTCATTAATTAGTTTTTTTGCAGAATATATGTTTTCATCAAGAACGTTAAATATAAAATCATTATTTTCTTCTCGTAATAAAGAATTCATTGAAAAGTCTTTATATTCACTATTTGCTTGTCTAATTTGCTTTATTACTTCTTTTGCAGTTTTTAATGCCTCTTTATCATTTAAATTTCTTAAATATATAGAAATATTTTTAATGCAATCAATAACGCCTCCGACTTTACCATTATAAAATGATTCACGTCCAATATATAAAACAATAGCATAAGTATAATTATTTAAATATAAATTTGTAGTTCTAACAATATCATTTCTTGACCAATTATCATATTTTTCTTCTTGAACACTTTTAGATTCAATTGATCCATCGATTATTATTTTAATATCATAAGTAACGTCTTCTATTTCTCGATCAAATACGTTTAACTTATGTACTTTTTGTATTAACTTTAATTGACATCCATCTTTTAATTCATATATCTTCATATTTTTCCTTTCTTTTTAAATAACAAAATTTATCTGGTTTTAATCTTTGCACCATTATAATATTTCTTTTTCTTTTTATATGCATAATAAATAATTGAACTATCAGTAATATCAAGAGGTATATAATCAAATGTATTACTAAAAACCTCATGTTCTATATTAAATCCTGAAAAGAACTTAAAATGAGACATAACAATAATTCCATCATCAGTTAACAAATCATCTAAATTATCACGTATATCAATAATCCTAGATTTACTATTTCTATTATAATCCATAATATTAGATAAAAAGATAACATCATATTTCTTATCAGAATTAAATCCATTACATACATTCATATGTTTAAATTGTAAATTATAACCATATAAAATACTTGAAACATCGCCTAAATTATCTTCATAAATCATCTTCTTAGCAGCTATATCAATAAATAAATTATCGTAATAATATAAATGATCTTTCTTACATCTTGAAAGATTAAAAAAATACTTCCAAAATAATACGCTATCTTTTTCACATTGATTATCTGTTTTAATAGAAGAAATAATTTTAAATATATCTTGAGTACATATTTTACCTGCATCAACATAGCCATTTTGAATGAGCCATTTTCTTAAAAAATAATATCTATAAGTAATACTATTAATATCAAATGTTTCTATATTTCCTGCTTCTTTAAATAATGCTGAAAATAAATAATCAGAAGAAGATAAAACAGATAATATATTTTTATCACGAACATCAATAATTTCAAATAAACTTTTTAAATCTTCATTTGTTCTAGAATATAAATAAGCAAATGTATCTCCCTTTTTATCATTAAAAATATAATTTAAATCACTTTTAATAGTATTCATAAAATCCCCCTTTAATAATTTTATAAGCTATTATGATTTCAAATTTGCAAAAATTAATTATAATTTCCTTAAAACCTGAGATATATTCTACCATAAAATCTTAAATGATGCAACCATTTGTTCTATTCTATTTAAATATAATAGCAATTTTACGCTTGATCATTTATTCCATCAAAAAAACACAATTAAGTGTTCTTAAAATTATAAATTTTTATCTAGATATTTCTTTAAATTTTCCGCTACATTTAAAGGAACTATTTCAGCTATTTCTTGTAAACTAGCTTCCTTTATCTTTTTAGCACTACCAAACTTTTTAATTAATTCTTTTCTTCGCTTTTCGCCAATACCGGGAATATTATCAAGTAAACTTTGAATAGATCCCTTACTTCTTATTTGTTTATGATAAGTAATTGTAAATCTATGAACTTCATCTTGCATTCTCGTTAAATAATGAAACAAATTACTAGTTCTATCAATGTCATATAACTCTAAAGTATCACCATCTAATAAATCATTAGTTTGATGCTTATCATTTTTAACTAACCCACATACTTTAATATTTAAATTTAAACTATTAAGTACTTCCTTAGCCGCTCTAATTTGGCTTATTCCACCATCAACCAAAATTAATTCTGGTAAATCTTTATCAATTAATCCATGATAGTATCTTCGGTATATTACTTCTTTCATCGTGTTATAATCATCATTTTTATCATCCATTATCTTATATTTACGATACTTAGATTTATCAGGCATTCCATTAACAAAAACTACCATTCCCGATACTGCATAAGTACCAAATAAATTAGAATTATCAAATATATCAATTCGGTTAATACTAATTCCAAGTAGTGCTGATAATTCATCATTAGCACCACTAGTTTTATTTAATTTCTGCTGATATCTTTCAAAATTATTATCTAAATTAATCTCTGCATTCTCTTTAGCCATATTAAGAAGCTTTCTTTTGCTACCCTTACTAATTCTTATAAACTTAGTATCAATTATCTCTTTTAAAATATTATCATCCACCTCATCAGGAAGTAATATCTCTTTAGGTATTTCCTTTTTATTATAAAACATTGCAATATAATACTCTAATTCTTCTAAATAATTCTCCATTACTGGATATATTTCACTATTAGCACCTATCAATTTACCATTCCTAACAAACAAGATTTGTAATGACAAAAAACCATTTTTAAACGCATAATTAATTACATCTAAATTTTCACTTGGATTAAGTTCAACTTTTTGTTTTTCTAATACAACAGTCATATAATCAAGTTCTTTTTTAAGCTCTAGTGCTAGTTCATAATTCATAGCCTCAGAATAAGCCTCAATCTTTTCTTTTAATTTACTCTTAATAATATCTTCATTACCCCTTAAAAAAGATAAGATATCTTTTTCCATTTCATCAATCTTTTCTTGATCAATATCTTTTTTACAATAACCTAAACATTCATGAATGTGATAGTACAAACATACATCTTTAGGCATTCCCTCACACTTTTTTAAAGGATATAATCTATTTATTAAATTAACTATTCTTCTAGCAGCATAAGCATTAACATATGGCCCAAATAAATATTTATCTTTTCTATTTTTAACCTTTAAATATCTAACTACCTTAAGAGAAGGATAAGGCTTTCTACTATATTCGATATAAGGATAACTCTTATCATCTTTAAGTAAAATATTATACTTTGGATTATACTTTTTAATTAAATTAATTTCTAATATAAAAGACTCTAACTCCGTATTAGTAACTATATACTTAAAATAAGCAATATTTTTAACTAGTTCCGCAGTCTTACCAGTTTGAGTTCTATTAAAATATGAACTTAATCTTCTCTTTAAATTCTTAGCCTTACCAACATATATAACTATATCATTTTTATCATACATCTGATAAGATCCCGGCTTAGTTGGAACTAACTCTAATTCTTCTTTAAACATAAACTTCACCTCTTATCCATTACACAATACCATATTATTTATAGAAATCATATTATTTAATATGTTCAACTAACTTAGAATAATCCACACTTTCAAGTTCATTAATAAGTTCCTTAAATGCTTTACCCATTTCATTTTCATCTAAACCTTTTACATGATCGTTTATTAAATAACTTGTTCTATTAATATCTTTAATTAATTCTTTATCATTTATCTTATATAAATAAGGAGCAAGTAATAACGCATAACAATAAGGAATATTAAATAATAAATAATCATATATTTCATCTTTCTTAGATTTTATAATTTCAATATATTCATCAAATTTAGAAATTAAAATATTTTGGATATTATTTGGCAAACCACTTACTTTACTTATAAAATCATTTTTATTTATATCTAAATATTGAATACCAAACAACGGAACACTATAAGTTTTCATTAAAAAATAAATAAAATAGCATTTATAAGCATTTTCAGTTAAATACATAACTTTATTATAAAAAATCATATGAGCATCCTGAATACAATAATTATATTTCATTAAAAATTTATATAAATATAACTCAAAAGTAATAGGTGTTGTTTCTGTAAAATTTACAGCAGTTAAATTGTTATAATCACAATTTGTATAATCTATTTTATGACCAAATTCATGCACCAAATCAATAATATCAGTCATATCATTACAATATTCCAAATTTATTCTACCATCTTCAATATACATACAACTTCCATCATGAGAATATTTATTCTCGTTATATTTAAATTCAAAACTATATTTATCAAACTTCATCATATTTACAAAAGCATTATATAACTGTATATCATACGATTTAAAAAAATCTCCTACTATATCAATTGAATCATTTAGAGGAATATAATAATAAGTTGGTTCATCAATATATTTTAATTCAGTAGGTCCATTAACCATTATACGATACATTAATTCTCCAAAATTTGAAATATTATAAATTTTTAGTGATAAATTTAATTCAGAATTTACTTTTAATAATTTACTAATATAACTGTCAAAACTTTTACTTACCTCTTTTATATCAAATGTTGGAACTATTACATCATCATTATAACTAGCCTTATTAATATCAGATATTAATTTTTTATCATTCTTATTTAACAAATAAGTTCCTAAATATAGCCCTAATAAATAGTTATAATTTCTTTTGATGAAATGTTTCGCCATTAATCCATCATTTTTTATTCTTTCATCAAACAAATGATAATATTTTAAAAATAAATCTTTATAAGGACTATCTAATTCATTTACTTCTTTTTCAATAAACTTTTGATACTTACCTTTAGGTAATAAATTAATTAGCTCAACTCCTGAAATACTTCTTTTAAAGGAATAATATTTAACATAAATCGCATCAAAAAAATAATTTTTTAATTTATTAAATATATAATTATTACTATCTAATAAATGTATTTTATTATCTGATAAGTAATTATGTAAAAATAGTTCTATTGTAATTGAAGATGTTTCTGAATATATAGAATTTTCTTTATTTTTAGCCTTAGTAGCATCAACATAATGCATAAATTCATGAACAATAGCAAATACATCTTCAATATTATTTTTAACATTAATTGTTATTTTATTACTATTAGAATTTAAAGAACTAGAATTATTTGATAATTCATTAGAAACAAATATTATACTTTCACGATTAAAACTCATAACATTCATAAAAATATTATATAATTCTTTATCATATTCATTTAAAAAACAACAAACTATATCTAATGCTTCACTAATACTAATATGTTCAATATATTCTTTATCATCGTTTGCTAAATCAATATCATTAAAAGATTTATAATACAAATTAATAAAATGATTAATTATATACTCTTTATTCATACTAGTTCCCTCATATCTATTAATAATATAGCATATTTATAATATAATTGATATAATAAACAAGAGGTAATAATTATTATGAAATTATTAAATACAAGTTATATTGAAATTAAAAAATCTAAATTTTATGGTTATTTATATGAATTAGATTCCACCGAAGACGTAAAAATAATACTAAATAATCTTAAAGAAGAAAATAAAGGATATAGACATATTCCCTATGCTTATTATTTTAATAATACAGCAGGTAAATCTGATGATAAAGAACCAGGAAACATTTCAATATCATTTTTAAATAACTTAGAAAGAAATAATTTAAATAATCATTTAATTGCTGTTGTAAGATTCTACGGTGGAACAAAATTAGGAGCATCTAACTTATCTAGAACATATGGTAAGTGTGCAAGTACATGCATAAATAAATAAAAATCACATAATCTTTATTAGGTGATTTTTTTGAATTATATAATTAAATATTTAAAAACATTAGCAATACCCTTTATTTCTTTAATAATTATGTCTATCTTATTTAGTATAACAAATCTTTTAGGATTTAAAACCAATAATATATTTATTTTAATAGCAATGTCCATAGTTATGTTTATATCAGGATATCTATTAAGTAAAGAATTTACTAAAAAGAAATACGTTCACGGCTTAATATTTGGAATTATTACATCTATACTATATTTGCTTCTAAGTTTAATATTTCATAAAGAATTAACTTTTAACACCTTTGTCTATTACATAGTAATAACAGCATCTTCAATGTTAGGATCAATGTTATCTAACGTTCAAAAATAAAAGAAATGTATACATAAAAATGTATCATTCCTTTTTTAATCTAAAGTATTATCAATAGAAGAAGAAACCTGATATGGAAAGTCATATAAAAATTCTTTAAGTTCTTTTTCAATATATCTTATTTCTTCATTATCGATATTTTCAGATAAATAAACTTGGGTGTTTGCAATAGATTTATTTGGATCAAATCTATTCATTTTATTTATATGGTCTTCATCACTATAACTCATAAATTTCATAATGTTTTTTAAAGTATCATCATATTTATATATCAAATCTTCAAATTGTATATTCATAACAAATTTTTTATTGTATTCTTTAACGTTTTTTCTAATTTCTCTATATTGTATGCAAAATTTTTTAACATCAAAAGAATAAGGAACACTAATACCTTTTTTACTCCAAACATATTTATTTAAAACAAATAAATCTCTAGGATCACGATCTACAATAAACATTTTCGTATTATTATCAAAATAATTATCAATTCTCCAAGCATTATGTGGTAGCAATAATTGATCAAGTAATATATCATCATCACTTTTATCTATTTCATAAATAACATTATTAATAAATATTTTAGATTTTTCATAAAATGTATTACTATCAATATACGATAAAAACATTTTATCATAAGTCAAAACTTTTTTATTTTTAAATTTATTATTAAATATTTTATTCAATATATAAAAATATATGTATTTTAGCATACCAACTTTAGTTGGCTTTTCCTGATAATACCAAAAATTATCAGTTTTAAACAATGTTATCGAATTAATATATTCGTCAACAATATTCATAAAATTTTTCCCAATGACATTTTTATAATTACCAGGCCACCAAAATTTCACGTCATATAAATCTTTCATTGTATTTCTAAAAGCGTGTAATGCTTCATCACTACGCATTGAATTATTTCCAATAAGTAATTTATCTTCTAAATCAAATATTCCACCTGGGCAATGTAAAAATATATATTCAAAGTCTTTATATTTATTATTAACTGATTTAAATTCACTTAATAAATCAGTCATTGCAGAAGAGCCAGTTCCCATATAACCAGCAGTAATTAAAATTCTTTTCATCTTTATTCCTTATCAATTATACTTTCTATATTTTTTATTTGATTTATTAAAGTAAAGTTTTCAGCATGTTTTTTTGAATCTCTACTCATAACATCATATAGCTTTTTATCCTCTAATAATTTAATTGCATATTTGCATAACATTTCATTATCATTACTAACAAATCCACATTTATTACTATTAGACATCTCTTTAGTTCCCGCAACTTCAGTGCTTATAAATGGTTTACCTAAAATCATTCCTTCCATTAAAACTGTTGGAAATCCTTCAGAATAAGATGTCAAACACATAATTTTTGTGCTATTTATTATTGGATAAGGATTATCTTTATAACCATACAAAATAACATTATCGCCTAGTTCATACTCATCAATCATCTTTTTAATATTTTCCTCTAATTTACCAATTCCAAGCATACCAGCCATAATATCATTTTTTACCTTTTTAATATTTTTAATTATTTCAATAAATTTCGCCGGATTTTTATTTTCATCAAATCTACCACAATAAAGAATATCAATATTTTCAGCTTTATAATCATTAATTTTATTTAAAATATTATTTTTATCAAATCCATTATAAATAAGTTCAACTTTATTTTTATATTCTGGATAAACATCAATAACTGAATCAAAAGTTTTATTAGAAATAGCAACAATTTTATTTATTTTATCATAATATTTTTTTTGTAATTTTTTTAATTTATCATTTTCTTTTAAATCAGTTACAGCTCCATGGCACCATCCTATTGTCTTAGCATTATAGTTAAGTAAAAAAGTAGGAATCAAATAATTAAATGCAATTTCAACATCATAATCTTTTTTTATGTACTTTTGTCTTAATAATTTTGGAAATCTATAAACTACTTTTTCTTTAATATAATTATTAACTCTATTAATAAAAGATCTATCAGTAATATCAATAATCGGATTTAATAAATTAATATTATCGTTTATCTCTTCTTTTTTTATGCCAGCATAAACATATTCTAAAATGTCAATTTCATATTTTGAAGGATCTAAATTATTAACAATATTTGTAAGTATTCTTTCGGCTCCACCACCATATGAATACGACCATATTATAAACAAAACTTTCTTTTTCATTTCATACCTCTAATTAAATCATAGATTGGTAACAAGAAATTATATTTCATAATTAGAATATGTAATCTTGTTTTAATTTTTTCTCTTTTTAAATAAGGATTTTTATACCATCTAGGATAATTATTTTTCAAAAATATTATAGAATCTTTTTGATATTTTAATTTTTGTCTATATTTAACGCTACCAAGTGTATTTACTATAAAAAATATATTATAAATAAATATTTTTTCTAATTCATTAATATATTTCTTCTTTTCATCATTTTTATCATAATAATCTTTTAAATTTTCTAATATAGGATATATATTAAATATTTTTTCATTAAAAGTATGCATTATTGAATTCTCTTGTTGACGATAATAATAAATATATTCATCAATAAATTTAATTTTATCAGTTAATAAATATAGTTTTGGAATAGTGCCCAAATCTTCATAAATTAGCCCATCTGGAAAAGAAATATTATTTTTTAAAAATAAATCTCTTCTTATTGCTTTGTTCCATTGTGCAGGTGCTGAAATCATAGCATTCTTTTTTATATCATCATTAACAAAATTAATCCCTATTTTTTTATTTTTAAAATCATCATTAAAATATTCATAAAAACTAAATATTAAAATATCTACTTTATCATTTATTGCGGCATCTATTTTTGTTAAAAAATCTTCACATACAAAATCATCACTATCAACTGCAAGTAAAAATTCACCTTTAGCATGTTTTATTCCACAATTTCTTGAACTACTAACTCCCCCATTTTTTTTAGTTATAATTTTAAAATTTTCTAATTTATTATTTTTTATATAATTATTTAATATATTTAATGTATCATCAGTTGATCCATCATTGATAAATAATACCTCATAATCTTTAAATAATTGATTTTTTAAAGATTCAGCACATTTTATAATAAATTTTTCTGCATTATAAGTCGGTACGATAATTGAATATTTATACATTCTTAACTCCTTTTTTATCAATATATTCTTTATAATTATGTCTTTTCAAAATTATTTCCTTTATTACAACCATTCCCATAGCCTGAATTAAATAAGCTAATAATACACCGCTTAATCCTAAATTTTGAATAGCAAAAAACAAGAATGCCAAATATATTGAATTAACTACTATTAAAATAGGAATATTATACTTAACATATCCTAATGCCATAAACAAATTA
This sequence comes from uncultured Mycoplasmatota bacterium, assembly GCA_900553855.1. GTDB lineage: Bacteria > Bacillota_I > Bacilli_A > RF39 > UBA660 > CAG-533. The sequence continues at coordinate 63,983 of USFG01000004.1, read as the reverse complement.
TGTGTTCCCATAGCTGCATTAGAATATGATATAAATGCTAAATACAAGCAAAAAGGAATAATATATAAATCAACATCATCTATAAATAAATGAAACCATAATTTATAAGTTAATAATGTTCCAACAAAGCATACTGCAAATATACCCAACATTAATTTCTTTAATTTTTTGGATAAATTTTTTGCTCCATCATAATCTTTATCTACAATTTTTAAATTCATTTCCGGATATATTATTTGATTAATAGGATCGCCAAGTTTATTAATTATAGTTCCTAATTTTTCAAATACACTATATGCTGAATTAGCACTAAATCCTAAATATTTGTTTATAATCAATTGAGTAACTTGATTAATAGGTAAATCTAAAGTAGATGTTAAATTACTGTATATGTTAAACATAAAAAATTCTTTCTTATATTTTAATTTTACTTTATAAAAATCTAGTAATCTATTTTCTTTTAAAACCTTTATAGTAAAATAAATTAATAATATATAATTTACAAAAGTTGCTATAACTTCAGCAATAAAAAATGTATCAAATCCACTTTTAGTTAAGTAACAATATAAATATAATGCAAATCTAACAACATTAGAAACAATTTGAGATGTTACAACATAATTATACTTTTCATATGATCTCAAAACGCCAATTGTCGTACCTTGTAAATAAAAAATTTGTAATGCTAGATAAATAATTAAATATCTAGTAATATTAGTAGGCCAATTCATCCAACTTATTACAATATTTTTTAAAACAATTCCAAAAACAAACATTAAAATTAAAGATAATAAATCAAAAAGAAAAGACCATTTAATATATATTTTAATATTTTCTATATCATTATCTTTCTTTGCTTGAGCTAAATATTTAATTAGCGCTTGAAACGTTTTAAAAGAAAAGAAACTATAAAATAACGTTGAATATGTTTGTATAACTATAAGTACGCCATGCTGTTCAGATCCAATAGCTGATATAATCATTATAGTTGCAAACAAGCCAAATAGTGAAGATATTCCTTGACCAGTAAATATCATCAAAAAATTTTTAACAAGTTTTCTCTCTAAAATTTTCTTATAAATTTTCTTTATTTTTTCTTTCATTATTAGTCTCCTACATAATACAACCTATATCGATCAGTTTCATATACTAAATCCAAATGTTTTAATAAATCATTATATATTTTATTGGCTTCGATAAATCTAGCATCATTTACTTTTTCTTTATCAAATACGCAAACACCACCAATATCATCAATTACTTCATTATCTAAACATTTTATATCTACTGTTATTAAATTAACGCCTAAATATTTAATTGCATCATATAGTGTATCTCCATCTTGTAAATATTCAGTATTTATTATACCCTGATTAAGTCTATAAAGAGTTAACTGATAATAAGCATATTTTGTAAAACTTTCATTTGGTGTTAAAGAGATAAATCTATCATAGCTACTTACAATCTTAGGATTTAGTATCCTCATATCACTATGATTTGAAGCAAGTACAGGATTACTAACATTATAATCATTCAAATATTTTTCAAGTTTAATATATGCAATAACATCTCGAGGTCTCATTCTATAAACTTTTTCTGATCCACCGGTTTGTCCAACTGTATAACTTAAAGACTTCAATTCTGTTAAAGAAATACCAACAATAAACATTATCATTAGAAAAGCTAAACATTTCTTCCACTTAAAACTATTAATAACAGGTTTCAAAATAATAAACATAACCAATGGATTAAATATTAACGGAAAAATTCTTGAAAATACTTCAGAAGTCATTGTTGTAGAAATAAATGGAATTGCCAAAGGATTCAAAAAAATCAATCCAATTAAAACAATAAACCATATAACCTTTTTATCTGCAGATTCATATCTTCTTTTATAAACGTTAAATATAAGTAAATAACACAAAATTATGTAGAAAATTGTAATAGGTATATAAGAATAATGAAATTTATAACTACCAAATAAAGGAAAAAAATCATTTATTAAAGTATTTATATAATATAATGTATCAATCTTAATACTAATACTAAATATAACCATAATTATTGATGCAATAACAGGAAAAAAAGATATTCCTAACAAAATAGGTTTAAAATATTTATTAAATTTATTTAAACTGATTAAATTATGTTTTTTAATTATAAATTTAAAATATATAATATATAATAGCATAATCATAATAAATATAAACATTGATATAAAATTATTATTTATTAAAAAAACACTAATATATAATAAAGCAGGAAAACTTAATAACAAATAATCATTATAATTAATTTCAGAATTATTAATCATTTGAAATAATAACATTATAAACAATATAATGACTATATTAAACAAATTAAAACTTGCATAACTTAATAACGCAAAAAATAAAATCACTAACAAAAACTTATAATTTTTATGTTTATAAAAATTAAATACAACAAACATTAAAAAAGGATATATAACCGTCAAAGAACTAAATACTCCTGAATAACCAGTCATAAATATATTATTATAAATATTAGAATCAATTGGTAAATAAATTATATAAAATAAACCACATAAACCAAATAAAATTTTTTCTAATTTAGTTAATTCATTTTGTTTAATTAGACCTAAAAAAGTAAAAAATAAAATAGTAAATGTTGGAACAGACATAAAATAAAGCACAATTGAAACATAAGAAAATTTTAAACTAAATATATCTTTAAATATATTAAATATACTTATAAAAAAGCTTCCAATTAAATAATATCCCTGATACATATAATATTTAGATATAGAATTTACCTCTGTTCCTACACGAGGTTCTATTGAAAATAATTTATTCGTGTTAGCATTATGATACATTAAAGGCAAATAAAAACTATCATCATAATAGAAATATTCTTCAGGAACAGTTCTCATATACAAAAAGAAAAATATAAAGGCCATAAATAATATTCCCAAAATATATTTATCTTTATAAAAATTTTTAATTTTTTTAAAATATTTAATATCTAAAAATATTAAAAATAAAGTAATTGCTAAACCACCTATTGTTAAATACAAGCTTGGTAATTGCAAAATCATAGCAGGATAATACAATATTTGAAAAAGTGAAATAATCGAAATAAATCCTACACAAACTTTTAAATATTTATTAAATTCTAATTTTAATTTTTCTAATACAATATCGCCGAACAAGTAACACGTTGGTAATAAAATAAATAAAAAAGGTAAAAATATTAAAACTAATCTAATCATTTCTTATTCTCCTTATCTTTTAAGGCAATAAAATGATTTAGTTTTTTAACATTCTCATTTAACTTTGAATATTTAGTAACTATTTTCAAATTATAAATACTTAAAACTAAAATCACAAACACCAAAACAAAATTTGAAATACTTATAAAACCAAGTTTATCAGATATATAAGCAATCAATTTAGTAAATATGCTCATAAAAATACAAAGTAATGAAAAAATAATTGGAAATATAGCATCTTCTATATTTAAACTAGCTTTTCTAACTTGATAAATAGTATAGCCAAAATATAATAATGAAAAAATCATTAGTAATACTCTTAATGTTATATTCATTTTTTACTTCCTCCTAAATAGTTGAATAAATAAAATAGAAACGCAAATTCTTATCATATATTCAAAAGACTTAAAAGCATTTAAATAACTTGTTCCATACTCTCTTTCGCTCATTTCTACTTGAATTTCCTTAATTTTAAATTTTCTTCTTAATAAATAAACTAAACAATCAGGTTCTGGTGGATAATTAATATAATTAGCAAACTCTGGAATTAATTTCTTTGAATAAATTCTAAAACCAGAAGTTGGATCATTAATTTTCTTGCCAGTAGTTATTTTAATTAAAAAAGAAATTATACGACTTCCAATCATCCTTAAAGAAAATGGTTTTTTCTTTATTACATATCTTGAACCAATAACTATATCATTTCCTTTTTCCAATTCTTTAACCATTTCATTAATATATTTTGCATGATGTTGCCCATCACCATCAAATTGAACAACCGCATCATAATCATTCATAAGTGCATATTTAAATCCTAATTGAACAACGCTTGATAAGCCATAATTAATTGGTAAAGATAAATAATTAAAATTGTTATTAATACATAATTGTTCTGTATTATCACTAGAACAATCATTTATAATGATATAATCATATTCACAATTTTTTTCTATATCTTTAACTACTTTTTTTAAATTTAGTTCTTCGTTATATGCTGGGACAACAATCAAAACATTCATTATACTTCAACTCATTTCTATAAATGCATAAATTTTCCAAATAATTTAAGAATAACATAAATAATAGCATACATTTTTCTTTTAACAAGCCATAAATATATACTATAAACTAATGAAAAATCTTTTTTAATCATAAAATTATTATACCAATCAGGATATTTTTTATCAACAACTGAAATTATATCTTTAATCATATTAATACTAAAATTATCATGTCCAGCTGCTCTAAAAACTGTTCCTACAATAATATGATATATGTTAGCAAACTCTAAATTTTTTTGATATTCGTTATAAATATTATTGTCAACAGTAAATCTTTCAATAATAGCAATACTATCATAAATTTGGAAAATTCGATTATCAGATGTATGCATAATTGACTTAGGATTTTGAATATAAAAATATAATGATTCATTAACTATAGATACTTTATTATGCATCATTATATATTTTGGTATAGTTGCTAAATCTTCATACCACAAGCCTTCCGGAAAGGTTATATCTTTAAAATATTTACTAATATATAACTTATTCCATGCAGCAGGAACAATAAAATTTTCTATATCTTTTCTCTTCATTTCTTTATGAGTAGTATGTTTACCATATACTCTATCAAATTCACAGACAGCTATATCTGCATTATTTTTTTCAATAGAATTAACTAATTTACTTACATATGTTGAATCAACATAATCATCACTATCAATAAAGCAACAATAATATCCATCAATATATTTTAATCCATAATTTCTTGCACTAGATAATCCACCATTTTCTTTATAAAAATACTTAATTCTTGAATCTTTTTCTAAAAAATTTTTTATAATTTTTTTTGTATTATCTTTAGAACCATCATCAATACATAAAATTTCAATATTTGAATATTCTTGATTAATCAAAGAATTCAAACATCTTTCTATATATTTTTCAACATTGTAACATGGAACAATTATAGATACTTTTTTCATACAATCACCTTTTTTTAAATCTTATTATAAATCTAGTAACTCTATATAATTTCAATTTTATTAACAATCTTAGTATTTTTCTGCTTGTATCCAATCTATTTATATAAGCCTTATTATTTAATAAATTAGGAAATCTTTCCATACAAATCTTAACAACATTTTTAATATCATCAATTGTTGCTTCATTGCACATAGATAATCTATAAACAGTATTTAACACTCCATTATATAAATAAAGATATTCCATTTTATCATCAACATTATTAATCTTCTTTTCTTTAACATAATCATCAATTATTTTAATTGCTTTTAGTGAATCAAGTACTTTGATACTATAAGTATTAGTTATAGATTTATCATTAAAATAATAATCATATAAATTTTCGTTAACATAACTAATTTTTTTAGCACTAAAAAGTATTCTAGGAGTTGTTGCTAAATCTTCATACCAAATTCCTTTAGGAAAAAAAATATTATTTTCTTTAAATAATTTAATATTAAAAAGTTTATTACATGCAGAAGGTATTTCAAAAAAACAAATATCATTTTCATTTATAATAATTTCACTATACTTACCATCATCGTTAACCATATTGAAATTACACCAAACCATATCAGAGCCATCAGTTTTTGCTTTATTAAGCAGTTTTTCTACAAATGTCTTTTCAATATAATCATCGCCATCTATAAAACAAATATATTTTCCATTAGCTCTATTTATAGCATAATTTCTTGTATCAGATAATCCACCATTTTCCTTATAAAAACATTTAACCCTACTGTCTTGATATTTAAATTTTTCCATTATTTTTTTCGAATTATCTGGTGATCCATCATTAACAAGAAATATTTCTATATTTTTATATGTCTGATTTATAATACTATTAATACAATGTTCTAAATAATTTTCAACATTATAAATTGGTACAACTACCGTAACTAACTCTTTCATATGTCACCCATTCTTTTAAGTTAACTAACTAAATTATAGCATATAAAAATTGTATTTGTATATTATTTTATACAGTTCAAATGTAAATATATATTAAAAAAGAGTTGTTTCAAACTCTCTCACTATTTATCAAAAAAGGAATCAAGATTTTTATTTTTATAATTATTTAAAATATAAATCCAAGTCTTTCTAGCATTTTCTTTTGAAAATTTTTCGAAGTTTTTTAAACAATTTTTTCTAAAAATCTTTAACTTATCATTATTAGATAAAAGAATCATTGTCTTATCAACAAAATCACTATTATCTTTAGCAACAAATCCATCTATTCCATCTTCGATAACTTCATAGACTCCTTCTCCCCAATTTGTAGATATTGTTGGAATACCACATGCTTTTGCTTCTATTACAGATAAACTTAATCCTTCTTTATTTGATGTCATCCACATTAAGGAATAATTACCATATATGTTTTTATCATCAGTAAATCCCTTTAAAAATACATTATCTTGTAATTCATATTCATAAATTAACTTGGAAATTAATTCTTTATAACTTCCTTCACCATATATATCTAAAATATAATCATTATCATATTTTTTTAATTCTATAGCAATATCCATCATACGAGGCAAATTTTTAGCTTCTTCAAGGCGTCCAACAAAGCAGATTTTATTTTTTATAGTATTTTTGTTTAATTTTGTATTTACATTATCAAAAAAATTATAAACATATCCAATATTTTCGAATCCTAATCTTCTAACTTCACGCATATCATTTTTTGTACGAAATAACATTAACTTAGGTTTTTGCATAAGTAAAGATTGTAACTTTCCTTTTAAATTATTATCAAAAAAATATTTAAAATAAGTATGAATTTCTAAAATAAAATCTAAATTTTTAGGCATAAATATAGCAGCAGAAGGACTAGAGACTATAACTAAGTCTTTATTATCTATTATTTTGGCTATTTTTTTCTTATTAAATGGAATACATAAAAAATATAAAAATAACTGTTTTAAAGAAATTATAGTTTTTTTTAAATTAAACTTTTTAATATAAGTTAATATATTAACACAATCAGAACTTACTATATGTCGATTTACACATATAATATCTTTTTCATCAAATAACTCGTTATTTTCATATTCAAAAACACTTATTATTTTTATGTTATATTGATCTTTTAACAAATTAAATAAACTAACATAAGTTGTAACCAAACCACCTGTTTTTTTGCTTGGCAATTGATCAAAAACAATATACAAATTCTTTTTATTCATATTAACCTCTACTATTTATTTTGACTATCTATCACAATTGTTATTGGTCCATCATTATCAATTTTAATTAACATATCAGCACCAAATACTCCCGGATAAGTTTTAACACTTTCATTTAATTTAATATTAAATAATTCATATAGCTTAATAGCATCTTCACCCTTCATTGCATTAACATAACTAGGCCTATTACCATCTTTAGTAATTGCTTGTAAAGTAAATTGACTTATTGATAAAATTTCACCATTTACATCAATTACACTTTTATTCATAACACCGTTTTCATCATCAAATATTCTCAAATTAACTATCTTCTTAACAATATAATTAATATCTTCAATAGTATCATTAACATTAAAGCCAGCAAGAACTACTAATCCTTTGTCAATTTTACTAACTATTTTATCATCAACAGTGCATGATCCACATTTACATCTTTGAATAACTACTTTCATCTTATAACCTCTTTAACAAATGGTAAAATTCTTAAATCATCTACTAATAAAAGTAAATCATCTTTATTTTTAACTTTAACAGTAATTTCATATGCTAATCCATATTTATCATTAATTTCATTAATACTAGAAATAGTTATACCTCTTGTACTAGCTTTAGTAACAATATCTAAAATATGATTATTAGTTGTATCTGTCATTACTCTTAATCTAGCTATAAACAATTTATCACTATTACTACTATTCCAATCAACATCTATTAATCTTGTATCGATATTTTTTATATTAGGACAACTTTTCTTATGAACAATTATACCTTCACCCTTAGTAATATAGCCAATTATTTCATCACCAGGAACCGGATTACAACATTTAGCTACACTTACTTTAATGTTATCTACTCCATCAACAATAATATCATTTTTATAATTTTCTTTAATTTCTAAATTATTATTAACTCTCTCAAGCATCAAGTCATTCATTGATTGTTTTTCTTCAGTAATTAAATTAATAATATAAGTAGGAGTATATCTTAAAGCACCTAAACTTAAATATAAATCATCCATATTATTTATCTTTAATGTTTTAAATAATTTATTAACATTTTCTTCTTCATTTAAAGTTGTTAAAGGTAATTTTTGCTTTCTTAATTCTTTTTCAATTAAAGATTTACCTTCTTCTATGTATCTTTCACGATCTTGTTTACTAAAATATGCTTTAATTTTATTTTTAGCTTGACTTGTTTTAACAAATTTTAACCAATCTATATTAGGTTTAGCACTCGCATTTGTATTAACTTTAATAATATCGTTATCATTAAGTTCATAATCAAGTGGAACAATATTATCATTAACAATTGCACCAACCATATGATCACCTATATCTGAATGAATTCTATATGCAAAATCAACTGGAGTAGATCCAAGTGGAAGTTCCATTACATCACCTTTAGGAGTAAAAACATAAACTTGTTTAGATAATAATTCCATTTCCATATTTTGTTCGAATAATTCATTACTTGCATCACTTGTTGCTAAATCTATGGTATTTCTAAAAATCTCCAATTTTTGTTCCATTAAATTCTTAACTGCACCATCTGAATGTTCCTTATATGACCAATGAGATGCAATACCATGTTCAGCAATTTCATCCATTTCTTTAGTTCTAAGTTGAATTTCAAATATATGTCCATCAACCCCAAAAACAGATGTATGTAAAGACTGATACATATTTTCTTTAGGCATCGCAATATAATCTTTAAATCTCTTAGGAATAGGTCTATATTTAGCATGAATAAGTCCAACAACCAAATAACAATCTTCTGGAGTATCTAAAATTATTCTAAGTGCTAAAATATCATAAATATCACTCCACTTTTTACCAGTAGATAACTTATTATAAATACTATAAACGCTTTTAACTCTTGATTTAATATGAAAATTAATGCCATGTTCAGTTAAAATCTCAATAAGTTCATTTTGCATATCTTCTAAACTAACTGATAATTCTTTTCTAGTACCTGATAATTTTTCAAGTATTTCATCATAAACATCAGGTTTAGTGTACCTTAAACACAAATCTTCTAATTTAGATTTAATACTATTAATACCTAATCTATGAGCAATTGGAATTAAAACATTCATAGTTTCATTAGCGATTTGTTTCTTCTCATCTTCGCTATACTCTTTAGTCTGCATTTCATCTAACCTATCAGCAAGTTTTATAATTATAACTCTAACATCATCACTTATTCCTACTAAAACTTTTCTTAAATAAACACTTGACGATTCATTATAATCATTTAATTTAATACTTCTAAGTTTAATTAAATTAGCAACTAAATTAGCAATATTACTACCAAACTTTTCATTAATTTCATCATAAGTTATATCTTCCTTAGCATAAGCATCATGTAAAAGAGCAGCAATAATCATAGTACTATCAGCATTTAATTCAGATACAATTGAAGCAACTCGTAAATAATGTTCACTTTTAGATCTTTCTTTAGCTAAGTTATATGCCTCATTTACTAAATTAAGTTCTTCTGTGCCAGCACTTTCACTTAATCTATCTATTATCTTATCAAACATTTATTATCAATCCATTCTGTTATTATTTTTTATTTTATAATCTATTAAATCTTTATCTGACACATTAATAATATCGTCAACCATTTCACCAAGTGTTAAATGTTCTCTTCTAATCCAATTATTATTTTTTAAATAATTCCATATATCTTCTCTAGTTATACCATTAATTTTACTTCTTTTTAAGTCATTAACTCTAACATTAAAAGCTGGTATTAATTTTTTATATAGTTCTTCTAAAGACTTAAATTTAAATTCATCCATTTTTAACCTCATCTTTATCCACAAACATTATAACAAATTTAATTAAAATAATAAATAAATCATATACTTAAATATGAAAAATAAATTTATAAAAAGTACATTAATATTACTAATAGGCGGAATTATCACTAAATTATTAAGTTTTATTATTAGAATTTACTTTACACGTAATATTGGATCAGGTATTGAAATATACTCTCTTGTTATGCCGACGTATAGTTTATTAATAACTATTACCCAACTAGGTTTTCCTCTTGCCATATCATCAATTATAGCTAAAGGTGAAAAAACAGGTAAGAATATTGCATCTTCTATCATACCAATCTCTATTATATTAAATATATTTCTCATTTTAATTGTAGTGTTATCCGCAAGCTTCTTATCAAATAATTTACTTCAGAATAAAGAAGCATATTATCCCTTACTTGCTTGTTCTCTAGTCTTACCATTTATATCTATTGCTTCAATCATAAGAGGATATTTCTTTGGTAAACAACAAATGATGCCTCATACCATTTCCAATATAATTGAACAACTTTTCAAACTATTTATAGTTATAATTGTTCTTCCTAAACTTATTAAACATGGAATCATCTTTGCTGTAACCGGCTATATTTTAATATCAATAATATCTGAAACAATATCTATTATAGTGTTCTTACTATATTTACCTAAAGGATTTAGCATCAAAAAAGAAGATCTTAAACCCGACATTGGTACAATTAAAGATGTTTTAAAAATAGGTATTCCTTCAGTATCTTCTAGAATAATCGGTAATATTGGTTATTTCTTTGAACCTATCATATTAACTAATTTACTTTTATTAAATGGTTTTTCTAATGAATACATTATAAGTAATTATGCTATTTATAACGCTTATGTAATTGGTTTATTAGTTGTACCTACTTACCTTTTAGGTGCGGTTGCAACTGCGCTTCTTCCTGAACTTTCTAAAAACATTAACAACATCAAAAAAGTAAAAAGAATATTTTATAAAGTCTTAACATTTTCTCTAATCTTTGGAATCGGTGCTAATATATTTTTATTCTTCTTTTCTGATGAAATATTAAGTATTGTTTTTAATACAACTTCTGGTTATACATACATAAAATTTTTATGTCCTTTCTTTATTCTTTATTATTTAGAAGCACCTCTATCAATTGTATTAACTGCCTTTAATAAAACTAAAATAGTAATGCGTACAACCACAATTGGAATTGTTTTTAAACTTATCACTCTATCTATCTTATGTTTTTGTAACATCGGAATATATGCCCTAATTATTTCTGAAATAGTAGATATTCTAATTGTTGTATTATTAAACTATAAAGAAACTACAAAAATATTAAAGTAAAAAAACACCAATTATGGTGTCATTATAAATATTTTTTAAGTTTAGCAATCGCATTAGTTTGAAAGTCTTTAAAATCTCTAATTAATTTTTTAATATCTCTATCAACATTTTCATCAAAACAAGAAAACATCTTTGTCATTTCAATTTCACCCATTGTAAGCCCATTAATAAGCATATCTGCAATAGCAGAATCACTATTATCTTTTAAAACTTGCATCTTTATGCCCATATCAGCAGACATATTTGTAAAAGGACTGAATCCTTTACCTTTCTCGTTCATTGATTTTAGTAAACTTTCTGATTGTTTTAAAAACGAATTGTAACTATTTAAAATATCGTTTACAACTTCTGTTATTTTATTATCTTTATTTTCTAAAGATTTTAATAAAGTATTTGTACTATCACTACCCATTTTAGCATTTTTATAAACATAATTTAATATTTCATATTCATCTATCATTTGCATCACCATTATTATAATGGCTTATATATATATAAATTATACTTTTAATATTTATTATATTTTAACAAATTTAGACGTGAAAAGTGTTCACAGTTAGATATTTTTACAATATTCCTCTTTTTTTAGGTAATATTTTATAGTATGATTAAACTGAAAGAAATATATTGCAAATGGAGGTAATAAATGAATAATATTGCAATTAAAATTGAACATCTTAACAAATCATACTATGCCCACAACGAAAAAATAAAAGTATTTGAAGATTATGAACAAAATTTTGAATATGGTAAATTTTACGGAATTATGGGCCATTCCGGATGTGGTAAATCAACTTTAATAAAACTTATTGGTATGTTAGATACACTAGATACTGGAAATATCTATATTGAAAATGAAAATATATCGTCATTAAACGACGTACAAAAATCTATAATAAGAAACAAAAAAATTGGCTTTATTTTTCAGGATTTCTTATTAGATGACAACTTAAATGTTTTTGATAATATTTTATTGCCAACACTACTAAATGGTAATTTAAAAGAAAAAAGAATAGACGTATTAAATCTTGCTCAAAAATACAAAATTGACAAAAGATTAAAACATTTTCCTAAAGAATTATCTGGTGGAGAACAACAAAGAGTCGCCATAGCTAGAGCGTTAATAAATAATCCAAGTATAATTTTAGCAGATGAGCCAACTGGTAATTTAGATAAGAAAAATGAAGATATTATTTTAAATGATTTAAAGGAACTTTCTAAAGAAAATAAATGTGTAATTGTAGTTAGCCATTCCGAAAAAATCAAAAAATATGCAGATAAAATTATCTATCTTGAAACGGAGGATTAATATGTATTTTAATTATATAAAAAAACATATACTCAACGTAAGAAATATTATCTTATTTATTATTTTCCTACTCGTAGGTATCTCATTAACACTTACAATATCAGTATTTATAACATTTACTTCATTAAAGAATGACGCTATAAAAAATGATATTAAGTTTAGAACACTAATAATAAATGGTGATAAAACAAAATATGATTTAATTGAAAACATTAATCACATTGTTGATGTTGAAGATGAAGTTTTCAAGAAAATGCCAGAATATAGTGTTAAAAATTTTGACACAGACATTAAAGGAAGAATCGTTCTTAATGCTTATTTAGATTCAAACAATATTATAATTAATAATGGTACAAATCTTGTAAACAAATATGATGCAATATGTTCAGATATGTTTTATCCTTATGAAATTGAAAAAATAGATGATAAAATTGTTTTCAATCGAAATAGACTACTTAAACCTAATGATTTTCTAAACAAAGAATTCGAAATAACTACCGAAGATAATAAAAACTATAAATTTAAAATTGTAGGCACATATAACTCAACAAAAAATATAAATGATTTAGGCACTTGTTATATTAATAAAGATATATTTAAAGAAATTGTACCAAATAGTAATGGTGGCAATTTATATATCGATTCTAAAACTGGTGAACAAAAATTTATACCAGAAGAATTAACAGGTAAAATTGCGATAATAGACAATTACAAAAATCTTGATATTGTTAAAGAAGAATTAAGCAAATTAGGATTCACCGTTACCCCATATTCAGAATTGAATAAAGGTTATGTACAATTAATATTTTATATACCAATAATTGGTACTATCATTATAAGTTTAGTATTTTGTTCTATATTGGAATCATTTATATCTAAAAAAATCAAGTTTAATGCTAAATCAAACGCAATATTAAAGGCAACAGGTTATAGTAAGAAAAATATCAAAATGATTAATCTTATGGAAAATCTAATAATATTTATCTTTAGTTATTTAATAACAATCGTTTTATATATAATAATTTTTAATTACATGAAAAACAATTATTATAGTGCTTATATATATGATGGAACAATATTATCATTTTCTATTCTTCCTATTATTATTACTCCATTTATATTTATGTTGTTAATATATTTTATTAATGAAAAAATGTTAAATAAAAATTTAGATAAAAGTATTAGTGAGATATTACTATGAAGTATATAGTTATATTAAAAGAATTTTATAATAAAAAAACAACTAAAAATTATTTATTTATTTTATTTTCACTAGTTTTTTTAATAAACATTGCATACAATTTTTACATATATAGTATCAAAATTATAAATAATAATTATAAAAATTCTTACATAATAGTTACTTTAAATAATCAGAAAAAGTATAATTTAATTTCAAATAATAATAAAATAGACACATTAAAAAAATGTATTGTGTCATATGATAAAATTTTAGTTGAAAATGATAATGATGATTTTTTGAAAAATGTTGATAGAATTAAAAATATATCTACTTTAGAATTTAATAAAAATGAATTTAAAGATAAATATATAATAACACTAAATGATTGGATTAATTATAATAATTTTATTGATAAAATCAGTAAAAATAATATACAATTCGATATTATAATTTTAAAACAAGACAATAACAATTTTGAAAACTATCTATCATACTTTTTATATTTATTAATAATAATAATTTTCATAAGCTTAATTATATACGTTACAACAATAATTAATATTATATTAGATGAAGAAAAAAATAATTATTTATTTTATTGTATAGGATACAGTTTAATTCAAATAAAAAAATTTCTACTGATTAAATTACTAACCTTACTCGTTACAATATTATTATTTAATAATTTGTTGCAAATCATTATAAGAAAAATTTTAGACATAAATACGTATTTTAATTTAGTTATCAACATAGTTTTAATAGTTTCAACAATTATTATTACTATGTTTATGATAATAGAAAGGAGGAAAAAATATGAAGAAAAAACCGTACATTTTTAGTACACTTTTACTTATAGTTTCTTTTGCCACAGTTTATGCTGCTACAACTGCTACTGGAAATTTTTCATTAACGTATGGTCGAAGTAATAAATCAAGTTATGCCACACTTGAAGCAAGTTATCCATATGTTAAATATACTGCACAAAATAGTGGAAATTCTACTCTAAATGTTACACTTTCAAAAAAGAATTTTCTAGGAATAGGATTCACTAATGTAGAAGTAAAAAGAACAACTATAAATGGAAATAACATAAGTTATACCATTTTTGGACAAGAACAAAAAAATAAAGATTATTTAATTACATCTGTTAATGATACAGAAGGATCTATAGCAAATGCGTCATATGTATTAACAAGTAAGTCAACACCAGGAAATGTATAAATAAAACTATTTCCCCATTAGTATTATATAATAAAAATTTTATTTTATTATATAAATTTACCTCCCCTCTAAAAATTAGAGGGGATTTTTTAATAAATTATTATTTTGTATAATCACAACTACTACATTTTATAGTTCTATCTTTTCCTTTAAACACTAATAAGTTTCCACATTCAGGACATTTTTCTCCCGTCGGTTCATCCCACAAAGCTGTTTTACATTTAGGATAATTATTACATCCATAGAAAACTTTACCTCTTTTAGAACGTTTAACTACTATTTTACCATCACAATTTGGACAGTCACAAACCTCTTCTATTTTTTTCTCTTCTTGTTTAATATACTTACAAGTTGGGTAATTAGAACATGCTGTAAACTTACCATATCGACTAGTTCTTATAACTAAATCGGATCCACAATTTGGACATTTATCACCAGTAACTTCTGGTGCTTTTTTCTCCATTTCATCAAAGGCTTTTTTAACTAATGGTTCAAAATCGCCATAAAATTCTTTTAATACTTTAATATAATCTTCTTTATTTTCCGCAATTAAATCTAAATCATTTTCCATGTTAGCCGTATAATCTACATTAATTATACTTGAGAAAAATTCTTGCAATTTATCAGTCGTTTCGATTCCAACTTCCGTAGGTACAAACTTTTTATCTTCTAATCTAACATAGGCTCTTTCTTTAATTACTTCTAATATTTTAGCGTAGGTAGATGGTCTACCAATACCTAAAGCCTCTAATTCTTTAATTAAAGAACTTTCCGTAAATCTTGCTGGTGGTTTAGTAAAGTGTTGTTCTTTCTTAACTTCATCCGCATTAAGAATAGTTCCTTCTTGAATATCAGGTAATACAACATCATCAACGTCGACATATTTACGGTATACTTTTAAATAACCATCAAAACATTCAATTTGTCCAGTTGCTTTAAACTCATAATTGTTATTATCTAATAAAATAGTTGTTGCTAAAATCTTTCCATCAGCCATTAAAGAAGCTAAAGCTCTAGCATAAATAATACTATAAACTTTATATTCATCATTTGTTAAATATTGTTTAACAGATTCAGGTGTTCTTTTAAGTGATGTTGGTCTAATTGCCTCATGGGCATCTTGAACATTTGCTTTTTCTTTAGACTTTTTAACTGCACCAATATATTTTTTACCATAATTTTCTTCAATAAATTTATGTGCTTCATCTATAAACATATTAGATAATCTTGTTGAATCAGTTCTCATATAAGTAATTAAACCAACTGATTCTTTGCCTAAATCAACTGATTCATAAAGTTTTTGAGCAACACGCATTGTTTTAGATGCCCCAAAATTAAGTTTATTAGCACACGCTTGTTGTAAAGTACTAGTTGTAAAAGGCATAACACCTTTTCTATTTTTTTCTTTTTTAACTACACTAGTAACTTTAAAATCTTTACCTAATGAATTTAAAACATCATTTGCTTCATCTTCATTATCTATCTCTATTTTCTTATTTTTATATTTATCTAAATCAGCATTAAATTCAGGAAATATAGCACTTATTGTCCAATATTCTTCCGGATTAAATGCATTAATTTCTCTTTCTCTATCAACAATTAATTTAAGAGCAACTGATTGAACACGTCCAGCTGATTTTCCACCCGTTTTTGATTGCATCAATTTAGATAATCTAAAACCAATAATACGATCTAACATTCTTCTAGTTTCTTGAGATTTAACTAAATTTTCATCAATCTTTCTTGGTGTTTTAAAAGCGTTTATAACTGCATCATGCGTAATTTCATTAAAAACTACTCTTTCATAATCTTTATCATCTATTCCTAAAGCATCTTTCAAATGCCAACTTATAGCTTCTCCTTCACGGTCGGGATCGGTTGCAAGATATACCATATCGCTTTTTTTAACATCACTTTTAAGTTCTTTTATTACACTAGATTTACCCTTAATTACAGTATAATTTGGCTTAAAATTATTTTCAATATCAATTCCTAAACCATATTTACCTGTTGTTGCAAGATCTCTAATATGTCCTTTACTAGAAACTACTTTATAATTACTACCTAAATAATTACCAATTGTTTTAGTCTTACTTGGAGATTCTACAATAACTAAATTCATTTTATTCCTCATTTCTATTACTACTATTTGCTATATATGAAATTTTACTATATTCTTCTAATTTTTTAAACAAATAATTAAAATAATCATTTTTTATTGCGAGTGCACTCATTTGCTGTTTTAAATTAATTTGTTTATTAATATCAATTATTTCTTGATTAGTATAAGTATTACTTTCATCTTTAGATGTAAATACTCCTTTAGACGCATTATAATAACCTACCTCATCTTGCCAAGAACCATCAGCAAAATAAGCTCTATGATCATATTCTGAAAATATATCGTTACCCAAATATAATCTTGGATCATAATTAATTCCAAACATATTTAATAAAGTTGGTAATAAATCAACTAATGAAGTATAATCTTCAACTATTTCTGGCTCTTGTCCATAATTATATATAATCATTGGAGTTCTATCCATCTCATTATCAACACTTGCATCATAACCTACTACTTCTGATATAGAACTTGTACTAAGTCCATAAGGATAATGATCACCAAATAATGCGATTACAGTGTCCTCTAATTTTCCAGCTTTCTCTAGTTCATCTAATAACAATTCTAAAGCTTTATCAAGTTCATACATCTTAGACATATATCTTTTAACAGTCATTGGATAATTTGTATCATTTAATTTATCTAAATTCTTATTACCATATTCACTATCAACACCATAAGGTTGATGTGTAGTAACTGATGTTAAAAATACCATAAATTTATCTTCATTTATAAAATGAGGAACACTTGTTTTAATTAAATCAGTATCACTAGGCCATTCTTCATATAAACTACTCCACTTAATATTTAAATCAGATGCATTATAATATTGTCCACTTCCCATATTTTTATGAATAGTTTTTCTAGAATAATAATGATCACCATAATCATGATAACTTGTTGTAACATAATCTAAATCTTTAAACAAATTAAATATAGATTCCGGATAAACATTATTTTTATATCTATTAGCAGTACATGTTTGATTAATAGTATACAAACTAGTCATAACTGTCATTTCATTATTACCAGTAGAACAACTATTTCTAGGACTATAATTATTTCTAAATGATGTTCCTTCACTCCATAACTTATAAATTGTCGGATATCTATCTTTATCAATTGCAATATAATTTACTGATTCCATTAATATTACTATTAAATTCTTTCCTTCATAAATACCTGTTTTATCATTTTTAGGAGTAATCTCTCTACTAATAAAATAATTATTTAATTTATTATAAGTTGAATTCTTTTCATTATTTATTAATTCTTTCCAAGCACTATCATCAATATTTCTAACATACTCCTCACTTGCTACAACACTACTTTGATTATTATTAAAAACATCATCTCCACTAATATCAGCATTAATATCAAAAGTATTAATCATCATATCACTAAAACCAAAAGCATATACTCCAAACTGACTTACATTTAAATTTGGATTATCATTTGTAAGAATTAAATTTTTATTACTTATAGTTTGTAAATCATTTTGCATAAATTTAACTGTAAGTGTTCCATAATACATTATACACATAAATACAACTACAATAGCATATGCTGCAACCGTTAATAATTTATTTCTATTACTTTCTATTTTAAATTCAAAATAAGTAGTCTTATTTAATTTGTATTCTTTTATCTTTTTATCTAAAACCCAAATATAAGATAGATATAACACTAAAGGAATTAATAACAAATAACTTTTCCAATTGGCAGCCTCAATATATTCTTTAATATAATCTACAACTTTAGTTCCTTGCTCTGCATTACCAGTTCCCATAAAAAATCCTAGATAATTGTATAAATTAACTTCTATCCATGCATATAAAGTAAGTGCTACACTTATAATTGTATTAAATATCTTACTTCCTGTCTTTTTAAATAAAGAACTTATTAAACCTAATACTATACCAAAACCACAAGAAGATATGAATATTCTAAAAATATCCCAATCTAATATTTTATATGAAAGGTTTATTCTTAAAATAATTTCAATAAAAAAAATCAAAGTTAAGAAACCCACACTATTTTTAAAAATTTGTTTTCCTAATTTTTCTTTCACTTTTCTCACCATTTAATATTAAATCACGGACTGGTCCAAATGTAAACCTATAATTATCAAGTAATCCATATTTTTTTATTGCTTCTAGGTGAGCTTTAGTTGGGTAACCTTTATGATTTTTAAATCCATATTCTGGAAATTTTTCATCTAATTCATACATCATTCTATCTCTAGTAACCTTAGCAATAATTGATGCTGCTGCTATTGATTCTGACTTACTATCACCTTTAATAATACTTTCGCTTGGCACATCTAAATCACTTAACTTCATTGCATCAATAAGTACATATTCCGGCTTAATTTCTAAATTATTTATAGCTTGATACATCGCAAGTTTTGTTGCTTCATAAATATTTACATCATCTATTACTTTGTTATCCATCATTCCAATTGAAACACTTAATGCATCTCTCATTATAATTTCATATAATTCATTTCTTCTTTTTTCTGATAACTTTTTAGAATCATTAATTAATCCATTAAAATATCCCACTGGTAAAATAACTGCTGCTGTAACAACCGGCCCAACTAAAGGTCCACGACCTACTTCATCTACACCAGCAATATATTTTATTCCTTTATTATATAATTCTTGTTCATAACTTAACATATTATTTTTCATAATCAAATGTAATTCCTTTTATATGTTCTAACTTTATTTCATTAATTATATATTTGGCTGTACGATTATAATCTGCTTCTCCATTTTTAATAGCTCCAATATTTTTAGCAATTGCATCAAATGCTTCATCATTAAATTCATTAATTTTAAATCTCTCACTTAATATATTAGGATATCTTTCACTTAGTACTTTTAATATATAACTAGCAACATCATATAATGGGATAACATCTTCTTTAATCGCACTAAAAACACATAAATTAAGTGCTACTTTTTCATCATCAAATTTAGGCCATAATATTCCCGGTGTATCAAGGACTAATACTTTATATTTAGTTTTTAACCACACATTATTTCTTGTAACTCCCGGCATATTACCAGTCTTAGCCACTTTCTTACCAGCCAAATTATTAATTAAAGTACTCTTACCAACATTAGGTATTCCAATAACTAACGCTTTTAATTCTTTTTCTTTTAAACCTTTTTCTTTTCTCTTTAAATTAATATTTTTAGCTACTTTATTTATTAAATCAATAACTTTCTTATAATCATTATTATCACTTAAATTAACTAATACTACATTATAACCTTCATTTTCATAATATTTAACCCATTTATTAGTTTCATTTATATCGCATAAATCAGCTTTAGACATTATAAGTATTTTATCTTTATTTCTAGTAATATCATCTATATCTTTAATTTTAGAAGATAGTGGTATTCTAGCATCAATTATTTCCAATACGATATCTATAACTGGCATTATTTTTTTAATTTCATCCTTGGTTTTCTTCATATGCCCAGGGTACCAGTTAATATTTGTTTTATTATCCATAGGAATCACTCCATTTCTATTCAATTATAGCATAAAAAAGGCGAAATTTAGTATAATTCCGTCAATTTTTGATTCATTTCTATGGTTACCATAAAATGGTATCATATATTAACTATAATACCTAGGATATATGGCAAATCATAATATTTAAATCTTAGAAGTTGTTTAAAATTTTTTCAATGACTTTCTTAAAGCATTATATCTATAAGTATTATCAAGTTTTTCACCCTTTAATTCATTAAAAGCTACATTTGTACCTTCCAATACGAATACTGAATAAAAGTATGGTTTCTTTAATTCTCCAATTATTTCTTTTGCTATAGTCCCATTACTTTCACCAATTTCTTGATTATAATCTCCACTAGGCATCATGCATGTTACACAACATCTGTATTTAGCATTTCTATTCACTTTATTATTAAGGTTTCTAAGTAATTTAATAACACACTGATGTTTAGGTAAATTCGGATTCAAAGTAAGTTCATCATCTGCATATCTAGCAGTATATATACCAGGTTCTCCATTCAATGCATCTACAAATAATCCAGCATCGTCTGTCATTATTGGATAATTTATATTATGATTTTTACAAAAAGCAAATATAGCTTTTGCTTTAATTAACGAGTTTTCTTCTATTGTAAAACCATTTTCTTCAATTTCACCTCTATCCCAACCTATATCATCCATACTAACAACTTGAATGTCTAAATTCATTTCATTAATTATGTTTTGTAAATCTTCTACCTTTCTTTTACTAGTAGTTCCAAAAATTAGATACATATTATATCTCCTTACATATTCAATTATACCACATGTTTTTCCAATTTAATTACATCGTAATATTACTATTTCCAGATTATTGGTTGTTAATGTTAACACCCCATAATTTACTTATCTATCTATAAAACAAAACTAAAATTATAATATAAATTTAATAGTAAATTTGCTATAATCTATTTGAGGTGAAGAAAATTGAAAATTAATATACAAAAAAAGCCATATATATTAAATAATAAAGACTTTAGAACAATCCAAATTCATGTAATGTTTCCTATAAAAATCAAAAAAGAAACCTTAGCATATATTAATATTCTTCCTAACATGCTACAATTTATGAATAATAAATATCCTTCCGAAGATAAATTCTTATTAGCCAATAAAAAATTATATATTTTAAATAATCATTGTGGATACTCTAGAATTGGATTAAATGGATTCTTTACATTTGATATGATAATTCCAGATACTAATTCACTTAAAGAAAATCTATTAGAAAAACAATTTAACTTATTTAGTGAAATGATTTATAATCCTTTAATTGAAAATGATTGTTTTACTTCATTTGAACTAGAAAAAGAAAAGAAAAATATCCTTTTCGATATTGATAATTCATTAAAAAATATTGAAACATATCAAAATTTAAGACTTAAAGAAATCATTGATGAAGATAATATATTATCATTAAATCTTGCTAGAAATACTGATTTAATTGAAAAAGTAACACCTAGTAATTTATATAAATATTATAAAAAGATTATTATTGATAATTCCCCTATCATATTTGTAATGGGTAATGTTGATGAAAATAAAATAAATAAATTATGTAATAAATATTTATATAAGAATTTTAAAAATAAAGAAATTAACATTAAACTTGATCATTTTATGAATACAAGAGATAAAATTTTAGAAGTTACAGAAGAAAGTTCTTTTAATAATTCATGTTTATCTATTGTATATAAAGTAAAGGATGCAAATGAATTTGACTATATTTATTTAAATTATGTAAGAGATATATTAACATCTATTTCTTTAGGATTACTTAGTAAAACCTTAAGAGAAGATTTAGAAATTGTTTATTCAGTAAAAGTAAAACCATATTCTCGTTATGGATTATTAGAAATTAAAGCATTTATTAATAAAAATAATATGGAACTTGCCAAAAATAAAATTATAGAAATAGTTGATAGTTTAAAAAATCCTGAAGTATTTAAAGATGAATTAAATAATTTAATTGAAAGGCAAAGATTAGATGTTATTGAAAAGAAAGATAATAAATTTATTATTTTTGATGATTATATTTCTAGTACTTTAAATTTAGATGACACTCTTGAAGAATACTATGAAAAATATAAAAATATTAGTTGTGAAGATATAAGCAATTTTGTAAATAGATTAGTATTAGATACAATATATTTTTTGAAGGAGAAAGATCATGAATAATATAGAAACAGTTACTTTAGATAATGGTTTAAGAATATTTTTATATAAAGATGAAAGAAGACATAAGACATTTTTTACTTATATAACTTTAGGTGGAGGCCAAAGAAAAAACTTTATTCTTGATGGAACTAAATATCATTTAAATGATGGTCTGGCTCACATGTTAGAACATTATATAGTTGAATGTAATAATAATGGAAATTTTATAAAAAAATTGGGTAAAATGCAGATGGACGCGAACGCTGAAACAAGTGATATATATACCGAATACTACTTTCAAGCGGTTGAAAATATTGATATTGGAATTAAAACAATCCTTGATGCAGTTAATAATGTTAAGTTTAACGAAGAAAATCTTAATAAATTAAAAAAACCTATTATTCAAGAAATAAGAAATAGAATGGATAATAAATTTTATCATTTAAATAAAATGGTTATGAATGATGTATTTGGTGAAGAAAATTATATTGATGTTGGTGGAAATATTAAAGATATAGAAAATGCTACTATAGACGAAGTTGAGGCTCTTTACAATGCTTGTTATAAACCAGATAATCAAATTATAGTAATTGCAGGTAATTTTAATAAAGAAAATATTATTAATATAATAAGAGAATATTTTATGAATCTTAAAAGGGAAAAACATCATGTTGAAATAATTAAAAACAATTATGTAGATTCTGTATTAAAGAAAAAAGATGTATTAAATTTCCCTACTCCTAAAGAATATAGGGAAATTGCTTTTAAAATTAATTGTAGTAAATTTACAAATAAAGAAAAATTAAATCTTGAATTTTATATATCATGTTTTTTTAGTACATTCTTTGGAGTAACTTCCGCGCTTTATAAAGAATTAGTCAAGAAAAACGTTATTACTGATATAATGAATTGTAGTATGAGAAAAATAGATAACTACCTTCTTATAACTATTGGTAACTACACAACAAACGGAGATATTTTATCTAAAAAAATTATTGACACAGTTAAATCTATGAAAAAGTTTAACACTACAATATTTAATTTAAATAAGAAAGATTTTATAATGGAACTAATATTAAGAGATGAAAGTATATTTAAAATGATTAATCCATTTATTACTAATGTAATTTTTTATGATTATCCATATATTGATACAGTAGAAGATGTTTACAATTTAACATATGAGGAATATGTTACTACAATTAAAAGCCTTGATTTTAATAATTATACTGATATAAGTATCAAAAATTAATAAAGAAGATCCCAAAAGTTCTTCTTTTAATATGCATTTTCCTTGTTGTTTTAACTATTATAAACGTTTATTTAATTCTTTTTCTAATTTAAGTAATAATTTTTTATCTTTATCTCTATTTAAAAGTTTTTTAACATTATAGCAATCTCTTAAAGAAGCAACTTTATAACCATTTATATATACATAATTATTTGGGCAAAAATCAAAGCTAAAATTTATTACATCATCTATCATAAAAGCCTTATTTCCAAATTCATTTATTCTATCAAATTCACAATTAAAATTACTTAATAGATATTCGTAATAATCTTTTGAAGCCCAAATATCAATGTCATGAGTTTGATTACTAAAATTTTGTAAAACTAAAGCAGCTCCACTTATAATAATAAATTTATCTTTATCTAAAGTATAATTATTTAGTGTTTCAATAATATCTTTTTTTGTCATGTTTTACCTCTATTCTTATATATAAATAAAATTAATCAATTCAAAATAAACTATATCAAATCTATAATGAAAACTCAAAGAAAAATAGTTAGAATACTATCTACAAAGAAATAATATTAATATAAGAAATATTCCAATAATCAGTGGTTTATATTTGATATTTTTTTTCGTTAAAAAAACTCCTTTCCCTTATTAAACAATAATAAAGTTTCTCTTGCAACAAAAACTTCAAGTAGAGCAAATACAATAACTAAAATAGCAGCTTTTAAAGATATTGATCTAATACTAAAAAATTCTGGTATCATATTTATAGTAATAATCATTCCTAATATGCATCCAATAAAGACTATCGTTCTATACTTATTTAGTGGTTTAGCACATTTATATAAAATTATGAATCCACCAGTAAAAAATAAGTAACTACAAGCAGTTGTTAAATCATTAGAGTTAATATCAAATATAACTGAACATTTAACCATACAAACTATTGCTAAAAAAGAAATAATTGCGGATGGTAAAGATTTTAAAAATATGTTTTTCCAAAATTCATCATTTTGTTGTTTTTTTTGATTTTCTTCAAAAGTTAAGAAAAACGCCGGTATTCCAATTGTAAATGCACTTCCAAGTGATACTTGATTAGGTTCTAAAGGGTAAGCGATTGTAAAAATTATTGCATAAATTGAAAGTAACAACGAAAATATATTTTTATAAGTAAATAGTGATGCTGATCTAGTTATATTATTTATATTTTTTCTTCCCTCATAAACAATATTTCTCATATTTCCAAAATCGGAATCTAAAAGAACAATTTGAGCTGCTTCCCTTGCTGCATCAGATCCATTTCCCATAGCAATAGAGCAATCAGCTTCCTTCATAGCTAATATATCGTTTACTCCATCCCCAGTCATGGCAACTTTTAATCCATTTTCTTTTATTAATTTAATTATTTCTCTTTTTTGTTCAGGACTTACTCTACCAAATATTTTATATTTATCAACTGCATTTTTTAGTTCATCTCTAGTTTTTAGTAAACTACAATCAACAAACAAATCATAATTCTTAATTCCAACTTCTTTAGCAATAGAAGAAACTGTTACAGGATTATCTCCTGAAATAACTCTTATTTCAACTTCTCTATCATTAAAGAATTTAATAATCTCCCCAGCGTTCTTTCTAATCTCATTTTTTAAACTTATAAATAATATTGGTACACACTCATTATTTTCTTCTTTTACAAATACTATAATTCTTTCACCATTAATTATTCTTTTACTAATTAAATGATTATAATCTTTATTAAGAAGAACATCCGGTGCACCTAACTTATAGGTAATATTTTCACTAATTTTAATATATGAATATTTATTTTTAGAATTAAAGTTTTCATATTTAAGCATGTTCAACTTTTGTTTACTAATATTTTTTAAATATTCTCTTAAAGCATTTATGGTCGCATTATTGTCATTTATTGAATTAACGTAATTAGCAAGTTCCAATAGTTTTTTATCCTTTTTCTTATCTAAATAACTAACTTCATTTTCATCAAAAATATCCATGACATCCATCATATTAGTCGTGATTGTACCTGTTTTGTCAATACACAAAACATCAGTTCTAGCTAAACTTTCAATACTTTTCATATCATGGAGTAAAACCTTTTTCTCAGCTAGCCTCATAGCACTAAGTGCCAGTGCAACAGTAGTTAATAAATATAGTCCTTCAGGAATCATACCTATTAATGCCGATACCATTCTAACTACACTTTCACTATAACTGAATTTATTAACAAAATATGATTCGCCAAATAAAAGTAATCCAATCGGAATAATAACAATTCCTGCAACAAGTACAATTCTATCAATAGCTTTAATCATTTCCGTTTTATTTTCTTTAATCTTTTTAGATTCTTTCATTATTTTAGAAGAATATGACTCATCACCAACATTTGTTAATTTAACTATAGCGCTACCAGATACAACAAAACTACCAGATAATAAGTTTGAATTAACCATTTTTTCCCTTTCATCTTGTTCACCAGTTAATAAAGATTCATTAACAAAAAGTTTACCATCAACAACTACTCCATCTGCTGGAACTTGGTTTCCACTTGAAAGCTTTACATAATCACCTTCAACCAATTCATCAGAATAAACAATTATCTCTTTATTATCTCTAATAATACTATACTTACACTTATCTAAAAGAGATAATTTATCTAATACCATCTTAGATCTAATTTGCTGAAAAATACCTATTAATACATTTATTGTTACTACAATTAAAAAAGTTAAATTTCGGAATGCTCCGGCAAAAGTCACTAAAATAGCAAGTATCATAAAAATTACATTAAAATAAGTAAAAATATTCTTTTTAATGATAGTGGATATACTTTCACTTGTCTCAAAATTTATTTTATTAACCTTACCAAGTGCAATTTTTTCTTCTACTTCTCTATTTGTTAAACCATTTATTTTCTTCATATAAATAAAACAACTCTCTTCAATATTATCAATATAATTGTATCAAATTTTTATCAAAAAGTATTTATATTACCTTTTAATTTATATAATATTTTCAACATTGATACAAATAAAAACCACCTAAAAGGTGATTTCTATTTTAATATTTCATTTATTAACTCATTTAATCGTGCATTGCCTTTTTCAGTTAAATGAATACCATCAGCCATTAAGTAATCTTTATACTTTTGAATCTCTTTATAAAAATTAATTATATAAACATTTTTACCATTCAAACTATTTAACGGTTTAACTGTCGAAATAATATATATTTCTCTTTCTTTACATAGATCAATTAATTCTTGATATTCCTTAACACTTATAATTGTTGAATTATCAAATCCAAATACAATTTTATTAGATAAAGTATTTTCACTAATTGTTTTTTCTATATCTTCTTTTAAATCTTTATAACTATAATTTAATTTAACCATAAATCTTGAATCTGTATAATTATTTTGTAAATCATTAAAATCATAGAATAATAAATCATTTCCATAGAAAGATATTTTATTTCTTAATTCTTCTTGATGTTCCTCAATTAATGCTTGTTTCTTTTCTTTAAACTTATCTTTATAAACATCAAATATCGCATTATAGATTATTTTGGTATATTCTTTTCTACCAATTGGAGGTAAATGAATTCCGTCATAGTAGAACCAGTCATCATGGCTAAGTGATAAATCATGCCAATTAATAATATGTAAATTATCATATTTAGTAGCAAGTTCATTTAAACTATTATTAACTTTTTCATTATTTGTCGTATTAAGCCAAAAAACAATTTTATCATTTAAGATATTCATAATATTTTCTTTACAATTATTAGCACAATCACCATTAGTTCCTAAATGTAGTACTACAACTTCGCCTAGTTTATTACTATTCTTTAAGTTAGATAGTATTGAAACTCCAGTTGTTAAAGCACGAGATTCTTTAGCATCAAAATAACTATTAGGAAACATTTTAGTTATATTATTCATCGCCCCAAGCATAACTGAATCCCCTACAAATGTAATAGGAAGTTCTTTAACTAATTCTTCATAATTACTAGGATTCTCTAACTTTTCTAACTGTTTGTTCCAATCCTCTTCATCTTGTTGTTGTTTTAATTCATAATCTTTTTGTTTTTCTTGCATTTCTTTTTCATTTTCTGCAAGTTGTGTTCTTAATTCTTCCATTTCTTTTTCATAAGATTTAGCACTAATATATCTTATCGCACCATATAATGAACCAGCAATAAACAATATTAATAACAATTCTTTAATATTTTTATGTTTCTTTTTACTACTCAATGCAAAGTGAAGTAAAAATGAAAGTAATAAAACAATTGCTATAATAATAGGAATTTTAATTGCATGATTTATATTTAAATATTGAAAAGCATAAATAACTGGATACTGTATCAAATAAATTTCATATGTCATATTAGCAACACTCCTAATCAAATTATCATTTTTTCTATCTTTTTTATATGAAACAGCATAATCTATTAATCTACATGATATAAAATTAATAAGAATCATGCTTGTTATAAAATATGGCGAAGTTGCTGGCAAATACTTAAACATAACTATAACTATTATAATATATAAATAAAATATAAAATTCTTAAGTTTATTTGATGTAATATCTAAAGTAAAAATCTTACCATAATCATTATGAATATATCCTAGCATTACACCTATACATAATGAATATATTCTACTAAATGTATTGTAATATGCACTCATTAAATTTACATTACTTAGTTGATAAAAATATAAACAGCTTAATACACTTATTATAAACATTATAATTATTGGCATAAAATTATTTATCTTTTCCTTTAATTTATTTAAAAGCATAAATATAAAAGGGAAAACCAAATCAAATTGTATAAGAATTGAAATATACCACAAATGCATAAAAGGTGAATCAATATGTCTAGCAAAATAATCTAAATTAGCGTTTATTTGCCAATAATTATTATATCCTAATAACACTGATGTTGTTTCATTCTTAATATTAAGCCAATAAGTATTAGGAATATTAGATACAACTGCTATTGATAAAAAAACCACTAGTAATAAAGGAATATATAGTTTCTTTATCTTTTTTAAATAATATTTTTTTAATGAAAAATTATCATCTTTAATATTTTTAACAACTGCCAAATAACCACTTAACACAAAGAAAGTACATACTGCTAAATATCCACCGCTCATATATCCTAAATGATAAAAAAGTATTGCAATAGCGCATATTATTCTAATAACATCTAATTTTCTATAATAATTTCTTTTTTCATTATTCATACTATCACATCCAGATCTCATCTAATTTTATTATACCTTATTTTTAAGACTTTTATTTAAAAATCTATAACTATTTACAATCAATAAACAAATATTGTAAACATTAAAATATGGAATAAATATTTCTTTATCTATCCCATACTAAATAATTATTTTTCTGTAACAAAGAATCTTTCATACCATATTAAGAACGTATATATTGTATAAATTTTCTTCCCATTACGTTCAATATTTTTATAATGATTATCAAGCATTTCATTTATTTTAACTATATCAAAAAAATCACTTGTAAAATCTTTATTAAATGTTTCTTTTACTTTATTATAATATTTTTCTTCTTGAATCCAATTACCAAATGGCACTGGAAAGCCTAGTTTTCTTCTCTTAGCCCATTCTTCAGGAATAACTTTTTCGGCAACTTTTCTAAAAATATATTTAGTTTGTCCATCATGTACCATATACTTTGTTGGTAATCTTTTAGAAATATTCCAAACTTCTTTATCTAAAAATGGTACTCTAAGTTCAACACTATTAGCCATTGACATCTTATCTGCTTTTAATAATATATCATTAGGAAGCCAAAAATTTAAATCAATATACATTTTTCTTAAAATGTCATTTTCTCCTTTAGTTTCATCATGAAACGGTTTACATAAATCATATGGACTAATATCTGAAATATATTTTTTATTTAATATTTCTGGTATTTCTTCTGGTAAAAACATTTCTGTTTTATTATAATATCGTTTGCTTATATCTTTACCATATTTTATTAATGTATGTTTTCCTTTAAAATAAGGCAATGGTTTAATTACTTTAGCAATGCCACTTCTAATAAATAATGGTAAACTTAAATATATTTTTTCTATCTTAGAATCATTATACTCATTATATCCACCAAACATTTCATCAGCGCCTTCTCCTGATAAAACTACTTTAACCTGACTTCTTGCTAATTTACTTAAGAAATATAAAGGAACTGTGCTTACATTTGCGCTTGGTTCATCGCAGTGATATTGAATAGTTGGTAATATATCAAAAAATTCATCACCAGTTATAACCTTACTATAATGTTTTACATGAAAATGATCTGATAGACTCTTAGCATATTCTATTTCACTAAACCCTTTTCCCTCAAAACCGACCGTAAATGTTTTATTTGGTTTGGCAAGGCTTACAACATATGAAGAATCAACTCCACCACTTAAATAAGAACCAACTTCTACATCACTAATTTGATGATATTTAATTGAACTTTCTAACGTTTCTTTTACTAATTTTTCATAATATTCATAACTATTATTTTCCTTTTCATAACAAGGTTTAAAATAACTTTTAACATCTATTTTACCATTTTTATAAATAAAATAATGACCTGGTTTTAATTTTTTAGTATATTTAAAGAAAGTATCTTCTAAATGATTAGTACCATATGATAAATATAATCCTAAAACTTTATTATTTAGTTCTTTTTTAAAATCAGGATGTGACAAAAATGATTTAATTTCACTACCCACCATAAATAATCCATTATGATTATAATAATAAACAGGTTTAATCCCAAAATAATCTCTAGCTCCAACTAAAGTCTTATTCTTCTTATCATAAATAATTATTCCAAACATACCTCTTAATTTATTGAAAACATTAGTTCCATATTCTTCATATCCATGAACAATTACTTCGGTATCACTATTTGTTGTAAATATATGGTTATGTT
Source organism: uncultured Mycoplasmatota bacterium (assembly GCA_900553855.1). GTDB lineage: Bacteria > Bacillota_I > Bacilli_A > RF39 > UBA660 > CAG-533. The sequence goes on along the minus strand of USFG01000004.1, from coordinate 32,554 downwards.
TTTTTAATTCTTCTCTTAATTCTTGAAAATTATATATTTCACCATTAAACATAACAACTATATTATTATCTTCATTATATAAAGGTTGATTTCCACCTTTTAAGTCAATAATTGATAATCTTCTAAAACCCATAGCAATATCTTTATCAACATAATATCCATCACTATCTGGACCTCTATGTTTAATTCTATCAGCCATATCTTTAATTATTTTCTTTTTATTTTCTATTTTTGTTTTATCATAAAATGCACAAAAACCACACATTTAAATCAACTCTTTCTTTAAAGATTATACAAGATTTTTAATTCTTTAATCAAGCAATTTAATCTTAATCAAATCAATATATATAATTATCCACATCACAAATAAAATTATTAGCTATATTTTCTTTTATATTTTCCGCTATACTTGATAATTTTTATCATATTATCTATTATATCCAAATAATTTGATTTTATCATTTCTTTCTTTTCATAGTTTTTTCTAAATAATATTTTTTATCAAAACCACCATTTTTTGCTTTTTTCATCATAGCTACATCGTTAACTTCTTGCATATTAACATTTATAGACTTAGCTAAATAATTTAAAACTTCTAAAACGTCAGCAAGTTCTATAACCATATCCCCACTTTGCCCGTAAGCAAATGCATCAATAACTTCATTACATTCTTCTTTTAATTTACTTAAGAGTTCTCTTTTATATTCTATATCATCAAGAACTCTATATGAAACAAACTCTCCATTATTAGTAATTTTTTCAATTATATTATCTCTAACAAGCTTATTAATAATTTTTTTATCTCCCATAATATTTATCTTCCTTTATATTGAGTATTAAAAACATTTTTATCATTGTAATGATAAAACAATATATATTTATCTATCAATGAACTTTTACCCATAAATAATTTTACCTCTTCATCACTTAATTTCATAGTTTGAATAAATCTTTCAAGTCTATATTCGGGTAATTCCAAAGCATAACTAATTATATCTTCTCTAGTTAAAATTTTATCAATCTTAATTTTATCAGTAACGTATAAGTCATAATAACCATAATACTCATTTTCGTATTCAATTATTTTACCAAGAGCAGTAACTTTACATATAATTACATCCTCTTCACGAGCATTACCATATCTTAGTGTATCTTCTAATCTTTTAGCAAAATGAAATCCTGCTTTTTTAGGAAAAATTTCTTGATCAGTTTCGTATATTTTTCCTTCTTCAAACTGAAATCCATAATTATTTTCAAAATTATCCTTATTACCTATAAAAATTTTATATCCTTCCATAATAAAATGTTTCCTTTAAAAATTTACACTAATAGAACCAATTTTATTTTTTACACTTATCATTTTATCGCCATTATTAACATTTTCATTATTTTTTCCATTAATTAAAACACTTCCAATAATATTTGTTGTATTAACTTTATAATTTTCAATATTATCATTAACCATAAGTGTTATATCACCAATATTATTATTAATATAAATACTTTCATTTATTTTACCATCAAAATTAAAATTACCCATTTTTAAATTAGAACTAGTTTCATTAAATATAGAATTATCTATATTTACATCTCCATGTTTAATATCAATATTTAACTCATTAATAATAACATTTTCTACATTAATATTTCCATTAGCTACTTTAACATTCAATAAATTAATCATTTCCTTTGGAATAGTTAAGTTTAATTTATAATCATTAGATTTTCTTCTATTACCATTTTCTTTTACATACAAAGTATCACCAATAACTTCAAATTTTATTTTATCATTATTAGATTTAACATTAAACTCACTTCCATCATTAACTGTTATATTACTAGAACTAACGTCAATAGATATTTTTGAAAAATCAAGATTATCTAACTCAGCATTTTCCATAATCAAATCACTTGGTATAGTAGCAAATAAAACTTTATGGATTCCATTAATCGCACTACTTATAAACATAAATGGAATATAAACTATAAAGAAAATTAACATTAATGCTAAAAAAGTAACTAAATATTTAATAACTTTTTGTGTATTATTCATTTAACACTTACACCTCCAAACAAAACAACTCCCTTTAAATTAATATTTATTATTTTTTCATCAACTGATTTATATTTAATATTAGTTCTTCCAAACACAGTAGATACGTTATTAATCACCTTAACATTATCAGTAACATACAAATTTACTTTCCCAAACACAACATAATTATCTATTACTATATCATCGCTTAAATCTATATTTCTTAAATCTAAAGTAATATTGCCAAATAATGCCGTAGTTTTAAACACTTTTATACTATTATCATTAATTATAAACTTTTTATCATTAAAAATAGTCCAATAATCATTATCTAAACATTTATTATCACTTTTATCGTTGGATATAACATTAAATCCAAGACAAATAATAATAACTGACAATATCAATTTAACAATCAATCTAAAAATTTTAAAATTTAATACTTCAAATCCAAACATTATACCAATAATTATCAAAATTATTCCTAATAAATAAATCTTTTTATTTCTCATAATTATCATATCCTTCCATAACAATTTTATCATAGATTATTAAAATTAAATATATTTTTATTCCATATTCAAATTATATATTATAAACATATGTTCGTCAATATATTTTTCAAAAAAGTGAATAATCTAACTATTCACCATTTAATTTCTTCTAACCCTTTGCTCTTTAAATAATTATTACACTTTGAAAATGGTTTAGAACCAAAAAAGCCATTATATGCACTAAAAGGTGATGGATGAGCACTCTCAATAATAAAATTATTTTTAATTAACGCTTTCTTACTTCTTGCATAATTACCCCATAATATAAAAACAACATCTCTTTTATTATTATCAATTAATCTAATAACATCATCTGTAAATTGTTGCCAACCTATATTACTATGACTGTTTGCATTATCTTTTTCAACTGTTAAAGTTGAGTTAAGCATCAAAACTCCTTGTTTAGCCCACGAGCTTAAATCGCCACTAGTTCTTATTGGAACTCCTAAGTCGTCATATAATTCCTTATAGATATTTTTTAAACTTGGTGGTAATTTTACACCATCTCTAACTGAAAATGATAATCCATGTGCTTCACCTACTCCATGATATGGATCTTGTCCTACAATTACAACTTTAACATTAGCAAAAGGAGTTAATCTAAATGCATTAAAGACTTCATGTTTAGGAGGAAATATTACTTTATTTTTATATTCATTTTGCACTTTTAAAAGTAGTGGTCTAAAATATTCACCATCATATATATTTTTTAAAACATTATCCCAATCATTACCAATCATAATTAATCCTTCTCATAATTAATAACACACATTATTTAAAATCTCAAATAGACTTTTGCTTATACATTCCATAATATATTTTTTATTATTTAATCTTGTATCTTTTATTGCAATTAATTCATACTCATAATATTTATCATTATTTTTATCATAAATAGCATAAAAAATTTTATTATTATCACCAAATAAATTATTTTCATCAACTCTATTAATCTTGCCAGTAATCCCCACACCAATATCACTATTAGCAAAATCACTAATTTTTTTAGCCATTTCTCTAGCCACATTTATACTATAAACTGAATATTTATCAATTACTTCCTTACTTACACCCATTTTAATCTTATACTCATTTGAATAAGTAACTGCACTAAACTTTAAAACATTACTTGAACCATCTATATCCGTAATAGAACTTACTACAAATCCACCAGTACAAGATTCCATAGTTGCAATTGTCATTTTCTTTTCTATTAATAAATTAACTACATCTTTCATATCACTATTACTCTCCATAAATTTACAAATCAATATCCATATATTTCTTATATTTAGGAATTAACCCAATATGTTCTTTAGATAAGCTTGGTTTAGGTTGAAATACACCAGGAAAAGAATTTCCTTCAATTATAACCGGTCCATCATTCGTAATTGCAACATCCCAACCAATATATTTAATAGTAGGTACTAACTTAGCTGCTTCTATAACCATATCACAAGCATCTTTATATAAAGGCACTTTAAATCCAATAATCTTCTTATATGTAATTGGATGTTCTTCATAAATGTTATCTGCTTGATCAATAGCAGGAACAATCACAATTCCTCTATCATTTACAAAAGTATACATAGATCCACTCGAAAAATTATCTGTACATCCACCATTACCTATTTTAAAAACACTATTTAAAACATAAGCATCATTTCCATCATAAAAAGTAAATAATCTTAAAGTATTAACAGATCCATCATATAATTTATTTATTTCATCATGTTGCTTAATTACCTCTTCAACTAAATTTTGTTTTAATCCTGTAATTACCTTATAAAGTTCCTGAACATTATTGTCTACTTCATATTTCATAACTCCTTTACCACCTTCACCATCAATTGGTTTAGCAATAAATTCCTTATGTTTATCCGTAAACTCTTTAAAATTATTAAAATTATCAACTTTTAAATAATCTCTTTTAATATAATCTTTAAATTTATCATTAAATAATACCTTATCATCTAACAAATAAAAATCATCTTTATTATTATATTTACTTATAATCATGTTATTTTTAGTTCTAGTTAAATAAGTCTTTCTTTCATCTTTATTAAGTAAATAAAATTCAAACTCTTGATAATCATAATAACCAGCACCATATTTAAAGCCACAATAAATCATATCAATTAATATAAATAAAGTTAATTTATGTTCTTTCTTAGCTATCTTTTTAGCTATTTTAATCATATTCTTATAATCTAATGTTCTTATACATTTAAGTATATATTTTAATTTATTCATCTATTCATCACTACTTAATCTTACCATATAACCTTAACTAAATAAAGTTTTAATTATTTTAAGAAAGAAATCAATACTTTTATTAACTCCCTTATCAATCGCAGTAGATATTCCAAGTCCTAAAGAAGAATATTTATTATTATATTCCTTAACACTTGTATCAACATAATTATTTATATCAACTTCTTTACCTTCAGCAACATCCTTTTCAAATCTTTCAATTGCTTCTTTAGTTAAATTAGTTTTACTTTGTAATCTTGATTCATAATAACCAGTCTTATTAGCAAAATACAATGTTATAAATAATATAACTAACAAATAAAATATTCTTTTAGCGTTCTTATTAATCTTACTTTTAGGTTTATCATCCATTTAATTTTCACTTCCTATCACATTACCAATAATCTCCGCTAAAGCAAGTACTGAATTATAAACTTCATTAAAATTATTATTATTTCCACCAACTTCTATTAAAAAGACATTACCACTAAAATCTTGATTAAAAGTATTTTTCTTAGCATAAAGTATATCTCTTGTAAGTCCCGGATATTTTTCTTTAGTATATTCATTTAATTTAACCATTAATGCCTCATTATTTTCATATCCATCATAATTCATACCTAACACATACATAATTCTTGCATAACTTTTATTATTAATATTCACATTTAAAGAAACACTATCTCTATGTAAATCAAGATAATATTTAATCGTAGGATATCTTTCCTTAGTTCGCTCTAACCATAACCTACTAGCATTATAAGAATTATTATAAGACCAACCATGTTCATTTAAAACCATTTTAATATTTTCATCTTCAACTACTGAATAAACATTATATTTTTCCAACTCTTTCTTTAATATATTTGCCGCCATATAAACAGTTGGAGTTATATTATAATTAGCTAAACTACTACTAACATATTCTTCAGTTTGATGTGTATTATATATATAAAGAATAGGATCAGTTTTAACTATATTTTTATCTTTATTTTCTTTAATCTCACTATTATTTTTAATATTTTTTTCATTTATAACGGTAGCAAAAGTATTTTCAATAATACTCTCTGGTCCTTTCAAATTAAAATTAATAATATCCAAAAAATCTAAATCATTACTATAATTAAGTGAATTACTAAATAAATTATTAGCAATTTTATCATTAGATATCTTCATTAATTTAATTGTTAAACCAATTGACACACAAACAATTATTAAAAACACTAATATTTTTACAATTCTAATATTATACCTCTTTCTAGTAATAAATCTTTTTATCTAAATCACCTCAAGTCTAATATATAATATTAAATTTAAAATAATTGTAGAATAAAAGAAAAAAGACAAGAATTTTCTTATCTTACTTAATATATTAAATAATTTACTCTTCATCTAAATCTATATTTATAACTAAATTATCATCCGAATTACAAGTACCACCTTTATTTATAAATATATTTTTAATTATATTTTCTAATTCTTCTTCACTAGATTTTTGCATTTCTATTAAAAGAGAACTATTAGGTTTTATTTTATATAAATTACTTTCATCATCATACACTATTTCATAACTATATATTTTATCGTTAAGCTTGCAATCAAGAGTTACTAAAACATTATTTTTTTCAAGTTGTAAATTATTTCTATAACCTAACCACCATACCATAATTATAATTGGTATACTAACAATAAATATTTTAACTTTTTTCATTTACATCACCAAATTTGTAAAATCTACTATAACAACTTTATTTTTTAATATCAAGAAAAAATAGAGATTTCTCTCTATTTATTATTATTTAATTTTACTTCTAATACTGCATCTACCTTATTAACAACATCTACTGAAGTAGTATCAGCAAATATTGTAAAATTATCAGTTTTAGTTGTAACCTTTACACTAACCTTTGGTGGTGCTTCATAAAGATCGTAAAATCTAATATTATATTTTTTATTAATATTAACTGTTTCGGCAAATCTTCTAGTAAAGTCTTCTACAAATTTTTCCTTTACTATTCTCATTTCACCATATTTTCTAAAATGAGACCAATCTATTGCATCAGCCATAGATGCTTCTGTAACTTCTTTTATTAATATATAATCTTGTTCATTAGTTGTTGTATAGTTATTAAATAACATCATTACAGTTAGTATAAATATGCCTAAAATGATTATCCAATAACCCCATAAACTTTCTTTCATCTAAACACCTCCTATGGCCAGTTTTTATATCTTTCTAAGAATTGTTTTGGAAATAATGGATCAGGATATATACCATCTAAATCAGAAACAATTTGTCCTTTTGAATCAACCATTGTATAATCTAAACCTTTAATACATGTTTTAATATTTCCAACACAATATTGACCATTAACATAATATTTCCACTTTGATCTTCCTGTTGTATCACTAAAGAATGAAGTAACGAATGAGCTTTCACACTCTTTCATATCACCATTACATTTGAAGCAATATTGTTCATCATCATCTTTAACATTCTTAGGAAATCCAGCACACATATTCATCTTAGCATAATTAAAATATGACCTTGAAGAATTTCGTTTTATCATCTGCATGTCTTTAGTTGTCAATGTAACTTCATATTCTAAATATTCTCTAGTACCATCATCATATATATCATGTTTTCCAACATTTGAGCTATCTGCTAAATAAGTTGAAATTTTTCCGTCTTTAGAATAATCATTACCATTAGCTAAAGCAACATATTCATTATTATTTTTTATAGTCTCACTATTAGCAATACCACTTCCTAACTCAATTTGAGTCTTAGCCGCAGTACCTTTAGCATCAGTCCAGTTAGTTTTTCCTTCTCTTTCATTAGGAGTTACATCTGATAATGAAATACTTCTATAGTAGAATTGAGGTTCAAAATCATAAGTTGTAGGATCATTAGGGTCACAAACATCACAATTACGTTTAAATGCCATTTCCATATTACAATATGAACAAGTACTTGTTAAATTATTATTTTTTAAATCAAACTTATCTTCTAAATTAAACTTCTTCAATAATGTTTGAATAAGATTTACTCCATTACTAGTCTTATAACCATAATCATATACCGAAAAAGACGTTTCATATGATCCCTTATAAGTGGTTAGCTCAATATTATAAACATAACCAACTTCTAAACCATTTAAATCAGAATGAGCAGCATTTGATTCATAATTAAGTGTTTTATATTCACCAGAATTCATAAGTGCAAAAGTATTATTTGGTGGTCTAAAATAGAATATCTTACTAATAGTTTCTTTAGAAGTAAGATTAATTTCTTGATTGTATGGATCATTAGCAGGACTTGCAGTTCCCTGAATTGAAGAATAAGATATTCCATCAGTATAATCATATGATTTACATTTACTATTTCCTTTATCAGTACAACCATCTATATCTTGACTACTTCCGAGAGTATACCCTCCTTGAATTAAATTACAAGAATTATCATCGCAAGTACCAACTGTATAACCAGATCTGCTTTTTTCAAATTTTCCTTTTGAGCTAGCATAAATAACACCGTCATAAGTATTATTAGAACTTCCTGTAGTCGTATTAGGCCAATACTTTACTGGTGATGTATTATCAACCATGTTAATAGTAGTTGTTGTTTTACCTTCTTTTTGAGAAGTTTGAGAATATGTAAAATCAACACCCGGATGTTCGCTTTCAAACGTAAATTTATATTCTGATTCAAAACTCTCTATAGCACTTCTACATTCTTCTCTAGCTCCTTGTAAATTAGTTCTTTTATTAACCGCTGATCTATATGCATTTCTTGCTGTTTTTTCATCAGATTTAGCAGTATTATAAGCCTCATGTGCTTCACGTTCCGCACTTATTGAACCATCATAATCTTCCTTAGCTTTTTGTTTTCTATTATAACATTCATTTTCATTATAATTTTTTCCATTTATACAGACATAAAAAGGGTAATAATTTCTATTACTAGCATTATTCCAAATAGCAAGATTATTTTCTGCTATAGGTATATATTTCTTTGCATCTTGCCATGCTTCAAATGAAGTCCTAACATTTTTTACCGCATCTTGCCATGCATTATATTTATTATCCTCATCACTAACCGCATTATCATAATTAGCTTTCCAAGAATTATAATTAAAGAATAAAGTTGATTTAACTCTTTCAACAACGTAAGGTTGTCTAAAATATGCATTAACATTATTATAATCAGTACTATTATATGAATCAAACACAAAGAACTGTCCTGAAACAGATGCCGCAGTTGCCGGTGTTAATATATCAAGTTTTTCTGTAGTATATGCTCCGCAATAACTATTAACACTATAATCAAGATAATCTTTAAGTTCATTTAAATCTGCACCTTTTTTATAATCTTCAATCATATAATCCATATTTCTTAATCTAACATATGAATGGCTAAATGCTTTATATGAATTTTCACCGCAAGAATCACTACTACCACATTCATAATCTCTATGAACAACCGGTCCACAATATTTAATATACATATCCTGTTCTTTACTATTATCGTCAAACTTACTTCCATCAAGTTTACTACAACATCCATTTGCCAATAATTCTTCATTACTTAAATTTGGGTCATCACATAAACTTGGTAAATTAATAGTAATATAATTATCTCCATTAGCAGTAATGTTATTTCCCTCTCCAAGTTTTATAAATCTTTGATATGGGTATTGTCTTCCTGCATGTTTAGGAAAATTTTTTAAATCTAAACAAGCACTTATCTTTGGGTCACAAGTATATAACTCAATTTCTGTTATTTTATCAGCGTTATTTATTGCTCCACTAAAATTAATATAAACTTTTACACTTTCTTTTTTTGAAACTGTACCACTTATCTTAACCTGTAATGTACCATCACTATTAACATTATTTTTGCTAATTGAACAAGTAAAACCTTCAGCAGTACATCCAGAAACATTTAAACTCATATTTAAATTACTTTTTTCTACTTGAACATTTGCCGTAACCACAAATGAATTACCATTTTTAGTAACATCTTGGTCCATTTTAGTTAATTTTATTTCAAACTCACCATCATCATTAACAGCCGGTGATGAATTTGGTAAATAATTATCAATATCTATTCCATCACAACGTTGATTTTTAGCTGCACACAAACCAACATTAACCATTAAACCAATTTGATCAGTCGCAGAATAATTTTCCATGTTTTCTATTACACCAAGAGGAGCAATATCACCTTTAACACTACCAACATTAGGACTAACCATCATAGTATAAATTCTATAAGCATGAGCTTGTGATGTTAAATCTATTGTTGTTGATTTAACGTAGTTTGCCATCGCAATTAGTCCTTTAGCAAAAGTATCACGAACGTCTAATTTTTTATATACATTAATAAAATCTGGGTTAGGAATATCGGGATCTAAGCATGCGGCCGGTTGTTTATCAATAGCATATTTTTGACATAAAAATGATGGAGCATGACCTTCCATAGGTTTAGTATCGGTTGCACCACATCCAGTATAAAAAACTCCATCATACCCAAATGTATGTGTTTGATCATCAGCAAATCCAACTAAAGGAATTAATAACAAAATAAATGATATATAATATATAATCTTTTTCATTAAATCTGACTCCTTTTTTTATTTATAAAATATATTGTAACTCCTATTATTCCTACACCAACAATACCTGCAATCATATAGGGATAATATTTAGCAATAAAATTGACTTTTTTATTATCATCAGGAGTAACATCACCATTTTTATAATTATTAATTGCTTCTTCAAGACCTATTCCCATACTAAATTCTAATTTTGGATTAGTAATATATTTTTGACAATAACTTATATTCTCATTTCCCTCACACACTCCATATGTGCTGTTTGCATTATACATTGGTTTAGTATAAGTAATAGTTTTAATTAAATATCTATCACATGAAGTATCACTATAAACTTCTATCTTATATTTAATAATTTTATAATAATCAACATCTTCAAATGTATATTTACCATCAACAAAATCTTCTTTATCAACATAAATAACATCATCATTAAGATTATTACTTATCTCTAAATTAAAATTATTACTTAAATTATAAATAGATATCATTAAACTAGTAATTGTTGAATCATAATCATATTGTTCATCTTTAACATGAACTTTTTTATTTTTTTCATCATAGTCTACCTTGATCAAATTAGCCTCTTTAAGCAAATCAGATTTAGTTTGACTATTACACTTATCTGCATAAACATTCATAGATAATAAACTCATAATTAATATCAATATATATTTCACTTAATCGCCTTCTATCCTTACAAAAGTATAACATATTAATTAACAATATTTCAATAAAACTAGTATATTTTTTAAATCAAATAAGTTAAAATATAATTATAAAATATGATAGGAGTAACTAAATGAAAAAATTTATAATATTCTTAATTTTAATAATCTCATTAATATTTATGTATGGTAAATATATTGAACCAAATAACTTCAAAATAAAAGAATACAGTGTTATAGACACTAATATTCCTGAAAGTTTTAATGGTTATAAAATAATTCATTTAACAGATTTATATTATGAAAATAAAGATTTAACCTCCATAATTGACAAAATAAACAATTTAAATCCCGATTTAGTCGTCTTCACCGGTAACCTTCTTCACGATAATTTTAACCCTGATCAAAAAGAAACTTTAATAAATTATTTAAACTCAATTAAATCAACATATGGTATTTATGCAGTTAAAGGTAATAACGATAATAACGAAATATATAATGAAATTATAAATAGTACTAACATCAAACTATTAAATAATGAATATATTTGTTTATATAATAACAATTACACGCCCATTTTATTAATCGGTTTAGATACCAACATTAACTTAGAAAATGCTTTTAAATACGAAGATAACAACAACTATAAAATAGTTTTATCACACTACCCTGACAATTTTGATTTAATTAATGATAAAAACATTAATTTATTCTTAAGTGGTAACTCCTTAAATGGACAAATAAGACTTCCTTTTCTAGGAGGAATCATTAAAAAAGATGGCTCTAAAAAATATTACGACGAAAAATATTATATTAATAACACAAATATATTTATATCTAACGGATTAGGTAACCCCAAATATGATATTAGATTATTGAATACTCCATCTATTAATTTTTATCGTTTATATAGCAAATAAAACTCCTTAACATAAAATAAAAAAGAAAGGAGTTTTTCTTATGAATTATTATCCATATTATAAATACGATGAAAATAGAGGCTTTTGGGTTCCTTTACTATTAGGTGGTTTAGGTGGAGCTGCCATAGTTGGTGCATCACGTCCAAGACCAGTTTATGTTAATCCCGCTCAAAACTATGGTCCATATCAATCTATACCTTCTTACGGTTATAATTACTATGGTGGTTATAACTATAATCCATATTATCCATATTATAGATAATTCCAATAAGTAATAAAATAGATATACAAGAACTACCACCATAACTAAGAAGCGGATAAGTAATCCCTACTATTGGAAATAAACTAATATTCATTAAAATATTAATACCAGCTTGAATAACTATAAAATTAATACAAGGTTTTAAAATATATTTATCTTTACATAATTTATCTAAAAAGAATAAAAATATACTAAATAAAATTAAATAAATAATAAATCCAACTAATCCAAAATTAGCAATTAAAAGAGTTATTGCAAAATCAGTTTCAGCTTCAGGAAAATAAACTCTTTTTTTAATTCCAAACATACCAGATAAAGAAATACTTTTAATAGCAGTCTCTATTTGATATCCTTCTCTATTCATAAAATTAGTTAATCTATCCATCCTATAAAAGAAATTAGTTCCAAATATATCTATAAATAAATCATTATTAAAAGAATACAAATAAATAAAAGAAACAATACATATTAAAATAACTGATACCCCAAAAATATAATACCATTTATCAAGTTTTTTCATTATCAAAAAAGTTATAAATATAACCAAATAAGAAATAACGGGCCCCGTATCAGGCTCTAAAAACACTAATAAACTAGGAATCAAAGTAATTATCATTGTAACTATTACATACTTAAAATCACTTAAATTATAATTAACAGTTATATATCTTAAATAAAGAATTAAAAATATTTTCATAAACTCACTAGGTTGAAATGAAAAACCAAATATTTTAATCCACGAAGTAGATCCATTAACATTAACTCCCCAAATAAGTGTTACTATTAACAAAACTATACCTAATAAATATAGATATAAACTTTTATCTAAAATAAAACTAATATTAACTTTAGATAAACTATAAATTACTATTAAACCTACAACAAACCAAACTATCTCCTTAATAAAATAATTACTATAACTATCTAAATAATATCTTCCATAATAAGAATTAATAACACTTACTATCATTAACAATAATAAAGATATAATAAATTTCTTCTTCATATTTTTATTTTGTAACTTATTTTTATATTTATAACATATATTTTACTAAGGAGGCCTTAATGGAATTACCAGAAATATTTAAAAATAAAATTAATATAGATCAAGACGATAAGTATTATAGAGGATCATTTAATGAATCTCATGAATTAAAATTACCTGCTAAAGTAAAAATCCGATATCAAAATCGCGAATTTACTACAACTATCGTAAGTATGACTAACAATTATTATATAACTAAAGAAGGTAATGTTCTTTATAAAGAAGATGTTACTATAATAAAATAAAAACTCCAATTGAGGAGTTTATTTAATTTATCCAATTCGAAACATCAGTATTACACAACAATATCATATAATATGTTTAATATAATTTATCTTTATCCAACAATCTTATAAAAATCCTCCATAATTTAACTAAATCGATATATTTCTAATTATTCCATAAACAAAGCAAACAATTAATAAAATTATAGATATTTTATTAACATACTTCTTTACATTATTATTCTTGCCAAAAACATAACAATAATTCAAATAACAATAATATGTTGCAAATGGAACTATTAATATTGTTACTAAAGCATTATAATTAAAAGCACTTTTAATATCTAAATTAATTAAAGAAAACAAACATCTTGTAATTCCACACCCCGGACAATCATATCCCGTTATTAATTTAAATATACAAGGTATTCCAACATTAAATTCAGTATATATTTTATAATATGAAAAGAATAATAGTATTAACCCTACATTGATTAATACTACTTTTTTTAACCTATTTTCCAAGTTTATTCAAATCACTTTGCATTAAAATTAAATTAACTAAATTAGCCTGGATTATAGATAAAATTAAATATATGATTGAATTATCTGCTATTTCTTTATCATATTTCTTTCCTAATCCATATAATTTTCTTCCTATATCATAATTCCAATATATTAAATATAAACCACATGTTAAAATACTTAAAAGAACTACTGTAATACCTGAAGTATTATTATTATCATCATTTAACATATTAACATCATCAGTAATTGTTGCAATCCAATATAAACTATATAAACCACATGTAATAACTGTTAAAATAATTTGAGTAGCTATATCTCTTTTATTTATTGTAAAATTACTATCAACTTCTTCACTATTAGTATTTTTAACTTCTTTAGCCTCTTTAATTTCCTTTTCTACTTTAGTTCCACACTTTGAACAATATAAATCTTTACTTTTTAATTCATTACCACATTTAGTACAATATTTCATTTTTATTCCTCCACTTTAAAATCTTTTTCTTCACCATTATCCATTAATATTTTATTAACAGATTCAGTTGCTTTAGTTAACTTATCACCACATATTTTAGCTAGCTTCATAGCTTCACTATAAGTTTCAATAGATGAATCTAAATCAATTTCTCCATTTTCTAATTTTTTAACATTCATTTCAAGTTCATTCATTAAATCTTCAAATTTTTTATCTTCCATAATTATTCTATCCCTTCAACTTTCGCATTTATTTTACCTTTAGATAATCTTATATTAATATTATCTCCCACTTTTAATTTATCACTTTCTTTAATTATTTCATCATCCTTAGAAACTACTGAATATCCTTTAGATAATATATTTAAAGGATTAAGTAGCTCTAATTTATTAAGTATTAAATTATATTTATGATACTTCTCTTTAAACATCTCTTCCGGATTACATAATATACGATTATTTCTTAAATGTTCATATTTAGTTTTATTAATTTCAATTTTATTTGTAATATAATTATTTAATCTATCTATTAAATCAGATAATTTTTGTTCTTTAATTTCATAAATATTAAGTGGATTAGTTAAAACATAAGATGATTTTAATTTATCTAAAACATTTTGATAATTTTTAATTTTAGTATTAATTATATTAGTACTTCTTAATTTATATTGAGTAATTAAATTAAGTAAATCACTCATATTAGGTACAGCCATCTCTGCTGCCCCGGTTGGAGTTGGTGCTCTTAAATCAGCAACAAAATCTGCTATTGTAAAATCTATTTCATGCCCTACTGCACTTATTATAGGTATTCTAGAATTATATATTGCATCTGCAACTACTTTCTCATTAAACGCCCATAAATCTTCATAAGATCCACCACCACGTCCAACTATTAATAAATCAATATCATCATATTCATTAGCTTTATTAATTTGTCTTACAATATCATCTTTAGCAAGTTCTCCTTGAACTAAGCAAGGAAATAATAAAGTTTCACATATAGGATATCTTCTTTTAATTGTACTTAATATATCTTTAATAGCTGCTCCAGTTGGTGCTGTAACAATTCCAATTTTTTTAGGATACTTTGGTAACTTCTTTTTATGATCTTCATTAAAATAGCCAAGTTCACTAAGTTCTTTCTTTAAAGCCTCAAACATTAAATAAAGATTACCTAGTCCATCATTAGTCATCTCTTCTACATAAATTTGATATTGTCCTGTTGGTGGATATAAAGAAACCTTACCACAAACAAGTACCTTCATTCCGTCCTCAGGAACAAAATTTAACTTAGATGCATTAAAAGAAAACATAACCGCATTTATTCTTGATTCTTCATCCTTTAAAGTAAAATATAAATGTCCCCTAGTATGTCCTTTAAAATTAGATACCTCGCCCTTTAAATATACTTTTTGAATATTAGGATCAGTATCAAATTTATTTTTAAGATATCTATTTAAAGTACCTACTGTAATATATCTTCTTTCCATTACTCGTTAATAATCCTATCTAAACAAGCATTAATCATCTTTCTAACTGCATCATCACTATATTTCTTAGCAAGTTCTAAAGCTTCATTAATAACTACGATATTAGGTGTATCCATATATTTTATTTCATATATAGCCATTCTAAGTATAGCACCACCTGTTAAATCTAATCTATCAATTGTCCAATCTTTTAAATATTCATTTGCAATATTAGTTAATTCATCAAAATTAGTAACAATCCCATAAACCATATCTTTAACAAACTCATTATCTATCTCAACATTTTCTTTAATAACATCATCTACATTATAACTCATTTTATTATTCTTATATAAAGTTATTTGATAAATAATAGTCATTATTTTTTCTCTTAATTCACTTCTACTTGCCATATATAAACCTCTTTCTTCAAACATTATAACACGTCTAAATTAAATAATATATAATAAAATTTCAAATAAAAAGAAATATTAATTGTTATAATTTAACTTTAATATTTCTTCGATTAATTCTAAACAATTATCTTCTTTCATTAATCATTGTAAGTGATTTTTCAGCATGTTTACTTTCATCACTTAAACTTTTATTAATTATTATCTCTAATTTATTAATACCACTTTTATATTTATATAAAACCTCTTCAATATTTATATCTAATAATGAAGCAACATCTTCAAATTTAAAAGTTTTTCCTTTAAATAAACCTAACATTAAACCAAGAATTATTATTTCTTCACTAGTTAATGAATTAAAATTTAAATTAGAATTATTTAGTATTGAATATAAATTAAAATCTTTTAAATTTTGTCCATTCAATCTAGCAAGTTCATAAATTATATTAGAATTATTAATTCCTTGAAACATATCATTAACAACATATTTTTTAATTATATCTTCATTTAATAAATCACCAGATTTAACAAATAAACTAGATTCAAACTCTAAATTAGATTCATTTATCTGCCATTTAACAGGTCTAATTTCTATCCAATTACGTTTATTATCCTCTAAACTATTTACACATACATACTTAATATTGTTATACATAATAACAGGATACTTATTAAATTTAACTTCCCCACTTAATGTATTTTGTGGAATATTATAAAATTCATTAGTTATATGTTTACCACCTTTTTTATTTAACTTTGATTGTGTCATACTATCCGGTACAATTAAAGGATATTCACCTAAATAAACAAAATCTTTATTTCCTATAAAAGGTTTAATTAAATTAATTAAATTATCATCAACTTCTATTACCAATTTACGATTTCTATCTTCCAAATAAACATTTTTAATATAATTCATAATAACACTTCCTTTAAACATCACATATAATAACACTATTACAAATTATTTACTAGTAAATATTAATTTTTTTCACAAATATCAATATAATATTTACTTAAATAGAAGATATTTATTTTAATCACTCAAATAATTATAAACAAATTCACTAACTTTCTTAGCAACATGAGCATTAATTGGATATTTATATGAACTATAACTATTTTGATATTTAATACTAGGACTTACCAAAGTTAATGTAAATTTCGGATCTTCTAAAGGAGCATACATAACATATGAAGTATTAATAACTGAAACATTACCATACATTGCCTCAGCTGTACCAGTTTTACCTGCCGACGTAAACTTATGATTAGTATAATAATAACCCGTACCAGTTTTATTAACTAATGAAAAACCTTCTCTAATTCTATTTAAATTATAATCATCTTCTGGAATTTTATTATATACCTCATTCTTATTTTCATATATTATTTTACCATTCTTATTTACTACATATTTAACTAAAGACAATCTTCTTCTTTCACCTGTTGCAATAGTCCCAATATAGCTTGTTAACTGGATAGGTGTATAAGCATCATATTGTCCAATCGATAAATTTAGAAGTAAATCATCAGATACTATATTTCCTTTAACACCACTAGATTCCTTATTTAAATCAATATTAGTTAAAACACCTAATCCATATTCATTAAAAACATCCCTATAACGTTTAAAATCTTCCATAGTAGTATTAAGTTTCATATTTCTCTTATATTCTTTACCAGTACTTTTAATTGCTATAATATATTGAAAATAATTACTACTCATTCTTAAAGCTTCTAAATCATCAATATAGCCTAAACTCTTCCATGAACATTTATCCCTTTGAAAGTACAACTTAACACAAGCATCCTTAACCTTAAAATTATCATTTATTAACTTATATTTATATCCAACTGATATCGAAGCACCCTTAACTGCACTACCCACTGCATAAGAATCTAATATTGTATTATAAGAATAATCTATAAAAGTATTATCCTTAGTAATTTTCTTTCCCACTAAAGACATTATTTCCCCATTATTCGGATTACTAACTATTAAATAAGACTTATCAAAATATTTTGAATTAGGAGCCTTCTTAGCTAAAATCATTTCATTTTCTAATATTTTTTCTGCTTTATTTTGAATATTAATATCTATTGAAAGTACCAAATCATTTCCACTTTCATAATCACTTACTAATTTTAAATATCCATCTTTTCTAACATATTTAGATTTAGTTCCTTTTAAATAATCATCATAAATAAATTCTAAATTACTAACACCAACTCTATCATTTAAATTATATCCCCTCTTTAAATAATAATCTTTATATTCTAAAGGCAATCCTTCACTTTTAGAAGAAACCATTCCAAATACCTGTTTTAAACTATCACCATAAGGATATATTCTTTCCCATGTTATATCAGTCCTTATTCCCTTAATCATTTTATTATTAATATTTATATATTCTTCTTCACTTATATCCTCTTTAATAATTTTATCTTGATAAGAATAACCATTAGTAAATAAATAATATAAATAAGCTTCTTTTTTATCTATCTTATTTAACATACTATCATTAATAATATTTATCTTTTCTTTTAATAATTCTTTACTACTTATTTTTCTTTCTTTATATTTAATTTTAACTTCATCCGATATTAAATCATCAACTTCTTTTTTATTATTTATATAATAATAATATTTTAAATTATACTCACTAACATTACCATCTATACTAATAATTTTAGCTAACTCTTTTACACTTTCTATAATTTCTTTTTCAATTAATCCATAAGTATTAGCAATAATTACTTTAATTTGCTTATTATCAACTAATATATTCCCATTAACATCTAATATTCTTCCTCTTGGAGCAGTTAACCCATAAACATATTCATCAGTAACACTATAAGAATTATTATTCATAAAGTTAAAAACAACTATAATTGATATCAAACTAATTAAAATATATAAATATATAATTTTATTTTTCATAATATTATTATGGATAAAAACATAAAATATATAGGGTGATTTTATGAATATTGTTGATATATATATGAATAATTTAAGAAAAGATGATGTTTTAAACTTCGCAACTAAAAAAGACATAAGACTATCTAACGAAGAATTAGACTTTACTTATGACTTTATTAAGAAACATTATAAAGAAATAATGCAAGATAAATATAAATATAATTTTAATGATTATAAAGATCGTTTTTCTAAAGAAAACGCAAGTAAAATAAGCAAACTAATTGATGAATATATTAATTATTTATAATATCATTTATTAAATTTGGATTAAATTCTCCCTTTCTTATCATCTCTATTTCATATTTATATGGGGCTTTATCCATAACATAAGGAGTTTCTAATATTTTAGGAACTTTTTCTAATCTAGGATTATTAATTATATTTAACAAAGTATCAAATCCAATAGTACCAAATCCAATATTTTCATGACGATCTTTATGACTACTTAATATATTTTTAGAATCATTAACATGAACACATTTAATTTTATCAATACCCACTTTTTTATCAAATTCATCTAAATAACTATCAAATTCTTTAAGATTAACTCCTGAATCATTTAAATGGCATGTATCTAAACAAACTCCAATCTTGTTTTTAACATTTTTAACAATATAAGCTATCTCATCTAAATTACAACCTATTTCAGTACCTTTACCTGCCATAGTTTCTAAAAGAATAATACATTTATCTTCTTCTTTTGTAATATCATTAATAGCTCTAACTATATTATCTATTGCAACATTTCGTTCTATCTTAACACTAGATCCTGGATGTAACACAAGATATTTAACTTCTAATTCTTCACATCTATCTAATTCTTTTCTTAAAAATTCTTTACTAAATTCATATTTATGTTCATCTAAATTATTAGCTAAATTAATAATATACGGAGCATGACATATAACATTATTTATATCAATATTATTTTTAATCATTAACTCTTTAGCTTCAACTAAGTATTCTGGCTTTATAGCTGATCTAAAAGTATTTTGTGGTGCACCAGTATAAAACATAAAAGTATCAGCCTTATATAAAATTGCTTCCTTAACACTATCTAATATTTGTTTATTTTTAAAATGAACATGAGATCCTATTATCATCTTTAATCACCACTAAAATCATAACATAAAAAAATCAAAGTATAAACCTTTGATTTTAAATCTACTTTGTTTTATAACAATTATTTACTCTGTTGGAAAAATACCTTTTTCTTCATCAGCAGTACAAGTTCCAGCATCGGCATAAATTCCAGTTGTTGAAGTTGGTTTTTCTTGTAGTTTAACATCATCATTAGCTAATTGTTTCTTAATTGTTTCAATATCAGAATATCCTACGCCACCTGCTTTATCTGATAATTTTGCTGCTCCATCACATACTGTTTTATCTACTTGTTCACCACTTTCGTTAGTTTCTTTAATAGTTTTTGTAATACAATTAAATCCTATTTGAAAATTATCATCATACATTTTAATTTTAAATACAGTACCATTATCTGAAATATATACTTTTCCTGTATATTTTGTAGTATTACCATTATTTAATTTTGTAATTGAATAACACTTCTTTCCAGTTCCTAATAAATCATCTGATTGATATTGATCAGCAGCTGTATCTAACATTCTATTTGCATATAGTAAGAATGTTGATTGTCTAGCAGAACTCATTGACTTCATAATTGTTGGTAAAGTAAGTACCATAATTATAGCAAGTACAACGATTACAGCAAGTAACTCAACTAATGTAAAACCTTTCTTATTTAACTTTTTCATAAATCTTTTCCCTCTTTCTATGTTATCTATAATTAATTCTACTAGAAAGAAAAGATTATGTCAATTACTTTTACTTTAATATTTTCAAAATACTGTTAACAGTGTCAACCGTTTCCAATATATTATTAGTTTTATTTATACGTTCATTTTTCTTATAACTTTTATATGCTTCCATAAAATTTTTATAATAACTACTTCCCCTATTTAAATATTTATACCAATAAGAATTATTATTAATAAACTCTTTTAATTTAGGATCACTATTAATTTTAATTAAAATATCAGCTTTCATTAATCACCAAAAAACTTATTAATTACCCTAGGTGTTTTAGCAACAGTACTTATTGTATCAACTGGTTTTTTAGCTGTTAACTCACTTATTACATTAATAGCTTTCTGAGCATTATTAATATATTTTTGAACATTATCAATATTTATATTTTTAACTAAATTAGTAAGTTCTGTAATAGATGCATTTTTCCTATCATCACTATCTATTTCACTTTTTTCTTCATTATATTTATTCCAAACATTATCGTCATTTCCATATAAATCATATACTTCATAAAAATCTTGCCATGTATATTTTTTATTTTTAACTAAATCAACTAGTTCCGGTTTACTTTTAATAAATTCTTTAAATTCATCTTTTTTATCCATAAATAAAACCACCTAATATATTATATTAATTAAGTGGTCTTATAATTCTATAATTTAAAGTCATCAATGAAATTATCAATAGTTAATTCTTCATTCGTTTTCTCTTCTTGTTTTACTACAAAAGAATTTTCATCTATATTTTTCATATTTTTGATAACAAATACATCACTTACATTTAACTTAGTATAAACACTTCCTGTTGATTGAACATCCATTATTGGAATATCACTATTTTTTAATAGATTTGTATCTTCTCCTGTAATATATCCTATCTCATCTTTACTATTAGTTAAGAACGCAAATGATATTTCATACTTAGTTGATTTAACTTTTTTAAGTAAACTAGATCCTCTCTTAGCTCTTGATAAGAAGCTTAAATCTTTTAATTTAACTCTCTTAGCCGTCTTTTGATTTGTAAATACATCTAAATATTCATCACTATCGTTATATGTTGTGCCTAATACAACAAAGTCATTTTTTAAGTTAATTCCCTTAACACCTGCTGCTTTAGGACTTACTATTGGTATTTCATTAACGTTATAATTTAAATAATATCCATCACTAGTAACAATCATCGCATTTTCTTTATTTAAACTAGTACTTACTATTTCATCATCATCTTTAAGTTTCATAGCAGTATATGGTTTATTATATCTTGAAACTATAAAGTCATTTAAATTACATCTCTTAACCATACCATTTTTAGTAAATATCGAAATAATCGGATTGCTTTGTTCTTCATTAATAACATAAGAAGATATTACTCTATCATCTGAAGGAATAGTTACAATATTACTTACATGCTTGCCTATTTCTTTCCATTTACATACTGGTATCTCATGGATTGGAATATATAAATAATTTCCTTTAGCTGTAATAATGCATAACTTATTAAACGTATTAGTTTTATAATAAGAAATTACATAATCTCCTAGTTTAACAAGTGTATCTTCTTCATCAGATTTACTCTTTAATGAAACTCTCTTAATATAACCATCTTTAGTTAAAATAACGATTACATCTTCTCTAGGAATTAATTCCTTTTCATCAATTTTAATTTCTTTAACTTCACTTCTAATTTCTGTCTTACGAGGCATTCCATATTCTTTTTTAATTCTTCTAAGTTCTTCTTTAATAACTGCTTTTAATTTATTTTCATCGCTTAAGATTAATCTAAGTTCATCTATTATCTTTCTTAAATTATCTAACTTTTCATTTAAAATAGTTATATCAGTATTAGTTAGTCTATATAATTGTAACATAACAATTGCTGTTGCTTGTTCTTCAGTAAAATCGAACTTCTTAACTAAATTTATAATTGCATCTGGCTTATTTTTACTTCCTCTAATACAAGCAATTACTTCATCTAAAATACTTATAGCTTTAACTAAACCTTCAGTAATATGCATTTCTTTTAAAGCAAAATCTAAATCAAATTTAGTTCTCTTAGTAATAACATCTTTTTGATGTTCAATATAAGCATCAATTATTGGAATAATTCCTAGTAATCTAGGTCTTCTTTTATCTATACAAACCATATTATAATTATATGTTGTTTGTAATTCAGTATTTTTAAGTAAATATTTTAATATTAAATCTTTATTAGCCCCTGCTTTAATATCGATAACTATACGAATTGAAGAATCTTTATCTGATTCATCTCTAACCTCAGCTATACCATCAATTTTCTTATCATATCTAATATCATCTATTTTTTTAACCAACAATTGTTTATTAACATCAAAAGGAATCTCAGTAATAACTATTTGTTCTTTGCCTTTATTCTTTTCAAAAGCATATTTACTAGTAACAATTAATCTACCTCTACCAGTTTTAAAAGCTTCTTTAATTCCATTAATTCCTTCAACAATTGCACCAGTTGGAAAATCAGGTCCTTTTATTATCTCAAAAATAGAATCTTCATGACAATTAGGACTATCTATTCTTTTAATAACAGCATCACATACTTCAATTAAATTATGTGGTGGAATATTTGTTGCATATCCCGCTGAAATACCACTTGTTCCATTAACTAAAAGGTTAGGAAACTTAGCTGGTAACACGGTAGGTTCCATTAAAGTATCTGAATAATTTGGAGCCATTACAACCGTATCTTTATCTATATCTTTTAATAATTCTTCACTTATCTTAGCAAGTCTACATTCAGTATAACGATAAGCTGCCGGTCCATCACCATCAATAGACCCATTATTTCCATCTACTTCAATTAAAATATGATTTTGTTTCCAACTTTGACTCATTCTAATTAAAGCTTCATAAACAGATGAATCGCCATGAGGATGATATTTACCTAATACATTACCAACCGCATTAGCACACTTTTTAAATTGTTTATCATATGTATTTTTATCACGATACATAGCATATATAATTCTTCTTTGAACAGGCTTTAATCCATCTCTAACATCAGGTATTGCTCTATCTTGAATTATATATTTTGAATATCTTGCAAAACGAGATCCCATTATCTCTTCTAGACTATATTCATGTATTCTTTTAAGTATCTCTTCCATCTTATCAAATCCTTACAAAATCTAGTATAACATTAATAATAAATCAAATCAAATAAAAAAGTAAGCATTACTTACTATAAACGCTTACTTTTTTCTTATCTTTTCCTAATCTTTCATATTTTACTACACCATCAATTAGTGCGTATAAAGTATGATCTTTACCCATTCCAACATTTGTTCCTGGATAGATTTTAGTACCTCTTTGACGATAAATAATATTACCTGCTACGCAAGTTTGTCCATCTCCTAATTTAGCACCTAATCTACGGCCAACAGAATCTCTACCATTTTGAGTAGATCCTTGAGCCTTAACATGAGCAAAACGTTGAATGTTTAATTTAATAAATAACATTTTTATTTCTCACTTTCTATTTTAATATTTTTTGGATAATCTTTTGCTAAATCCTTTAGCATTAATATTAAGTTGTTAAATAATTTTAAAGCATTTTCATCATCTAATATTTTAATTTCTATCGTATTAGAATCATCTTTATATAAAATAGAATTCTTATTTAAACTATATATACCATTAACTGTACAAGTTATTAAACTTGATACTGAAGCACATACAATATCTTTACCATAATCATCATAATTAGCATGACCAGTAACTATTAAAGAATTACTACTATAAACTACTTTAATCATATTAACCAACTATAGATTTAACTACTAATTTAGTATATGGTTGTCTATGTCCTTTAGTTAGACGATATTTCTTTTTAGGTCTATATTTAAACACTAAAATCTTCTTTTGTTTACCATGTTTAACTACTTCGCAAACAACTTTAGCTCCTTTAACATATGGAGTTCCAGTTTTTTCACCAACAGCAAGTACATCGGTAAAATCGATTGTAGAACCTGCTTCAGCATCTAATTTTTCTACAAAGATTTCGTCACCCTCAGCAACATAATATTGTTTACCACCTGTAACAAATATAGCTTTCATTAATTTTCCTCCCATCTTTTAGGACTCGCCTTTAAGGTGTGCCTAAGCATCTTTTACCTTTTCAGTGCGGTTTATAAATTAATTACAAACATAGATACTATATCAAATATTTTAAATTATGTCTATAATTTTAAAGTAAATTTAATTATTTAAACTGCATAATCTACCAAGTGTTGAAGATTTTCTTAATTTTTTTATAGCTTTATTTTCAATTTGTCTAACTCTTTCTCTAGTTACACCAATTATATGTCCAACATCTTCTAATGTATAATCTTTTCCAGCCTTAAATCCAAAACGATAAGCAAGTACTAATTTATCTCTATCTGTAAGATATGGATAATTAAATATATAATCTCTTATTTCATTTTTTCGCTCATTCTCAAGAAAATCTTCTTCTAAATCATAATCATCCTTTATTAAATCTATAATTTCTGTATCATTAGAATCATCATTCTTTGTTGACTCATTAAGTGACACCATATCATCTACATATGGTAAAACACTTTCGATAGTATCTTTTTTTAAATTTAAAGCCTTTGAGATCGTTTCAACAGACGGTCTTTGTCCACAATTAACATAGTAATTTTGCATAAATTTTTTAATTTTTAGTAAATATTCATAAGAATGTACTGGAATTCTTATAATTTTTGATTCGTTAGCAATTGATCTAGTAATAGTTTGTCTAATCCACCAAACAGCATAATTACCAAATGTTAAGCCCATTCTATAATCAAATTTATCAACTGCTAATAATAATCCTTCATGTCCAGCACTAATTAAGTCTTCAAAATCAACACCCATATTTACATATTTTTTAGCAACAGCAACAACTAATCTTAAATTATATGTAACAACCGTTTCTCTAGCTGTTTCATCACCTAACTCAATTCTTTTATAAAGAGCTACTAACTCTTCAAAAGTTAATAATCTGTTAGGTAAATTTCTTAAATAAGATCTAACAATATCGTCACTTAAATAATCATCTGATATATGCACTAATTCATCATTATCAACACTATTATTTACTTCAATAATAAATTTATATGCCTTTAATAATCTATTAACTATTTCTTTATTTTCTAAAGAATTTAATTTAATATTTTTGTGAAGTATTTCTTTAACATTTTTAGATAAAATATCACAAGTGTTAATAAGAAAAATTATATCTCTATCACCTAAATTAATATATTTTAATTCTTCTGCTAATTTATTAATGTTTGTTATTACATCTTCTCCAAAATTATTATTTATAAATTCTTTAATGTAATATACATTTTCACTATTTACTATTTTTTTTATCATAATATTCCCCTTTTTTACGCAAATTTTTTAATTTTAGGATCTTTCCTTAACTTACGTATAGATTTATTTTCGATTTGTCTAACTCTTTCTCTAGTAACTCCCACCATTTGACCAATTTCCTCTAATGTATGATTTTCTCCATCAATAAAACCAAAACGATTTAAAATAACAAACTTTTCTTTATCTGTTAATCTTGCATTTATTAATGCTTCTCTAAACTCATCATTTAATATTTTTTTCTCAATAGATTCTTTAGAATTTTCTTTATCTTCTATAAAATCTCCAAACTCAGTCTCACAATCATCAATATTTTCAATTGGAGCATTTAATGAGAAAGTCACGTTATTCAACTGTTGTAATGCAGTTTTTACTTTATTTAATGGCATCTTAGTAAACTTAGCTAATTCTTCATCACTAGGTGTTTTATGATATTGTTCATAATATCTAGATATTGCTTTATTAATTGTTAAACAATCTTCATGAACACCAGCTGATACTCTAATTGTTCTTGATTCATTAGTAAGTGTTCTTCTAATTGCCCACATAATCCACCAAGAAGCATATGTTGAAAAACTCCATCCTAACTTATAATTATATTTATCTATCGCAATCATTAATCCTTCATTACCTGAACTAACTAAATCCATTAAATCTACACCTTGTATCATATCACAATGTTCAATAGCTCTTCTATGTTTAACTGCAATAGAGACAACTAATTTTAAATTATACTCTGCTAATATTTCTCTTGCTCTTTGAGATCCTAAATCTCTTTTTTTACATAAATCAATAACTTCTTCCCTAGTTAATAATCTTTTAGGTGCTTGGCTTAAATAAAAATTTAACGGATCTAACTCCATTGTACTTATACTAACATCTTCGTCTCTAATATCATCTAAACTAAAATTTTCAAGTTCCTTTTCGATATCATTTATTTCTTTAGAATTTACTTCTTGTACTATTTTATAAGCTCTTACCATGTTTTTTACAAATGTTGCTTCATTTAAATTTAACTTATCATAATTAATTTTATCAGAAGAACAAACATCAAATATCATCTTTTTAAAATAATCATCTGTATTAATTAATGCTATTATTTCTTCATAATTAAGTTTAATAGAATTAATATCAATCCAATCTAGTAAAAAATCAAAATTAGCTATTGAATCATAATTTTTAATATCTAAATGTTTAATATAATCTTTTACTTTTAATAGATTTTCTTCTCTTATCATATCTTCCATTAAATATTCCCCCTTTAACAAAGTGCCTATATAATAACATATATTTCAATAAATGTCAAATCATTTGTTCGTAATGATAGCGTTTACAAAGTCGGGGAAACAGGCAATAATGAAAAAAAGTTAAGGATATAAATCCATTCAACAATAAAGATAAATTATCTATAATTAAAAAAAGCCTTATTTCAAAGCTTTTATCATCTTTAATGGTGCTCGCACTCGGACTTGAACCGAGACTTCTTCATCAGAAAATAGATTTTGAGTCTATCGCGTCTACCAATTTCGCCATGCGAGCAAGAACAAATTAATTATAGCATACTATAATTAATTAATGCTACAAAAATTAATCTTCTTTATATAAAGTATTATATAAATCAAGTTCTTCACTCTCGCTATCTTTTAATTTAGGTAAATCATTAATAGTAGCAAGTCCAAAATAATCTAGAAAATTATTTGTTACTTCATATAAATTTGGTTTACCAGGTAAATTACTCTTACCACAAACTTTTATTAAATCTTTAGCAAGAAGTTTTCTAAGCACAAACACAGTAGAAACTCCTCTAAGTTCATCTATCTCTACCCTAGTTATTGGCCCATTATAAGCAATAATTGCTAAAGTTTCCAATGCAGCAGGTGACAAAGTATTACTTTCCGGTTTCTTTACCAATTTTTCATAAATTTCCTTATGTTCCGGTTTAGTAGTCAATTTAAAAGCATCCCCCAAATAACTAATTCTTATTCCTCTATCATCTTCATCATAATTCTTTTTTAAAGTAGAAAGTAAATTTTTAACTTCAGTTTCTGATTTTCCCATCACATCACATAAATTTTCAAGAGAAATACCATCATCACCGACAACAAACAAAATACCTTCCAAAATCCCTAACTCTTTCATATATTACTTCCTTCTAAATATATTTCCCCAAAATTTTTATCCTGTGTAATAATTATTTCACTCTTTTTAGATAAATCAAGAATACTCAAAAAAGTAATAATAACATAAGGCTTAGAAATATCATCAAATAAATCTAAAAAATTAATCTTACCTCTATCTTTAATAATTTTTCTAATTGAATTATTTCTTTCTTCAACACTAAATTCCTTTTTAGTAACAGTTGTTACACTAGGTTTCTTACTTTTTTGTCTTTTTAAAAACTCTTCAAAAGCATTAAGTAAATCATTTAAAGTAATATCTGTATTTAACTTAGCTTCTTCTCTAAATTCATTTAAA
This sequence comes from uncultured Mycoplasmatota bacterium, assembly GCA_900553855.1. Taxonomy (GTDB): domain Bacteria; phylum Bacillota_I; class Bacilli_A; order RF39; family UBA660; genus CAG-533. The sequence goes on along the minus strand of USFG01000004.1, from coordinate 3,419 downwards.
TTACTAGGTAATTTAGTATAAACATAACTTCTTCTTTCTTCTAAAACTCTAAAATCATTAGCCATATCTTTAATCTTTTGATATTCAAGTAATCTATCTCTTAATTCCTCTTCATTATTAATTTCATATTCTTCATCATCTTCATCCTCATGATGTAATAACAGTCTACTTTTCAAATGAATAAGTTCAGATGCCATAACTAAATATTCACTACAAGCATCAATAGTTAAATCTTTATTATTATTTATATAATCAATGTATTCTCTAGTTATTAACTCAATATTTATATCATATATGTCCATTTTATTACTTTTAATTAAATGTAATAATAAATCTAATGGACCACTAAAATCATTTATTTCAACATTCATTTACAATCAAAACCCTTACCACTTAATTGATTCAAAACATCATTATAATTAGAACTTAACACGAAATAATTAACATCAATAGAACTTAAATCAATTTCTTTATCGATAATATTTTCAAACACAAAAGTATTATTTTCATCATCATTAATAACTTTACTATTACCACCCATATTATTAATATCTTTACTTCTACTAATATAAGTATTTAAAGTATCTTCATAAACAGTTTTATCTTCACTATTAAAAGAATAACTATTAAATATTTTAATTAACTTATTATCTTTGTCAAAAGTATATTCATAACTATAATTACGATATTTACAAGTTAAAATAGTATTATTAATAACTTCAGATGTAGTTGTCGTACTAGTAGTTGTAGTAACCGGCTTTGTAGTAGTCGTATTATTTCTATTTAATAAATCATCTAAATTAAAATCATCACCTAAATAAGCTTTAATATAAGGAAACGCTAAACAAGTACCTATTAATAGAATAAATATAAATAATACCAAAAAAGGTTTACTAGATTTTTCTTTTTTTAAAGTACCTAATACAATTACATCATCATCTTTCATTTTCTAGCCTCCAACTATAATTAATTATATCAAAAATAATATTAAAATAAAATACAAAAAAGGAAAGAATTATTTCTCTCCCTAATCTATTTAAACACCACTCTAGTGATGTACAATATATTCTATTCATAAACTAAAAAATAATTAATAATTAAACAATATATTTTAATTCTTTATTATAACTATTAATATTACCAATAATCCCATAAATAATAATTTCTATATCTTTTAACTTAAATAATTTTTTATTATAAATACTATCTAATACCATTATAAAATCTATCTTACTATAATCTATTCCACTATTTAATATATAATTAATAACTCCTAACTTATAATAACCACTTTTATTTAAATAAGATATATAGTCATAATTAAAAGAAGAAATATAATATAAATTACGCTTATCTTTAATATATTTAGTTATATCAATCTTTTCTTTTAATTCAATAATCATAACTTTATTATTATATCTACTAATAACATCTTCAAACTTAGGAATTTCTATTTTATTATCTAATAATTCCTGATAAGTATAATTTCTTAGTAATCCCTTAACTCCAAATACCCTTGATAAAAAAGAATCATGTAATATGACCGGAATCTTATCTTTAGTTAACCTAACATCAAACTCAATGCCTTCATAACCATTATTAAAAGCATTATCAAAAGCTTTAATAGTATTTTCCTTAATATTATCACCATATAAACCACGGTGCGCTATAAACATAAAAAATCACCTTAATATATTCTATTAAAGTGATTCATTATTATTATCATCAAATATATCTTTAGTTTTCATTAAATCATCTAAAGCATCTTCAACTGAAGTAGGCTCTTTTTCTTCAAAAGCACTATCTATAATACTTGTTTCTTTAACTTTAGGTAATTCTTCTAACTCTTCTGTTTTATCATCTACTTGATCAACATTTTTATCTAATTTATCTTTTTTATTTTTCTTTTTATTAAAGAATATTAAATAAGCAGCAACTCCAATAATTGTTAATGAAACTAACACAATTAAAATAATTAATATTATATTTGAATTATCTTTCTTATCAATTGCTCCCGGAACAAATTCTGAAGTTGGTTCTTCACTTACATACTCTTCTCTAATAACAGTTATATTATATATTTTAATTTCATTTTCTTCATCAGTAGGTGTAACTGTAATAGTTATAACATTCTCTCCTACTTTTAAGTTATTATTTCCTTTGATTTCAACCTTTGCATTTTCATCAGCAGCAGTCGCATTTATTTCTAAATTCTCTACTTCATAAGGAACAGATGCAGTATAATCCAATGTATTTTCATCAAATTGTTCATTAATATTATAATCTTTAATATTTAATCCAGCTAATTTATTAGATCCATCTGTAGTTTCTCCACGATAAATAATAAATTTATATTCTTCAGTATTTTTTTCATCTTCGCTAGTAAATTTAAATATTACTTCATTTTTACCTTGAATAGTTTGAATTATTGTATCAGATTGACTAGAAACAGTACATCCAACTGTACACTCACTTTTTAAGGTTACACCTGTTTCTAATGTTGTATAAAACAATGTAACTTGTCTAATTGTATCTTTAGTATATAATTTATATTCATGAATACTTTGGTTAAATGCTGGCTTCATAGTTGCATTTTTAAATGATAAACTAGTTACTGATGCACTTGTATTTTTAGGTCTAGTTGTTGTAGTGGTTACACCTTGTCTTAATGTTAAAGTTTTAGAATAATCAGCAGCAGTTCCAACTTCAACATCACCTTTTTTAAATTTAATATTTTTAATTACAAATGACGTAGTCGCATTTTCTCCAGACAAGTTTGTTATGTTAAATGCTCCAATAACTCCATCTTTATAATTATTAGCTGAAACTATAAAAGCTTTATTTCCTGAATAATTAGGAGTTGTAGAATAATCGCTAGATTCATTACCTTCAAACTTAATTAAATTAGAATCATAAGCAACTTCAAATTCAACTTGGGTAAATTCATCACTACCAACATCTTTTAATTTAATTTCATATTTACCATTCTCATCAGTTTTTAATGTTGATACACCAGTAATTTCTAAAGAAGCTGCATTAACATTTATTATACCAAAAACACTAACCAAACACACAATTATTATTCTTTTAATTTTCATTTAATTACCTCTCTACTATATATAAGTTTATCATATATTTTTAGAAAAACAAATACCTATTTTTTATACATTATATGACATTATTATTAATATATGAATTTTCGTAATATTTACTTGACCTAACATCTAATAATTTGATATTCTATCCCTTAAGGAACATTTAATTGTTTAGGTGATTACCTCTATTCTTTTAAAGAAAGAGGTGGTTAATGTGAATAAAAAATTATTATATTTTATTTTAATTAATTTATTTATAATTATTTTTATTTTATTTTACATCATTATTAAAATGATTGTGTTAAAATAAAAACACCATAAACA
>USFG01000003.1 GCA_900553855.1 uncultured Mycoplasmatota bacterium | reverse complement strand
CAATAATGTTATTATTTATATCAATTATAGGTTATTCTTTATCATTTTTTAATAATAATAATTCAGCCTTAGTAGCTAACATAAAAGTAAATGACTTATCATTCAATATGACAACAAATAGTGGTGAATCAGATGATAGAATATTGAGATTACAAGCGGGAAAAACAGAAACATTTAATGTTAAACTAACAAGCCTAAATGGTATTAATGTTAAATATGAATTAAAATATGTAGTATGTTCCGATAGTAAATGTACTACTAGTTCTTCAATTTTGCCAAACAATGTAATAGTTGCTGTTTCACCAATGAAATCAACATATATAAATGGTACAATTACTCCTGGAAAAGATAATATAATTGAAATTGAATTATTAACTCTTAATTCAAGTATCAATGATGTATTCATAAAATTAGATTTAAATGCCGGTTATCAATGGAATGATTTAGCGTTAGATAATCAATTCGAATTATTAACATCAGATAAAAATGAGCCGATTGTAGATATGAATATAATAGCATACGTAGATGGGATTGAATCTACTTTCTATCCTAATTCTTGTAATTATATAGCAAGACTTTATAATGCAGATACTGATGAAGAATTGTCTTCTGATTCACAGGCAACATGCGATAGAAATACAAATATCTGGAAAATAACTGTTTCTGGTTTTATAAAAAATGTGAAAATCAAATTTACATATCTACCTGGTGTACCTGCCTTTACATTTTTAAATAGTGCCGGTGAAAACGCAAATGTTCGAATTGAAAACAAAGACTCAACTGATTGGAAAATATACTTATTAGAAAGTGGAACATTTACCTTTACAGATCAAACACCAAATGTCGATGTCTTCTTAGTTGGTGGAGGAGGCGGTGGAAACGCTTATTGGGATGGTGGAGCAATTGCTGGTGGTGGTGGCGGTGGCTACACAAAGACTGTTCTTAATGTTTCCTTAGGCTATGATTCCTATAGTATAACTATTGGTGTTGGTGGTACTCCGGGAACTACAACAAAAAGTAATTCATGGCATGGAACATCAGGAGGAACAACAACCGCTTTTGGATACACTGTTTCTGGCGGCAATGCTCCAACCGATACTTATAATGGCGGTAATGGAGGTTCTGGTGGTGGATCCGGAAAACCCAATTCAAGCACATCAGGATTTCATGGTACTGCTGGCAAAGGAGGGGTAGATGGCGCAAATGGTGAGGGATCTCACCCGGGAACTGGACAAGGAACAACAACACGTGAATTTAAAGAAACAACCGGCACTTTATATTCTACTGGTGGTAATTCTTCCTCATCTGCAAACGGTGGAAATAATACAGGAAACGGAGGAGGTGGATGTTCCGGTTACTGTACTGGAGGAACAGGAGGTTCTGGGATTGTTGTTATTAGAGCTCATCAAGCAACCGAATAATGCTAAAAAATACGTTTGTTCGCTTGACTTAGTAGCAATTTACGGTATATAATTTCACTAGAGTAGGAGTGAAGTTATTTGAAAGAAAAATTTACGAATACAATTAATATAATAAAAAGTAGCAAAAGATCTAGATATATGTTTATTGCAACAATAATGTTAATATTTATATCTGTAATAGGTTTTTCTTTGTCACTTTTTACTAATAACAATTCAAAACCAATTGCCAATATCAAAGTAAATGGTTTATCATTTAATATTACAACAAATACTGGTGAATCAGATGATAGAATATTAAGATTGCAAGCTGGAAAGAAAGAATCATTTTATATTAAATTAAAAAATTTAAATAATATGAATGTAAAATATGAATTAAAATATTCAGTATGTTCAGATAGTAATTGTACCACTAGTTATTCGACTTTACCAAATAATGTAAGTGTTTTTGTAATGCCTAATAGTGAAGAACATATTAATGGAGAAATTGCAACAGATGAAAGTGATATAGTTGAAATAGAATTATTAACTGTTAATTCAAATAGTGAAGATGTATATATAAAATTAGATTTAAATGCTGGCTATGTTTGGAATGATTTGGCATTAGAAAATCAATTTGAAGTAATATCATCAGAAGAAAGAAATCACAATATTAACATAGATATTTTAGCATACGTTGATGGGATATTAGCAGATGATTATCCAATGTCATGTAACTACGTAACTGAAATTAAAGGGTATAATAGTGAAAATATTGAAGTATCAACTTCTGGATCCAGTGTGGTTTGTGATAGAAATACAAACACTTGGAAAATGATAGTTGATGTACTAGTTAAAAAAGTAGTTATTAATTTTACATATAAGAAAGGAGCACCAGCGTTTACATTTATAAATAAAGGAACAGGCGAAAATGCAAAATTTAGAATTGAAAATGAAGATACAGCAGATTGGAAAATATACTTATTAGAGAGCGGAACTTTAACCTTTACGGATGATAAAATGCCATCAATTGATGTATTCTTAGTTGGCGGCGGTGGCGGCGGCGGCAAAGGATATGACTGGTATGCCGAGGATCCTAGACTTGGAACTAAACACCATGCCCGTGGCGGTGGCGGTGGTGGTGGTGGATATACACTAACACTTACAACCCCATCAATTAATACAGGAACTGAATATTCAATTGTTATAGGAAGTGGAGGAACATCCGGAACCGCTGGAGGAAGCACATCTGCATTTTCAAAAACTGCAGCAGGTGGTGGTGCTGGTGGCACCGCAAATTCTTCAGGTGTAGGAAGTGTTGGAAAAGGTGGATCAAACGGTGGTAATGGTGGAAGTTTAGGAGAAGCTTCAACCATAGCAGCAGGATCAGATGGTACACCAGGTCAAGGAAAAACTACCCGTGAATTTGGTGAAACAACTGGTAAATTATATGCTGGCGGTGGTGGTGGCGGTACTGGCTATAATGGTTATGGCGGTACTTCTACAATAAATGCTGGTGGCCCTGGTGGCGGTGGAAAATCTAGTAACAATGGTGAAGCAAATACTGGTGGCGGCGGCGGAGGAAGTGCTGATGGAAAGACTAATGGCGCTTCTGGTGGCTCAGGAATAGTAGTTATTAAAGCTCACAATTAAAATACTTGATATTAAAATATAGACAAAATAATTTAAAAATCACTAAATATAACAAGTGATTTTTTTGAATTTGATGATTAATATTTCAAATAATTAACTAAAATTATTTGCTTTAATCAACTTAAATGATATACTTGATTATAGTGGAGAAAAAGTATATGAAAAATAAAAAATTGTTAATATCATCATGTATATTTGTTTTATTATTTGCTGTAACATTTGCAATTTTATTTTTAACTTACAGTGTAGATGATTTATTATTGTGCTTAAAAATGATTAAAAGTACTTCTTATCTAATTATAGGAATTGCTATAATTATATTTTTCACTTTAGAAGCAATCTATTTTAAAATAATTTTTAAATCATTAGATGAGAACATATCATTTATAAGATGTATGCATTATTCCTTTGTTGAATTCTTCTTTAGTGGAATTACACCAAGTTCTACTGGTGGACAACCAGTTCAACTTTATTATATGAATAAAGATAAAATCCCTATGAAAAAAAGTATGATAGCTTTAATTCTAAATACGATTCTATTTAAATTATTCTTTGTTGTAACCGGAATATTAATAATCATATTTAAATTTAATTATATTTCTATGAGTAAAACTGTTGTTAAAGTTTTATTCTTCATTGGTTTAACTTATGATGTAGTAGCAATTATATTCTGTCTATTGCTAATGTATAATCAAAAATTAATAAGTAAAATATTAACATTTTTTTACAAAATATATAATAAAATCACAAACAAAAATATAGATTATAAAACTAAAATTAAAGATATTACAGAATCATACGTTGAAGAAGCAAACTACATTAAAAATAATGTTGGATGTTTAATATTATCAACTATCTTAGTTTTTTTGCAACGTACTATTATTTTTTCAATAATTTACATTATCTATATAAGTATTAATTCTAATCCAGTATTAAATTATTTTGATATAGTAATGTTACAAATATTTGTTCAACAGTCATTAGAAGTAACACTTCTTCCAGGACAGGCTGGTGTAGGTGAATATATAACCGGATTATTATATACCAAAATATTTGACCATTTTCAAGTTCAGGGTATGATGTTAAATCGATTATTCATGTTCTATTTACCACTTCTTATCTCATTTGCCTCAGTAATGATTGGAATTAGAACATTATATAATAAACCAAATATTAAGGAAACGGAGAAATAAATTATGAGTAGTATTAACGATTATATTAAATGGAGAGGAGACCTTAAATTTTCTAGTGGACACAAATTTAATGAATTAGACAGTTTAATATTAGCTAGATTTTCTTATTTGCTATTTCATAAAATTGAGATGAATAAAGTAGAAACAATTGAATCAATCTCTAAAAAAATGGCTCATTTTAAAAATAATGAATTCCTATTTAATGGTGATAAGGAAATGATCACTCTTCTAGGAAAATCACGTCGATTCAAAGATTTAAAAGTAACTGATTACGTTAGAAATAACAGTAAAAAAGAAGAACAACAATTTAGTGCTTTAGTTATCCATATTTCTAAAAAGTCATTATACATATCTTTTGTTGGAACTGATGAAAACCTTTATGGTTGGAAAGAAGACTTTAATATGGCTTTTATGGATGAAGTTCCTTGTCAAAAATTAGGTACATCTTATTTAACTCAAATTGCCCAAAAATATTGGTATAAAAAAATTAGAATAGGTGGCCATTCCAAAGGAGGAAATATTGCACTTTATTCCGCTTTAACTGCTAATAAAAACATTCAAAAAAGAATTATAAAAGTTTATAACTATGATGGACCTGGTTTAAATGAATCAATTTATAGCAAACATAATAATAAAAATATAATAAACAAAATGGAAACATATCTTCCTCAAGATTCAATTGTAGGTGCCTTATTTGAACATAAAGAAAAAATAACAACAGTTAAAAGCAATCAAACCTTTTTATTAGAACACGATATATTTTCATGGGAAGTATTAAAAGATGACTTAGTTTTATCTACTGTTAAATTTAATAAAAGTGCTGGCTTAGATAAAGCAATTAAGGATTATTTTGCTAACACTACTAAAGAAGAAAGAAAAATAGTAGTAGATACATTTTATGATATCCTAGAAACATCTAAAATTGAAAGTACTTATGATTTATTTAAAAAATATCCTATCATATTACCAAAAATGCTTTTAAAATATAAAAGTTTATCTAAAACAGATAGAACAAAAATTCTTTTATTAATAAATGCTATAATAAAAACATATTTAACTAAAAATAAAAAAGTAAATTAATATGAATATAGAATACGAATTATTTAAAAAGTCCACTTTTAACTATCCTAATTTAATTAAATATGGCTTTATTAAAGAATTAAATGGTTATAAATATGAAAAAAATATTTTAAATAGCAATTTTAAAATAATAATAAATGTTAAAGATAATAAATTAACAAGTAAAATAATAGATTTAAATTTTAATGATGAATATTTAAATTTTAAAGTAGATTTTAATTTAAGTATAAATAATAAAATTAAAGAAGAATATGAATTAATTTTAAGAGATATTAAAGAAAAGTGTACAACACAATCTAATTTTATATTTAAACAGTCTAATGATATTTGTAATTATATTTATAAAAAATATAAAGTAAAACCAGAATTTCTTTGGGATACAAGTCCTGATAATGGAGTATTTAGAAATAAATATAATAAGAAATGGTTTGGAATTATTCTAAATGTATCAAAAAATAAATTAGATTCAAACTATAAACAAGAAGAAGTTGAAGTAATAAATATTAAATTAAATGAAACTATGATAAACGAATTACTTAAAGAAAAAGGTTTTTTCAAAGCATATCATATGAATAAAAAAAGTTGGATAAGTATTATTTTAGATTCAAGTTTAGACAATGAAATAATTTATTCTTTAATAGATCAAAGTTATGATATCGTAAATAAAAAATAATAATTTGAATATAATTAAATGGTAAATAATATGTTAAGTAAAAGTCTAACAAGTGTAAACTTATATTTACATAATAATTCCATTGTGGTTATAATTATCAAAAGAGGTGTGAATTTATGCTAATATTAGCAAAATCATTATTAGGTTTAATGTTAGGATTTGTATTATCACTTATATTATCTGTTATTACAATACCTTTATTAAAAAAATTACATATTGGACAAAGTGTAAGTCATACAATAAATGAAAGACATTTAAAAAAAGAAGGAACTCCTACAATGGGAGGAATAATCTTTATATTAACTACTTTGATTATAATGATTGTTCTTTATCTAAGAGGAAGTATAGAGTATAGTTATAATTTAATCATACTAATAATTACATTCTTATCTTATGCCTTGCTTGGATTTATTGATGATTTCTTAAAAGTAAGATATCACAACAATAAAGGAATACCAACACTAGTTAAGTTGCTTTTTCAAACCATAATCGCTATTATATTTTATGTAATATTTAGAAAAAATGGCGGAACACCAACCATTGAAATAACATTCCTACGTACATCTATTAATTTGGGGTGGGCATATGGATTATTTATTTTACTTGTATTAGTAGGTACAAGCAATGCAGTTAATATTACCGATGGATTAGATGGACTTGCTGGAGGATTATCAGTTATTACTTTTCTAGCATATGGAGTTATAACTTGGGGAACAACATGGTTAACAGGTTATCAAGATATTGCCATATTCTCATTTGTTCTAACTGGAGCAATAATGGGATTCTTAGTCTTTAACTCATATCCTGCAAGAGTATTCATGGGAGATACCGGTTCCTTAGCGTTAGGTGCTGCTCTTGCAACAATTGCAATACTTACAAGACATGAAATTTCATTAATATTAATTGGTGGTGTATTTGTAGTTGAAACATTATCAAGTTTAATTCAAATTATCGCTATCAGAAAATTTCATAAAAAAGTATTTAAAAAAGCCCCATTACATCATCACTTTGAAGAATTAGGCTGGGAAGAAATAGACATAGTTAAGTTGTTTTGGACTATTGGATTCTTATTATCAATGATAGGTGTAATATATGGAGTTTGGTTATAAAATTTAAAATATCTGGAACCAGATGTTTTTTTCTGCATTTAAAATTATTATATGTTATACTTATATAGTAGAGTATGGAGTTGAATTATATGGAAAACGAAAATCAAAATAAGATAAATGAAAATAATTTAGAAAGTATCTCAGATTTTAATATTGCTTTTGGACCAGATAATAGTGTTTCAAATACTGAAGAAGAAATTGAAGTATTGCCAGATTTTAATAATACAAATTTATCAAATCCTAGCATTGTTCAAGAAGACAATCAAAATTTATCTAATAATTTGGAAAATAATCAAGAACAAAGTAGTGTTGAAACGCTAGAAGAAAATCAAGTTCCACAAAGTATTAACACTAATCTAGAAACCCAAAATAACAATGAAATAACATTCCAAGATAATAATTCACAAAACGCAAGCACAAATGAAGTGTCAATATCAAATAATCTAAATATGGATATTTCTAACAAAAACCAAGATGATGATTTACTTAAATCATTTATTGGAAATAATTATGAAAAAATAACTACTAAAAAATTTAATTTTGCTGGCTTATTTTTTGGTGCTTTATATATGTTTTATCGAAAAATGTATATATATGCTCTTTTAATTTATATAATTAATTTTATCATTTTAAAAATTATTAAATTGCCAATCCTTAATTTAATAATTAATTTAATTATTAATATACTTATAGGATTATTTATAAATACTTTATATATTAAGTTTGCTAATCAAAAAATAAATAAGATAAAGAATAAAAATAACACAAAAAGTAATGAAGAAATAAAAAGTATTTGTATTCAAAAAGGTGGAACTAGTGTTGGATATATATTCTTAGGATTCATATCTGAAATATTATTATCAATTTTTTTATCAGTCATAATGATGCTATTTGGACTAAGTACAAATTTAAGCAAAATAATTAAAATACCGAAATTAAGTGATCCTAACGTTCCCATAGAAAACAAGAATGACAGTAAGTTAGTAGAAGATATCGAAATTAATGGTTATTTGTGTAGTGAATCTAATTGTTCGATTACAGTTGATGAAAATAATAATGATGTTGAATATAAATTAAAAACTAATAATAATACTTTACTTGTTGCATTAAAAGATTATGAAGATTACGTTAAAATAAACATTTATTATGTTGAAAAAGATAATAATAAATATGTTGTTGATTATAAAATATATTCAAAATTAACCAATGAAGAAATAAGTAATGAAATAGATGAAAATAAACTAAGAGATACTTTAGGTATATATTCAGAAGGCAAACATACAGATACATTAACATTAGTTAAAAAAGGATCTTTAGGTGTTGGATATAAAAATGGAGAATCATATTCATATATAACTTATACTTTTAAAAATAAATTAAATAATGAAGTAGAAATACAAGAAAAAAATCCAGCAAATATCAATCATTTAATTGAAGGAAATAATTATAATGTAACATTTGAAGTTCAAAAAGGGACGTTTGATTATGAATTTTATATTATAAAAATTGAACAATAATGTTTAAGAAGAGGTATGATTATGAAAAATAATAAAAAAATAAAATCTTTTCCAACATTAAACTATTTTATATTATTTTTATTCACATTTTTAACATTAAAACCGACCACAACTTTAGCACTATCTAACTCTTCTAAATTGAAAAATATAAATGAAATATCCTCTATTAAGATAGATAATTCTTTTAAAGATGTTCAATTACAAATGAATAATGATAATTATAATATTCATATAATTAATACAATAGATACAAAACAAACTCTTATTATAAATTCAAATAACAAATTAAATATTAAAAATACATTATATTATGCAATTCCATTTTCATTTTTAATTATTTCAATAATTATATGGTATTTATACGGTAAACAAGAAAAACCTATTGAAACTCCAGAATTTTATCCGCCCGAAAATTTAAATAGTTTAGAAATAGGATATATTTACAAAGGAAGAGCAGAGGATGTCGATATTCTTTCTTTACTCGTGTATTTAGCAAATAAAGGATATATCAAAATAAGTGAAATAATTGAAAAAAAGTTGTATTTTTTACCAAAAGGATTAAAAATAACTAAATTAAAAGATTATGATGGCAACAACATTAATGAAAAGGCATTTTTAGAAGGATTATTTGATAATCAATATGTTATCAATAATGAAGTTACCACATCAGATTTATATAATAAATTTTATAAAACAATTGATAAAATAAAAACAAATATTAATACAATGGATAATAAATATAATATTTATGAAATAGAATCATTAAATAAAAAGAAATATATAGTAATAATGATGATTTTAACTTATTTATTAATTAGTATACCAGTAATTTATGATAAATTTAGTCCCATATTTGCTACTTTAGTTTTTCCACCAATTGGCTTATTTGTAATGCTCCATTGTCTTTTTGGTTATACTAAAACAATATATATAAATGGAATTCCGAAACGTTCAAAAAAACTTACAAAAATATTTGGAGTGGTGTATGGAATATGTTTTGGTGGAATAATATGGTATTTCGAAATTTTTCGTTCATTATTAAATAATTATCCCTTATTAGTAGGATATTTTTGGGGATTATTATGTATCCTTGGTATGTATTTTTGTTTTAAAAATTTATCAAAAAGAACAAAATATGGATTAGAAATGCTAGGTAAAATTAAAGGATTTAAAAACTTTTTAGCAACAGCTGAAAAAGATAGATTAGAAGCATTGGTTAATCAAAATCCAACTTATTTTTATGATATATTGCCATTTATGTATGTTTTAGGTATTTCAAATAAATGGATTGAGCAGATAGAAGATATAACTTTAAAAGAAATAAATTCAGATTAACAATCATTTTTAATTATCAAATATTAAGGAAGTGATTAAAATAAAAAATATTATTTGTCCAAATTGTGGTCAAGAAAATTCAAATACAAATATAAAATGTACTAAATGTGGAGCAGAAATTAATTCTATAAATGATTCACTAACAATTAAAGAAGATCCAAAAGATAAAGAAAAAGCAAAGAAAGCAATTATTATAATAGGTGATATGGTGCCACTTATTTCTGCACTTCCATTCATTGTATTTGGATTAATTGCAGCCGTATTAACAACAAATATGAATCATGAAAGAAATAAAGCCCCAGATAATTATTTAACAACAACAGGGTATTTATTGAGCACAAGTTGTTCCGATAATAATTCATGTTCAGCAACCTATACTTATACAATAAACGATATAACATATAGTAAATCTCCAAATATACAAGCAAATAAAAGTAGTTTTCCGAAAAAAACGGAAGTTAAATATGATCAAAATAATCCATCAAATAGTGTGGTGCAATATTCCTCATGGACAGAATATTATGTTACTTATATGAGTATTATTTCAGGCATAATAGTATTTGTAATAGAATATCATACTACAAGTAAGAAATATCATGAGTGTGCAGTAGATTACTATTAATGATTAAACGATATTATTAAGAATTTTGTAATATAAATTTAAAGAAATAATTTAAAAATATAGACATAAAAAGCGTCTATATTTTTTAAAACAACAAAAAGTGGGTGCAAAAAGGTGTAAATTAAAACAAAAAGTGGGTGCAAAAAGGTGTAAAAAATATAAAAAACACCAATCAAGGTGTTTTAATTTGGTTATATAATTCTTCTAATTCATTATTATTAATCTGACTAAACTTATTATTTAAAATACTTTCTTTAATATTTAAATTCTTAATATATTCTTTAGCCTCTCTTTTAGTTAAATTTTTAACTATAATTAAAGATTCTAATAAAGCATTTTTAACCAACTTATCATTTAATTTATACATATTTTTAAATATTAACTCTTTTTCGGAGTTATCATTTTTAAATTCTAATTTAATAAGTGAAGATACAACTCTTGGTTTAGGATTAAAACTATCTGGCATAATATCAAAATATTTAGTAATCTTAAAATAAATATTAGTTAACAAACTTAAATTAGTAATTTTATTACCTAACACATTATCACAATATTTCTTTCCCATAATCATATAAAGTTCTTTAAAATCTTCATTAATAATTTTATATATAAATGGTTCAATTATACTATAAGGAAGAGAAGTTATAATTTTATCTACTTTAGGAAAATTAACATTTAAACAACTATCATACATAACTTGAATATTATCTATTTTATCAAGATAAGGTTTTAATCTAATATCCTTTTCAATTACATATAATTTTTTAACTTTTGGAGCAATTAATTTAGTTAAAGTTCCTATCCCAGGCCCTATCTCTAGCACAATATCATCTTCGGATAAATTACAAATATTTATAAAACTATTAATAATATCTTTATCTATTAAAAAATGTTGATCTAATTCATTTGGATTATTTACAAACATTTATGTCACCTCACTAACATTTTAACAAATAAGTAGTTTAATATCTATTAATTATTATTCGAAATATTAACAATTATGGTAATCCCCACTATAACAATGAGTAAAGAAAATTCCGATATTAATTAATGATGACCTAATTTTTTAATAATTTATTAGTAAAGTTTTGCCAAAAAGATTTAAGTAACATATAAATTATAAACTTTTTATTTTTCATTACTAATATTAAGAATTATACCAACACTTACCATACTAACAAGTAAAGAAGATCCTCCATAACTTATAAATGGAAGCGTAACCCCAGTAACAGGAACAAGACCAATAACAACACATATATTTAAAGCCGTTTGAAGCATTATTCCGATAATTAATCCAAATGATAAATATTTACCAAATAAATCTTTACTTACCAAACTTACCTTTAAAGAGCTAGAAAATAATACTAAAAACAATATTGCTAAAATAATTATTCCAAGTATTCCTAGTTCCTCTGATATAATTGCAAAGATAAAGTCAGTTTGAGGCTCTGGCAAATAAAAATGTTTTTGAATCGAATTACCAAGACCTCTACCGAATAATCCAGACGGGCTAATAGCATATAAACTCTGAATAATTTGAAATCCTGAACCAAGTGGATCTGTCCACGGATTAATAAAAGATATAATTCTAGCCATTCGGTATGGTGCCATTATAATTAATACAACTATTCCACAAATTCCCAGTACTATTAAATATCCAAAAAAAGATAATTTAATATTAGATGCAAATAGCATTACAAATAAAGTAGCAACTATAACCATACCAGTTCCAAAATCAGGCTCTAACATAATTAATCCAAAAAACGAAAATATAATTGTTAAAATAGGAAGTACCCCTTTTTTTATTGATTTAACTTCTTTTTCATTATTAGATAAATATTTAGAAACAAATATAATTAAAGATAATTTAGCAACTTCTGATGGTTGAAAACCAAAAGAACCAATTCCAAACCAACTTCTAGATCCATTTCTAACTTGACCAATCCCTGGTATTAAAACAAGCACTAATAAAATAAAAGATATCAGCAATATTTTATTACTATATTTTAAATACAACTTATAATCTATTTTAGATACAATATACATTGCAATTAATCCTACTAAAAAGAATAATCCCTGATGTTTAAAATAATATAAAGAATCATTAAATTTATATTCTGCCCATATAGTTGAAGAAGAATAAACCATTAATAATCCAAACAAACATATTAAAATACAAGATATTATAATTTTATATTTATTTTTAATATTTATCACCTATATAACTATATTTTTCATCTAAACAAAATATATTTAATTAATGGAAGTATTTTATCATTACTAAATTTTTTAATCTCTTCTAACATATAAACTTTTAAGTATTATAATATAAAACCTTATCGTCTAGTAATAATATCATTATTATAGGGCAGTAGTTATTTTTCTTTACAATTTTATAGATAACAACTCAATTTTATTATATAATTATAATGGTAAAGGAGAATAAAAGTGAGAGTAATAATAACTGCTGGAGGTACAGGTGGACATATATATCCTGCAATATCAATAATTAATAAAATAAAAGAAAAAGAAAGTGATAGTAAATTTTTATATATCGGAACTCATAATCGTATGGAAAAGGACATAGTTCCATCTTTAGGTTATGATTATAAATCTATTGAAATTTATGGTTTTAGTAAAAAAAATATTAAATTAGATTTTAAAAATGTAGGCTTAATATATAAAGCTTATAAAGAATGCTTAAAAATAATTAAAGAATTTAAACCAGATATAGTTATTGGTGTAGGAGGTTATGTAACATTTCCAGTTATAATGGCTGCCCATAAATTAAAAATAAAAACATTTTTACATGAACAAAATGCTATTCCTGGTAAAAGTAATAAATTCTTAATAAAATATGCTGACAAAATTGGTATTAGTTTTGAAGAAAGCAGTAAATATTTTCCTAAAGATAAATGGATTTTAACAGGTAATCCTTGTTCAGAAAATGCTTTAAACATTAAAACAACATCACGTACTAAATATGGTTTAACTTACGATAAAAAAAGTATTCTTATAGTTCAAGGATCATTAGGATCAGAAGTAATTAATAATAAAATGTTAGATTTTCTAAAATCAATTGATGATAAAAATTATGAAGTATTATATGTAACAGGTAAAAATTATTATGATTCATTTAGTAAAAATAAATTTAGTAAAAATGTTAAAATAGTCCCATTTGTAGAAAATCTTAGCTCATTACTTAAAGATATTGATCTAATCATTACTAGAGCAGGAGCTAGCACTATTGCAGAAATAACTGCAATCGGTTTACCAGCTATTCTTATTCCAAGTCCATATGTTGCTAATAATCATCAGTATTACAATGCTTTATCCTTAAAGAACTCTAATGCATCAACCCTAATAGAACAAAAAGATTTAAATAAAGATATTTTAATTAAAACAATTGATGAAATTTTAGATAACAAAGATTTATATAATACCTATCATAATAATCTATTAAAATTAAGTATTTCAAATAGTAGCACAATTATATATGAAAGTATAAAAAAGTTGATAAATGAAGAAAAATAAAAAAAAGAAAAAATTAAATATTATAAAATTACTTGTTTTCATCTTAATATTTTATATAATTATTTATTCAATATATAGTTTATTTAATATGAAAATAAGAAATATTGTTATAAAAGGAAATACTTATTTAAAAGATTATGAAATAATAGAACAAGCAAATATTAAAGATTATCCACCAATGCTAACATTAAACAAAAATAAAACTATTAATAAATTAAAGGAATTAGATCTAATAAGCGATGCAACAATAAAAAAATCTTTTGATTTTACTTTAACTATAGAAATAGTGGAAAAGAAAATAATATTAGAATACGATAATAATTATTATTTAAGTGATGGAAGTAAAATAAAAGGTAGTTACTTAGGAACACCTACACTAGTAAATTATGTACCAGAAGGAACATTAAAAAAATTTCTTAATGAGATGGGAAAGCTAGACTATGATATAATAAATTCTATAAGTGAAATTGAATATTCACCAACTAAAAACAGTGATGGCAATATAACTGATGAAGACATATTTATTTTTAAAATGAATGATGGTATGATAGTATACATATCTACCGATAAATTAGATATAATGAACAAATATCAAAAGATATATGCTAGTTTAGGAGATAAAAAAGGAATTCTTCACTTAGATAAAGGAAATTATTTGGAGGTGCAATAATGAATATTAATTATAATGAAGAAATGAAAAAAATAATTAAAGAATTAAATGGCAATAACAAATTATTATTACATTCTTGTTGTGGACCATGTTCAACTGCTGTAATTGAAAGACTAAAAGATTATTTTGATATAACAATTCTTTATTATAATCCAAATATTGAACCTTACGAAGAATATTTAAAAAGAAAAAATGAACAAATAAGATTATTAAGTGAATTGAATATTAAACATATGGATATAGATTACTTAAATGAAGAATATCGTAACAAAGTTATTGGTTATGAAAAAGAACCAGAAAATGGTGCCAGATGTCATATTTGTTATAGATTAAGATTAGAAAAAACTGCTAAGTTAGCAAAAGAAAATAATTTTGATTATTTTGCAACTACTTTAACAGTAAGTCCATATAAAAACGCTAAAGTAATTAATGAAATAGGTCTTAATTTACAAAATAAATATAATATCAAATATTTACTATCAGATTTTAAAAAAGAAGATGGTTATAAAAGAAGTATTGAATTATCTAAAAAATACGAATTATATAGACAAGATTATTGTGGATGTTTATTCAGTAAGGAGAGAAATGTAGATGAATAAAAAATAATTGGATAAATATTTAAGGAGGGTTAATGATTGAATTAAAAGTTGATAATCAAATTATAAATTATGTTAAAATAGCAGATGAGGATTATATTTCCTTAACAGATATGCTTAAATCAAAAGATGGAGAATTTTTTATATCAGATTGGTTAAGAAATAGAAATACTATAGAATTTCTAGGCATATGGGAAGAAATTCATAATCCTAATTTTAATTATGGCGAATTCGCCATAATTAAAAGTTATGCTGGATTAAACAGTTATAAAATTAGTGTTAAAGAATGGGTAGCTAAAACAAATGCAATTGGTATTATTTCAAAAGCAGGAAGATATGGTGGAACATATGCACATAAAGATATAGCGTTTGAATTTGGAATGTGGATTAGTCCAAAATTTAAATTGTTATTAATAAAAGAATTTGAAAAATTAAAACAATTAGAGCAAAAACAATTAGGCTGGAATGCAAAACGAGAACTTTCAAAAATTAATTATAGGATTCATACAGATGCAATAAAAAAGAATTTAATTCCATCAAAGTTAACTAAAGAACAAATAAATATTGTTTACGCGGAAGAAGCGGATGTTTTAAATATGGCACTATTTGGAAAATTTGAATTCTGTCTTTATAAATAACGGCTTAAATCAGTCAGAAAGATTAAAAAGACTTAATTTAATTGCTATCTCGCAAATGAAAATATTATCAGAAGCAAATATTAAATATCTAAATAAATAATTAAAGGAGAAAAAAGTAGATGAATAAAAAAGGTTTTACATTAGTAGAAGTATTAGCTGTATTAGTTATTTTATCGTTACTGCTTATATTAACTATTCCTAGTATTAGAGATGCACTAACTAATGGAAAAAATAAAATTAATGAAATAAATAAAAAACAAATAGAAGATGCTGCCAAAATAATAGTTGATGAAGTAATATACTGTAATATGACGGAGATTGCTAAAGATGCTTTAAAAGATGAAACATCAGATGAAATATCATGTAGTATTGCTAAAACAAAATTAGTAAATGGTGTTAATATTGATGTGTCAAAACTTAATTTAGATGATAAATCAAGTAAATGTAGTGGAACTATAAATGTTAAAATAAATAGTGAAACATATAAAGAAACAATAGATATGAAAAATGTAATATGTAAATAAGGTGAGGTTATGGGACTATTTAATAAATTTAAAGAAATATTTAAAAAAGAAGATAAAAAAGATATCGAATTATATGATAAAGGTTTAGAAAAAACAAGAAAAGAATTTGTTTCTAATTTAAGCTTTTTAGGACACAAATATACAAAAGTTAATGATGAATATTTTGACGAATTAGAAAGTATTTTAATTAAAGCCGACATTGGAGTTAATACAACTTACAAATTCTTAGATAAATTAAAGAAAAGAGTTAAAGAAGAAAAAATAGAAGATGCGAGTGTTTTAAGAGAAATAATTATTGATGAACTATTTATGATCTATGTAGATGGAGATTCACTAACTGATAAAATTAATATTCAAAAAGAAGGCCCAACTGTTATATTAATGGTTGGTGTTAATGGAGTAGGAAAGACAACAACTATTGGTAAACTTGCTAATATCTATCACAATCAAGGACATAAAGTAATGTTAATTGGTGCTGACACCTTTAGAGCTGGGGCTGTTCCTCAATTAGAAGAATGGGCTAAAAGAACTAATTCATGTTTTTGTGGAAAAGAAAACGTTGATCCATCAAGTGTTATTTACGACGGTTTAGAAAAAGCCTTAAAAGAAAATTGTGATTTAATTTTAATAGATACAGCAGGTAGATTACAAAATAAAGTTAATTTAATGAACGAACTTGAAAAAGTTAATAAAGTAATTGGTAAAATTATTCCTAATGCACCACATGAAACCCTTCTAGTAATAGATGCAACAACCGGTCAAAATGGAATTAGCCAAGCTGAAAGCTTTAAAGAAATAACTAATATAACAGGGATAGTGTTAACTAAATTAGATGGAACAGCCAAAGGTGGTATAGTGTTAGCTATAAAAGAAGAAGTTAAATTACCAGTAAAATTTATTGGTTTAGGTGAAGGTATTAACGATTTAAAATCATTTGACATAGAAGAATATATCTATGGCTTATTAAAGGATTTGATGTAATGGATAATATAATTTATTATAATAGTTTATTTGATTATTATGGAGAATTATTAACCCCAACTCAAATAAATTATTTTAAAGCCTATTATTATGATAATCTTTCATTAAGTGAAATATCTGATGAATATAATGTTTCCCGAAACGCTATAAGTAAAACATTAAAAGAAGTAAAAGATAAATTAGATTATTATGAATCAAAATTACATTTACACCAAAATAAAGAAACAATCACAAATTTATTAACAGAACAAGAAGTAAATAAAATAATTGATTACATTTAAAGGTTATAATATATAATCTTTTTTCTTTTAATTATTAGCGAACAATGATTTGACCTTTTCTAAATTAAATGCTATAATACATGACAGTTTATGGGGGATAATATGAAAAAAGAAATAGATATAAAATTAAAATATCAAATTGAAGAATATTATGATAATACACCATTTATTCCATTAAGTAAGGAAAAATACGTTGAATATATTAATGGTTTAATTAAAAAAGTACAAATAAAAGACAATAACGATTTAATTGATAAAATTAAAAATTATACATTATCGCTTATAATGAATAGTAGTAACTATTTAGATTTTGTTGACTATTATATTAATCAAAATTACAGCCTTACTTTAAATTTAAATAAAATACTAGATTATTTTAAAGATTTAGAAGAAATTTTTGATAATTGTAAAGAAATGATTGATATTAATGAGTTAATTAATTTATTAAAAAATAATAAAAAAATATATTCTTTAACAGAAGTTGCTTTTAAATATTATGAAAAAAATATTATAAACAATCGAATTAATGATTCAACAGATTGTAGAATATTAATATCATTCATTGAAGCATATTGCCTAATTAACAATATTGAAATTAAAGAAGAGAATATTTTAAATTATGATAACGATATTATAAATTATGATACAGATGCTCTAGAGAATTATTTAAGAAATATAAAAAGATATAAAGTATTAAATCGTGATGAAGAAAGAGAATTAATAACCAGAGCTAAACAAGGTGATGATTTAGCAAAAGATCAAATTATTTGTTGCAACATAAGATTAGTTGCAAGTATAGTCTTAAAACATTATCGCCATAGAGAAATTCCAGAATTAGATTTAATTCAAGAAGGAACATTTGGTTTAATAAAAGCTTTAGAGAAATATGATTTAAATACTAACTATAAATTTTCAACTTATGCCTATTCATGGATTAAACAATTTATTGATAGATTTTTATTAACAAAAGGAAGAAATATATATATACCTATTAAAATGCAAGAAAAAATAAAAGAATATAGAAAAAAAGAATTAGAATTTGAAAATAAATATAAAAGAAAACCAACATGTGAAGAAATATCTAATATAACTGGATATGATCAAAGTACTATTCAATTAATTGAAGCAAATTTAAGTGATTCTATAAGTTATGATGCTCAAATAAATACGGATGAAGATAATTCATTTTTAGATTTAATACCAGATAAAAATAAAACCCCAGATGAAATCTATTTAGAAAAATCACAAAAACAAATATTATTTAAAGCTATATATGAAGCAGGTTTAACAGCAAGGGAGAAAGATGTAATTCAAAGGAGATTTGGTTTTAATGGTAAAATCCAAACTTTAGAAAGTATAGGAAATATATATGGTCTTTCTAGAGAAAGAGTAAGAATTATCGAAAAAAATGCTTTAACAAAATTACAAAAATATTTTAAAAAATATGTATGGCAAGAAGATAATAATAATTTATATTTAAGAAACATATATAGTTATTTTAAAGATTATCAAGAAATTGAAGTTAACTATGCAATAAGTATTTTGCCAGAAGAATATAAAAATATAATATATTTTAAATTTGGTAAAGATTTAAAACATTACAATAGACTATTAAGTATGGACAAAGAAAGAAAATTTTATAATGAAATATTACCTAAAATAACAGAAATTTTAGAAAGACTATATCCTCATAATAAAATTAAACCTAATAATAAAGTTAATTCCAAAACATTCGAAATATTATTAAATCTTTTTGAAATGTATCCTTTTAATGAATTAATAACTGAAATATCATATGATAGATTATTAATTGGTTTATTAGAGTCAGGATATGTAGATGGTATAAAATATACTGATGAAACAGTTGCCAATTTTTTAGGTATAGACAAAGCCGAGGTCTATATTTTAAATATCGAATTTAAAAAGAGAGTGTATACCAATAGCTTATTATCAGATATAATTGAAAATAGAGATAAATATCTTGAACAAGCAAAAGAAAGTTCTACAAATAATTTAACTAAAAGACAATAATTTATTACTTTAATCATATATTTCGACAAATAATATCAAAATAATTAAATATAATAATAATAGATATTAAAGGAGAAATACATGAATACATTTACAATCTTTTTTATAGGACTAATAATAGGTGGCTTATTAGGTATAACCTTAATGTGTATATTACAAATTAATAGAGAAAATTATTAAGTAGAATAGAGAAATCTATTCTTTTTTTGTTTGTGATTAATAAAAAATCATACATTTATGCAAATTTGTGGCAATTCGTTGTACAAAATTCTAATTTTTGCTATAATTATCACAGTACTTAAACAAAGGAAATAAGAGAGTGTGCGTTGTATGAATAATGATATAAACAATATAAGTATTAATGATATTTCTGAAAGTAGTTTAAATTTTTCTAAAGTAAAAAAATATTCTTATTTAATAACTAAAAGATTACTCGATATAATCTTATCTTTATTTGGAATTTTATTTTTAATCCCATTATCTATAATCATTAAAATATCATATATTCTAAATAAAGACTATTCTTCAATATTTTACACTCAAACCAGAATCGGTAAAAATGGTAAAGAATTTAAATTATATAAATTTAGAAGTATGATACCTAATGCGGATGAAGTACTAAAAGAATTATTAAAAAAAGAACCATATAAAAGTGAATGGAAAAAAGCTCAAAAATTATCAAACGATCCAAGAATAACTAAAATTGGTAATATTTTAAGAAAGACTTCATTAGATGAGTTACCCCAATTAATATCAATAATTAAAGGGGATATGTCATTTATTGGCCCTAGACCATTAGTTAGAGGAGAATTAGATGCTCATAGTGGAAATCATAAAATTTATGAAAGTGTTAAACCAGGATTATCAGGCTGGTGGGCTTGTAATGGAAGATCTAATTTAACCTACGAAGAAAGATTAGAACTAGAATATTATTACTGTAATAATGCTTCACTATTATTAGATATCAAATGTGTTTTTAAAACTATTAAAGTTGTACTTTTAAAAAAAGGTGCAGAGTAGGGAATGAGGTATAAAAGATATGGTAAATAAAGTCGGGAATCCATTATTCAGTGTCATTATTCCGGTTTACAATTGTGAAAAATATTTATATAAATGTTTAGATTCATTATTGTTTCAAAAATATAATAATTATGAATTAATAATTATTAATGATGGTTCTACAGATAATACCTTAAAAATTATAAATAAATATAATATTAAGTTTAATAATATAATCAAAATTATTACTAAAAATAATGAGGGAGTTTCTGCAGCAAGAAATGACGGAATGAGAATTGCAAAGGGAAAATATATAACATTTATTGATTGTGATGATTATGTTTCAGCAGATTATTTTATTAATTTGGAACATATAATAAAAAAAAATAAAGACATTGATTTATATAATTTCGGATTTTTTTCCGAAGTTGAAAATAAACACGGTAAAATAATTTCTCAGGATATAATTAATTATAAAGAAGTATTATATAATTCTAGAAAAGACATCCAAAAAAACTTAATTTCATTGTATGATAGCACAATGCTATATAATCCAGTAAATAAAATATATAAAAGAAACATTATAGAAAAATTTCAAATAAAATTCCCCGATTACAATTGGGGAGAAGATGTTGAATTTAATCGATTATATTTAAATAATATAAACTCATTTTATAATTCTGATATATGCTTATATCACTATGTAAGAGAAAGAAGTAATTCAATTACAAAAAAATATAAAAAAGATTTATTTAAAATAAGAAAAAAGGAATTTTTTGAATTTAATCAATATTTTGAAAAGTGGAAAATAAATAAAAATGATTATTATGAATTTTCTTGTAGGAGATATATAGAAAGAATCCTTGGTTGTATTGAAAATGAATTTTGTTCTAGTTCAAAGTTTAAAACTAAATATTTAAATATCAAACTTATGATAAATGATGAAGTTACTAGAGAAGCATTAAATAATACTGTTCCAAAAAGTAAAAAAATTAAAATTATGCTCATACCATTAAAATACAAACTAACACTCACGACATATATTATGGGAATGCTTATTCACAAAATAAAAAAATTTTCACCATCTTTATTTAATAAATTAAAAAACAAAAGATAGTAAATTGAAGGTAGGAATAATTATGTTAATTTATTTTATTATTTTACTTATAATAGTATTACTAGGCTTGATTTTAAAACCAAATTTTGCAAGCAATAATACCAACAAAAAAATTTTTATTATAATTACATTTATTTTATTGTTTTGTGTATCTGGATTTAGAAATAAAAATGTTGGTGTTGATACTCTACAATATTATAATGCTTTTAAAAGAATATCATTAATTGATATTTCAAATTTTAATGCTTTTAGATATGAGTATGGATTTACTTTTTTATGTTGGATTTTATCAAAAATAAGTAATAATCCTCAAATATTGCTAATAGTAACATCTTTTTTTATAAACTATAGTATTTTAAGATTTATATATAAGCATTCAAATAATGTATTTATTAGTGTACTAATTTATGTCTTGTTAAATTTTTACTTTTCTTACATGAATATAATGCGACAGGCTATTGCAATTTCAATAGTTTTGTGGGGATATGATTTTATAATAGAGAACAAAAATATAAAATTTGTTTTAACATGTTTATTTGCATCTCTTTTTCATGAAAGCGCATTATTAGCAATCTTGTTATTAATTCCTAATTATTTTAGATTTAATAAAAAAATGTTATTTTGTGTGTTTGTTTTTGTAATAGTAGCATTTTTTTATGGCGAAAAATTTTTTATTTTTTTATCTAATTATTCGCCACGTTTATTAGAATATACAAATAGCAAATATAATGTATCCAATTATTTCGGAGCATTACTAGATGCTTTAGTTTATGTACTAACATATATAATTGGACTTTTGACTATTAAAAAAAATAGTAATCAATTGAGTAACATAAAAGCAATAAAAGAAAAAAATATGATGTTGGGAATACTTGGAATGGCATGTATATTTCAATCTTTAGTAATAAAAGTTAGTATATTTAATAGATTTTCACCATATTTTACAATATTTATAATATTATGGATTCCACATACAATTGAAAAAATAACAAACAAAAAAAGAAAAACATTATATTATTTAACATTATTATTTATCTTCTTTTTATATTGGTTAATAATTATGTTGTTTAGGCCGCAATGGTATGGTGTTGTTCCCTATAGTTTGTTTATTTGAGGAGGAAATATGAACATATATTTAATTGACGAAGGAATTGACAGAATAGGCGGTGTAGAAAGAATTGTTTCAATACTTGCCAATGATTTTGCAAATGAAAATAAAGTAAAAGTTATTAGCGAATTTAAAAATCGAAAGAAACCGTTTTATGAATACAACTCTAAAATTGAAATAGAATATTTAATAAAAAATGTAGATACAAAATTAAATAAAATATCTAAAAAAAATATAATATTTTATTTTATTAAATTAATAGAAAAATGCACAAAAAAATTTGTACTACCATTTAAAATTTTAAAAACTATTAAAACTATTAAAAATGATGATGTAATGATATTTGCAAGGGTTTCTGTTGCTTTGGATTTTATCTCTATTTTAAATTATAAAAAAATACATCCAATAATTGTAGTAAGAGATGCAGCAATTATAGAGTGTTTAAATAAAAAACAAAAAACAAAATTAAAAAAATTTTTTCCTAAATACGTAAATTACTTTATAGTTTCATCTGAAGAAAGCAAGAAAAAGTATCAAAAAGTATTAGGAAATAAAATAATTATAGAAAAAATATATAATCCATTAGGAATTAATCCTATAAAAAAATATAATTATAATGCAAAAAAAATTATAAGTATAGGTAGATTACATCCACAAAAAGGATTCGATACTCTTATAAGAGCTTTTAATTATGTTGCAAAAAAACATTCAGATTGGATACTTGAAATATATGGAAATGGTAGAGAAGAATTTAAATTAAAAAAATTAATAAAAGAAAACAGATTAGAAAATAAAGTAAAAATTATAAATAGTACTAAGGATGTAGTAAAAGTATTAAATAATTCTTCAATTTTCGTAATGGCTTCTCGTTATGAAGGATATGCTAATGCTTTAGTAGAGGCAGTATCATGTGGTGTTCCAAGTGTTACTTTCAATTGGTTATCAGGTGCAGAAGAAATAATTTCACATCAACAAAACGGATTAATAGTAAAATTATATGATAGGAATACATATTTTAGAGGGGATTCTAATAAACGTGATGAGAAAAATTTGGCTGATTCAATAAACTATTTAATAGAGAATCCTCAAAAATGTAATCATTTTAGTAATGAATCAATAAACGTTTACAAATCAAGAGAAATAAATAATATATTGGAAAAATGGAAAAAAATAATAAATGAAGTAAAGGAGAATTTAACAAATGAATAAATTATCTAAATTTATTAAATCACCTCTATTATTATTTGTTTTTTTATCAAATAGAGGAATAAATCTTTTAAATGATAAAACATATTTAAAAATAAGATATTATGCGACGTTTAAAAAATTTCTAAATTTAAAAAATCCACAAACATTTAATGAAAAATTACAATGGCTAAAATTAAACGATAGAAAAGACATATACACAAAAATGGTTGATAAATATGAAGCAAAATCTTATGTTTCAAAAATAATAGGGAATAAATATATAATACCTACTTTAGGAATATATAATAATTTTGATGAAATAGATTTTAATAAATTACCAAATCAATTTGTTATTAAATGTACACATGATAGCGGGGGATTGGTAATTGTTACGGATAAAAGCAAATTAGATATAGAAAAAGCAAAGAAAAAATTAAACAAATCTTTAAAAAGAAATTATTATTATCCGGGCAGAGAGTGGCCATATAAAAATGTTAAACCAAGAATAATAATAGAAAAATATATGAAGGATAACAAAAATAATAGTATGAGAGACTATAAATTTTTTTGCTTTAATGGAAACCCATATTGTATTCTTGTTTGTAGTGATAGAGATATAGACCTAAAGGAAACTTTTTATGATTTAGAGTGGAAAGTTATGCGATTAAAA
The DNA here is from genome assembly GCA_900553855.1 of uncultured Mycoplasmatota bacterium. Taxonomy (GTDB): domain Bacteria; phylum Bacillota_I; class Bacilli_A; order RF39; family UBA660; genus CAG-533. The sequence continues at coordinate 114,434 of USFG01000003.1, read as the reverse complement.
AGGCCAAATCATAAACTAGATAATAGCATTGAAAAACCCCATAATTTTGAGAAGATGATAGAGTTTTCAAAAAAGTTATCATCAAAAATTTCTTTTTTAAGAGTTGACTTTTATGAAATTAATGGAAATTTATATTTCGGAGAATTAACTTTTTATCCAGCAAGTGGTTTTGGAAAGTTTGAACCAGAAGAATGGGATTTAAAGTTAGGAAATCTTATTGACTTAAGTTTGGTGAGTAAAAATGAGAAGTAAAAAAGCATTTTTAAACATTAGTAGTAATTTTATGTTACAAATTATTACTATTTTATATGGATTTATCGTTCCTAAAATAATTATTACAAATTTTGGATCTGATATTAATGGATTAATTTCATCTATTACTCAATTTCTGGCTTATATATCATTGCTTGAATCCGGATTTGGACCAGTAGTTAAGGCAACCTTATATAAACCATTGTCAAAGAAAGATAATAAAGAAATCGCAAATATATTAAAGACGTCAGAAAAATTTTTTAGAAACATTGCCAAAGTATTTATCATATATATAATAGCATTATGTTTTATTTATCCATTAATTATAAATAATAATTTTGATAAGGTATTTACTATTTCACTTATATTGATTATATCAATAAGTACATTTGCAGAATATTTTTTTGGTATGACTTATAGACTTTTTTTACAAGCAGACCAAAAAAATTATATTATTTCATTTATTCAAATAATTACATATGTTATAAGTGTTGTAATTGTGATATTATTAGCTTATTTTAAAGCAAATATTCAAGTAATAAAATTAGCAAGTGGTCTTATTTTTGTGCTTAGACCCATTATGCAAAATTGGTATGTAAAGAGAAAATATAATATTTGTTTTAATGAAGCAAGAAGTGATTATAAATTAAAACAAAAATGGGATGGTTTAGCTCAACACATTGCAGCAGTTATACATGGAAATACTGATATTACAATTCTTTCAATTATGTGTAATCTTACAGAAGTTTCAGTGTATTCGGTTTACAATTTAGTTGTAAAAGGAATAAAACAATTTGCACAAATCTTTTCAACAGGAATAGATGCATCGTTTGGAGATATGATTGCCAAGAATGAAAAAGAAAATTTATGTAAAAAATTTAATACATATGAAGTATTGTATTTTACAATAATTACAATTTTATTTACATGTACAATGATTTTAATTGTTCCATTTGTTAGTGTATATACAAAAAATATAACTGATGCAAATTATATTAGGCATTTATTTGGATATCTGATTGTTATAAGTGAATATGTTTGGGCAATTAGACTTCCATATAGTTCATTAATTTTATCTGCAGGACATTTTAAAGAAACTAGAATAGGTGCATGGGTTGAATGTCTAACCAACATAATATTATCTATAATTCTTGTATTTAATTATGGAATAATTGGAGTAACCATAGGAACAATAGTTGCCATGACAATTAGAACCTCGGAATTTATATATCATGCAAATAAACATATTCTCAATAGAAATATTAATATCAGTATTAAAAAAATTGCGTTAATTTTAATTGAAACAATTATCATAGTATTTATTTCAAATTATTTACCTTATTTGGATAATACAAATTACATAAATTGGATATTAAATGCAGTAATGACTATTATATTAGCAAGTGCTATATGCATTCCAATTAATTTCATTTTATATAAAAACGAATTTAAAGAATTGATAAATACTTTTAAAAAAATAATAAAGAGGAAAAAATATGAATAGAATAAAATTAAACAATAAAACAATTTTAATAACAGGATCATCTGGTTTTATAGGAAGCTTTTTATGCAAAAGATTACTTAATGATTACAATGACATAAAAATTATAGGCTTAGATAACATGAATAGTTATTATGATGTTTCATTAAAAGAATATAGATTAAATGAATTATCTAAATATGATAATTATGTATTCATCAAAGGAAATTTAGCAGATAAAGAATTAATAAATAAAATATTTAATGAATATAAACCTGAAATAGTAGTTAATTTAGCAGCTCAAGCAGGTGTTAGATATTCTATAACTAATCCCGATACTTATATTGAATCAAACATAATTGGATTTTACAATATACTTGAAGCATGTAGAAATCATCCTGTTGAACATCTTGTTTATGCATCTTCTAGTTCTGTTTATGGTGGAAATACAAAAGTTCCATTTAGTACAGATGATAAAGTAGATAATCCAGTTAGTTTATATGCTGCCACTAAAAAAAGTAATGAACTATTAGCACATTGTTATAGTAAATTATATAACATACCAAGTACCGGTTTAAGATTCTTTACGGTTTATGGTCCGGCTGGAAGACCAGATATGGCATACTTTGGTTTTACAAATAAATTAATTAAGGGAGAAAAAATTCAAATATTTAATTATGGAAATTGTAAAAGAGATTTTACATATGTAGATGATATTGTTGAGGGAATTATAAGAGTAATGCAAGGAGCTCCTGAAAAGAAAAATGGAGAAGATGGTTTACCAATTCCGCCATATGCAGTATATAACATTGGTAATTCAAATCCTGAAAATTTATTAAACTTTGTTGAAATATTACAAGAGGAATTAATTAGAGCCGGAGTATTACCTAAAGATTATGACTTTGAATCTCATAAAGAATTAGTACCAATGCAACCTGGTGATGTTCCAGTAACATATGCCGATACAACTCAACTTGAAAAAGACTATGGTTTTAAACCAAGCACTGATTTAAGAACTGGTCTTAGAAAATTTGCAGAATGGTATAAAGAATTTTATATTGATAAGGAGAAATAAATGAAAATTGCTGTAGCAGGAACTGGTTATGTAGGATTATCTCTAGCTACATTACTAAGTGTTAAAAATGAGGTAGTAGCACTAGATGTTATACCTGAAAAAGTAGAGAAAATAAATAATAGAATTAGTCCAATTCAAGATGAATATATTGAAAAATATTTTAAAGAAAAAAATCTTAATTTAAAAGCAACTTTAGATTATAAAGAAGCATTTACTGGTGCAAAATTTATAATTATAAGTACTCCAACTAATTATGATTCAGAACAAAATTATTTTGATACATCATCTGTAGAAGATATTATAAAAAAAGTAATATCTATGAATATTGATACAACAATGGTAGTTAAATCTACAATTCCCGTTGGTTTTATCGAAAGTATTAAAAAGAAATATAACATAGATAATATTATGTTTAGCCCTGAATTTCTAAGAGAAGGTAAAGCTCTTTATGATAATTTATATCCATCAAGAATTATTGTTGGAGAAAAAAGTAAAAGGGCAGAAAAATTTGCTAATTTATTAAAAGAATCTTGTTTGAAAGAAGATGTTGTAATTAAATATATGAATAGTACTGAAGCAGAAGCAGTTAAGTTATTTGCCAATACGTACTTAGCTTTAAGAGTAGCATATTTTAATGAATTAGATACTTATGCTGAATTAAAAGGACTAAATACTAAAGACATTATTGATGGTGTATGTTTAGATCCAAGAATAGGTAATCATTATAATAATCCATCATTTGGTTTTGGTGGATATTGTTTACCAAAAGATACTAAACAATTAAAAGCTAATTATAAAGATGTACCTGAAAATATTATAAGTGCTATAGTAGAATCTAATAGAACTAGAAAAGATCATATTGCTAATATGATAATTAAAAGAAATCCTAAAGTAGTCGGTATATATAGATTAACAATGAAATCTGGTTCTGATAATTTTAGAGCAAGTGCTATTCAGGGTGTAATGAAAAGAATAAAAGGTAAAGGAATCGAAGTCATTGTTTATGAACCTACATTAAAAGAAGATAATTTCTTTAATAGTAAAGTAGTAAATGATCTAAATGAATTTAAAAAATTATCTGACATTATTATTGTTAATAGAATTGATGATAATATAAAAGATATAGAGAATAAAATATATACAAGAGATATATTTGCAAGAGATTAGGATAGGATATTAATTATTCTATCTTTTTTATTGTAAACTTAACACTTTTAATTTAATAATAACTATCTATATTATAATAATTTGCTATAATATTGTTATTTAAAGGGAAGTAATATAATGAAAAAAATAATAAGTTTTATAGTGTTAATTTTATGGATGATTGTAATATTTTCTTTTTCAAGTGCAGATGCAAATAAATCAACTAGTACAAGCGATAAAGTAATAACTACCATGATTGAAATAAAAGATAAAATAACAAATAATGAAACTTCTAATAATGAAAAAGAAATAATAGTTAAAAATTCATCATTTTATATTAGAAAAATAGCTCATATAACTGAATATTTAATTTTAGGTTTTTTAATGTTTAATTTATTAAAGCAATATAGTGTTACAAATATTTATTATGCAATTGGTTTATCTATTTTATATTCATGTACTGACGAATTTCATCAATTATTTATAAGTGGTAGAAGTGGAAATATTAGAGATGTTTTAATAGATTCTATCGGTATTTTAATAGGAACATATTTATATAAATTATTATTTATTAAAAATAAAGAAAATTAATATTAGCAGCAACTATTTAATGTTACTGTTTTTATATGTAACAAAATAATAACAAATGTACGATTATCAATTGACAAACAAATGTATGATATATATAATATATTTTATAACTTATAAGAAAGAAGGACAAAATGAATTACTACGAAGAAATAAAAAATGAATTCATTAACAATGAGATAAACAAAAAAGTAAAAAATTATCTAATAAATCGTAAGGATTTAGAAACAAGATATAATGTTGGAAAGTTATTAAGTGAAGCTGGTAAAAAATATGGCGAAGGTATAATAAATGAGTATTCTAAAAAGTTAACACTCGAACTTGGAAAAGGTTATAATGTAACAAATTTAAAAAGATACAGGCAATTTTATATGTTGATTCAAAAAGGTGCTCCAATGGCGCACCAATTGAGTTGGAGTCAATATGTTGAATTATTGTCTATAAAAGATATGCCTAAGGTTGTGTTCTATATTAATTTATGTATCAAACAAAATTTAACAAAAAGACAATTACGTGAACGAATTAAATCCAAAGAATATGAAAGATTAAGTGAAAGTGCAAAATCAAAATTTGTTGGAAATGAACAACCTCTATTACCTGACTTAGTAAAGAATCCAATATTAATTAAAAACACAAATAAATATACTGAAATATCCGAGAAAGTTTTACAACAATTTATATTAGAAGATATTATAAATTTTATGCAAGAACTAGGATCAGGCTTTAGCTTTGTTAGCAATGAATATCCTATAAAAATAGGAAAAAATTATAATTACATAGATTTATTATTATATAACATAGATTTTAATTGCTATGTTGTTGTAGAACTAAAAGTAACTAAATTAAAAAAAGAACATATCGGACAAATAGAAATTTATATGAATTATATTGATAAGAATTTAAAGAAATCAAATCAAGATAAAACAATTGGAATAATTATATGTAAAAAAGATAATGAATATATAATCGAATATTGCAGTGATAAGAGAATTATATCAAGAGAGTTTGAATTAGTATAGAAATAAGGAAAATAGTTGGAAGAAGTAAGTAAAAATATAATCGCCGTACTTTAATCAGAATGAAGCAATTTTATAAAGCATTTAGCAATGTAAAAAAATTATAGTTAGAAGTTACAAGCTTGCTTAAGGATTTTATCACATTAAATAAAATACATTTTATTATGATCAAATTAAACGATTTTTCCTACAATCGTAGGCTGTTTTTAATTGAAATAAAAACCAACATATTATATAATTAATCTTGAGGAGTAAAAGATTATGGAAGAAATAGATTTAAAAGAATTGCTTAATTATTTTGTAAGTAAAATATTTTTAATGTTATCTATCGTATTTGTAGTTTTAATAATTGGTTTTAGTTATGATGCTTTTATAAAAGTTCCAAAATATAAAAGTTATACAACTGTATTACTAACTACTGAAAACAATACAATTACAAGTAATGATATTATATTAAATAAAAATTTAATTGATACTTATACTGAAATAATTAAAAGTAGAAAAGTAGTTGGAAAGGTTATCGACAATTTAAGTTTGGAATATGATATTGAAACACTTCAAAAAAATATTGCTGTAGCCAACGTTAACGATACTGAAATAATTAAAATAACAGTTGCAGATGAAGATAGTAATTTAGCTAAAAATATTGCTAATGAAACAGCAAAAGTATTTAATGCTGAAGTAATTAAATTATATAATATTCAAAATATTGGAATTATCGATTATGCAGAAGCTAGTCAAAAACCTTATAATATAAATTTAATTAAAAGCATAGCTATTTATTTAATGATTGGAATTATTCTTAGTTTAGCAGTCGTATTTATTATGTTCTATTTTGATACAACTATTAAGACTGTTGAAGAAGTCGAAAGAAAGTTAAATATTCCAGTTATTGGTGCAATTCCTGTTGGAGGTAGAAAACATGAATGAGTTACTAGTTTATAATAGACCTAAAAGTCATGTTAGTGAAGCAATAAGAACTTTAAGAACAAATCTAGAATTTACATTTGTCGGTAATGAAAAGAATGTTATTCTAATTACAAGTTCAATGCCTGGTGAAGGAAAAAGTTTTGTTTCCGCAAATTTAGCAGCTTCATTTAGTATGATAGATTGTAAAACAATTCTTATTGATGCCGATATGCGTAAAGGAAGACAACATAAAATATTTGATTTAGATAAAGATAAAGGATTATCTTCATTATTATTAGAAGATGTTAAAAAATATAGCAAATATATATGCAAAACTGAAATTAAAAATTTAGATGTCATTCCAAGCGGAATTGTTCCACCAAACCCAAGCGAACTTTTAGGATCAGAAAAAACAAAAGAATTATTAGAATTATTAAAAGAAAAATATGATTTAATTATAATTGATTGTCCACCTATAAACGCCGTAACAGATGCGTTAGTTCTAACAAAATTTGCTGATGAAGTAGTACTAGTTAGTGCTTATAAAATAACACCTATTGATTTATTAGAACAAAGTAAGAAAGCTTTAGAAAATAGTGGTGCTAAAATTGCCGGAGTTATAGTTAACAAACTTGAAAATAAGAAAGACCATTATTACTATGGTAAATATTATAATTAATGAAAGACATACATAATCATTTAATATTTGGAATTGATGATGGTTCAGAATCAATCGAAACAAGTATTAAAATATTAAATGAAATGAGTAATAGAGGAGTTACAGAAATTGTCTTAACTCCTCATTATATTATAGGGACAAATTATAATTGCAATAATAAAAATAAAAAAGAAAAATTAGAAGAATTACAAAAATCAACTAGTATAAAATTATATTTAGGTAACGAAGTTTTTATAGATAATAATATATTAGAAAATATAGACAATAATAATATTAGTACTATTAATAATTCTAAATATTTATTAGTTGAACTTCCATTAAGAGAAAAATTAGATATAGCTTATGATATTTTATTTAATTTAAGAAATAAAGGAATAGTACCAATAATTGCTCATCCAGAAAGATATCACTACATTGATTTAAATACCTTAGTTGAATACATAAATTTAGGATGCTTACTTCAAGGAAATATAACATCACTTTTAGGAAAATATGGTAAAAGTGCTAAAGAAAATTTAGAATTATTAATTAAAAAACAAATGATTTGTATTTTAGGAACAGATACCCATCATGATTGTGCTGATTTAGAAAAAGCATATGAAATTTTAGATAAATTAGTTAATAAAAAACTAAAAGAAGAATTATTATCTAAAAATTTTGATAAAATAATAAATAATGAAGATATAGAAGCATATAAAATATTGGATACAAGTACTTTTTTCAAGAAAGAGAGGATTAAATGAAATATTTAAAATTAGCTATTCTTTTTTTCATATTAACATTTAGTATTACTGCATATGGAGCAACAAAAGAAGATATCATTTCTCTTTCTAATAGTGTCAGTACATGTCCCGGATCTACTGGAGCATTAATTAAAGGATTTAAAAATTCATATACTAGAATGTTAAATGAAAGAGATGTAAGTAGTAGTGATCTAGATATTATCTATAGCAATATTTCCAAAGCTATATCTATAATTAACAGCTATGATGTATGTAGTAGTGACGGTAAAAAAAATATTCCCTCAAATGTTAAGTCAGAATTATATAGCCTATATAATAATTCCAATAGTATTATCCTAAGATCACCCAAGATTACTGATAAAAAAGAAGAAAATAATGAAGTTAAAACAACAACTAAAGTAGATTCAAATTTGGTAATTGATAAAAATAATGAAGAAGTAAAAATATATGATAATGGCGTATTAACTAATGTTATAAAAACAACTCAAAAGTTAAATTATGTCGGAATAAATAAAGTAGTTAAAATTACAATCATCTCATTAACAATCCTTTTAATAACATTTATAACTTTAAGAATATTTAAAATAAATCCATTATTAAATAATAGTTTAATATATTGCACTATATTGTTATTAACTATAACTACTTTATTTAGAGAAAATATTACCTTAGGATTAGACGTAATCTCATTAATGAACGTTAATGAAAAAATCGCAAACCAAGAAACAACTGTAATTGATAAAAAAATAGTTTCATATCCATCATATGGAACAAAATATGGAACAATCTACTTAAATAACGAAAGTGATAACATATATTTTGGAGACAGTATTAATATCTTAAAGCGAGGAGTTGGAACATCAAGTTTATATGACATTCCAGGTGATAAGGACAAAGTCGTATTATCCGGTCATAACACCGGGATATTTAAGAATCTTTCAAATTTAAAAAATGGTAATAAAATTGTAATTGAAACAAATTATGCTAAATTTGAATATACTGTTAAAACATCTAAAATAGTTAATGAAACAAATTTAAATTCACTAGAAAAAGATTATGATTTAATTTTGTACACATGTTATCCCAATAAAGAACTATATGGTAACAAAAGATTAATAATATATGCAAAACTTGATAAAACAAAATGGGTAGGTGAATCATAATGAAAAAAATACTAGTTCATATTAATACCTTTATTATGTTTGTTTTAACTATTATATTTATTCTATTTATTGAATTTCAAATTGAACTAAGACCAAATAATATAATAACAAATCTTGAAAAATTAAATTATTATCAAAAAGCTTATTCAAATGTCTTACAAAATTTAGATGATATAATAGTTAATGACAAACTAAAAGAAGAATTAATCGAGTATTATAGTATCGATATTTTAAAAAAAGATGTTAATTTAATTGTTAGAGGAAATAAAATTAATCATTACGATGAGATTAAAACGATTGTAAGTAAATATAGCAAAGATCAAAAAACAATTGAAAAATATAGTAAAGATGTTAATTCGATAATTGATAATAATATCTTTATGACAAGTGAATATCAAAAACTTAATAAAATATATCTAAATATATATGATTGTTTATTTATTACCATAATTTACATAATTATCATGTTCACATTTATCTTTATAAATTATCTATTAATTAAGAAACTAGAATTTATTAAAGAATTAATATTGTCATCATCTATCTTGCTATGTTTACCAAAAATATTAATCACATTTAGTGGTATTATTAATAATTTTACTTATGGAAATAAATACTTTAGTGAATTAATTACAACATTTATAAGTACATATTTTAATAATCTTTTTATGTTATCAATAGTCGGAATAACAATCGTTTTATGCTTAAATGACTTTGAAAGAAAATATCATAAGTAAATCTTATTGCTATTTAAAAAATTATTATGTAAAATAAATTTATGGAAATCAAAGAGTATAAAAAAATAAAATCAAATGTTTACGAGTTAAAATTTAAAAGTGGAGAAGCAGTAAAGCTATATGATGAAGTAATCTTAAAGTATAACCTACTTATAACCAAAAATATTTCTAATAAAGAATATGAAGAAATAATTAAATATAACAAAAGTTTAGATGCTTATTATTTAAGTTTAAAATATTTAAATAGCAAGCAAAGATGTGAAAAAGAAATAAGAGATTATTTAAAGAAAAAAGATTTTACCCATGATACAATTGATAAAACAATTGATAAACTAAATAAATACAATTATTTAGATCGAGATTTATATGTTAAAAGTTATATTAATGACAAATATAATTTTGGAATATCCGGTCCTCTTAAAATAAAAAGAGAACTCCTTAATTTAGGTTTTACAAATGAAGAAATAGATAAATATTTAAATAAAGATTTTAATGAAAAGATCGATAAAATTATTCAGAAAAAAATCAAAAATAATAATAAATTAAATGAATATAATTTAAAAATTAATATTACAAATTATTTAACAAACTTAGGATATCCCAAAGAAATGTTTGCAGAATATCTTAATGATATTAAAGTAGACAATAAAGTTATCATAAAAAAAGATATTGAAAAATTGATTAAGAAATATCAAAAGAAATATCAAGGAAAAGAATTATATTATTTTATAAAAAGAAAATTATATCAAAAAGGATATAGAGAAGAAGAAATAGGAGATGTATTAATTGAAAACATATTATAATAGACTAAGTAGTGAAGAAAAGAAATCATTAAAAAAGAATATTAAAAATTCTAAATTTAATGATTTATATAAAAAAGTAAATTATTATTTATTTTTAACTTATGGATGTTTCTTTCTAGTAATAGCAGATGTTTATTTTAGATACTATTTTAGCGGTAAGACTATTGATTATATAGTAGATGCCATTATAATAATAGGTTTATTAATATTTTATTATAAACTATTAAAATTAAAAGAAACAACCTTAAATAAATATGCTTTAGACGAAAAGAAAAAAAACAAATAAAAAATTATCTATATTTCAAGATAATTTTTTTATTTAGAACTATTTGATTTAGCACTTAATAAAGAATTAGAAATATAAGTTGAATATAATTTACTCATTTCATCATCTTCAATGTTCATGCCATATTCTTTTCTTAGTTCAACTAAAGCATTTATACTTAATGCAGTATCTTTAGATTTAGCTTCAGATGCTAAAGTCTTAATAATTTCTTCTTTTTTATCTTCTAAAGAAGGTTTTTCTTTTTCATCTGTTTTTAAAATAATATGATATCCATATTTAGTTTTAACAGGTGTAGTAGTATATTTACCTTTTTTAAGAGCAAAAGCAGCTTTTTCAAATTCTTCTAACATATCACCAGTATTGAAATATCCTAAATCTCCACCTTTATCTTTATTAGAAGTATCATCTGAATATTCTTTAGCTAAATCATCAAAAGATTCACCATTTTTAAGTTTCTTAATAATATCTTTAGCTTTTTGAAGAGCTTCTTTATCAGCTTTAGTTTTATCTTCATCACTCATATTATCAGTTACAGCTGGTGTAATTAAAATATGCTTACAAGAAATATCACCATAAACATTTTCATCATAATATTTTTGAATTTGTTTATCAGTAACACTTTTTTTAGCATAATCATTAACAGCTTCAGTACGATAATAATTTAATCTAATAATATCTTTAAATTTATCGATATCAGTAATACCATAATAAGCATAAATTTGTTCTTTTAATGCTTCTTCATCAAATTTACCCTTATCATCTTTAAAATTAGTTTTGATTAAATCATATTGTTCATTAACGTATTTATCAGCATCACTTGATTTGTCTGGATACTTATCTAAAAGAATTTTAGTATCAATCATATCAATTAACTTAGATAAAGCAGTACCTTTAACTTCACTATATAAGTCACCAGCACTAATACCTAAATTAGTATTACTAAATGAAACTAAAGCATCATTCCCATTTGGTAAAGTAGATACCTTTCCACAACCGCTAGTTAAACCTAAAACAGCTAAACAAATTAATAATTTCTTTTTCATTTTCCCTCCTAATGACTATTATAACAACCAATTCTTTAAAATACAAGAACACTACTTAGGTTTTTTGAATACAATAAAATGAGAGATGAAAAGGAGGGAGATTATGAACGGTTGTTGCAACAATAATAACGGTGTAAGTGGTGCAGCATTTATACTTGTATTATTTATTCTATTAGTAATCATAGTTGGTGCTGCAGTAATTTAAAGTAAGGAGGCGTAAAATGCTAGGTAAAAAATGTTGCAAGAATAATAGTGTAAGTGATGCTTTTATCGTTTTAGTTTTATTCATTTTACTTGCCATTATTCTTGGTTCAGTTCTAGTATATTAAAAATATAAGAGGGTAAACCTCTTTTTTTCAATATTAATTTATGTTATACTTATTTATAGAATAAGGGTTGATAAAAATGTTTGGAAAAATTACTGAAATAATTGATAATTACGTATATGTTGAAAATAGTACCCATGAATTAAAAAATAATATTTTAAATATTCATGTCGTATTTCCTGAAGCAAATCATGGAGTAGTAGGAGAAGTACTATCAGTAAACGTAGACGTTATTAAAATATTTTTAGTTGGTGAAATAAGAAACGGTGTATTTTTCCCAGGCGTAATGAGAAAACCATCATTTCAAACAATTCCTAGAATTATTTATAAACAAGAATTAGAACTATTAATAGGCAAACAAGATAGTAATGATAAATCAAATATATATTTAGGTAAATCCGTCACATATGAACAATTTGATGTTAAAATTAATCTTAATGAGTTTTTCTCTAATCATTTTGCCATAGTAGGAAATTCAGGTTCTGGTAAATCATGTGGTGTAGCTAGAATTCTTCAAAATATCTTTCAAGATAATAAAGCCGGAGTTCCTCAAAATGCCCATATTGTTTTATTTGACGTGTATGGTGAATATAATGATGCCTTTAAAAATGCGAATAACATTCCTAATTTAGGATATAAATCATATGATGTAGATGAAAATTATTCCAGTATAAAAATTCCCGCTTATTTTTTAGATATAGATGATTTAGCGTTACTTTTAAATGTTAAGTCAGCAAGTCAGTTACCTATATTAGAAAAAACCTTAAAATTAGTATATATCTTTAATAGTTTAGATGCTAATGTTCAAGAATATAAAACGGAAATTATAGCCGAAAGTTTATTAGATATCTTATCAAGTGGTCGTAACCCAAATCAAATTAGAGACCAAATAATTGCTATTTTAACTAGATATAACACCAAAGACTTAAATTTAGAAACACCAATTGTTCAACCAGGATATACTAGAACATTTAAACAATGTATGAATATAGATGCATCAGGTAAAATGGCTGCATTAGATTTAATAATAACTTATTTACAACAATATAAGCAACTTGATTTAGCCGACATAGAAATAAATAATAATATCAAATATGGTTTACAAGATATTTATTATGCATTAGATTTTGCCCTTATCAGCGAAGGTGTTTTAAAGAGCGAAAAAGTATATGATGAATTTAATGTATTAAAAGTAAGATTACAACAAATATTAAATTCTGATAATCGTAGATTCTTTGATGAAGGAAATGAAAGAATAACCAAAAAAGAATATGTTGAACATTTATTTAATGCCGAAAAACATTATCAAATAATTAATTTTAATTTAAACAACGTTGAAGAAAGATTTATTAAGATAATAACTAAAATAATTACTAGGTTATTATTTAACTATGTAACTAATTTAAGAGATAGAGGATCATTTCCAATTCATGTAATTCTTGAAGAAGCTCATAGATATGTTCAAAATGATACAGATGTTGAAGTATTAGGTTATAACATATTTGAACGTATTGCTAAAGAGGGAAGAAAGTATGGTATCTTATTAGGAGTCATAACTCAAAGACCAAGTGAACTATCAACTACAACCTTATCACAATGTTCTAACTTTATAACCTTTAAAATGTTTCATCCAAGTGATATTAATATTATTAGTAATATTTCCAGTAATGTAAGTGTTGAAACAATCGAAAAAATAAAGAATTTACTTCCTGGAACAGCAATCGTATTTGGAACATCATTCAAAGTACCATTAATAGTTAGATTAGATTTACCTAATCCAATGCCTAAATCAACAAGTGTTGATATTGTAAGTAAGTGGTATTAGGAAGTTTTTGGTAACTTATGTACTTAACTTGCATAAATATATGTAAGTGGTATAATAAGTTCTATGAAAAAAGAAAGAAAAGAAAATTATATTATATTTATATGTTTACTTTTATTAATGTCACTAAGTACGATGTTAATTAAAGATAAACAAAACGAAAAAAATGATGAATTATTAGCTAATATTGAAACTACAAGTGAGACTATTACTACAACAACTGAAACAACAACTAAAAAAATTGTGTGGGATAACCTTACTGAAGAAGAATTAATTATTAAATTAAATAAAAATTTATATAGTACATTATCAAATACAGGATTACATTTTGCAAAATATACAAGTGAAACTGGTTTAGATCCTTATTTAGCAATATCAATTGTTAATTTAGAAACCGGTTGTAAGTGGGGATGTTCTTATCTTGCAAGAACATGTAACAACATTGGTGGTATAAAAGGAAGCCCATCATGTAATGGAAGTTCTTACAGAAGATATGACACATTAGAAGAGGGAATAAAGTCTTATTTAGATTTAATTTATTACAATTATTATTCTATTGGTTTAGATGACCCTTATAAAATGAATTCTAAATATGCTGAAAGTAGCACATGGGCTGAAAAAGTTAATAATTATTATCAAGAAGTTAAAGAAACAGTTATTGAATAAAAATATTGTCAATTTAGAACAATATTAATAAATAATAATTGTTTTTTTTTTATAAACTTGCTAAACTTATATTAGGTGACAAGGTATGATGTACAAATGCAATATTTGTGGTTTTAATCACCAGGGTGAAATGCCAGATGGATATCATTGTCCACTGTGCTTATCAGGTTATGATAAATTTACCAAAAGAAGTGAAATTGAAGAAGAATTTAACAGAAAGATACTTGATGATAATAATCAAGGAATCAATCGAATTGGTGAAAAATGCATTAATTGCGGTATGTGTGCAAAGACATGTAATAAAATAACCGAATTACTAGTTGATAGAGATATCAAAAACTTGGACAAAAAAATTAACAAAAACTTGTTGAAAAACATATGTTTTGAATGTGGTAGTTGTATCTTAACCTGCCCTACATCAGCCTTGACACCTAAATATGATTACCAAAAAGTTTTAGAATATATAAAAAATCCTGATTATATCGTGATAGCGTTAACTAGTCCAGCAACTCGTGTTGGTTTAGGTGATGCTTTTTTTAAGAAACCAGGTGAATTTTTAGAAGGTAAAATGGTTTCAGCCTTAAAAACTCTTGGCTTTGATTATGTTTTTGACCTAACATTTGGAGCAGACTTAACTTCAATTGAAGAAGCTCACGAATTTAAAACAAGAATTGAAACAAATAAATTACCAATGTTTACCAGTTGCTGTCCATCATGGGTAAGATATTGTGAGATTTTGCACCCTGAATTAATCAAAAACTTATCTACCTGCAAAAGTCCTATTGGAATGGCAAGTACAGTTATAAAAGAAATATATGTTCCAAATGAATTAAAACATAATAAAAAAACTATAATTGTTGCTGTAACTCCATGTACAAGCAAAAAGCGAGAAATATTAAACACTGATACCGATTTTGTAATAACTACCAGTGAACTTGCTTTAATGATAAGAGAAAATGGAATCATATTTGATAGATTAATTGACCAAAAATTTGACAAAGTAAAAGGATCATTTTCCGGAACAACTTATGGAACCAATGGAGGAGTAACCAAATCAGTTTTAAGATGTTTATATTATGAATTAACTGGTAAAGATCTTAAAGAAGACTATTATAAAATAGAAGAAAAAGAATATTATAAATTAATTAAAATTAAAATAAATGATCGAATAATAAGATGTATTATATTAAGTACAATGTCTAATTTAGAAAAATTACTTAATGATAATATTGAATATGATATGGTTGAAGTCATGTTCTGTGATGGCGGATGTATTTCTGGTGGAGGTCAAGTAGTAATGCCTGTTAAAGACCGAGAATTAATTAAAAAAGCCCGTACAGAAAGTTTAAATGAGCGTCATAAAGAAACCGAAAAATATCCATATAAAAATGATTTAATTGAAGATGTATATAATAGTTATTTAAATGCTCCTGGAAGTAAGGAAGCAAATAAATATTTACATACTAAACATGAAGATTTATCTTCCATATTAAAAGAAGAAATTTAACGTTTCTTCTTTTCTATTTCTTTAAAAACATTTTTAATTTTATTTTTAAGTTCCTTAGTATCTTGATAATAATCATAAGTTTCACTATTATGAAAATCAACTATATCGTTTGCTTCTTTTTGTAAAGCATAAATATAATCAAAATCAATTGGAGTAAGTGTACTTAATTTATTAAGTAGTTTATCAACTTGCTTTTCTTTTAATCCCATATAAGCATAATATTGGAAAATAGGTACTCTAGATTCTCTCATCTCTAAATTATAAACACATTCTAAATGATTATAATTACTAAAAGTAAAAATCATATTATTATATACATCCATTCCAAAATACATCCCATTATATTCAATTAATGTAATTAAATGATTAGGTTTAATCGAATCACTATTTAAAGAGATTAATACAGTTTCTGATTTTAATCCTAATTTTTTAAACACATCATTAGCAAAACTATTCACATTACGACATACACCATGTCCCATTGCTACATTTATACCAAAATAATCATGTAAGTCAAAAGCATTTAATACATTAAATTCTTCCATATACTCACCAGTTATTCCTAATTCAATCAAATTAGTCAATATCAAAGGATATAAAAATAAGATTTCATCTTTATTTAATAACTTTAATAAATCAGCAGTTTTACTTACAAACTCATCATATAAACTAGCTATTTCTAAATATTCACTTTTTTCTTTCTTTTCTTTATCTTTATGATATAAATATGCTAGCTCCATTTGCTTTATTAAATCTTCATTCTTATCTTTACCATAAAAATATTTATCATCTAAATAAGTATTAACAAATTCATCACTCATATTCTTCACCTATCAAAATAATAACATAATAAATTAATATAATTCAACTGTCAACCAAAAGTAGTTGACACTTATAAAAAATCATGATAATATATACTTAATTAAGGAAAAGGAGGCATAATAATGGCTGTTAAATTAAGATTAAAAAGAATGGGAGCTAAACAAAGACCATTCTACCGTATTGTTGCTGCTGACTCAAGAAGTCCAAGAGATGGTAAATTTATCGAAGTAGTAGGAACATATCAACCGATTTACAAAGAAAATACTTTTAATGTTGATGAAGAAAAAGCACTTAAGTGGTTAAACAATGGTGCTGAACCAACTGATACTGTTAAAAATATTTTAGTAAAATCTGGTGTATGGGCTAAATACAAAAGTGAGAAGTAATTATGCACGAAGATTTAATTAAATTTACAAGTGATTTAGTGAAGAACTTAGTTAAAGAACCAGACATGGTTAGTGTTCAAGAATTCTTAGGTGATGATGAATCTATCATGTTAGAAATAATAGTTCATGAAAGCGATATGGGAGCAATAATTGGAAAAGGTGGTAAAATGGCAACTTCAATTAGAACTCTAATTAGTGCTTATGGCTATATTCATTCATTAAATAGAATAAAAATAAATATCGATTCATTTTAATCGATATTTATTTTTTTCTTTCTACTTAAAATTATAATTGAACTAACAAGAACACTAATTCCTGAAATTATTAATCCTTCTTTTAAACCGGGAGTAGAGTACTTAAATTCAATTAAATGTTCACCATTTTCTAATTCAAGCCCAATAACAGCATCATTAATTTTAACATAATCAGTTAAATTACCATCAACATAAACCTTCCATCCATTATCAGCAGCAATTGAAGTATATAATAAATTATTTTCATCATTAACATTAACTTTAGCAGTAAAATGATGATCATCATAATAATTATCAATAATCATTTTATTTTTATTAATATTTTTAACAAATTCTTTATAAACATTATAATTAACAGAATATACATGAACTTTATAATCAAAACATTTATCATTTAAAGTAACTTTTATCTTAATCTCATCATTCTTATGAACTAATAAGAATCCTTTATTATCAATATTAACACTTTCATTATTTAAATAAATTTCATATTCATTTTTTCCAAAATTATCATTATTAATAAATATAAACTCATCTTTTTTAGCAACATAATTATAAATCATATAATTGCTATCCGCATTATATATACAAAAGTTAGTAGTCTTGTTACAAAAAATAGTTTGTTCAGTAGCAGTTATCTCTTCAATAATATTTTCGCTATTTCTATTAATAGTTTTAATCATCTTATTAAAATTATTAACAAAATCATCCTCATTATAGCTTACATCCACCAAATCTTTATTAGTTAAAAATCCTAAATTAGTAGCATCCTTATTAAGATATAATTTATCATCAATCTTTTCATAATACGATACATTATCACTAACAACATATTTAACACCCAATAAACTATTAACTACCGGATTATTATAAAAATATTTTGCACTACATCCATCACTTACAGTTATCCCTAAAACATTATTAACATAATCAAAAACCTTACTATTTCTAACTGATGAAAAATAACTTAATTCATTATATCCTAAAAGAAGTCCATTATTTAATATAGTCTTATCATAAAAACCAACCCTATAAAAATCACCATCATTAATTTTATTTAAAACTTCACTAGAAGTATTATATTTATTTATATAATCAGAATAAGTATTCTCATTCCCATTATTTTTAAAAGTTAAAAAAGCATTAAAAGTAAGTTCAATAATTACAACATATACAATATACTTTTTAAAATCCTTGTTATTAAGCATAAACACATAATAGAAAATAAATACGATGGATATTCCCAAATATATTAATTTAGCAACTAAATTTTCTCTATTATCACCGCTTAAATTACCACTTGTAACAAATCCAACTAAAATTAAAGCCATAAATAAAGTATAAAATATTATATTAAACTTAAGATTCTTTTTATCATATCTAATAAAATTTCTAAAACCTAAATAAATTAAAAAGAATGAAAATATAAAAGAATATCTAACTGGATAAAATATCGGCATTGACATCATATGCCAAAAATAATCAATTAAATTAAAGCTTACAGATAACAAAAAGAATAAAAATACCCCTAAAGAAGCTAATCTTTCCTTTAACTTAATTCTTGAATTAAAGAAATATAACATCGCATTAATATAGACAAATAAACTTACATAAACATTTGGAGTACCATATTCTAAATCACCATTAGAAAAAGAAGCAAAAGTAAGTTTATAAAGAGTACTTATTCCATCTAAATCAAATTTAAAATAATCCTTAGCAAACTGACTAATTAATTCAACCTTACCATTTAATAATTCAAGAACAACAGGTATTAAAGCAAACGCACATAATAAACCACTAAGAACTGAATAAAGAATAAACTTAATAACTTTAACCTTATCAAAACCATTAATAATACACTTATATATAAAGTAGATAACACTAAAGATACATATCATATAACCAATATAAAAATTAAATATAATTGAAAGAGCTAAACAAATAACATAGAAATAATATCTATTTTCATGAAATATTTTCTCAATTCCCATCATAACTAATGGAAACATAATAACGCTATCAAACCACATATAATTAAAATAATATAAAAGATTATAAGTAGATAAAGCATAACAAATACTAAATACATAATTTACTTTTCTTTTTCTTACATAATTTAAATAAATAAACATAGTTAAACTACAAAGGATAATTTTAAATAATACTATAAAATTATAAAAAGTAATCACATTAGTAAACAATAGCCCCAATAAGTTAGTTATATTAAAAGTATAGTAAACCATTGATGCGAAAGCATTAAATCCTAGTAATCCTTTAAAAGAATAAAATAAACTTTCTTTTTCCTTAATGGTGTTTAAAAAATTACTAAGTAATCCTGGATATTGTGTATAACCATCTCCAACAGCTACAATTTTATCTCCAAAAGGATATATATGATTAAAAACATAAATTATAATCATACTAACTAAAGGAATAAATATAGCTAATAATAAACTTTTATTCTTTTTAATAAATTCTTTCATCTTACCACCATTATAATATTACCATATTATTAAATATTGACAAATATCTTACACTAAAAATTTGTTTTTTTTTAAGTAGTTTGTTATACTCTATTTGTTAAGGATGTGAATATGATGGCTCATAAATACGATGAACATTCAATTAAAATATTAGAAGGACTAGAAGCAGTTAGAAAAAGACCAGGTATGTATATAGGATCTACTGATAAAAGAGGCCTTCATCATTTAGTATGGGAAATAGTAGATAACTCAATTGATGAAATAATAAATGGTTATGGTAACAAAATAAGTATTAAGATCAATAAAGATAATTCTATAACTATTGCTGATAATGGTAGAGGTGTCCCAACTGGTATGCATTCAAGTGGAAAATCAACACCTGAAGTTATTTATACTATTTTACATGCTGGGGGTAAATTTGAAACTGATGGATATAAAGTATCTGGTGGTTTACATGGTGTAGGTGCATCTGTTGTTAATGCTTTATCTGACTATATGGAAGTAACTATTTTAAGAGATGGTGAAATAAATCAAATTAAATTTAAAAATGGTGGCGAAGTAGCAAGTCCCTTAAAAAAGATTGGTACAACCAGAGCAACTGGAACAATCGTAACATTTAAGCCAATGGAAAGTATCTTTAAAAATTTAACATTTAGTTATACAACTATTTGTGAAAGAATGCAAGAAAGTGCCTTCTTACTTAAAGAACTAACTATTGATATAGAAGATATTCCTGATGATAAGAGAGTAACATACCATTATGATAATGGTTTAATCTCATTTGTAGACTATATTAATGAAGATAAAGAAGTATTACATAAAGTTATTCCTATTCATGGTGTTAAAAACACTATTGAAGTAGATATCGCTATGCAATATACTGATTCTTATAATGAAAATATTATCTCATTTGTTAATAATGTTAAAACAAGTGATGGTGGAACTCATGAAGTAGGTTTTAAAACTGGTATTACCAAAGCCTTTAATGATTATGCTAAGTCAAATGGTATTTTAAAAGCTAAATCAGCTAACTTTGAAGGAAGCGATGTTAGAGAAGGATTAACTGCCGTTATTAATTTAAAAATACCAGAAAATCTTCTTCAATTTGAAGGACAAACTAAAGGAAAACTAGGAACTCCAGAAGCAAGACCAGTTGTAGAATCAATTGTTTATGAAAGTATTAAATATTATTTAGAAGAGAACAAAGAAAATGCTTTAAAAATAATTGAAAAAATGAGTAAAAGTAAAGTTGCTAGAGAAGCAGCACGTAAAGCAAGAGAAGAAGCAAGAAATGGTAAAACTAAAAAGAGTGAAGCTCAAAGATTATCCGGTAAACTTACTCCAGCTCAAACAAGAAATCCTAAAAAAAATGAATTATTTATTGTCGAAGGAAATTCAGCCGGAGGTACTGCTAAAAAAAGTAGAGATCGTAAATTCCAAGCAATTTTACCTTTAAGAGGAAAAATACTTAATACCGAAAAAACAAGTGGTCCAGAAATATTTAAAAATGAAGAAATAAGTACCATGATAAACTGTATTGGTGCTGGTTACGGACAAGATTTTGACGTTAAAGATATTAATTATGATAAAGTAATTATAATGACCGATGCCGATGATGATGGTGCTCATATCCAATGTTTACTTTTAACATTCTTTTATAGATTTATGAAACCACTTATTGAAGAAGGACATTTATATATTGCAATGCCACCTCTTTATAAAGTAGATTATGGTAAAAATCATATCTATTGTTGGACAAATGAAGAATTAAAAGAAGCAACTAAAGGAAAACAAAACTATAAAGTTCAAAGATATAAAGGTTTAGGTGAAATGAATCCCGAACCACTTTGGACAACTACAATGGATCCCGAAAATAGAAACTTAATTAAAGTTAATATAACTGATGCCTTACTTGCTGAAAAAAGAGTATCAGTTCTAATGGGAGATGTTGTTGAGCCAAGGAAAGATTGGATTAATGAAAACGTTGAATTTTCTCTTGAAGATGACTACATAATCGAAACCAAAAGAAACTAATTAAAAATGAAAAAATATTTAATTATATAATTTTAATAAGTTCAATACTAATATTTATAAAATCAATCCCAACATTATATGATTTAATTAATTTTGCTATAAAATATTATCCAAGATAACATATAAAACTATTTTAAATAGTTTTTTTCTTTTGAAAATTATGATAATATACAAATGGAGTTGATTTAAATGAACTTAGTATTAAAAATAAATGAAATAATTAAAGAACTTGGCTATGATGAAACACCAGAAGTTTCAGTTAGTAATAGACCTGACATAAGTGATTATCAATATAATGGAGCGTTTAAACTTGCTAAAATAATGCATAAAAGTCCAATGGTTATAGCAGATGAAATAGTTAGTAAATTAAAAGATAATGATATGTTTAAAGAAGTATCCAATGTTAATGGATTTATAAATATAACTTTATCAGACAAATGCCTAATAGATTATCTTAATGAAATAGTTAATAATTTTGATATAAATACTTTTAAAATAAATACTGATGAAACTATTTTTTTAGATTATGGTGGAGCAAATGTTGCTAAAGCTCTTCATGCTGGACACTTAAGAAGTCCTAATATTGGAGAAGCTCTAAAAAGATTATGCGAAGCAGTTGGTTATAAAACAATAAGTGATGTTCATTATGGTGACTGGGGTAGACCTATGGGATTAATAATCTGTGAAATTAAACATAGATACCCTAATTTAGATTTCTTTAATCCTAATTTAGATAGTTATCCAAAAGAATCACCAGTTACTTTAGAAGACTTATATGATATTTATCCATTAGCAAGCGCTAAGGCTAAAGAAGATGAAGAATATTTAAATGAAGCTAGAGAACTTACTGTTAAACTTCAAAAGAAAGAAAAAGGAATCTATGATTTATATAAAGCCTTTACTAAATTATCAATTTTAGATATTGAAGACATTTATAAAAAACTTAATTGTACTTTTGATTTATACGAAGGTGAAAGAGATGCAGATGATTATATTGAAGATGTTTTAACAGTTACTAAACCTTTTACAACCATTTCTAATGGCGCAACAATTATTGATGTTAAAGAAGAAACTGATAAAAAAGAAATACCACCTGTTATGTTATTAAAAAGTGATGGTGGAGTACTTTATGATACAACTGAACTTGCAACTCTTTATTCAAGAATTAAAAGATTTAAGGCATCAAAATATTTTTATTTAACTGATGTAAGACAAGAACTACATTTTGTTGAAGCCTTTAGAGCTGCTTATAAAACTGGAATCGTGCCTAAAGATATAAGCCTAGAATGGTTTGGTTTTGGAACACTTAATGGTCCAGATGGAAAACCATTTAAAACTAGAGATGGTGGCATCATGTCTTTAAGAGAATTAATCAGTATTGTTAAAACCGAAACAAGAAAAGTAATTAAAGATAATATCAAGGAAGAAGATAAAGATGATTTAGCTGAAGTTTTAGCTATTGCTGCTATTAAATATGCAGATTTACTTCCTAATCGTACTAGTGATTATGTATTTGATCCTATTAAATTTAGTGATATAAATGGTAAAACAGGACCATACATTTTATATAGTACAGTTAGAATGAAAAGTTTATTAAGTAAAAGTAATTTAAAATATAACAAATATTATAAGATAAACACTAAAGAAGAAAGAGATATTATAATTAATATTATTAAATTAAGAAGTGTTATTGAAAAATCATTTAACATGAGAAGTTTAAATGAAATATGTGAATATATTTATAAATTAACTTCATCATTTAATGCTTTTTATTCAAATCATGAAGTATTAACTGAACAAGATGAACTTGTTAAAGAAAGCTATTTAACTTTAATAAATGAAGTATATATAATTAATAAATATTTACTTAATATTTTAGCTATCACTTTACCAGATAAAATTTAAAGGAGTATATATGAAAATAGAATATACATTAATTAAAAAAGATAAAAATTGTAATGCTAGATTAGGTAAAATTAAAACTAATTATGGTGAATATGAAACTCCAATGTTTATGCCAGTTGGTACTCAAGCAACTGTTAAAACATTATCTCCTGAAGAATTAAAAGAAATAGATTGTGGTATAATTCTTGCTAATACCTATCATTTATGGTTAAGACCTGGCGAGACCGTAATAGATCATGCCGGTGGATTACATAAATTTATGAATTGGAATGGACCAATCTTAACTGATTCCGGTGGATTTCAAGTATTTAGTTTAGCTAAAAGAAAAGATATAACTGAAGAAGGAGTTAAGTTTAAAAATCAATACAATGGTGATGCTTTACTTTTAACTCCCGAAAAATCAATTGAAATTCAAAACAAATTAGATAGCGATATTGCTATGAGTTTTGATGAATGCATTGGTTATCCTGCAACCTATGATTATTGTAAACAAAGTGTAGAAAGAACTCTTAGATGGGCTAAAAGAGGAAAAGATGTTTTTAATAATGAAAGACAAAGCTTATTTGGGATAGTACAAGGTGGCGAATATGAAGAATTACGTAAACATTGTGCTGAAGAATTAACCAAAATGGATTTTGATGGCTATTCAATTGGTGGTACAAGTGTAGGTGAGGATAAACCAACAATGTATAAAATGGTTGAAATGAGTACCAAATATTTACCAGAAAATAAAGTTAGATATTTAATGGGTGTTGGTGATCCAATTGACTTAGTTGAAAATGTTATGCGTGGTATTGATATCTTCGATTGTGTTTCTCCAACCAGACTAGCTCGTCATGGCCATGCCTTAACAAAATATGGCAAAATAAATATTAAAAACGCCAAATATAAAGAAGATTTTACACCAATTAGTAGTGAATGTAATTGTTATGCTTGTAAACATTATACTAAGGCTTATATTAAACATTTAATTAATTGTGATGAAACATTTGGAGCTAGACTTTTATCTATTCACAATATTAATTACCTAGTTAATTTAACTAAAGAAATGAGAGAAGCAATAAAAGAAGACCGTATGTTAGAATTCAGAGAACAATTTATTAAGGATTATTATGGCAATAAATAAAAAAGGATTAATAATTATAATTATTTTAATTGGTTTATTTATTATTGGTGCAATTAAAGTTTATCAAAATCATGTTGATAGATTATATTTAGTTCTTAATAATGAAATTAAAGAATCAGCTAAAAAGTGCTTTTTAGAGAAAAACTGTGAAGGTGAAATAACGTTAGGAGATTTAGCAAGTAAAGGTTACGTTGGTGTTTTAGTTGATCCTGTAACAAAAGAAGAAGTTAGCAAAGATAAATGTTTAAAATATGAAAATAATGAAGTAGTGTTTTGCAATTAAGATAATTCTTATTAATTTAGGATTATCTTTTTTTGTAAAGTTTAAGTAAATAAATACGAATAAAAATGATTATTACAACAAATTATGATATATCTATTTTAGAGAGTAAGTGATAATTTTGGATAAAGATACAATAAATTCTTGGATAGACATGATATCTAAAGTTTATGTTAATCTTCATAACAGCCAAAGAGTATTAAATTCATCAAGCTTATCCGACAAAAGAAGAGAAAGAATAATTAAATATTTTAACAGATTAGAAGAAGTACATAATAAAGTATCAGAAACTAAAAGTGAAGCAGGTGAAAAGCTTCTTAAAAATTTTTATTATGACTTATATGTTATAAAACCAGAAAATATTCCTGAATCATATTTTAATAATCAAATCGTTCTTGCTAGAGAAAGAGGTTATGGCAACATAATATTATCTGATAAAGATAAAGAAAGAATGATTAAACAGGTTATTGATGATCAAAAAGAAACATTAGATAAATGGATTGAATATTTTTTATATGATGAAGAAAGCAAATCTTATGAAATGTGGGAAAAATATTGGGTATTTCAAGGTTTACAAACTTTAGGTAAATATGATAAAGAGACATATAAATTTAGCAAAAGGGATAAAACAACTGTATATCCATTTCCACCAGTCGAAAGAGAATATATTTTTACAACTTTAAAATTAGTGGAAGATTTTATAAAAGATAAAAAAACTGAAGATGAAATAAAAAATGCTTTAGAAGCAGGTAACTTTAAATTATTATATGAATATGTAATTAAACAAAGTATGCTTAGAGGAGAAAAACAAAGTAGTAGTACTTCTGGTAAATGGATTAAATATGAGCAAGGTAGTGATTACAACATTTTAAGAAACTCACTTCAAGGTTATTATACCGGATGGTGTACGGCAGCAGGCGAAAATTTTGCTAAAGATCAACTTGCCCACGGAGACTTTTATGTTTACTACACTTTAGATAATAGTGGTGAAGCAAAAGTACCAAGAATCGCAATTAGAATGGATGGCAGTACTAATATTAATGAAATAAGAGGAATAGCTGATAACCAAAATATGGAGCCAGAAATGATGCCAATTTTAGAAGAAAAATTAGAAGAATTTCCTGATCGAGAAAAATATTATAAAAAAGAACATGATATGAAATTACTTACTTTAATCGATAAAAAAGTAAATAAGAATATTGAACTAAGTTTAGAAGAATTAAAATTTTTATATGAAACGGATAATGAAATTGAAGGATTTGGCTATGAAAAAGATCCAAGAATACAAGAAATTCAAAATAAACGAAACCAGAAAAAAGATTGTGCATTAATATATAATATAAGCGAAGATGAGGTTGCATTATCACAAGGTGAATGGCACAAAAATCCCAAACAATATAAAGTTTTACTATCTAATTTAATACTAGATCATTTAAAAAGTGCTGATGGACTTACTCTTCCAAAAATAATATATGGTAGCTTGTATTTAAATATATTAACCGATGCAAAAAACTTAACTTTACCAAAAAATGTTCACAAAAGTTTATATTTAAATCATATAACTAATGGTGAAGATTTAATATTACCAGAAAAAATAGGCAAAGATTTGTATTTAAACAGATTAACTGGTGCCGAAAATTTAATTTTACCAAAAACCGTTGGTGGAAGTTTATATTTACGAAGTTTAAAATATGTTAAACAATTAACTTTGCCAGAAATAGTAGGTGAAAATTTATATTTAGATAGTTTAGTAAGTATAGAAAACCTTATTTTACCAAAAACAATTGGAAAAAATTTATTAATGCACGATTTTACTAGTGCAAAAGAACTTATTTTACCAAAAACCGTTGGCGGAAACGTTTTTTTAGGAGAATTAATTAGTGCCGAAAAGCTCATTTTACCAGAAACAGTAGGCGAAAATTTAATGCTAAGTAGTTTAATCAGTATTAAAGGTGTAAAATTACCAAAGATAGTAAATGATAGTTTAAATTTAAATGAAATAACAAGTGCAGAAGATTTAATATTACCAGAAAGAATAGGCAAAAGATTATGCTTGAATAGTTTAACCAGTGCTGAAGGATTGATTCTTCCACAGTTTGTTGGGAATCGTATTGAATTAAAGCGTTTACAATCTCCTAAAGGATTAAAATTACCTTATGGATTTAATTTAGACGGATTACAATGTTCTGACGATGTAAAGAATGAAATATTAAAAAATCCTGAAGAATACTATATGGAACCATCAATTGTTGAAGAAAAAGAAACAGTTAAAAGAAAATAAATTGATAATTTGTAATTAAGATAATTCTATTAATTTAGGATTATCTTTTTTAATGAATATATGATATTATATAAAACAAATCAAGGGGATGCCTATGGATAATAAAACAAGAAATGCTTGGATAGATATGATATCTAAAATTTATGCTGACTTACATAATAGCCAAAGAGTATTAAATTCATCAAATAAATCTGATAAAAGAAGAGAAAGAATAATTAAATATTTTAATAGATTAGAAGAAGTACATAATAAAGCATCAGAAACTAAAAGTGCTTCAGCCGAAAAAATCCTTAAAAATTTTTACTATGATTTATACATTATAAAACCAGAAAATATTCCTGAATCATATTTTAATAATCAAATTGAACTTGCTAGAGAAAGAGGTTATGGCAACATAATATTATCTGATAAAGATAAAGAAAGAATGATTAAACAGGTTATTGATGATCAAAAAGAAACATTAGATAAATGGATTGAATATTTTTTATATGATGAAGAAAGCAAATCTTATGAAATGTGGGAAAAATATTGGGTATTTCAAGGTTTACAAACTTTAGGTAAATATGATAAAGAGACATATAAATTTAGCAAAAGGGATAAAACAACTGTATATCCATTTCCACCAGTCGAAAGAGAATATATTTTTACAACTTTAAAATTAGTGGAAGATTTTATAAAAGATAAAAAAACTGAAGATGAAATAAAAAATGCTTTAGAAGCAGGTAACTTTAAATTATTATATGAATATGTAATTAAACAAAGTATGCTTAGAGGAGAAAAACAAAGTAGTAGTACTTCTGGTAAATGGATTAAATACGAGCAAGGCAGTGATTATAACATTTTAAGAAATTCACTTCAAGGTTACTATACAGGATGGTGTACTGCAGCAGGCGAAAATTTTGCTAGAGAACAACTTGCCAATGGCGACTTTTATGTATATTACACTTTAGACGATAATGGAGAAGCTAAAGTACCAAGAATCGCAATTAGAATGGATGGAAGTACTAAAATTGGTGAAATAAGAGGAATAGCCGATAACCAAAATATGGAGCCGGAAATGATGCCAATTTTAGAAGAAAAAATAAAAGAATTTCCTGATCGAGATAAATTTTATAAAAAAGAGCGTGATATGAAATTACTTACTTTAATTGATAAAAAAGTAAATAAGAATATTGAACTAAGCCTAGATGAATTAAAATTTTTATATGAAATGGATAATGAAATTGAAGGATTCGGTTATGAAAAAGATCCTAGAATACAAGAAATAATAAATAAACGAAATCAAAAAAAAGATTATGCATTAATATACAATATAAATGAAAATGAAATTGCTTTAACACAAGAAGAGTGGAAAGAAAATCCAAAACAATATAAAATTCTAATAAATGATTTAAAACTAGATTATGTAACTTCATCAAAAGAATTAATACTACCTAATATAATAAGTGGAAGTTTATGTTTAAATAAATTGATTAGTTCAGAAGAATTAATATTACCGAAAATAATAGGGAAAAATTTAGAATTAAAAGGATTAACAAATGCATCTGGATTATTACTACCAGATATAGTTGGTGGTAGTATGCAATTAAATAGTCTAATTAGTGCTAAAGATTTAAAATTTCCAAAAAAAATAAATAAAGATTTAGATTTAAGTTGTTTATTTGATGCAGAAAATATAATATTACCTGAAAAAATTGGAGGAAAATTAAATTTAAGCTGCTTACTTCTAACTAAAGGAATCGCATTTCCAAAAATAATAGATGATAATTTGGACTTATCAAGTTTAGCTTATGCTGCTGGATTAGAGCTTCCTGAAAAGATTGGAGGAATCTTAGATTTAAGTAGTATATCTGATTTAGCAGGTTTAGTATTACCAAAAACACTAGGAGGTCCTTTATGTCTAAATAGCATAACATATGTCTATAGCTTTATATTTCCAAAATACATGAAAGGAAGTTTAGATTTACACAGTTTAATTAGTGCTGATGAATTAATTTTACCACAGATAATGGATGATGATTTGTATCTAAATAGTTTAGTTAGTGTAAAAGGAATAATATTTCCTAATACAATAAGAAGAAATTTAAATTTAAATGGATTAGAAAGTGCTAAAGGACTAATTCTTCCACAAATCGTTGAAGGATGGATTTGCTTAAATGGTTTGAAATCTTCTAAAGGATTAAAGTTACCTTATGGATTTGATTTAAATTACTTAATATGTCCTGATAACGTAAAGAATGAAATATTAGCAAATCCTGATAAATATTTTATGGAACCGCCAATAAATGAAGAAAAGATAAAAAAACTAAAATAGTAAAAAAGCTTAAATTAAACCCTTGTAATTTAGGTATTCTTTTGGTATAATCAAAATGCTTTTTGAAGAAAAAGCTCCTATAATCCGCTATATTTATATATGATTATCAGTGAAATATATTATGAAAGGACGTGCTTTATGAACTTAATCGATAAGATTAATGCTAAACAAATCAAATCTAATACTCCTGAATTTAGAGTTGGAGATATCGTTAGAGTTGATTTATGGATTAAAGAAGGTAAAAAAGAAAGAATTCAAGCATTCGAAGGAATTGTAACAAGTATTCAAGGTGGATCAGTTTCTAAGAGATTTACTGTTAGAAAAAAATCAGGAAGCGTTGTTGTTAAAAGAACATTTGCTGTTAATTCACCATTAATTGATAAAATTACAGTTGTTAAAAAAGGAATGGTTAGAAGAGCTAAACTTAACTTCCTTGATGAAATGGTTAAAGAATTTAAAGTTAAAGAAAGAAATTAATCTTTCTTTTTTCTTTACTCTAATTTATAATATTTATAGAATAGAGAGTGTATATAATGAATATGTTAGATATTATAACTAAAAAGAAAAATAAAGAAGTTTTAACTCATGAAGAACTATATTATGCTTTTAATGGCTATTTAAATAAAGAAATACCTGATTATCAAATGACTTCATTATTAATGGCTATTGTTATTAATGGACTTACTTTTGAAGAAACCTTTGATTTAACTAAAATATTTATTGATAGCGGGGAAACATTTAAATTTGATAAAAAAGTTTGCGATAAACATTCAACTGGAGGTATAGGCGATACCGTAACATTAGTTGCTATTCCAATACTTGGGGCATTAAATATTCCGGTAGTTAAAATGAGTGGTAGAGGACTAGGGATAACTGGAGGAACTATTGATAAGTTAGAATCTATTCCTGGATTTAATGTTAATTTAACTAAAGAAGATTATTATAATAATTTAGAAAAAATTGGAATTGTAGTTGGGGCTCAAACTAATGATTTAGTACCACTTGATAAAGTAATTTATGCGTTACGTGATGTCTCTGGAACAACTGAAAGTATCCCTCTTATTGCCTCAAGTATTATGAGTAAAAAAATTGCTTGTGGAGCTGATTATATTTTAATTGATGTAAAATGGGGTAGTGGTGCTTTAGTTAAGACTAAAAAAAATGCTGAAGTATTATCAAATTATTTAATAGAGATTGGTAAGAGATTTAATAGACAAGTTAAGACAATTATTTCCGATATGAATGAGCCATTATCAACATGCATAGGTAATGCGTTAGAAGTAGAAGAAGCTATAAATGTTTTAAAAGGAGAAAAAAATAAATTAAGAGAAACATCTTTAGAAGTAGCCGGAAATTTAGCAAGTATGTATTTAAATATTTCTTATGAAGAAGCATATAATCGTGCAAGTGAAGTATTAGATAATAATAAAGCCTATGAAATGTTTAAAACATGGATATCAAATCAAGGTGGAGATTTATCAAAACTTAAGATTAGCGATAAAGTTATATTAATTAAATCTAATCAAGATGGAATAATTAGTCATATTAACGCTTTAAAAGTTGGAGAGCTATCAGTTAAATTAGGAGCTGGTAGAATAACTAAAGATTCTAAAATTGATTATAGTGTTGGTATTAAACTTTTAAAACAATCAGGTGATTTAGTTAAAAAAGGTGATATACTTGCTAAGTTATATGTTAATGATTTAAATATTAAATTAACTAAAGATGATATAAATTTTTATAGTGTAAAATAGGATTCATTTCCTATTTTTATTTTTGTACAATAGGAATATATTAAATTAAAAAAATTACTTAAAAACTATTTACGAAAAAAAATATTATGCTATAATAAATTACATATTCAGGAGGTGCAAAAGTGGATAAGAACTTACCGATATTGTTACTTAAAAAATTATCTATCTTACCAACTGCCGAAGTACGTTTAGAATTAAATAATGAACTTTCTCAAAAAATTATTGAAGTTGGTTTAAACAAATTTGATAAAAAAGTTGTTGTAATCCTTCCTAAAGAGACTAAAGAAGAATCATTAGGTGTATCTGATTTACCTAATGTTGGTGTTCTTTGTTTAATTAAATCAAGCATAATATTACCAAATAAAAATTATAGAGTAGTCCTTAAAGGATTAAATAGAGTTAAAATAAACAATTATTCTAATTATAGATATAATAAGTCTATTCTAGTTGGAAATGTAAAAATGATTTACATTGATAATGGAGAATCAGTAGAAAGTATAGCCCTAAAAAAGAAACTTATTTCATTATTAAAAAAGTATATTGCCTCAAGTAATGAAGTTTCCAACAGTGTGCTATCCAAAATCAAAGAAGAATTAACATTAGACGAATTAACTGACATTATAGTTAACTTCTTAAAGTTTCCAATCGATAAAAAAATAGCTTATATGAACGAATTTAATGAAGTTGAAAGAGCTAAAATGCTTATTAAAGATATAAGCATCGAATTAGAAATCCTTTCATTAGATCATAAAATAGACAATGAAATAAGAGATTCACTAGAAAAAGAACAAAAAGAATTTTTAATAAAAAATAAAATCGATAAATTAAATGAAGAATTAGGCGTTAAAAATAGTAAAGATAACGAAATTAGTGACTATCTAGCAAAAATAAATAATTTAGACGTTTCCGAAGAAATTAGAAATAAATTGTTAACTGAATTAAAAAAATACGAATATACTCCAGTTAATAACCCTGAAATAAGTGTTATCAGAACATATTTAGATACCTTAATTAACTTACCATTTAATAAATCAAGTGAAGAAGAATCTAATCTAAAGAAAATAAGTGAATATTTAGATAAAACTCATTTTAAAATGGATGAAGTTAAAAATAGAATTAAAGAATATGCTTATTTTAAAGAAAAAAATCCTAATTTAGAAAATCCAATAATATGTTTAGTTGGATCACCTGGAGTAGGTAAAAGTACAATTGCTTCTTCAATTGCTGGAGCATTAAAAAGAAAGTTTTACAAAATAAGTGTTGGTGGATTAAATGACTCATCAGAACTTATTGGTCATAGAAGAACATATTTAGGCGCATCTCCCGGTAAAATAATGGAAGCTATAATCAAATGCAATACGAATAATCCCGTTATTTTAATTGATGAAGTAGATAAAATAGTTAAAGATTATAAAGGAGATCCATCAAGTACATTATTAGATATTTTAGATAGTAATTTAAATAAAAATTTTACTGATAATTATATAGAAGAATCATTTGATTTATCTAAAGTATTATTCATTTTAACTGCCAACGATGTTAATAGTATCAATCCTGTTTTAAGAGATCGATTAGAAATAATATATATTGATAATTATACTTCATTTGATAAAAAAGATATTGCTATCAAATATTTACTTCCAAAGATATGTCAAAAATATAATATTAAAAAAATAAATATTACAGAAGAAGAAATAGTTGAATTAATAAATAACTATACAATTGAACCAGGAATTAGAGAATTAGAAAGATTACTAGATAAAATAGTTAGATACATGTTAATAAATGGAATTAAAAAAGAACCTAACTTTAATGTTATTCTTGGACTTCCAATTAAATCTAATAAAGAAGAAGAATTAGTAATAGGTCAATCCAACATTATTGGTGTTAGTCCTTATAATGGAGCCACAGTTAAAATTTCTTCAATATATAGTAAAGATATGATATTAACTGGAAATATTGGTAATAACCTAAAGAATTCTATATTAATGGTATTAAGTTATTTAAGAAATAAAAAATATATTAACGAAGATGATTACTTTCATATTAATTTCAATGTTAATAAATATACATTAGATGGTTATTCTGGTGGTCTTGGTGTAGCATCTTCAATCATTTCATTAGTTAATAATAAAAGAATTGATAAAAATATCTGCTTTATAGGTGCAATTGATTTATATGGAAGAGTATTAAAAGTATCTAGATTAAGAGATAAAATAATAACTTGTTATAATAACAATTTAAATATTATTTATTTACCAATTCAAAATAAAATAGATGAAGAATATATTCCTGAAGAAGTATTACAAAAAGTTAAATTAAGATATATAAGTACTTTTGATGAAGTATATAACGAATTATTTAAATAAAATTATTAAGGTTAGAGTTTTTTTCTAACCTTTTTAAATTATTTTCTTTAAAAAAATAGAACAAAATAAAAAATTATGATAAAATTTGTTTATAAAGCTTATTATAAACTTTAGTTAAGGAAGGAGATATAATCATGATAGATATTAAATTAATAAGAGAAAATCGTGATTTAGTAAAAGAAAATATTAAAAAGAAATTTCAAGATGAAAAACTTGTTTTAGTTGATGAAGTTTTTGAACTTGACAAAGAAGTTAGAGAAGCTAAATTAAAAGGTGATAATTTAAGAAGTGAAAAAAATAACTTATCTAAAAGTATCGGTTTATTAATTAAAGAAGGTAAAAAGGACGAAGCAGAGGAAGTTAAAAAGAAAATATCTGATATGGACGCTCAAATTAAAATTCTAGAAATATCAGAAGAAAAGAAGAATAACTTAATTAAAGAAAAAATGATGGTTATTCCTAATATTATTGATGAATCTGTTCCAATTGGTAAAGACGATAGTGAAAATGTTGAAGTTGAAAGATTTGGTGAACCAGTTGTTCCAAACTATGAAATACCTTATCATGCTGATATTATTAATGCCGTTGGTGGTATGGATAAAGAATCAGCAGGACGTACTAGTGGCGAAGGTTTTTATTACTTATTAGGTGATATAGCAAGATTACACGAAGCTATGATTGCTTATGCTAGAGATTATATGATAAATAAGGGATTTACCTATGCTATTCCACCATTTATGATTCACGCTGATGTAGTAACAGGTGTTATGTCTTTTCCAGAAATGGAAGCAATGATGTATAAAATTGAAGGTGAAGATTTATATTTAATTGGTACATCTGAACATTCAATGATAGGTAGATTTAAAGGCCAAATGGTTAAAAAAGAAGAATTACCAATCAGAATGACAAGTTATTCACCATGCTTTAGAAAAGAAGGCGGATCTCACGGGTTAGAAGAAAGAGGCTTATACCGTGTTCATCAATTTGAAAAACAAGAAATGATCGTATTATGCGAACCAGAAAAATCAATGGAAGAATATAATAAAATGTGGAAATATACTGTTGAAGTATTTAGAAATATGGACGTTCCAGTAAGACAACTTGAATGTTGTTCTGGAGATTTAGCCGATTTAAAAGTTAAATCATGTGATATTGAAGCATGGAGTCCTAGACAAAAGAAATATTTTGAAGTTGGATCTTGTTCTAATTTAGGAGATGCCCAAGCAAGAAGATTAGGAATTCGTGTTAAAGGTGATAATGGAAATTATTATTTACATACACTTAATAACACAGTTTTAGCAACACCTCGTGGATTAATTGCCGTTGTTGAAAATAACTATAATGAAGACGGAAGTATTAATATTCCAAAAGTATTACAACCATATATGGGTGGATTAGAAAAAATAGTTCCAAAGAAATAATAGTTCTAAAACTTTTAGCAAATGCTAGAAGTTTTTTTAATTTAAATATTTACAAGTCGCAATTGTAAATTTATATTTTTTGTGCTATTATAACCACTTGTACAGAGGGGTATTTTTATGGAAATATTAGAAAAAGATATAATTAAAGACATAAATCGTAATAAAAAAATAATTAAATATCATCAATTATATAGTATAAAAAGTTTAATTATTAAATTATTATTAAAATCAGGTATTCTTTTAGATTATGCTTATCCTTATATTTTATCAATATTAATTATGTTAAATGTTGGTTTTTATAAAAATCATAAACCATTTGATTATGATCCTGCTAAAAAAATTACAACAGAAAATATATATGATAGTAACAATAATACCGAAATTAATTTTGATAACAACATAATTTATGATAATGATTATTTAATTTATAGAACACCATGGGAATTAGTAGATGGAAAATATATTTCAAAAGAAACAACATTTGTGTTAAATCAAAATGAACAAAATAAATCTATTCTACCATCATTATTAAAAATGGATTATGATGAAATAAAATCACTTTTTGAAATAAAAAATATTAAAACAATTTATAAAAACAATAGTAATTCAGATGATGCTACAGTAACAGTTATAATTCATAATGAAGCTTTATCTACAAAAACAGTTAGAGAAATAGATACTTATAGTACTTTATATGTTATACTTGTATTTTTAGAAGGTTTAGGTATATCAAAATTTAATAAAATTATTTTTAAAAATTGTATTAGAAATAAATTAAGTGAATTAGATAAAGAACCTATTATTTATGGTAAAAAAGAAATAAATATGTTAAAAGAAATAATTGAAAATGATCGTAAAAATTTAGAATACATCAATAATAACAATTATGATAAACCTAAATTAAGGATTAAATAAGTGAGTAATATGAAAAATGAATTGTTAAGTGAAAATTATAATAATAATTTTTGTGATTTCACAAAAGAAGATTTAGAGTTTCTTTATAATGTTATTCAAAACTTATTTATAGATTATAGATATAATTTAGGATTAGATAAAGCATTAACATTTGGTGTCGAAATAGAATATGAAGGCCTTTACTATGGAAAAACAGAAAAATTTCTAAATCAAAATTTAAATAACTGGGAATCAAAAGTTGATAATTCTTTATATTTTGGTGGAGAAGTAACATCTCCCATAATGAATGATGATAAAAAGTTTTGGTTAGAATTAAAAACAATCTGTGAATATTTAAAAAAACATCATGTAAGAGTTCATAATAATGCCGCTAGTCATGTTCATATAGGTGCTAGTTTACTTAATAATGATCCTAATTTATGGATTATGTTTTTAAAACTATACACTTGTTATGAACACATTCTTTATCGTTTCGGTTATGGTGAATGTATTAATGAGCGAAAATTATTAATTACTTATTCCAAATTTATAGGAAAAGAACTTTGTAATAGTATTAATATTTTACAAAATGCCAAAAAAATGAAAGATTTTCAACAAATACTAGATGAAGAACAATCAAAATATGTTGGAATTAATTTTAAGCATGTTGCTTTTGATGAAAGAATATGTAACAAATTTAATACTATCGAATTTCGTTTTCCCAATGGCACTAAAAATGAAGTGATTTGGCAAAATAATATTAATGTATTTGCTAAAATGGTTTTAGCGATAGCTGAAAATAAAATAAATCCAGAATTTTTAGATTACAAATTTAAACAATATCAAGAACGAAAAACTAGTTCCGAAAGTTTATCTCATTTGATATGTATAGAAGATGCTTTAGAATTTGCAGATTTAATTTTTGATAATAATTTAGATAAAATGTATTTTTTAAAACAATATTTTAAGAATTTTGATTATACATTAAGTAAAAGACATTCGTTATTAAGTAAAAAAATAACACCAAATCATTAAAATATAATTATATTTATTGTTTATTAAAATGATACATGATATATTACAAATGTTTAGGGAGAAGATTTATATGAAGTACGAAATAGATAGATTTAAAAATTCTGAGGTGATCCGTTGTTTTTTTAAATCTGAAAAATCAATATTAATTGTTTTTTTAGATAACCATACTGTGGAAATACCATATACTAAAGAAAATGAAGAAAAAATATTAAATGAAATGATTATGCAAGCTATGGCTAGGGAAGCAATCGAATTTAATAGATTACCTTTAAAAATTAAATATGATTTTTCAAGATTAATAACAAATACGTTTATATCTGTTTGTATGACATATAATTTAAGCACATACCCACAATACTATATCTATCGTTCTGATATTTATAAAATAATTTATAGTCTTGTATTAGCTATTGCAGGTGCAAACATTGCAAGATTTATATATAACTTAGTTTGTGATTTAAAATTAAGTAAAGATGTCTTAAAATATCATGAGTTTTTTGAAATGAAAGATGAAATAGATAAATATGGCGATGTATTACTAAATGAAAATATCTCTCTAAAAGAAGTATTAAATATAAACACATTAGATTTTTACTCTATTTCTAGAGTAAAGGAAATACTTGAAACTGTTAAAGAAAATTATAACAAAGAAAAAACATTAATAAAAAAATAATTAATGTGATATTTCGTATTTAAAATATTGACACACGAATATGTGTTTGATAATATATTAAACAGGAACAACTAATTGTTTTGGTGGTTACCACTAAATTTCAAAAGAAAGCTGGTGGTAGTTATGAGCAAAAAGATGTTATATTTTATAATAATCAATTTATTCATAATAATAATTTTATTAATTATCTTACTATTTAAAGTAGCTAATTAATAAAAAAGCCAAAACTCAAGGGGTTTTGGTACGTTACTTAAGGTAACCATCTTAACTTCCAAATTAGATGTTCCTTTTTTATTTTATGTAAGTCTTGCTTACATATTCATAATACCAAATTATAAATTTTTTTACAATAAGTTTGAAAGATATATTGCTAAAATAAATAAAAAGTGATAAATTATTTAAGAAATCAGTGATAAAGGACATGATTATTAGTTAACAAATCATAGAGAGTAAGTGGTTGGTGAAAACTTATTGAGTTATTAATAATTACTACCTTTTGAGAGATATAATAATATCCGAGTTATTCCCGTTAAGAATTATAAAAAGATAAATCAAGGATGGTACCGTCTTTAAAAGACGCCTGTTACTATCCTTTTTTTGTTAAGAAAGAAGGAAGAAAAATGATAAATATTAAAGAAAATGAAAATTTAAGTGTAATGAATCATTCATGTGCCCATTTACTTGCCCAAGCAGTTAAACATTTATATCCAAATGCAAAGTTTTGGGTTGGACCAGTTGTAGAAAGTGGATTCTACTACGATATTGATTTAGGTGATGTAACATTAACAAATGAAGATTTACCAGTTATTGAAAAAGAAATGAAAAAAATAGCTAAAGATGGTAAAAGAATTGTTAGAGAAGAAATTACAAAACAAGAAGCATTAGAAAAATTTAAAGATGATCCATATAAAATAGATTTAATCACTCGTATGGACGAAGATAATACTGTAATAAGTATGTATACACAAGGAGATTTTACCGACCTTTGCCGTGGACCACATGTTGAAACTGTTAAATTACTTAAACATTTTAAATTATTAAAAGTTAGTGGTGCTTATTGGAAAGGCGATTCTAAAAACCAAATGCTTCAAAGAATTTATGGAGTATGCTTTCCAACAGAAGAAGAACTTGATAATTACATGCAAGAACTTAAGGATGCTGAAGAAAGAGATCATCGTAAAATAGGTAAAGATTTAGATTTATTTATGTCTGATGATTTAGTTGGTAGAGGACTTCCAATGTTTTTACCTAATGGATATATTATTTGGCAAGAACTTGAAAATTATATTAAAGAAAAAGAAAGAAAATTAGGATATTTACATGTACTTACACCATGTGTTGGTAATGTAGAATTATACAAGACAAGCGGACACTGGGATCATTACAAAGAAAATATGTTTCCAGCTATGGAACTTGACGGTGAAGCATTCGTATTAAGACCAATGAATTGTCCTCACCATATGATGATTTATTCTAATAAATTACATTCTTATAAAGATTTACCAATTCGTATTGGTGAAATTGCTCATGACTTTAGATATGAAGCAAGTGGAGCAGTTAAAGGTATTGAAAGAGGAAGACACTTTTGTCAAAATGATGCCCATCTTTTCGTAACACCTGATCAAATTAAATCTGAATTTAAGAGTGTTGTTGATTTAATATTTGATGTTTATAAAGATTTTGGTATTAAAGATTATCGTTGCGTATTATCTTTAAGAGATCCTGAAGATAAAGAAAAGTATCATCCAGATGATGAAATGTGGAATAAGGCTGAAAATGAACTTAGAGAAGTTTTAAATGAGTTAGGTATTAAATATACTGAAGAAATTGGAGAAGCTGCCTTTTACGGACCTAAGTTAGATGTTAATGTTAAACCAGCAGTTGGAGCAGAATATACATTATCAACTTGTCAATTAGATTTCTGTTTACCAGCTAAATTTAATCTAAAATATATTGATGAAAATGGTGAAAGAAAAACTCCTGTCGTATTACATCGTGCAATATTAGGCTCACTTGATCGTTTTATGGCTTATATCCTAGAAGAAACTAAAGGAGCACTTCCTGTTTGGCTTGCTCCAGTACAAGTTAATATTATTCCCGTTAACAATGAATATCATTTAGAATACGCTAAGGAAATAGAAAAAATGTTAGAAGAAGCAAACATCCGTGTAAAATTAGATGATCGCAATGAGAAACTAACATATAAAATGAGAGAAAGTCAAACAAAGAAAGTACCATATACAATAATTATTGGAGATAAAGAAAGAGATGCTAATACTGTAACAGTTAGACTACATGGTACAACTGAAAATATTACTTTAGATAAAGATGAATTCTTAAGTAAAATAAAAGAAATTATTCAAAATAAAAATATTAAATATGATTTATAATGATTAAAATAAAAGAATATAACCCATAATATAGTTGGTGATGATATGGAATTATTAACAACTGTATTACGAACATTATTCTTTTATTTTTTTGTTACATTTGCTTACCGAATTATGGGAAAAAGAGAAGTGGGTCAACTAGGAATAGTCGATTTAATCGTATCAATCTTAATTGCAGAGTTAGTTGCAATAAGTGTTGAAAATGTTGATAAATCAATAATGCTCACGATTGCTCCTATAAGTCTATTAGTAGTAATTGAAGTAGCACTTGCATATCTTTCTACTAAATCAAGATGGTTTAGGCAAGTCTTCACTTCTAAGCCATCAGTAATTATTAATCATGGAGTTATAAATTACAAAGAAATGATTAAACAAAGATATAGTCTAGACGATTTATTAGTCAGTTTAAGACAAGCATCAATTAAATCAATTGAAGATGTTGAATATGCTTTTTTAGAAAGTAATGGCAAACTTAGTATTTTTAAATATAATTTATTTAAAACTGATTCTGCCTATCCAGCACCAATTATAGTTGATGGAGTTATTCAAGAAAACACCTTAAAAAATATTCGTAAAAACAAAATATGGATTAAATTATATTTAAGAAAACAAAATATTAACCTAGAAGATATATTCTATGCTTTTTACAAAAATGGAAAAATTTATACTATCTTAAAATCTAATGTAAACAATTTGTAAAAATTTACATTTCTTTACATTTAATAAGTGTAATGTAATGTAAAGTATAATATAATAATTTTAGGTGGTAAAAATGAAAGATTTTTTAGTAAATTTAATCAAATTAATATTAAGTGTACTAGTTATTACATTTACTGAAGAATATTTTTATAAGCTATTAGATTTACTTAAATTAAGTATTAATAGTAAAAGTATTGTTTCATTAATTGTTTATATTTTAATATTTATAATCATATTTATAATTTATAAAAGTGAAATTACAGCTGCATTTGCTAAATATAAGCACAAATTAACAACCAATATCTTTTATAGTATTATTTGTTTTATCGTTTTATTTATTGCAATGATGATTATAAATTATTTGGTTGTTGCATTAGCTAAAGGATTTAATATAACTTATGAAGGATTAAGTTTTATCAATATTTTTGATTA
Organism: uncultured Mycoplasmatota bacterium; assembly: GCA_900553855.1. Lineage (GTDB taxonomy): Bacteria > Bacillota_I > Bacilli_A > RF39 > UBA660 > CAG-533. The sequence goes on along the minus strand of USFG01000003.1, from coordinate 72,641 downwards.
TCAATTTAGTTTTGATTTAATAGTAATAATTATTAAAGATATTATCATAGTTCCATTTATTAAAGTAGTCGTATTTGTTTTAGGAATAAATAATATGTGTTCCAAAAAGACCGGAATGTTCTTTAGTGGATTATTATACTCTTTATATGCAATATATGTTATGTGTCATTTCAATGCTTCGATTGGATATATACTAATTAATATGATACCTTATTATTTATTATTTAATATACTAAGTTTTATATATAAAAAGAATAATAATATAGGCTATAGTATAATTTCATATACTTTATATGAATTATTTACGAGCATATTAATGAGAAGATTTTTGTGAGGTTAATATGAAGAAAGATATCAAATATTTATTAAAATTATTATTATGTTTTATATTATTTTTTAACTTAAGTTATTTAATTGCGTTGCTATTTAATTTAGTAGGAATTAATTATAATACTTTTAATTATAAAGATTACACTTACTTTAATGTGTTAATAGAACTAATACTATTTGTAGTAGTGATGCTTCTATACAATAAAGAATTTAAAAAAGATTATAAAATATTTAAGTTGAATTCCAAAGATAATATTAGAAAAATAATAAGTTATTTTGCTTTATTTATAGCACTTAAAATAGGGACTGCTTTAATTTCATCTATTCTTTCCTTTGCTTTAAACTATACATTAGGTGAAAGCGAAAATCAAGAAGCTGTAATGAAACTTGTTAGTGCTGAACCTTTATTAATGATAATAAATACATGTATATTAGCCCCATTTGTTGAAGAAGGAATTTTTAGATTATCAATTAGAAAAGTCTTTAACAATAAATATTTATTTATTCTAGTAAGTGGTTTATTCTTTGGAATGATGCATATCTTTCCAACTGATTTACCAACATCTCTAGCGCTTATTTATTCAATTACATATGTTGCTATGGGCTTTTATCTAGCATATATTTATACTGAAACAGAAAATATTTGGTTTGTAATATTTATTCATGCTTTAAATAATTTATTTAGTATGATAATAAGTCTTGCACTCTTATAAAAGAAAATATATAATATTTAGAAACTGGAGTTTATTATGAAAGAAACAATAAAAGATTTATTTGGTTTTATGTATTCACTTAGTATGGGAGATTATTTCTTCTTTATAGGTACATTTTTATTAATCGTTTTATTTATTTATATTATTTATTTACTTAAAACAGAACCTGAAGAATTACCAAAGAAAAAAGAAGAAAAATTTGATATTAGTAAAGTTACTAAGAATTTAGAAGAAAATTACAAACCAGCACCGCCAAACATTAAATTAACAAGTTATGAAGAAGAGCAAGAAAATAATGCCATTATAAGTTATGATGAACTTGTTAAAACTAGAGAAATGAATGTAGTTACTTACGATGATAATTTCTCTAATACTGAACCTGATTTAGATATTAAAAAAATTGATTTAGAGGGTACTGGTAAAATAAAAATTGTTGATCCAAAAATTGAAGTTAAATTGATAGATTATGAAAAAGAAGAAGAGTTTTTAAAAGTATTAAAAGATTTGCAAAGCAAGCTAAGTTAGTTTGCTTTTTTTATATATTTGTGATAATATCTTCATTAGCAATTTTAATATTTTGGTAAGGGGATTTTAATATGAATAAAAATAAAATAAATTTAATGATAGAAGAAAAAAGAAAAGAAAAAACAAAAGTTCAAAATAAGATTTTATATTATCAAAAGAATTTAAGAAAACAAAAGATATTAAATAAAATTAATTCATTAAATTGTAGTTTTATATTAACTGCCATAATATCTTTATTATTACCATTTAATTATTTTTTGACATTTAAATCATCTATAATAACATATTTAATTGTAGGAATTTTAAGTTATGAATTACAAAAAAACATATTAAGAAAAATATATTCCCATAAAAACAATCATATCAAGAACCAACTAAATAGTTTAATATCATATAATAAAGAAGTATGTAAAGATAAATTGATTGATAGCGAATTAGAATTATTAAATAAAAAATATGATAATGATAATGGAATGCCTAAATTTAATATTGAACATTATTTTTCATTTTCAAATAATGACTTAGATATAGAAAAATATGAAGATGTAATAAATAATAGTATTAATAATATTAATAAAGCATCTAAAAAGAAAAGTATTTTAGAAATAAAAAAAGAATATTCTTTAAAAAATATAATTAAAAAATTACTTATAAGTAGTCCTTTAATAGTGTTATTTACAATATTAGGTTCACTTTATTATAACTTACTATCAATTCCACCTATGTTGACTTGCTTAATTGGTAGTTCTTTATTATCAATAAACTTAATAAATCAAATAAATAATTATGTCAATGCTGGAAAAGTTTTAAACGAGTATAATGATTTAACAAAAACAAATAATATATCCGAAAATATAACTGATTTAAATAATGAAATAGATATAAATATTAAAAATATTTATATAAATAGACAATATGAATTTGATGTAGAACTTCTAAATGGTATTTTAGAAAATGATTATTTGGGTAAAGAGAATAGTCATAATTATGAAGAAAATAATGAAAGTTTAACATATACAACAATGCCAAAATTAAAAATATATAAAAAATAAAAAGGTGATGTTATGAAAATATTTATTGAAACATTAGGGTGTAAAGTTAATACTTATGAATCCGAAGTTATAAAAGAAGAATTTTTAAGAAATGGTTATGAATTAGCAGATAATTTAAGTGATGCAAATGTAATAGTAGTAAATACTTGTTCAGTAACAAATCAAAGTGATGCTAAAAGTAGAAAAGTAATTCGTAATGCCAGAAAAAATAATAAAAATGCTATTTTAGTTGTTTGTGGATGTTCTAGCCAAAATCATCAAGATGAACTAAAAGATTTAGGAGCCGATATTTTAATTGGAAATAAAGACAAATCTAAAATCTTTGATTATGTAAATAATTATGATAACAAACAAATAATTAATTATTATAATATGATTAATACTGATTTTGAAAAAATGAGTTTAGATAATTATAGTGAGAGAACAAGAGCGTTCGTTAAAATTCAAGATGGTTGTAATAATTATTGTTCTTATTGTATTATTCCTTACTTAAGAGGAACAATTAGAAATAAAGATTTAAATGATGCCATAAATGAAATAAATACATTAGTTAATAATGGGTTTAAAGAAATTGTCTTAACTGGAATTCATACAGGAAGTTATCCTGAATTAGTTAAATTAATTCAAGAAATAAGCAAAAATGATAAATTAGAAAGAATTAGAATTAGCAGTATTGAAGCAACCGAAATTAATGATGAATTCTTAAAAGAATTAAAGAACAATAATAAAATATGTAATCATATGCATATACCGGTTCAAGCAGCCTGTGATAATACCCTAAAGAAAATGAACCGTAAATATGATATGAATAAATTTAAAGAAATAATTAATAAAATAAGAGAAGTTAGACCAGATATTAATATAACAACAGATTTAATAGTTGGCTTTCCAACCGAAACAAAAGAAGACTTTTTAGAAAGTTATAACAACGCTAAAGAAATTAAATTTGGAAAAATTCATGTATTCCCATATTCAAAAAGAGATGGAACAGTAGCTGCTAAAATGAAAAGTATAGTTACTGACACTGAGAAAAAAGAACGTACTCATAAAATGATTACATTATCTAATAAATTAGAAAATGAATACTATAATAAATTTATAGACAAAACTTTAAGTGTTTTAGTTGAAGAAGTATTTGATAAATATTGTACTGGCCATACTGATAATTATATTAAAGTTATCATTAATAAAAAATTAGAACACAATAAATTTTATAATGTAAAAATAATTAAAGTTGACAACTGCAATGTTTACGGTGAAGTAGAGTAATATATGTAAAAAATTAAATTAAGTAATTGACTAAGGAGCCAATTAAGTTTTATAATTTCACTATAGGATATGGTGAAATTTTTTATGGAAAACAAGAAAATTACGATAATAACAATTTTAACTGTAGGAATATTAATAATCACATTTGGAGGAATAACATATGCGTTCTTTACAGCAAATAATCCCGAAGGATCAACAGCTGAAATAAAATCTGAAACAGGTCGTATGCTTATTACTTACAACGATGGAACAGATAATATTGTACCATTAACCAATATCCAACCAAGTAATGCAATATTGGTTAATAAGACATTTACTTTAACTGGATCAAATACAACAGTAGGAACAAGTTCAAGTGATGGACTTCCAATGCCTTATGAAGTGGGGTTAAAGTATATATCTTCATTTAGTGATGGAATGATTCACTATTATATAAAGAAGATGAGTAGCAATAATGATGATATTACAACAGATTTTGTTGGAGAACCAAATCAAACTATCCCAGGACATGATACTGAGATAGGTTATGCTCATGGAACTTTAGCTAAAGATGCTATTTATCAAAAAATGGTTAGTGGTGTATTTCCTTCAAAAACCAGTGATCAAACTATAACATTTAATTTAAAATTTCAATTCCCGGATAATGGGGAAAATCAAGATAGTGAAAAAGGTAAGAGTATTAATGCTGCAGTAGTAGTTAATTATGATTTTTCAGTAACTAATTATATTGCAGATTTATATAGTACAAGAGATAAAGATGCAAATGGAATAACAATTGATGGACTTCAAAAAGATGGAACAGGCGAATTTAATATGTCATTATTAAGTAATAAAAATAAATCTTATAATGTGTCTTTACTTGATAACACTTTAGCTGATATTGAATTTGATAGTTATGATAATATTAGATATACAGGACTTAAGCCAAATAATTATATTACATTTAATAATGAAACATGGAGAATAATAGGAGTATTTAATGTATATAATGAAGAAACAAATAAATATGAACGTTTAATTAAAATAGTTAGGGGCTCTTCTTTAGGAAATTATTCATGGGATACATCTAAATCAAGCATTAATTCTGGTTATGGAATAAATGAATGGAGTCAGGCTGACTTAATGAATGAATTAAATAATGATTATTTAGGAACAAATACAGGAACAACAACATGGTTTAATGGTCAAAATGAACAACAAACTGGATCTTATGATTATAGTAAAAATATTAAAGATGAATATGTTGATAAGATAGCAACGGTAAGATGGAATTTAGGAGGTTTATCTAATCCAACTAAACCTGCTTCTAGTTTATATGTAGAAGAAAGAGGAACAAGTCATGTAAGTACTATAACAGATGATACAGAAAGAACTGATTTTTATAGTGATAAAATAGGGTTAATGTATCCATCCGATTATGGTTACGCATCAAGTAATGCAGCTTGTAGAAATACAACATCAATTGTTTCGAATTGCCGTGTTAATAATTGGTTATATGCTTTTGGTCTTTATTGGACATTATCTTCATTAACAACCGATGGATATACTGCTTTAAGTGTTTATAGCACGCCTCAAAATTTACAATATACCTTTCATTCTGATAATACATCTACAGCATGGGCCGTTTATCCAACGCTTTATTTAAAACAAAGTGTAAAAATAACTGGTGGAACAGGTACAAGTACAAACCCATATACAATTGATTAGGTGATTTATTCACCTTTTTTTATTTACTTAATATAATATAGTATGATGAGAGTTATAAATATAAAAGATTATAATAATGAAGGTGTATTTATTAATTTAGATATGTCATTTAAACCATACGATAATTTACTTAATAATCATTATAAATATTTAAGTAAAGATAAAGAATATTACTTCTATTGTAAAGGTGGAGTTAAATCTAAAAAAGTAGCAAGTATTTTATCAGCTTATGGTTATAACACAGTTTTAGTTTTAAATGATAAGAATCAAATTTAATGTTGATTCTTTTTATATAATATAACTCTTTAAATAAACTAGATTTTGATTTATAATTAACATATGAGTATATTTGAATTTATAAATACAATAGTTGAAAATGTTATGAATGATTTAGGTGCGTTTGCTCCTGTTTTAGCATGCTTTCTTATTATAATAGAAAGTATTTTTCCAATTCTTCCTTTATCGTTATTTATAGCAATAAACGCCTATTATATGGGATACATACCTGGTTTCATAATAAGTTACGTATTAACCTGTGTAGGATGTTATATATCATATTCATTTTGTTCAAATAAGTTAAAAACACATTATTACAATATGTTAGACAAAACGGAACATCGAAAATTAAAAAGGTTTACCAAACAAATACAAAAATTAAAGTTAGAAGAATTATCCTTAATTATAGCGATGCCATTTACTCCCGCATTTCTCGTTAATATCGCATCTGGACTTGCTGGAATTGATAAGAAAAAATTTATAATAAGTATCCTTATTGGTAAAATATCTTTGGTGTTATTTTGGGAGTTAATTGGTACTAGTTTAATTGAAAGTATAAATAACCCAGTTACCCTAATAAAAATATGCTTGTTTATGTTAATCGCATTTATAATAAGTAAAATAGTAAGTAAGAAATTAAGAATGGAGTAGTGTAAAATGTTAGAATATATTATTATTGGTTTATTAGTAATCGTTATTATATTATTAATTATTTCTTTATTAAGAAAAAATAATAATAATGAAATGATAGAAAGAATAGGAAAACTCGAAACAAACTTTACCAAATCATTAGGTGATTTTAAATATGAATTTAGTAAAGATATTGATAAAGATTTCAAAGAAACAAACATGGTTATAGAGCAAAGACTTAATTACATAAACGATAAAGTTAATGAAAGATTAGATATTAATTTTGAAAAGACTAATAAAACTTTTGGTGCTGTCTTAGAAAGAATTGGTAAAATAGATGAAGCTCAAAAGAAAATTGATAATTTAAGTCGAGATATTATTAGTTTACAATCTGTTTTAACTGATAAAAAGACAAGAGGGATTTTTGGTGAAACAAACTTAAATTATATCTTATCAAGTGTATTTGGGGATGTAAAAAAAGTATATAATACCCAAGTTACAATGAAAAATGGATCTATTGCTGATGCAGTTGTTTATGCTCCAAACCCAATTGGAACTATTTGTATAGATTCAAAATTTCCTTTAGAACATTATGAAATTATGACAGACCGTAATTTACCAAAAACTGAAAGAGATGAAGCTTTAAAAGCATTCAAAGTTGATGTAAAAAAACATATTGATGCTATTAGAACCAAATATATCATACCGGGTGAAACCGCTCCTGAAGCAATTTTATTCTTACCTGCTGAAGCAATATTTGCTGAAATTAATGCATATCATCCTGATCTTTTAGAGTATTCCTATAAATCAAACGTATGGATAGCAGGGCCAACAACATTAATGAGTACCTTAACAATTATAAATATGGTAGTTATGAATATTGAAAGAGATAAATATGCTAAAGTTATTCACGAAGAATTAACTAAATTAGGAATTGAATTTGGTAGATATCGTGAAAGATGGGATAAATTATCAAGAAGTATTAACACAGTAAGCAAGGATGTTGAAGATATTCATACAACAACCGAAAAAATTACCAAAAGATTTGACTCAATTAACAATGTAAATCTAATAGATCATAAGGACTAGAAATAGTCTTTTTTTGATTCAAAATGTAAAGAACCATAAATTGGTACACAAAATATGTCAAAATATGATATAATTTAATTGTTTACTATAGAAAGTAGAGATGTTTTAATGGAATTTATAGAACTTAAAGATGTTTATAAAATATACAAAAATGGAGTTACCGGTCTTGCTGGAGTAAATTTAAAAATAAAAAAAGGCGATTTTTGCTTTATTATTGGACAAACCGCATCTGGTAAATCAACTTTAATTAAATTACTTTATCGTGAAGAAAAGCCAAGTAAAGGAAATGTAACAGTTGGCGGGGTAAACGTAGCCAAGTTAAGAAACAGTAAAATATATAAATTAAGAAGAAAAATAGGTATTGTATTCCAAGATTATAAGTTACTTCCTAAATTAACAGTTTATGAAAATGTTTCTTATCCATTAGAAAGTTATGGATTAAGTTCAAAGGAAATAAGACCAATGGTACTAGATGCCCTAGAACAAGTAGGACTATCTAATAAAACAAGATCATTTCCCTATGAATTATCAGGAGGAGAACAACAAAGAGTATGTATTGCTAGAGCAATAGTTAATAAACCTAAATTATTAATTTGCGATGAGCCAACTGGTAATCTAGATCCCGAAACAAGTAAAGAAATCATGGATGTAATTGATAAAATCAATAAAGAAACAGGTACAACAGTTGTTATGGCAACCCATGATCAAGATATAGTTAATAGAATGAAAAAAAGAGTAATCGTAATTAAGAATGGATTAATTAGTGGCGATTATGCGAAAGGAAGGTATAAAGTAAATGAGGATATTTAGAATTATTGGTAGAAGCATTCAAAACGCCGGTAAAAGCATATTACGTAATTTTAGTTTAAGTATGGCTTCAATTACCTGTTCAATTATAACATTGATATTAGTATCAATCGGAATGTTACTTTCCTATAACATTAATAACATAACCAAAAATATCGAAAACGAACTAACAATAGTTATATTCATGGATAAAAATATTACAACAGATGAATTAAATAAAACCAAAGAAGATTTAAATAATATAGACAATGTTAAACATGTTACCTTCAAATCTAAAGAAGAAATAAAAAATAATATGGCTAATGAAAATGATACATTTAATAAAATAATAAGTACTTGGGAAGAAGGAGAAAATCCTCTTCAAGATTCATTTATAATTGAAGTAAAAGATATTAAAGATATTAACGAAACAGCAACAACTATTAAAAATATGGAAAAAGTATCTTTAGTTAAATATGGCGAAACAACTGTTAATGATTTAATTAAAGTATTTAGTGCTGTTAAAAAAATAACCATTGGATTAGTAGTTGGACTAATTTTAGTAACTGCTTTCTTAATTAATAATACAATTAAAATAACCATCTTCTCTCGAAAAAGAGAAATAGACATCATGAGATTAGTAGGAACAAGTAATATAGTTATTAAATTACCATTCTTTATTGAAGGATTCTTTATTGGATTTATAGGTAGTTTAGTACCAGTATTAATTACAATATTTGGTTATTCATATGCTTATAATGCCTTAAATACTGTTAACCTATCCAATATAATGAACATATTAACATTAGTAAGTCCCGGTGAAGTTATTTATAAAGTATCATTATTATTAATATTAATTGGTACAGTCATAGGAGCGTTCTCATCAGTTAAGGCTGTTAGAAAGTATTTAACAATATGAGAAAGATAATTATTATATTTATTTCATTAATATTATTTATCCCAAATGTATTTGCTACTAATGCAAGAACTTTAGGAGAGTTAAAAAAAGAACTTGCTTCTTTAAAGTCTAAGAAAGCTAATCAAGAATATGAAAAGAAAAGAACTAATAATGAAATAGAAAGTGCTCGTACTAATATATATAATTCTCAAAAGGAAATAACTCAAAATAGAGAAAAGATTGAAAACGCTAGAAAGGAAATTGAAGAATTAAATAAAGATATTGCTAGTACTAAGGAAAGTATTAAAAAATTAATAAATTCTTATGAATTATTACAAGGCGATAATATATATTTAGAATATATTTTTGAAGCTCAAACATATGCTGATTTAGTATATCGCTTTGAAGTTGTAAATCAAATATTAGGATACAATAATAGTCAAATAGAATCTTGGAACGAAAAAGTAACATACAATGAACAGTTACAAGTTGATTTAGCTAAACAAGAGGAAGAACTTAATAACAAAATATCTTCCTTAGAAAAAGAAATTGATTCACTTGGTACTGATTTAGAAAAAATTAGTGATATAGTTATGGATATTCAAGAACAAATTGATGGTATAGATTCTTTAGTTAAATATTATCAGGGATTAGGATGTAAAGATAATCAAGATTTAAATGAATGTGTATCTGTTAAAGGAGATACTGGATTTAGAAAACCATTAATTAAAGGAACAATTACTAGTTATTTTGGATATCGTATTCATCCTATTACTGGAAAGAATAACTTCCATAGTGGTACAGATATTGGAGGTAACCCTGAAGGAACCAATGTTTATGCTACTGCAAATGGTGTTGTTGGAATGATTATAGATAATACAAGTAAAAAAATATGTGGCGGTAGACAAGTCTATATTTATCATACAATTAATGGAAAAAAATATACATCTGGTTATATGCATTTATTAAATATCAATGTTAAAGTAGGAGACAAAGTAACAAGTGAAACTGTTATAGGTCATGTTGGTGGTGGAAGAAGAACTCAAAGCTGGGAAAGCTGTTCAACCGGTGCCCACTTACACTTTATGTTAGCAAATGGTTGGTATGGATCAACATATACTTCATATAGTACATGGTTAAGTAATTTATTTGATGCTAAGAAAACATTAAATTTACCAAATAAATATACATATTGGTATAGTAGATAAAGTGATTAATTGTAAAATTTTTTAATCACTTTTCTTTTTTATGTAAATCCAAATTGAATTTATTATTAACTTATGATATATTTTTAATAGAAAAAATAAGGTGATAATCATGAAAAAAAGTAAGTGGTTTAATAAACAATATATTTTATTATCAGTTTCTATTTTATTAGGACTAATTGTCTTAATTATAGGAAGTAGTTATGCTTATTATATCGTAAATTTAAATGGAGACAATAGTAATAATGATGTAGCAGTTAAAGCATCAAATATTAATTTAGAAATCAGTAATGTAAGTGGAAGTCTATCTTTATGTAAAAATTATCCAATTTCCGATACTGAAGGATTAAGTTGTACGCCATATCAATTCACTCTAACTAATAATAATAAAATTGATTTAGAATATTATTTAAATTTAGAATATCAAACTTCAGCTCCAGAAGATACAATAAAAGTAGCGTTCGCAACCTGTGATGATGAAAACTGTACTAATCCTAATTATGCTATAGCAAAATTATCAGAAATATTAGACAATAATGATACTATTTCATCTAAATATTCAGGTAAATTATTAACAGCTGGAAAAACATTTGGTACAGGCGAATCAAACAAAAAAACATACAGTATAATTTTATGGATAGATAAAGATTCTACATATGAAGATGATACTTTTAATGCATCAATTACCGCTATTACATATACTAATGCTCAAAATATATTATCTTACACAGTAGCGTTTGATCTTGAAGGTAATGATACATGGACGGATGACACCTGCAAATCATCAGATGGATATGAACGAAATGGTAGTAAATGTCAAAAAGAAGTAGATGTAAAAGATACATATGGAACTATCCCAGAAATGGTTTATAACAATGAAGTAGCAATTTGGTATTCTGATAAAACACTTTCAAAAGCTGTAACAGCTAATACCGGATATTTATTAAAGAAAAATCAAATTAACTATTCAGATTTCACAACAACTTGCAATCTAAACATAAATTCAGAGTCAAACTTAATAGAAGCAACTACTAAAGGAAAATTAGGTATTGTTTATCAAGGATGGAACGACAAATATGAGGGAGGTAATGATATTTCTAAAGAAATCGTATTTGAATCAGATACAGATGCAAATATTTATACATACTATGTAAAAGATGTAAGAGAAAAGACAAATCAATGTTCTATTACAGTGAAAAAATCCTTAAAAGAAGAAACACCAATAACAAATGAAACTATTGGAGTTCAATGTGGACATATAGGGACCGCAGTAAAATGGTGTTGTCCAAGCGGATGGGAAGGCGGAGGACTTAGCAAAAAATGTTATCAAGACGGAGGAATAAAAACTACATATTCCTGCGATTCCGGATATACCTTACACAGTAATAAAAACTATTGTTACAAATACTAAGGATAAATAAAATTATCCTTTTCTTTTTGGGTTAATATCACTTTTTATAAGACAAATGCATATCTTAAATTAGGAGAGTGATAGAATGAATAATAATTATAAAGAAATAGTTACTAAAGCTGTTATCGGTAAAAGTAAAAAAACAAGTACAGACGAATACAGTATCTTGCTAGAAGAAAATATAAGTAATGTTTTAGGTTGTTGGGTAATAAATCATACATTTAAAGGATATAATTCCAATGGTAAAGTTGCTGTTAATGGATCATATGATGTAAATATTTGGTATTCATATGATAACAACACCAAAACAAATGTTATAGCTAGGACATTTAATTACAGTGATATTATAAATGTTAATTTAAAAGATAAAATTACTGATACAAATGAAATAATAGTTAGAAGTTTAACGGCTCCAAGTGCCAGTGCTGTTGAAGTTGAAGGAAATACTTTAAAACTAAAAGTTGAAAAAGAACTTGGCGTAGAAATAGTTGGAGATATAAAAGTTAAAATCAATGTTTTAGATGATTATGATGACTATGAAGTAGATAATTCAAATGTAACAGAAGATATTAATATCGATGAAGAATATTTAAATAAAAAGAATTAATTATCTAAAAAGTCTTATATATTCATGAAGAGTATATAAGTTTTTTTAAGTATTTGATATAATATTTTTAATGAAAAGAGGAGCAATTATGAAGCAATATACATTAATGAATAAAAATAATAAAGTTTTTGATTTTTGGTATGATGAAGAAGAACACCTAATTATAAAATTTGATTATAATTATCCTAATAATTTAAAATATGCGCCTTTCGGACTAATAAAAGATGGAATAGTAAATAAGAATGAGTTTAATAAATGGTGGAAAAATAGACAAATACCAGCATCAAGAAATGGATTAAAAGAACTTATCTCTGATGATAATTTCGATCTATTAGATGCTAAAGCATATTGTTTATCATTATCAGATCAATATTGGGTTAAAAAGCCTAACGATAATATATTGTGGGAAAACATTAATTTCTTTGATAATGAATTTTCTGAGGATATTGGAAAAATATTATTTAATGGTGGTAAAACACCTATGAATTTAAATTTAAATACACCAGATATGACAAGTAATGGTAATTATAGCAAGAGATGGAAAATTATTAACGGGAAAAGATATTTACTTAAAGCAGGTAGTAAAATCTTAAATCAAGAACCATACAATGAAGTAATAGCTACCAAATTGTATGAAAGATTATTAAATGAAGATGAATATGTTAAATATGAAATTATCTATGAAAACAATAATGCTATATCAGTCTGTGAAAATTTTATTAATAAAGATACTGAATTAGTACCTGCCTGGAAAATCAATGATTATTTTGAATTTAAAGAAAATGAAAATAAATACGAACATTACATAAGATGCTTAGAAGAACTTAAAATAGAAGATTCTAGAAAATCAGTTGATAAAATGATAGTTTGTGATTATATTTTAGCTAATAAAGACAGACATTTTAATAACTTTGGAGTAATAAGAGATATTAACTCTTTAGATTTTATAAAAGTTGCCCCAATATTTGATAATGGATGTTCATTATGGTATGACGAAAATGATATATACGTTGGAGAATTCTTTTTAACTAAGCCATTTGAAGAATATGAAAATATGCAAATTAATTTAGTTAAAGATTTTAGTTTCTTTGATATAAATAAATTAGAAGGATTTACAAAAGAAGTAGGAAAGATATTATCTAAAAATCCATTTATGTCTAATGAAAGAATTAATAAAATAATTTTTGAAATAAATAAAAGAATTAATTATGTAAATGATTTAAAAAACAAGTAAATAAAAAAGATGCTATAAAACATCTTCATCAAAGCCTAATGTATTCTTAGTAATATATATAGGTCTTTTTTTAATTTCTAAATATATTTTTGAAATATACTCACCAACAATACCAATTGCAAGTAGGTTTATTCCGCCTAATATTAAAATTAAACATATAATAGATGGATAACCAGGTACATTATTACCCCTAATTAACGTTTCTAAAATCATTACTATAAAATAAATAAATGAGATTGTTGAAGTAAGTAACCCAGTTACAGTTGCAAGTCTAAGTGGTTTAGTACTAAAATTAACAATGCCATTAAAAGCATATCTAAAAGAATTAGTTAAATTAAATTTAGAAGTACCAGAATATCTTTTCTCAACCTTATATTCTAAATATTTAGTTTTAAAACCAATCCAAGAAAATATACCTTTAGAAAATCTATTTATTTCTCCTAAATTTAATACAGCCTCTTTAGCACTTTTACTAAACATCCTAAAATCCGATGCATCTTCTTTAAAGTTAGTATCACTTATTAAATTAATAAATTTATAAAAAATCTTCTTTAAAGTTTTAACAAAAAAATTATCATTAGATCTATCTTTATTAATCATTGATACTTGATCATAATCTGGATTATTTTCTAAAAAATTTAACATTTGTAATAAATACTTCGGATTTTGTTGCATATCACTATCTATAATAGCACAGTATTTACTAGTGCTATATCTCATTCCAGCATACATAGCAGCATCCTTACCAAAATTACGACTAAAATTAATAACTTTTACATGTTCTTTATCTTGTTTATATATTTCTTCCAATTTATTATAAGTATTATCCGTACTACCATCATTTATATATATAATTTGATAATTAATATTATTTAATACTTCTTTTATTTTATCGTTTAATATTAATATATTTCCTTCTTCATTATAACAAGGAATTATTACATCTAATTTCATACTACCTCCATTAAATTAATAATAACATTTTATTTTAAAATAGTTAAGTATTAATAAATACATAAATTATTTAAATATTATTCTTGCTTTTGGTTTACTTAAATAATAAAATAGAAGTTGAAAGAAGGCTTACATATGAATGAGATAACTTTATTACCAGCAGATAATTATGTAGTGGTTAACAAAACTATATTAACAGACAATGATAAAGTTAATTTAATTAATTTATATGAGCCAATAATAGGCCCTCTTGCAATTAGTTTATATTTAACACTATGGAGCGATTTAGATAGAACCTTAACATTTAGTGATTCCTATAATCATCATCATTTAATGACCTTTTTAAAAAGTAACTTAAACGATATTAAAGAAGCCAGAAGTGCCTTAGAAGCATTAGGTTTAATTAAAACATACTATAAAGAAGGAGATAATATTAATTATTATATCTATGAACTATATTCTCCAATAAGTGCCTATGAATTCTTTAACCATCCTATTTTAAATATAGTGTTATACAATAACTTAGGAGTAAATGAATATAATAACTTAATTAAATCTTATAAAAAAGTTAACTTTAAATATGATGACTATAAAGATATATCTAGTAAATTAAATGATACCTTTAAAAGCAGTGCCTATAATAATTTCAGCAATGAAAATATTAAAAATAAAAATAGTAATAAACCTAAATTAGATAATTTAATTGATTTTGATGTTTTAAAAGAAAGCATTCCTAATAAAGTGTTAGGTAATAATGCTTTTAATAAAAAAACAAAAGAATTAATTAATAATCTAGCGTTCATTTATAACCTAGATACACTTAAAGTAAGTGAAATATTAAGATTAACAATTGATGAAAACGGGCTTATTAATAAAGACTTATTTATTAAAGAAGTAAGAAAATATTATGAATATAATAATGGTGGAAGTTTACCTACAATTATTTATAGAACACAGCCTGAACATTTAAAAAGTCCTGAAGGAGATTTATCAAGTGCTGGTAAAATGGTTTATATTTTTGAAAATACAACCCCATATGATTTCTTAAAAAGTAAATATAAAAATAATAATCCTACCCCTAGAGATTTAAAATTATTAGAATATTTAGCCCTTGAATTAAATATGCCTCCAGCTGTTATTAACGTATTAATCGATTATGTTTTAAGAATAAGTGACAATAAACTTAATAAAGCTTATGTTGAAACTATTGCTGGACAATGGACTAGACTAGGTATTAAAACAGCCAGAGAAGCAATGAATCAAGCTAAAAAAGAATATAAAAAGAAACCTAAAAAAGAAATTAATAAGAGTGTTAAATTACCAACTTGGTTTGATAATGAACAAAAAGATATAAATGTAAGTGAAGAAGAAAAGAAAGAAATAGAAGCATTACTTAAGGAGTTTAAATAATGGATAAATTAAATATTAATAATTACAAAAATAATAATTTAGAAATGTCTTTAAAAAAAGATTATATTGAAGCTTTAAAAAATGAAGACTTTAAAAAGTTAGTAGTTTCTTTAAAAATTAAAGATGATATAGCATATAAATATACATCTAAATTAGAAAGAAGTGTTAATGAACTTAATAACTGTAAAAATTGTAAAGGATTATTAGGCTGTAAAAATAAATGTCTAGGTTGTGTTTATTATCCTAAAGTACTAGAAGGAAAGATTGATTTTAATTATGTTGCTTGCAAATATATGAAAAAAGATTTACAAGAAAAAGAAGAAATTAAATCTAAATTTTTTGAAATGCCATATGAAATTAAAAAAGCAAGAATTAAGGATATTGACCCATCAAGTAAAGATAGAGTAGAACTGATTAAATGGATAACTAAATTTTATAAAGATTATAAAAAAGATAATAAACAAAAAGGTTTATATTTAAGTGGTTCTTTTGGTTCTGGTAAAACATTTATTGTAAGTGCTTTATTAAACGAACTTGCTAAAGATGGATATAATTCTATTATTGTTTATTATCCTGAACTACTTAGAAGTTTAAAAGAAGGATTTGGCAATGAGGATTTTAATGATCGACTTAATGAAATAAAGAAGTGTGATTTATTACTATTAGATGATATTGGAGCTGAAGCAACCTCTTTATGGAATAGAGATGAAATTTTAGGAACTATTTTACAATATCGAATGGATAATAAGCTAAGTACATTTTTTACATCTAACTTAACATTAAATGAATTAGAAGAACATTTTATTATTAAAAATAATGAAGAAGAAAAAATTAAGGCTAGACGAATAATGGAAAGAATTAAATTTTTAACTAATAATAAAGAATTAATAGGAGAAAATAGAAGAAAGTAGTTTGTATTATTAGTGTTTCATTGAAAAAAAGTAGTAAAAGTGGCAAAATTCTCAATAAAATTTTGAAAAGATAATTTAAATAGCATATAATTGGATTGATTAAAATCGTGACTGGTATTAAAAGATTTTTATTATAAATGCACTGAATACTGAATATAGATATTATAATTTCTTTTTAATAACTTATAATAAACTTAAAGCAGAATAACTGCTTTTTTCTTGAATAAATATATTTAAATTGATAATATTTAATTGTAGCAAAGAGGTTGATAATTGATGGAAAAAGAAAAAGAATTTAAAAATTGGGAATATATTGTCTTAATAATCATGTTATGCATAATAATCGCATTACTTAGTATCGTGTTATACAAAGCAATTAATAAGAAAAAAGAAAAGAATATTAATGAAGATAATATAGTAAGTAATACCAAAATAAATGAAAAATTATATAAAACCTTTAATAGAAAAGATTATGATACACTTAAAAATATCAAAGATAATTATGTTGTTAGAGATATGAAAATAGTTCAAAGTGATAATAGTTTTACAAGTATTAAATTAAATGATAATGAAGTAGGTATTAGATATGTAATATATCAAGAAGAAAATGAAGATAAAGAAAATAATGTTTATTATAGTTATTATCTAGAATTGTATTTTAACAATACTAAATTAAGTAAAGTAATTAAAATAAATGATACTAAAGAAACTTATAGTGAACTAGGAAGTATAAAATTAGATAATATTCATTTTAATAAAATAAAAGGATTAGATAATAAAGAATATTTAGTAATTGATACTAATATTAACGCTAATGACTATTCAACAAGTAGACATTATGTTTACACCCTAAATGATGATTTTAAAATTATTTACGAAGTTCCATTTGTCATAGGACAAGAATTAACATTAATTGAAGATTATGATTTATCTTTTAATAATAAACTAAATATTTCAAGTGATAGTATCTATTATTTAAGTTATAAAAAGAAAAACAAAATAGATATTCATAGAGTAACAATTTATGATAGCAAATATTATGATGAAACAATTGATACTAAAAGTGGTAAAAAATCTTAAATAAATAAAAAAATTATATGTTTATTTATAAAATTTTATGGTATACTATTAATAGTTTAATAGAAAAGTAAAGTAAGCAAGGAATAAATGGAGGAAAGAAATATGAAAAAGATGTTTATTTTAGGATTGTTATTAGTTATGCCTTTGGCAGTTAGAGCTGAGGTTAGTAGCAGTACTCAAGCAATTGGAGCAGCAGCAGATGCAAAACCACAAGTTGAAGAATCACTTAAACTTAATGAAAGTATAAAAAATGCTACAAACGGTTTCTACATTGAAGGATTAGAAATAACATGTACTAATGGCAAAAGAGTTTATACTATTATGAATAGTGCTATTGCAAGTACATTAACATGTGCAAATGGTAATACTAATCCATACTATAACAATGTAGTTGATGGAACAAAAGGAAAATCAATTGAAAATGGCAGTGCATGTACTGCTGATGAAAATGAAAGTAAATTATATGCAACAAGAATTTATAAATTTGATTGTGATTATTTAGCAGGAAGTACTGATGATAATAAAAAACCATATAGTACAACAACTACTACAACTACAAATAGTGGAAACAAAGATGGCGATACTACAAAAGATACAGGTACAACTGATAACAAAGAAACAGGTGTTGAAGATTATTTTATAGCACTTGGAACAATCGGCATTGCTGTAACAGCACTTTTATATGTTGTAGATAAGAAAAATGTGTTTAAAAAGATTTAAAAAATAATAATATTATGATATTATTATTATAGGTCTTGGTGAAATAATACCATTACGGTATTATTTTTTTGGAAAGAGGTTGTTATGAAAAAGATAATATTACTTATATGTTTATTATTTCCATTAACCGTGTTTGGTGCTAATCTAAAATTTGGTAGTAACTATTTTGACTGCACAAATTTTCAAACTAAAGGAATAATTTCTAGTGGTTCTGGAAGTATCAATTATTGTATAAAGGCAAAATGTGATAAAGGTCAATGGCAAACTCAAAAATTGTTTGTAAGAGGAAATACAGTTAGTTGTTCAAATGGTAATGAAGATTATTATCAATATGTTATTTCGTCTGGTTGTAATGATTATCAAGGAGCATGTTCAAATAGCTCCGAAACATATTGTGGTATTACTTATGCCTATGATTGTGACAAGGTTTCAGATGGATCTATATATATACCTAAAAAAACAACAACTAAACCAACAACTAAAAAAACAAAAACAACTAAAAGAACAACAACCACAACCAAAAGAAGAACTACTAAGCCAACCAAAACAACCACAACTACGACAACGACAACAGCCCTAGTTAAAGATAGTAATGCCTTTTTAAAAAGTCTAACAATTGAAGGATACACAATTAACTTTTATAAAGAACAATTAACCTATGAAATAGTTATAGATAAAACAGTTAATAAAATAGATATAAAATATGAAACCGAATCAGATAAAGCTACTGTAAATGTAAGAAATAATGATCCAATAAGTATTATTAATCCCATAATTATTACTGTAACAGCTGAAGACGGAAGTATTAAAGATTATACTATCAACTTAACTTATAAAGCACTATCAAATAATATCAATATCAAAAATATAACAATTGAAAATTACAATTTAGATTTTGATAATAATAAACAAAATTATGATGTAGTAGTAAACCAAGATACAAATTCATTAAATTTTAATATTGAATTAGAGGATGAAAACGCAACATATGAAATAAATGACAATAGTGATTTAGTAAATGGTAGTATAGTTACTGTTAAAGTAATAGCTGAAGATTTAACTGAAAAAACATTTTATTTTAATATTATTAAAGAAACAGTAGTAGTACCAAAGAAGAAAAGTAATTTCTTAACTATTTTATTAATATTATTAATCATAGGAATTATTGGCGTAGTAGCCTTTAAATTTATAAAAAATATGATACCAGCAAAGGCGGATGAAAAATATGATTATGAGTAAATTATTAATTTTATTATTAAATTTTAGTTATATTAATGTACTAGCAGAAAATGAAGCTCCTGTAGCAAACAATTTTTGCTCAGATTTTGGAAGCACATTAAAATTAGTGTCTTACTCAATCTTAATAGTAAGAACAATAGTGCCATTATTAATAATAGCAATGGGAACATTTGATTTATATAAAGCAGTAACAAGCGGTAAAGATGATGATTTAAAAAATCAAATAATTACACTTGGAAAAAGAATAGTAATAGGCTTTGCAGTATTCTTTTTACCAACATTTGTTAATCTTGTTGTAGATGCTTTCAATAAACAACCGGCTGACTACAAAACTTGTTTAGCATGCATATCTAATCCAAGTAATTGTCCAAAATCAAATAATAAATAATTACTCTTAACATATAAACTGTCAAATTATATTGATAGTTTATTTTTTTTGATATATAATAAAATTATAAAATAAAGGAGGAATTTATATATGAAAGAAGCATCAGGAGAATTAAGTATGACAGCTATCACAGTTGTTGCTATTGCGGCTATTGGAGGTGTTTTTACAGCACTTGTTTGGCCACAAATAAAGGTAAATATTTTAAATCAAACAAAATGTGCTAATAAATTTAATTGTGAATGTTCTGGAAATGAAAGTACTTGTAAATGTAAATATTATGATGCTAATGGCGATATGAAAGATGTTGTTTGCCCAGTTGAAAAAGATACAAGTTCAAACACAAATAATGGATAGTATTATAAGATAGTATGAGAGAGTCAATTGGTGGAGCCTGGCTAGTTGGAATTGTAATTACTTTTGTTGTATTATTCACTAGTTATCTTGCTCTATCTGTTAATTACTCAAAAGCTTTTAAAGTTAAAAATGAAATTATATCTTTAATTGAAGAAAATGAAGGATTAACAGATAAAACTCAGGAAAAAATAGTAAAATATCTTAACAGTACAGGATATTATGTATATGGTAAGTGTACTGATACTGGAGATGATTATCTAGATGGAGCAATAAATGGTAAATTAACGGGATATGAAAAACAAGGAAATG
This sequence comes from uncultured Mycoplasmatota bacterium, assembly GCA_900553855.1. GTDB lineage: Bacteria > Bacillota_I > Bacilli_A > RF39 > UBA660 > CAG-533. The sequence continues at coordinate 51,544 of USFG01000003.1, read as the reverse complement.
CTGATAAATATAAATATTGTGTTTACGAAAGATCGATTGAAGGAGATACTTTAAACAGAAAATATTATAGAGTAACCGTGTTTTTTAAATTTGATATTCCGATTTTAGATAACGCATTTACATTTCCAGTTACCGGAGAAAGCAAGGCAGTATATTTTGCAAAAGATTAAGGTGGTTATATGAATTTAGTAATTGTAAATGAAAATACAAGAGTAGTAAACTCATTAACAATAGATATTATTAAAGTATTAAATGGAGTCTATGACGTTAACAGTGTTGAAAAAGAACTAGTAAATTTTTATTTTAACAAAGTAATAATTGATATAACTGCAATAAAAAATTATTTTTCAAGTTTTGATTTATTTGAATTTTTAAATTACTTTGGCAAAGACAAAGTAATTTTACTTTTAAATGATAGTGCTTATTGTAATAGTAAAGAATTTTTAACCCAGTTAATTAATAATGGTTATTATAATTTTACAAGTAATTCACAAGGAGTTAGTTTCTTAGTTAATAGATCTAATACTTATGAAGATGTAAAAAAATATATTCAAACAACAACATTTACAAGTGAATTAAATAGTTCAATCGGTAGCACTAATTCAGCATTTAAAGTAAATGAAATGAAAATAATAGGTATTAAAAACCTAAGTGAAGGTGCCGGATCTACAACATTAATGCAACAAATGGTTAAACAATTAGCGTTTAACTATAAAGTTAAAGGTATTGAACTAAATGGTTTTGATGCTATGTATTTTAGAAACCCTGATATAATATTTTGTAACGACTACACAGAAGCTGAAACAAAGATTCAAGGATTAAAAGGAATAGATGCAATAATTATTGATTTAAATGAATTTGAAGATAAGAATAACATATGCACAGACATTATTTATTTATTAGAGCCTGGTATTATTAGAATATCAAAATTTATCAAAAATATTAATAAATATAAAGATAAACTAAATGATATAAAAATAGTGTTAAATCGCAGTGCTTTAAAAGATGAAGAAATCAATTATTTTGAAAAAGAAACTGATTTAAAAGTTTATTATAATTTAAATAATTTTGATGATAAAAAAGATAGATTACTATCTATAGATAAGTTGTTAATTAAATTAGGATTTAATAAACAACAAAAAATATAAAAATATTATTGTAAAATATTTGACGTAATTATATAAATAGTTTATAATTTTATTAGATGTAAAGGAGAGAGAAAATGAGCGGATTAGGAAGTTTTTGTACAAAAATGAGTGCAGTAGTACAAGTATTAGGATATGTGTTATTAATTTTTAAAGTTGCTATTCCTGTTATTATAGTTGCACTAGGAGCAATAGATTTAGGAAAAGCTGTAACATCTGGAAAAGATGATGATATTAAAAAGAATACTAAATCATTAGGAATAAGAATAGCAGCTGGAATTTTAATATTCTTATCTCCATCTATTATTTTATGGATATTTGGACTTGTTAATGGATTTACTGATGCATCTGATGAACTAGGTTTTAATACATGTAAAAAATGTATCTTAACTCCATACAAGTGTACAGAAGCACAACAACAAATAGATTAATAATAAAATAATAAAAAACAACTTTACTGTTGTTTTTTTGTATGATATAATGTTATGTGTATAATTGTGCAATGATAGGTGGTAATTATGAAAAATAAAATTATATATATATCTATTATAATTTCATGTTTATTTTGTTTTATAAGTGTAAATGCTGATAGCATTGAATCTAAATTAGATTATAATGATACTTATGGTATAAATCTTCTAGCTAATGAAAACTCTAATACAGATTGCAGTACACTAGGTTCATTTGGTCAAGATTTGCAATCAATATTTAATGTATTTAAAATAGTTGCCCCTTTGTTAACTTTAGCACTATCTAGTTATGATTTTGTTGTATCAATAACAAGCAAGCAGGCTGAAGGATTGCAAAAATCTGCCAAAAAGTTTACAACTAGATTAGCACTGGTGGTACTTTTATATTTGCTACCTTCAGTATTAAATTTTTTATTAGAATTAACACTGGGTCAGGGAAACACTTGTGTAAGATAGGAGTGATATTACATGTTTGGCTGGACAAAAACAATTGGTGATGCTTTTATTAGTGCTTGGTATTCACTATGGATCTTTATAGATAATTTAATATACTCCTTAATTGCATTTTCATATCAATTATTTAAAATAATTGCTAAAGCAAGTTTATATAACAGTGAAAATGCTAACATAACAACAATGGTTAATCGTATTTCTGTTATACTTGGAATAGGAATGCTATTTATTCTTGCTTATAATATTATTTTAAATATCATGAATCCCGATAAGATAAGTGCGGGCGGCGATAAATCAATGCAGGGAATATTAAAAAATGCAGTTATCGCAATTGTTATGCTTACAGCATACAGTATGGTATTTACATATATGACTAAAATTCAAAATCATATTATTGATGATCAAGTAATTGAAAATATAATATTGGGTACAGGAAATGGCTCTTCAGAACTTAGAGAGGACAGTATGGGTTCGAAAGTCGCAGTTCAAATATTCACCGCATTTTTTTACCCAATTAATGATAACGGAGATTACGTTGATTGCTGGAAAGACAGCTCGTTAGATGTATGTGAAGCATATAAAACCGGAGTAACAAATGCCCAAACGGGAACGATAAGCGACTTAGCAAAAAATTCTACCCTCTTTGATTCATTAAAAAAAGATACCCCTCATATAAATTATCTTTATATTATTTCGAGTATTAGTGGTGTAGTTGCACTTCTTATGTTTGTATCTTATGTGTTTGATATAGGTATAAGAGTTGCAAAGATGGCCTTTTTACAGATAATTGCCCCTATTCCAATTATGGCTTATATAGTTAAACCAAGTGGTGGAGTATTTTCAAAGTGGCTTGACAATTTAATTAAGACTTATTTGAGTTTATTCATGCGTTTAATTACAATTTATTTTGCAATGTTTCTTATTAATATCTTGGCAACTTCAGTAGGAAATAATACCGGTGGTGTATTCGGAAATAGTGAAGGAGTAACTGGTTTTGTTAAATTACTTGCAAACGTTGTTTTAATAATTGGAGTTTTATTGTTTGCTAAAGACGCACCAAAATTATTAGAAAATCTATTAGGAACCACATTTGGTGAAGGTGGAGGATTTTCACCTAAATCAATTGCTAAGAAATTATCAGGAGTTAGAGAAGCACCTGGCGTCGGTGGAATAATAGGAAAAGGATTAGACAAAGCTAATCAAGGAATAGGTGCTGCTGCTGGTGCTGCTGGTGGAGCATGGAGTGCTCTTAGAAACAATGCTGCAATGAAAGTTGGCAACAAACTTGGATTAAAATCAGCCAAAGGAATGACTCATATGTCTGCCGGTGCAGCAGCAAAACAAGGAGCTGCTAAAGGGTATGCCGGTGGTGGAGGACTTAAACAATTTAAAAGTCAAGGTGAAAGTGTATATACAAACACATACGGTTATGGTAAAAAACAGGGATTCTTTGGTGGTAAATCGTTTGGAACACAGGTAAATGAAAAATATGGTAAAGCCTATGAAGATAATGTAAAGCAACATGCCAAAGAACAAAATGCTGCAATAAGAGATAAAGCTATTGGACATGAAATACCTAGAGAAAATGATGTTGCATCAGCACGTATGAAGGCAGGAGACTATATGGCTAAAAATGCTGAATTTGCAGCAAATTCTCAAACATATAAAGATGTTGCTGCAGAAGTAGATAGAGAAGCAGCAACTAAAGGAATCACACTTTCTCCCGAAGAAAGAAAAGCTAAAATTAATGAAAAGCTTAGCCAAATATCTGCAACAACTACTAATGCAAATGAAAAACGTTTAATTGACTCATACCTATCTAGAGAAAGTGTAATAGCAGATTATCAATCTTCAATTTTAGCTGGAAACAAAGATGCAATAGCCAAAGTTAAAGTTGAAGCAGATACTAAAACAAAAGCACTTGTAAAGGCTGAAATAGATAGTAAGGGATTACAAGCAGCAATTAGCGATCAAAGTGTTAGATTACAATTAGAAGGAAATGCTAAAGTACAAGCTGATGGAATTATGGCTTCCGTTAAAGGTGATATTTCAAAATTAAATATAGATAGTAGTTCAATGGGAAAAATTAATGCAACTGCTGTTGCAAATGTAGATGCACAAATTACTGCTGCTGGTGGAGTAGGAAATATTACATTAACCGCTGATCAACAAGCAAATGTAAACTCAGCAATTAAAACGCAAGTTACTGAAACAATTGCTAAAGCAGGTGGATCAGAAAAAATTGCATTAGATGCAACTAACCAGGCAACATTTGCTGCAACAGAACAAACTATGAAAGCTAGTGCTACTAGTGAAGTTGAATCAAGACTAAGTGCAGAATTTACCCAAGCTGATGAAACTAAAATTAGAAATGAAATATATAGTAAATCTACAGTTGATGAAGGAGGAATTATTAGAAATTTATCTCCTCAAGAATTAAAAGCTAAAGCTGATCAGGCTGTTGCTGATGCTAAAGCAGATAAACGTCAACAAATTGCTGGCGAAGTATTCGATAAATTAAATGAAAGTATAGCTAAAGTACGTGATAATTTAGTTCAAAAACAAGTAGCCAATGCTTGCAACAAAGACGAAATTACTAGAACTGTTTTAATTCAAGAACAACAAACAGAAGGTGCTAGACAATTTGTTTATGATCAACAATTAAGGGCTGGTGTAGAAGAACAATTGTATCGTGATAATTATGATAATGTTGAACGCAAAGTTATGATCGAAGCTAATGAAGCCGCAGCCAACATAATTGCCAAAGGTGTATTAAAACATGAAGAAGGTCGTATCACGGGAATACATACTAATGACAAGGACGGAAAACTTGATAAAGTTTATAATGCAGAATATGCACAAAACGAAAAAATTAGTAATGATGGAGTTAAAACCAAATCAGCAGAAGATCTTGCCTGGGATAAAATTAAAAAGGCTGTCTTAGATAAAGATAAAAAATAGGAGGAATAGAAATGGGAAATAATGATTATTTAATTCCGGCTAACTCAAAAAGATCAATGTTAATATTAGGAATGTTTAATAGCACCGATTTAATAATAGTTGGAACTGGTTTTACAATAACACTTATATTATTATTTGCGGTTAGTACAAGTACATTACTAGGAATTGTATCAATAATAATGCCAATGTTATTTTGTGCATTCCTAGTAATACCACTTCCAAACCAACACAATGTTAGAACATTTATAAAAAATATTTATAATTATTTTACAGGTCAAAAAGAATATCGTTGGAAAGGTTGGTGTATTCGAAATGGCGAAGACACAAAATAAATTTACAGAAGATTGGTTACCAGTAAAAAAAATAGAAAATGGAATGATAATTCTAGATAATAATTGGATGGTTACTGGAATCAAAGTTGAGCCTAAAAATATCTTTATTTTAGATTATCAAACTCAAAATAATATTATATTTAACTTTAGAAATTTTTATAACACAATTGATTATGAATTTTGGTTAATTGTTGCCGATAGACCGGTAGATATAAAAATGTATTTATCTCAATTACAACTTGATTTTGATAATGCCCAGTCACAAGCTGTAAGAAAATTAATTTCTGAAGATATTCAAAAGGCCGAATTATTTTCAGGTAATGAATACAATGTAGTTGATACAGAATATTACATATTATTTAGAGATAAAAATTTAGATGTAGTTAATAAACGTGTTCAACAATTAATAACACAATTAGCAAGTATTGGATTAATATCAAGTAAAGCAAGCGATGAAGATTTAAAATTCTTATTGCAAAACTTCTTAAATGGTGGACAGAAAAATGAATTTGGGACGGTGGTAACTTATGAGTAGTGCTAATTTAAAAAGTGAAATAGCTCCAAAAGGAATGAAATTTAATGTTAATGATTTTATGATTAGTGATAAATATGCAACTATTTTGACAATCATAAGTTATCCTAAAACAATTCAACCAGGATTCTTATCAAATGTCACAAATATTCCTGGTATTAAAGTTGTTGTTAAGCATATTCCTATTCCTTTTTCATCAATGCAAAAAATGCTTAATAAAGAAATTGTTGATTTAAAAGAAAGATATCAAAAAGAACATGATAGAACACTTCAAGAGAGATTTAGACAAGACTATGAATCGTTAGAGGCATTTGTTCAAATGTTAGCAGCAACTCAATCAAAAATATGGGATTTTCAAATGCATGTTATGATAACTGCTGACAGTAAAGAAGAACTTGAAAATAAAAAAATGCAAGTTAGAAATTATTTAGATAGCATGGGAATGCGTGGAATTCCTATGATGTTCGAACAAGAAAAAGTTTTAAAATCAATGCTTCCAATATTCCCTAAACAAGATATCGAAGATAGAGTAGGTATTCCAATTCCTGCTCCAACAATTGCTGCTATGTACCCATTCGTATTCGATAGCATCAAAGATCCTGGATCAAGTACATTATTAGGAGTTGATTTTTCAGGCGGTGTTGTATTATTTAACCAATTCTTATATCAAATGAAAAAAGAATATAACCGAAATAATGCCAATGTTATTATCTTAGGAACATCAGGTAGTGGTAAATCAACAACTGCTAAACTTTTACTAAGAACTCATATTAGAAATAATTGTAAAATAATCGCTATTGACCCTGAAGGCGAACTTGAAGAAATGGCCAAAATCTTTAATGGTGACTTTATTGATTTAGGTAAAGGTGGAGCTTTTGGTTTAATTAACCCTTTAGAAGTAATTATGGATGCTGATGAAGATGAAATTAAGGAAGGTGCTGGTTACTCAGTTTTAACTAGAACTCTTCAATCATTAAAAGCATTTATGAAATACTATTATCCAACCATTGAAGATGACGTATTACAAATGTTTAGTGAGGTATGTCAAGAAACATATAAAAGATTTAATATTGATTTTAACTCAGATTTTAGTAGTTTAAGTTCAGATGAATATCCAACATTTGATGATGTTTATTCAACTATTAAAGGTAAATTATTATCAATGCCAGAAGCAACAAGAGAAAAAGATGTTATGGAACGTCTAGAACTTAGAGTTAGACCATTTATTGGAGAATTAAGATATTACTTTAATGGTCATACATCTTTAAAAGCCGATAGTAATTTTATCGTATTTAATATTAAAGAATTAATGAATAGTGATGCAAATATTAGAAATGCTTTATTCTTTAACATATTAAAATATGCTTGGAGTTTATGTTTAGATAAATCTAATAACACAGTTATGTACGTTGATGAAGCTCATATCTTATTAAGTGCTGGAAATGAATTAGGTGCTGAATTCTTAGCCCAAGTTCAAAGAAGAAGTCGTAAATATAATACTGGAACAATAATTATTACTCAACAACCTACCGACTTTGCAGCTGAAAAAGTATTTGTTCATGGTAAAGCTATATTTGATAATGCATCTTATTATTTGGTTATGGGATTACGTAAACAAGCAGTTGAAGATTTAGCAAGATTAATCGACTTAAATGATAACGAAAAAGAAAGTATTAAAACATATAGTCAAGGTGAAGCATTATTTGTATGTGGAAACCGTCGTATGAGAATTAATGTAATCTTAACACAAGAAGAACTAGATTCATTTGGTTCAGGTGGCGGACTATAAAATAAAGAAGGTGTAAACTATGAAAGTGATAAATAAAAGTATTCCATTTTTAATAAAAATGATATTATGTATATCACTTTTTTTGATATTTAATAATGTAAAAGCAGATGGATATAACTACGCTAGTTTTAATTGGGAAGACTTCGCTGAACAATTTAAAAATTATTGGTCAGGAACATGTGAAAAAGAAGAAGATAGTGAAAAATGTGTTGAACAAACTATTAAAAGCCAAAAGAAATTTTATACTAAATTATATAAGATGTTAGCTAAATATGAACGTAGTGGTTTATATATTAAAGATGAAATAATTATTGCAACTATTTATTATGGCCTAAATGCTGATTCATTTAGAGATGATAATGCTTTTTATAAAAGATGGTTCGATAAAATTTCATTTGATTTTGAAAATGAAAATGATGAAATATCTATAGATGATAATGAAGAGGAAGAGGGATATACATCCCTAACATCCGAATCAAATGCAATTAAAATTTTAATTAAAGCGATGATTGGTTATGAGGCAACATGTAGTGTTGCAACTGCTCCAGTTTATGAAATTAATGAAAATAATCAATCAGTACCAACGTGTCCTCAAGGAGAACTTCACAAAGAAGGTGATACTTTTACTTGTAAAGCAGTCGATTCAGTTACTATGGCCTCATTTGGTGAAAAATTATTAGTTAAATCTGGATTAACCAATTTTTTTGGAATAACTCGAAGCGAAAAACATCAAGAATGTTTAAATCGCGGTGGCACATATACAGTTGCTAATAATAAAACAGTTAGTGAAGATGCATATTGGGAATTTTTAAAAACAAGTGAATATTTTGATAAAAAACCTCATTTACAATATCGTTTTTCCCATATTGTAGATGAATCTGGCTACAAAACTTTAGAAGATTTAGAATCGGCAATGGAAAATGATGATGAACTATATAACAAATATCATGATAAAATAGTTGAAGAAAGACAAGAAATAATAGATGCAATTAAATACAACCTAGAATTGTTTTATAGAAGTAATCCTGAAAGTTTAACTTATTTTACTAGTGTTGATAATAAATATTATTATCCAATTGGGAGTACTGAAATTACTGAGGAAAATGGTAAAAAATTTGCTAAAGGTAATCCAGTATCTGCCTATATAATTAAGGATTATAGTCCTGGTTCTAATGAGGGAATAGATATTGGATCAAGTGAAGATTTAGTTAATATAATAAGCATTAAGTCTGGAGTAGTTTCTAAAGTAGTTAATAATTGTGAATCAGGAGATAAAACATGTAATTCAGGCTATGGAAATATGGTAGTTGTAAGTCATTCTGATGGAATGAGTTCAACATATGCATATTTAGATCAAGTATATGTTACTGATGGACAAAGTGTAACTCAGGGAGAAGTTCTTGGTACTATGGGTACAACTGGTGATACTAATGAAAAAGCTCTTCATTTTGAAATTAAAATATCATCAGGAGCAAGAGTAAATCCTAACACATATATTTCGAGCCAAAATCCTAGACCTCAACCATCAACTGTAGGTACTATTAATGGTGGAACAAAGACTCAAACAGTTTGTTTAACTTTAAAAGAATATGGAGCATCTGATAATGGTATTGCGGCAATTATGTCAAATATAAATGCTGAAAGTGCATTCAATTATATTAATTTACAAAATACTTTTGAAGGGCCACTTGGCCATACTGATGAAAGTTATACAGCCGCCGTTGATAATGGAACATATACTAATTTTGCAAATGATGATGCGGGTTATGGATTATGTCAATGGACATTTTCCACTAGAAAAGCCGGATTACTAAACTCCGCAAAACAAAATGGAGTATCAATAGGTGATCCTGGTAACCAAATAAGTTATTTGTTTATAGAACTTAAAAGCGGTTATAGTGGTTTATATAATGCTATCATGTCTGGTAGTGAATCTGTTGATAGTATCACATCAAATTTTTGCCATAATTTTGAAAATCCTACAGAACACACCCAATGTGATACAACAAGAGTAAATAATGCTAGATCCTACTATAATTACGTTACTAATGGATGCAATAGTTAAAAAGGAAAAATATGAAGAATAAAAGTAATATAAATAATATAATATTAATGATAATTTTTGTTATTTTAGTTGGGGTTTTAATTTATATCGTTAGTACTAATAAAAAAGAAAATAATAAAGTTGTTCCTGAAACAACCAAACCATATGTTTATGAAACAGTTAATGATTATAGTGATTTTTTTACAATAGAAAATTGTGTAAATAAATATTTAAGTTATCTATCCTTAAATGATAAAGACAGTTTAAAAAAAATATTAGATCAAGAGTATTTAAATAGTATTAATAATAATATAGATAATTTAAATAATAAATATATTGGTAAAAACATAAGTATTAGACTAAATGGAATGTATATGCATGACAATATCTATTACGTAAAAGGTACTGTATATGAAGAATTAAAAAATAAAGTTAATAAACTAGAAGATGAATATTTATTTATAAAAGTTGATAAAGATTTTAAATTATTTTCAATAACACCTATTGATAAGACTAAATATAATGAGGTAATAAATGAAAAGCAAAAGTGATGAAAAAATAGTAATTATAATAAGTGTTATATCAATAATTGGAACAATCATTTTTGGATTAATTTATAGTAAAAATGCTAACAAAACCAATACATTTAATGATTTTACTGAATATTTCCATGATTATAAAGTAAATGAAATTCAAAGATTATATTTATCATCTGCGGAAATTTCATCCAAATATTTAGCCAATTTGGTATCTGATATATTATATAATCCCAAAGATGTATATAATAATTTGGATAATGAAACAAGAAATAAATATTCCACTTACAGTGAATTTGAAAAAATGATTACAAGTATTAAAACAATTAAGTTTTTAAGTGCTGAAGTTAAAAGCTATTCTAGTGGAATAGTGGATGGCAAAAGAGCAGTATATGTAATTGATAAAGACGATAATAAATTTGTTTTTATTGAAAATAGTATTAACAACTATAAGATAAGAATTAATTAAGGAGTGATTATATGAATAATGATTATGAAACTTTAGATGAAGAATTAGAAAATGAAAACTTATCTGAAGAAGTAAGTGAACAAACTGAAGTTGAAAGTGAAGATTTACCAGAAGATAATAATATTAATGAGCCAAATATAGCAAAAAAGCCAAATAATCAGTATTCATCTGATCCTATGAAAGAACTAGCAAAAAGTGCAGCTATTACTGCTGCAACTGCTGTCGGAGCTAATGCTTATAATAAGTTTTCTCGTACAAATTTAGGAAGAAATTTAATTACTAAAGGGCAAAATACCTTAAATGCATTAAACCAAAGTAATAATCCTTTAGCTAAACTTGCTGCCAATAAAGCAAATAGAATGATAAATCCATTAAAAGGAATAGCTAATAATAATCCATTATCATCAGCAAGTCCTGGCAGCTCGAGTCCCTTATCACCAAAAGATGGGCTTACAGGTAATAGTCCATTAGGTGCAAAAGCTCAAGGAATAAGCGGTTTATTAAAAGGAAAAGGTAATGCATCAAGCGCTATAACTGGATTAATCGGTGGCAAAAAAGGAGGAGCAGCATCATTTTTAGGTAACAAGAAACTCCTTATAATAAAATTAAAAATAATAGGTATATGTGCCGCTGCATTCGGAGTTGCATTCCTTTTTCTATTTCTTTTTTACATAATTGATGGTGATGAACAAAATATTTTAGAAACGACAACTTGGAATTTTGGCAATCTTAATTATCAAACTGGAACAGTAGAATCCGACACTGATTTCTCAAGTAGTGATAATGAAGTTTTATCAGTTAGTTTAGGTGAAAAAATTGGTGAAGATGGAATAACTGAATTAACAGATAAGATTAATAATGCTGGTAATAACCAATGTAATGGAATAAATGTAGCTCAAAAAGCAGTAACTCTTATTGATGAAGTAGGAAAGAAAGGCTATAAAATTCCTTATAGTAATATTTCTAGTGAATATAAAGTTATTGATCCAGATTGGGGAAAAACAATTGATGGTAATATAGTTGGTTTAAATGAATATAGTCTTATAAATTGGGCCATAAATAGTGCTAATATAAATAATCCTATAACTAATATTAGTGATTACAATGATAGATCAAATATAATTGATTTAGCATATGGAAATCCAGGAAATCTAGTAATTAATGAAGATAAAGCATACATTATAGTTCAAAATACTGGTGAAAATGTTACCGTAGCCTATATAGATGCTAGTGGACTTGATTATAAAAAGTATACATATCAAGAATTAAAGAGCTATACTGTTATAGATATGAGTTCTTACTATTCTGCTAATTGTAAGAATTGAAATATAATAAATAATATTATATAATTTAAAGAAGAGAAGAGGGATTAACATGAAATTTAGAGTATCATCTAAAGATTTAATAATGTTTGTAATATATAGTATATTTTTATTAATTTTATGTTCATTAGCAGTAGTTAACTTATCATCATTGTTAAACGAGGGAAAATTATATGGATTGAATTTTTTTGCTGGATTATTTCCACCTTATTTACCAGCTACCTTATTTGTGTTTATTGCTGTTTTAGTATCAATATTTTTAAGTATATCTTCATATATATTCGACCATGAAAAAGGTAGAGGAATAGGTTTAAAAATAGGTGAAAAAGAAGAGGAAAAAGGTTATACCAGATTCACCACTGATAAAGAAATGAAAAATGCTGATGATGTCAAAAAAGTTGTTATTAGTGAATTAACTAGTGAATATGGTGGTGTTCCTATGGTTAATGACGGCAAGGCTATGTGGGTAGATAACGGTTCATATCATACCTTAGTTATTGGATCAACTGGTAACGGTAAGAGTCAATGTGTAGTTGAGCCGATGATTGAAAGCTTAGGCCGTAAAGGTGAATCAATGATTATTACTGACCCCAAAGGTGAATTATATAGAGATCATGCTAATTTCTTAAGAAGTAAAGGTTACAATATTATTACATTAAATTTCCGTGATCCACAAATGGGAAATGCTTGGAATCCCTTGGCAATACCTTATGATCTATATAAACAAGGAAACGAAGATAAAGCAATTGAGTTATTAAAAGACGTTTCATTTAATATGGTTAATGATCCTAAAGCAAATGATCCATTCTGGGGAAATGCTAGTATGGGATACTTCAATGGTTTAGCACTTGGTTTATTTCAAGATGCTGAAGAAAAATATATTAATATTAATTCAATAAACTATATGGCCGCTGTCGGTGAAGAAAAAATGGGAATGAACAGTAACTTTTCGACAGAATACTTTAATTTAAAGGGTAAAGATTCAACACCATATAACTTTGCTAAATCAACAATTACTGGTCCAACTGAAACAAGAACCAGTGTGTTATCCGTATTTAGTGAAAAAATGGAAAAATTTACAACACAAAAAAACTTAAGTCAAATGCTTAGTTATAGTGATTTTGATATGCATAAAATAGGTACTGAAAAGACAGCTTTATTCGTCGTAATACATGATGAAAAAACAACATACCATCCACTAGCAACGATTTTCTTAAAACAAGCTTATGAAGTTTTAGTTGATGTTGCTCACAAATCACCAAAAGGAAAATTACCAATAAGAACCAACTTTATTTTAGATGAGTTTGCCAACATGCCACCACTTAAAGATGTTACAGCAATGGTTTCAGCAGCTCGTTCAAGAAATATAAGATTTACCTTTATTATTCAAGGATTTTCTCAGTTAAATGATGTATATGGCAAAGAACAAGCCGATACAATTAAAGGTAACTGTGGTAATAAAATATTTATTAATAGTAGTGATTTAGCTGATTTAGATGAAATAAGTAAATTATGTGGTGAAATTAAATCAAAAGAAAAAGAAAAAACCGCATCACGTCCATTATTAACACCAAGTGATTTACAAAAACTAAAAAAATTCCAAGTTGTTATTTTAAGACAAAGAATGAATCCCTACAAAACAAAATTAACACCAAGTTATGAAATTAATTGGGGACATAGTGATGAAGAATCCCCATTTATTGAAAGAAAACAAACGCCTGTTGAAATATTTGATTTTAAAAAATATGTTCAAGATCAAAAGCAAAGTAAGTTTCTAGAATCCGTAAATAATGGTGGAATGGGAATGAATGGAGCAGGTTTTGGTGGTGGAAAACCAATTGGTAATATTTTTGAAGGATTAAATAAACCATCTGGTAATAATACTCCATTTGGCGGAAATAGTGTTCCATTTGACTTTAATAGTTTGTTAAACCAAAAACCAACTGATAAAAAAGATTTAGATAAAACTGACTTCTTAGATTTGCCAATGATTCAAAAAAGTGCTAATGAACAAAATATAAATTCTAAGCCCGATTTTGATGTTGACAACATATTAAAAAAGATCGATGCTAAAATTGCTGAATTAGAAAAAGAAGAACAAGAAGAGCAAAAGAAACAAAATAATCAAGCAAATAAAATTACAGATTACGATAAACTAGATTCAACTATGGTTGAAAAATTCGATGATTTCTTTAAACAAAGTGATAATTCCAAGAACAATGTTAAAGATGAACCTAAGATTGTCGTTGATAAAGATAGTAAAGTTGTTAACGATCCAAGTGATGATGAATACTTTGACGATTTCTTTAGTGAATAAAAATAATTGAAGTTTTCTATTAAATTTAGTAATATTAATATAGAAGGTGATAAAATGAATAAAATGAATAAAACCTTATTAGGTATAATGTTAGTTGCAATCATTGTCGTTGTTACAATAGGAACAAGCTTTTCATATATGACTAGTGGTTTAGATGGAAGTGTCCAATTAGACGTTATTGAAGTTAAAGATGGTAAAATGATTGCTGCTTATCAAGGCAATAATCCAGTATTTAAATCAAGCGATTATGAAAAACAAGGAGAACTTATTGGTTCTAAAACATTTTCATTAACAGGAACAAATAACAGTGCAACCGATATTATTAATTATAAGTTATCTCTACTAGTAAACTATAACGAATATGAAGATAATGAAGTATATTTTATCCTAGGTGGTAAAACCGATGAAAACGGTGTTAAAACAGAATTTGCTGATGCCAAAACAAAATACTATTTAAATAAACAAGAAGGTCAAAGTGTAATGGATTTAGGTAATGGTTTCTTTAGTACCGAATCTCAAAATAGTGTTCACACCTATGTAATCTATTATTACACCACTAATACTAAAGCAAATAAAAACTTTGAAACAAGAATTCTATTTAGTGCTGCATAAATTCCAGATAGGTTATCTGGTTTTTATTTTGCTAAAAATCTTAAAAAATTGCTACAAACATTTATTATATGATATACTTACCATAGGGTAGTGATAAATATGAAAAGTGTTACAAAAATTAAAATAATTAATTCAAATAAGCAAGATTTTTTGGATTTTTTAGATAATGATTATAATGGAAAAATTCTTAACTTATTAGATGATGAAGGTGTTGAACTTTTAAAAAAGAATAGTTATATAGAAGATAGAATTACATACATTTTAAATTATTCCAATTATGTAGATTTTTTATTTAATAACCAAAAATTTTTAGATTTATTTTTAAGCACTGATATTTCAAAATACTATGCATCGTTAAAGAATCTAAATAATAAAACATACGATTTAATAGTAAATAGATGCCTAGAACTTAATAAAGATATAAATTTAACAGGTCAGTTAATTAGTTATTTTAATAAAGATTATCGATTAAAATTTATTGATAAGTATGATTATCCAAATGATTTAATATATGAAATGTTAAAGAGAAATCCTAAAATACTTGGTAAAAAAATATTAGAAAAATATAATATTGATTTATTATCACATAATATACCAGTTGGTGGTTTAGTAGCTGCTGGTAAATCTCTTTCATTTGAAGATATGACTAAAAGAAAAGGATATTCATATGTTAATTCTAGTGGAGAAGTTTTTTATTTATCATCTGATTTATTAAATATGGATGTTGCAAAAAAATTATGGAATGAGTTAAATGTTTATGAGTATAGATTCTTAATTAATGATGCTAATTATTGTGGAGATCCAACCAATTTAAATAATTATGCTAAAACAAAAGAAGAAGAGTTTATTTTAAATACTGATTATCCTAAAACATACCAAAATATTTTTAATATGATAAATAAATTAAGCAACCTAGATTCAAGTTCTAATGAATATCGTGATATTTTTAGAAATTTAATTAGACAAATCCAAATATTTCCTAATGAATATACTAATCTTAGAGAGCTTATATTTAATGGTGAATTTGCTGAAGCAATTAATTTAATAACAAAATCACTAGATGAGAAAAAATCAGATTACATTATAGATTATCACTTTGAAGAAAACTACTATAATGTAATGTATGATTTAAGAGAATTATTAGAGTTTTATTATGCTGGAAATATAGATATTCCTGAAGATAGACTTTATTTATATCAACAAATAGTAAATATAGATATGTTATCTTCACAAGAAAAAATCGAGTTACATAATGAGTTAAAACAATATAATATGATGGAAATTTTCTATGATGATATGACCTTTGCGAGAAAGAAAGTTAGAGAAGCTTTAAAAGATTATGCTATGGTTAAAGATGAGTTAGTTAAATTTAAAGACGAAGAACTATCTAATGAATATGGTGTTGATGTTTATAATATCAATGATAATCCTTTTTTTGCTATAGTTAAATCAGGAATTAGATTTGAAGATAGTTTGCCGGTAGGACATTCTTATTCTTTAGTAGGGAATGGATGTATATCTGTGTTTGGTAGTTTAAAAAACTCTAATACTTATGTTTATGATGCTAATGATTTAAATCCGGAACAAATTGTTCATATATTTCCAGAAGATTCTTATACATTATATCAGCCATTTAGTTTTACCGAAAAAGCAACAGATAGAGTAGAACAACTTATGATGCCTGATGAATTACTTTATAATAAAAGAACATATAATGAGGTATTAATATTAGAACAAGGAAGTACGCAAACTGATATAGATTCTAGAATACCTAAATTAAAAAGAATCGCGTTATATTGTGTTGATCAAATTACTGCTAAAGACGTTGAAACAGCAAAAATACAAGGTATTGGAATAATGTTAATTAATTCTAAGAAATATAATAAGGGAATTGAAATGCCATCAAGCATATATAGACATCTTGGAAATGATGATTTTAATACGTATATGAGTAGTGGTGATTCATATGAAATTGAAGAACATAAGAAAAATAGATAAAGAGGAAAACATAATATGTATAAAAGAATATATATTGAAATAACCAATGTATGTAATTTAAATTGCCCATTTTGTCCTCAAATCAAAAGAGAAAAAGAATTTATGAATATTGAGAATTTTACTACAATAATTAATAAAATCAAGATTTACACCAATCACATCTATTTACATATTAAAGGTGAACCATTAATGCATCCTAATCTAGATGAAATAATTAAAATAGCAAATAAGAATAATTTAAATATAAATATAACTACTAATGGAAGATTATTAAAAGACAAATTAGATATTATGAATAATAATAAAATAAGACAAATAAATATCTCATTACATAGTTTTAATTCTTTAGAAGAAATAAAAGATATAGTTAAGTTATGTGATAATATCAAGAATACATATATTAATTTTAGGTTATGGAATGATTTAGATAATAAAGAAATATTTGATTTTTTAGATAAACATTATAATGTTAAAATTAATAGAAAAAATTCAAGAAATAACCTAAATAATCATACATTTTTAAGCGTTGATAAAAAGTTTGATTGGCCAAGTTTGAACATACCTGTTATTAGCACTAAAGGAACATGTAAAGCCTTAAAAGATCAAATTGGAATCCTTGTTAATGGAGATGTTGTTAGTTGTTGCTTAGATAATAATGGTGATAATAAATTAGGAAATGTATTTAAGCAAGACATAAATGAAATTATTAATTCTAGTAAATATCAAGAAATATTAAATGGGTTTAATAGACATGAATTAGTAAGTCCTTTATGCCAAAGATGTGGTTATAGGGAAAGATTTAAATAGTCAAAATAATACATAATTTATAAAAGTCGTTCAAAAAACGTGATATATTATTGTTATAAGATAAAGATAGAGGAATAGAATGAAGAAAAAAAGTTGGATATTAATAATTATAGTTTTATTTTGTATAAGTCTATCCATTTTATTATTAAATATTGTTAAAAGAATCAATATTGATAAATTAATAATAAAAGAAGTTATAAAACCTTATGGAGAAACAATTACAATTAATGATTTTCTAAAAGAAGATATTAAAAATGTTAAATGCGATCAAGACTTAGAAAATATTAAAGAAATAGGTAATTATGAAATTAAAATTATAGTTGATAATAATGAGTACATATCAAAATTAATTATATATGATAACGTTATAGATAAAATAGAGTTAAAAGAAGTTACAATGTACATTGATGAAGAATTACCCTCTATTAAAGATTTTATAGTCAATGATATTGATTTGTCTTTGTATAAATATGATGAGTTATTGCTAAAAAAAGAGTTAGGAACTCAAGAAGTACTAATTAAAATATATGATAATTATAATAATAAATTTGAAGGGAATACTAAATTAACCATTATAGAGGATACAGAATCACCCGTATTTAGCGGATTAAAAAATATTACATTAGAGGCTGGAAATAAATATAATTTATATTCTAATGTTAAAGCAGTTGATAAGAGATTTGGTGAGGTTAATTTTACAGTTGATGATAGCAGTGTCAAATATGATGTTCCGGGAAATTATAAAATAAAATATTATGCAGAAGATAAACTTGGAAATAAAACTACTAAATACCGAAATATAACAATTACTGAAAAAGACATTACATATAAAATAGATAATTTTCCTACTTATTATCAATATCCAGATTATCCTAATGGATGTGAAAGTTCTGCCTTATATAACTTGCTTAGATTTTATAAAATTAATGTTAGTATGAGTCAAATAGTTAATACTTTAAAAAAGGGCGATGGACCTCATTATGAAGATGGTATTTATTATGGTGGTAATCCTGAAATTGAATTTGTCGGAGATCCAACTGATGAACACGGTTATGGTGTCTATCAAAAGCCAATAATAGAAGTAGCTAATAAATTTAAATCAGGTATTGTTGATTATACAGGACGTTCTTTAGAAGCTGTATTAGAAATAGTAAAAAAAGGAATTCCTGTCCAAATTTGGGCATCAGTTAATATGCAAAATACCGATATATGTACAAACTGGATTTATAAACCAACGGGTGAAAAAATTAATTGGATATGTAAATTGCATAGTGTCGTTGTAATTGGATATAATAAAAACAAAGTTTTTGTATCCGATTCTTATACAGGTAAGATAGAAAGTTATAATCGAAAACAATTAGAAAAAATATATAATCTTTATGGTAAAAGAGCAATTTATTATCCTAATTAGCGTAAAAAATATAAAGATATTTAAGAATATTCGCGAATATCTTTTTTTCCTATTCATATAATTATTTTGAAAAGAAAGGAAAATGATTATATGAACGAAGTATTTACTTTGGATAAAGAATTTTTATTTAAATCAAAAATATATGAAATAACATCAATTTCAATTGAACAAGACTCTAAAATTGAAGGAAGTAATTTAGTTGGTGAATTTATAGTTTCTGGAAGTTATAGATTACATGAAATAAGTATTAATAAGGAAGATTTTAGTTTCAAAATACCTTTTAAACATGAATTAAAATCTAACATTAATTTAGATACTATTAAGTTAGAGATAAATGATTTTAATTATAATTTTAACAATTATGATGAATTAAGTGTTCATATTGAATATATTGTAACAGCAGAAGAAGGGATTAAAGTATTTGAAAGTGCTGAAAAATTAGATGATTTCTTAAATGAACAAAAGAAAGAAGACGTAGACGTAATCGATTTAAGAGAAGATAGACAAGAATATAAAAATGATATACCTATGCTAGTAGCAAGTGATGAATTGACTCCTAAAAAAGAAAAAGAAATTAAAGAACCAAAAGAAGATAATAAAATAGATGAGAATATGTTAATTAATTCAATTAATGAAGAAGACGAGTATGTTTTATATCACATTCACACTGTCGGAATAAGTGATTCAATCGAAAGCATAACCAAAAAATATAACATAAGTGTTAATACCTTAAAAGAATATAATTCATTTGAGAATTTAGAATTAAATATGAAACTAATAATTCCAAATGAAGAATTATAGAGAAATATTTAATCCAACTAAAATTACAATAAGTGGTAAAAGCCATATTTTAACAACTAATGAAGGAAAATATGTCGTAAAAGAAAAAAATAAAGATATTAAATCTTTATATAATTATTTAAATAATCGTAATTTTAACAAATATCCTCAAATAATAGATGAATATGATAATAATTATGTATATGAATATTTAGATGATGTTGAAGTTCCTATTAATCAAAAAATGATTGATGAAGCTAAAACTCTTGCTGAACTTCACTATAAGACAAGCTATTTTAAAAATGTTAAAATAGATAACTTTAAAGAAATATATGAAAATATAAGTTCTAATATAAATTATTTAGAAAGCTATTATAATAATCTATTCGATAAAGCTTTAAGTGAAGAGTATATTAGACCTTCATTATATATCTTAATTATTAATTCTTCCTTAATAAAAGCAAATATTAGTTTTTTAAAAAGAGAATTAGAAAAATGGTATAAAATGATTAATGATTTAGATAAAATTAGAGTAGTATATAATCATAATAATTTAAGTATTGATCATTTTATTAATAACAAATTTATAAGCTGGGATAAATTTTTAGTAGATAGTCCAGTTATTGATTTAATCAATTTATATAAAAACGATTATAATAAATATGATTTTAGTTTATTTTTAAACGAATACTTTAAACACTTTGAATTATTAGATTATGAAAAAACACTATTATTTATAATGATTTCAATGCCTAAAACTTATGATTTTACTAATAATGAATTAGATAACACTATTATGGTTAGTAAGTCAATTAGTTATATTGAAGATACCAATAAATTAATTAGGCCATATTATTCTAAATAATAAATAAAACTGAAGAAATATTTCAATAAATAGTATGATTATGTTCCATCTAAGTGGAAAGAAAAAAGTTATTATTGCTTGATAAAATATTAAGGTACAAAGTACTAAAAATAAAATAAACGAACTAAATCTATTAAAAGGATTATGAAAATTATTAAAGTTATTACAGTTATTACAGTTATTGCAATTCATGAATATCACCTAAATTATTATATGAAAATAATATTTACTATGTTAATTATAGAAAGAACAAATTGTTCTTTTTTTGTATAGATTTTAGAATATTTTTATTATATAATTATAATAGGTTAGAAGGTATGTAAATGAATAAGAAAGGTTTTATAGCTACATCTTTATTGTATTCTTTTTTCTTGTTATTTTGTGCACTTATTCTAGTGTTCATTGGTAATATGGCTCAAAAATCTCTTTTATTAAATAAAGAAATAGATCAAATTAATGAAGATTTACATTCAATTAAATACCTTAAAAATGCTAAAATAGGATCTTATTTTAGATTAAATGTATGTGTATCATCTAGTTATTTTAATCAAGCTGATACATTAGATTATATTATATTCGATAACGGTACAACTGATAAAAATAATATGGCCAGTTTAATATCAAAGAACTATTCATTTAAATTAAATAGTTTAGAATTAATAAATAATATCTTAGGCTATATAAGTGTTAAACAAGGTGTAAACACTATTGAATCTAGAAGTATGACTATAAATGATTATGAACAAAAAATATCTAAAATAGAAGATGAGAAAGTAAAAAAACTATTAATTTATTCTGACTTTAATTTAGACAGCATGTATTTACTTGCAACCGACAAGAAAAATTATACAAATAGTAAAGTAATTAAAATAAAAGAAGATAATGATAAAAATACCATTCATGAAATACAAGATTTAAATAATGATGATATTAATAATGAAAAAGTATTTGTAAGATTAGTATTTGATATACATAATGAAACAATGATAATTGGTGGAGACGGAACAAGTACCAACCCTTTTATACTTAAAGGAGGTGCAACTCCATGTCAATAAAAAATAAAGGATTTGTTTTATTAGAAACTATTATTGTAATGAGTGTGCTTTTAATAGGAATGATTTTACTTTATTCAAATTATAATAGAATATTTATGAATAGCGGTAAAATATCTTATTATGATAATGTTGAAGATATGTATACAGCCTATTATGTTTATCTTAATAAAGATACCATTAATACTAACAGTAAAGAAGTTGTAGACGTATCAGATAATAAGGTATTAGATAATTTAGGTATTGAAAGAATTTATTTTATTGATAAAGATGTTTTTACAAATTTATACACAAAAAAAGTTACGAATTGTGGAAATTTAGATTCATTAGATTGTTTTGATGGAACTACAATTGCTTATTTAAAGAGTATTGAAAATAAATCTGATGTTGATAAATGTGAAGAAAATAATGATTGTTTAACTATAGTTAAGATAAAAAGAGGTAATCATTATTATTTTGCTAAATATGAAGCATATAAGATTAAACAAGATGCCCTTAATGGTGATGATCCAGAATATCCAACCCCAGATCCAAGTAATCCAGGTGATTCTGATGTCCTAGAAATAACTCAAAAAATTTACAATTATAGCTATGATGCAAATAAACCCTTCTATACATTTACAGCACCAATTAAAGCAACATATCAAATAGAACTTTGGGGTGCAAAAGGTGGAGGCACCAACGGTGGTAAAGGTGGATATGTTAAAGGAAACATCGAATTAAATAAAAATGATACAATATATATTTATGTTGGTGGTCAAGGTGATTCAAACGGAAACGGAGGCTACAATGGCGGTGGAAATGCTGGAATAAAACTCAAAAACAATGACGGTGGTGGCGGAGCCACTGATATAAGATTAAAAATAGATAATTTAAATTCAAGAATTATGGTTGCAGCTGGAGGTGGCGGAGCAAACGCTGACGGTTTAAATAAATACGGAATCGGAACAAATGGTGGAGCTGCAGGTGGCTTAAGTGGCGAAAAAGGTTACTCAGCAGTAAATGTTTCTATTGATAAAATGTCAGGTTTAGGAGCTTCACAAACTAGTGGCGGAGCATTTGGAAATTCCGACAATACTGACAGAACTACGGGAGAATCAGGGATTTTTGGTCAAGGTGGATCCGGTAGCCCTTCAAAAGGAACAAATGCTAAATCATACGTTACCTCTGGTGGTGCCGGCGGTGGTGGCGGTTACTATGGTGGCGGAAGTGGAGAAGCCTGTCATCATGATTGTGGTGGGTCAGCTGGAGGTGGATCATCTTATATAAGTGGTCATACCGGATGTATTGCCATAAAATCCAATTCAGATACAACAGCAAAATCTGGGTGTACAACAGAAACAACAAATAATTCCTGTAGTGTTCATTATAGCAATAAAGTATTTACCGATACATTAATGATTGATGGATCAGGATATAAATGGACAACTACAAAAGGTGATTTAGAACAAATGCCAAATCCTAATGGCGGATATTATGGAAGTGGTACTGGTAATACAGGAGATGGCTATGCAAGAATAACAATTTTGATTGATGGAGTGTATGAATACGAAGCTCCATCATCTAGTAATTCCACTCCATATTACACATTTACTGCTCCAATAGCCGGTGATTATAAACTAGAAACATGGGGTGCTCAAGGAGGAAGTGATTCATCAACATACTTTGGTGGCTATGGTGGTTATAGTGTAGGAACTATATCACTAAGTAAAGGAGAAACGTTATATGTATATGTAGGTGGTCAAGGAACATCAAGTGGTGGCGGATATAATGGTGGCGGATCCAACTATTCTACTGGCTATGGTGGCGGTGGCGCAACACATATAGCAAAAAAAATAGGACTTTTAAGTGATTTGTCAGCAAATATTTCAAGTATATTAATTGTTTCAGGAGCTGGTGGTGGATCTATTAATTATAGTGAAAGTGCAAGTGCATCTGGCAAAGGTGGAAATGCCGGTGGTTATATAGGTGGCAACGGTTTCTATGGTACTTGGAGTAAAAACCCCGGAAAAGGTGGAACTCAAACGGCCGGTGGATCATACGGCTTATGTCAAGATGGAAATATATGTGGACAATCGGGAACATTTGGCCAAGGTGGAAATAAATATAATGGGTGCACAACTGAACATTGTCAAGCTAACTATCAAACTGGTGGTGGCGGTGGTTTCTATGGTGGCGGTAGTGCAAGACATACTGGTGCTGGTGGCGGTTCATCTTATATCGGCAATTCAAGATTATTTAATAAATCAATGTATTGTTATGAATGTTCTGAATCAAGTGATAATTCTACTAAAACCACTTCAACTAAATGTCATAATGGAACCCCAACATCAAATTGTTCTAAAGAAGGAAATGGTTATGCTAAAATAACATACATAGGAAAACCAACAAATCTAGGATAGGAGGATTAAAAATGAATATAGAAAATGCAAATCAAATAGTTAGAAATATCTTAATAGGACACCCTATATCTGAAGAAGAACAAAAAGTTCTTGATGGATACATTAATTATTTAATAAGTAAAATGAGTGATAACACTATTAGTTATGACGAACAAGCGTTATTAGATGTATATACCAATTATCTAAGAAATAACCTAATTGATATGGATATAGTTAATAAATATGATGAAGTTATAAATCAAAAAAATAATTTAAATTATGGTGAAGAAAATATTGCCCATAAAGAGGGTCATCATAAAGTATTAATTATGGAAAAAAAGAACGGTGTTAATAATAATGGTATTATCCTAACATCAGTTATTCTTGAAGTATCATTATTACTTGGATTAACTATCGCTATATTAATTCTTGCTTTAAGTTAAATTATTAGATATATTATTATTAGAAAGAGAGAAAATTTATGGATATATTAGAAGAAACAGAACTTAGAATGTTAAAAGCAGTTGAAAATATGGAAAGTAGATTCAATAATGTTAGAGCAGGACGTGCTAATCCATCAATGGTAAGTGGTATTATGGTAGATTATTATGGTGCCCCAACTCCTATTCAAAGTTTAGCCAATATAACTGTTCCTGAAGCAAGACAATTATTTATTAAACCTTTTGATAGATCTTGTATCAAAGATATTGAAAGAGCTATTAACGAAGCTAATTTAGGTATTACTCCAACAAATAATGGAGAAATGGTTATAATGACCGTACCAGAATTAACAGAAGAAAAAAGAAGAGACTATGTTAAACAAGTTAAAGCCATAGCCGAGGATGGCAAAGTAGCCTTAAGAAATGCTCGAGAAGATGCTCGTAATAATGTTAAAAAACAAGAATTACCTGAAGATGAAGAAAATACTTATTATGAAGAAATCCAAGATTTAATTAATAAATATAATAAAATAATAGATGAGAAAGCAAAAGCAAAAGAAGAAGAATTAATGAGAGTATAGATTTAAAACAATTTCGACAAGCAAACATTCTATAAATTTTTATAAAATACGATTGTTTGCTTGACGGGGAACCCAAGATATAATTTCACTAGAGTAGGAGTGAAGTTACTTGGGTAAAAAATTTATAAATATAATTAAAATGATAAAGAATGATAAAAGATTTAAATATACATTAGTTGTTACAATAATGTTATTATTTATATCAATTATAGGTTATTCTTTATCATTTTTTAATAAAAATAGTTCAATGTTATTTGCTAATATTAAAGTAAATGACTTAGTATTTAATATAACAACAAATAGTGGAGAATCAGATGATAGAATATTAAGATTGCAAGCCGGAAAAACAGAATCTTTTACATCAACAATAACGAATTTAAATAAAATAGGTACTAAGTGTGAACTTATTTATGATGTATGTAGTGATTCGAATTGTACATCAATCGATAAAATATATTTATTAAGTAGTCCAGAAATTGGCGATACAGGGCCAGACACTGCATCAAGCAAAACACGATTATTAGACTATTATAAAGGAAAGAATAATAATAGCAGAATTAAAGATTCTTATTGGTGGTTAAGAAATGCATGGTCTAGTTATGATTATATATTTATATATATAAGCTCGTCTGGTGGCTGGGCTGATTTCAGTGCAAACGTCTCTGCAGGTTTTTCACCCGCGTTTCGTATCGGTTAGTATCTTTTAATGAAAACAAATTTTAGAAAACTGAAATTGTTTTCTTTTTATTTTCTTTAAAATATTTTATAATACATCTAGGTGTAGAAAAAATGAAAAGAAATGAAGTAAACTATGAAGATTTAAGTCCTATGATGAAACAGTATATGGATATCAAAAAAGATTATGAAGATACTTTACTATTTTATCGTATTGGTGATTTTTATGAATTATTTTTTGAAGATGCTGATGTTGCTGCTCATGAACTTGAACTAACATTAACTGGTAAAAATGCTGGATTAGAAGAAAGAGTTCCAATGTGTGGGGTGCCTCATCATGCCGTTAAACCTTACTTAGAAAAAGCAGTTAATAAAGGATTTAAAGTAGCAATTTGTGAACAAATGGAAGATCCAAAAAAAACTAAAGGTATGGTTAAAAGAGAAGTAATAAATGTAGTTTCTAAAGGTACTTTAGTGGATTTAGATTTCTTAGATTCTTTTGATTTTAATTATTTAGCAAGTATAATAGATTTAAATTACGCTTATTTACTTACATACGCCGATATTTCTACAGGAGATATTTATGCTGAATTTTTAGACTATAATGAAGATGCTTTAGTTAATAAAATTCTTACTTTAAATATTAAAGAATTAATATTAAAAAAAGATTTTAATGAAAAAATAGTTAATCTATTTAAAAATAGCTATAGTGTTAATATTAATTATAGTGATGAATTATATGACAATGAATTAAAAATACTAGATAATATTAGTGATGAGAGAGTAACTATTGGAGTTAAACATTTATTTTATTATTTAATTGTTAAAGAACTTAAAGATGTATCTTTATTTGAAAGTGTTAAAATAATTAACAATAGTAATTATTTAAATTTAAATATCCATACAATTAGAAATTTAGAATTATTTGAAACCCTAAGATTAAAAGAAAGAGAGTATTCTTTAATTTGGTTTTTAGATAGATGCAAAACTAGTATGGGATCACGTACTTTAAAGTTATGGGTATCTAATCCTTTAAGGAATGAAGAAGAGATTAATAAACGTTTAGATATTATTACTAAATTAAATGAAGAATTCATTTTAAGAAGTGACTTGCTTAAATGTTTATATGAAGTTTACGATTTAGAAAGATTATGTGGTAAGTTAACTTGTGGTTCTTTTAACGCTAGGGATGCATTACAAATAAGAAATAGTTTAAAGGTATTACCAGAAGTAAAAGATATCTTAACTAAGATGAATATTGATATTAAAATTAATACTCATGAAGAATTATACAACTTACTTGATAAAGCTATATATGAAGAACCACCTATAACAATTAAAGAAGGTTATTTAATTAAAGATGGATACAATAATGAATTAGATGAACTTAAGAAAATAAGAAGTGGTGGTAAAGAATTTTTAAGTACTTTAGAACAAGAAGAAAGAGCAAAAACTGGTATTCAAAATTTAAAAGTTGGATATAATAAAGTTTTTGGTTACTACATTGAAATAAGTAAAGGACAAGCATCTCGTGTTAAGGAAGAATTTGGCTGGGAAAGAAAGCAAACTTTGACTACTGGCGAAAGATTTATTAGTCCTATACTAAAAGAAAAAGAAGCTATGATTTTAAATGCTGAAGAAAGAATTATTGAACTTGAATATGATTTATTTAATGAAATAAAGGAAACAATTAAAAAGGATATTATTTCTTTGAAAGAAACATCTAATAAGATTGGTATAATTGATGCTTTATGTTCTTTATCTATAGTGTCAGAAAAGGAAAAGTTAATTAGACCAATATTTAATCATGATAAGTTAGTTGATATCAAAAACGGTTTTCATCCAGTAATCAATATAGTTACTAATGGAAAGTATGTTAAAAATGATATTTATATGGATAAAAATATAAACACACTTTTAATAACGGGACCTAATATGAGTGGTAAATCTACTTATATGAGACAACTTGCTATCATAATTATTATGGCTCAAATAGGATCTTTTGTTCCTGCTGATTACGCTAATTTATGTATTTTTGATGCTATCTTTACTAGAATTGGTGCTAGTGACGATTTAGTTAGTGGTGAATCTACTTTTATGGTTGAAATGAAAGAAAGTAGAAGTGCTATTAAAAATGCAACTAGTGAATCATTAATTTTATTTGATGAATTAGGAAGAGGTACTGCAACTTATGATGGTATGAGTTTAGCTGGAGCTATTTTAAAATACGTGACCAAAAATATTAAGTGTAAAACACTTTTTAGTACTCATTATCATGAATTAACTAGTTTAACGGATGAATATCCTACTATTAAAAATGTTCATGTTAGTGCCACTTTAGATAATAATAAACTTGTATTCTTACATAAAATTGAAGATGGAGCAATTGATAAAAGTTATGGAATTCATGTTGCTGATTTAGCAGGACTTCCTAAAGACATTATTAATGATGCAAATAAGATGCTTAAAGAATATGAAACAAATAGTAAAGATAGTGGAAGTAAACAAATCTCATTTGATTTTACCGAACCAGTAAAAGAACCAAACATATTAAAAGAAGAAATAGATAAAATTGATCCATTAAATACAACTCCTATGGATGCTTTAAGAATATTATTTGACTTAAAAAACAAGTCTAAAGATATAAGAGAATAATTATAATAAGTTATTAATTATGATCAAAAGGAATTGGATTATTATATAAGAGAATCAGAACTTAACGATTCATAAAATAATGGATTATTTGAAGGAAAAATAGAAATTACCAAGAAAATGTTGAACAAAATAAACCTACTAATGAAATATCAGATATAACTGGATTATCAAAAGAAGAAATACTAAAGTTAAAATTAATAACTAATATTTCTTCTTTTCTTTACTTTAAATAATTTAAATTCTTTTCTTTATTAAGCAAATTTGATACAATTTTGATATAAGAAATCGAGGGATAAAATGTTAGACAAATTTGTACCAGATATGTATTTAAAAAGTGTTTATGATATAGATTATGCTAAATTAAAAAAGAAAGGAATTAAATGTATAATATTTGATTTAGATAATACTCTAGCACCATTAAATATGAATAAACCATCTAAAAAATTAAAAGACTTAATAGAAGATATAAAAGAATTAAATTTAAGAATTTTAATTGTTTCTAACTCAACCAAAAAGAGAGTCGAACCATTTAAAGAAATACTTAATGTAGATTCAGCCTATTTTGCAAGTAAACCATTATCCAAAAAGTATATTAAAATTATGAAATTATATAAATTAAAACCTACACAAATAGCATGTGTAGGAGATCAATTATTAACTGATATTTATGGCGCAAATAGAATGGAATTTTTAAGTATATTAGTTAATCCAATTGGTAACATAGATTATGTATTAACTAAATTTAATAGGTTTATTGAGCCATTTATTTATAATAAGTTAGAGAAAAAAGAATTATTAAAAAAAGGAGAATATTATGAGTAGAATATGTTTTGGATGTGGTGCTAAATTACAATATAGTAATAAAGATTCTAAAGGTTATGTTCCAGAAAATAAATTAAATGATGCTAAATATTGTATGAGATGTTTTAAATTAATGCATTACGGAGTAAATATTAATGATACAGTTCCTAAAAAAGTTGAAGAAATATTATATTTAGTTAACCGTGATAATAAACATACAATATTTATGTGTGACTTTCTATCTTTATCAGATAAAATAATTAATATCTATAATAAGATTAAAGGTAAAAAACTATTGTTAATATCTAAAATAGATGTAATTCCAAAAGATATTAAAATTGATAATATTAGAAAATATATAATGGATAATTATAAAGTAAATAATGTTAGATTTGTTAGTAGTGTTAATGGTTATGGAATAGATTCTTTAATTAATTATTTAATAACTAATAATATTAGGGAAAGTTACATTTTAGGAGAAACCAATTCAGGTAAAAGTACCTTAATAAATAATATTTTAGATGCCTTTGATTCTAAATTAACTAAAACAACTATAAGTAATAGTAAAAATACTACTCTAGATTTTATAAGACTAAATGTTAATAATAATTTAACTATAATTGATTCTCCTGGGTTTGTAACTGATAGTTATGAAGTAAATTGTCCATTAAAGAAAGTGATTAAACCTTTAACATACCAAATGAAAGATGGAGAAGTACTTAAAATAGATAAATTTTATCTTAATTTTTCTGCATCAACTAGTATAACTATTTATTCTTGTTATGATTTAGAAATAAAAAAATATTACAAAAATGATATAAGTTTTACATATAATCAGAAGATTGATTCAAATAGTGATATTGTAATTTATGGTTTAGGTTTTATAAATGTTAAAAATGAATGTACCATTTGTGTATCTAACATAGATAGTAGTTTATTAGAGTTTAGAGAAAGTGTGTTTAAGTAGTTTATGACAAAAATTAGAGTAATGGATGAAGATTTATCCAATAAAATTGCGGCTGGAGAAGTAGTAGAGAAAGCTGCTAATGTGGTTAAAGAATTAGTTGAAAATTCAATAGATGCTCAGAGTAAATCAATTAAAATAGAACTAATTAATTCAGGATTAAAAGAAATAATGATAACTGATGATGGAATTGGAATGAATCATGAAGATGCTCTTTTAGCGTTTAAAAGACATGCAACTAGTAAAATATATAAATTAGAAGATTTATTCTTTATTAATTCACTTGGTTTTAGAGGTGAGGCACTTCCATCAATTGCATCTGTTTCTAAAGTAAGTTTAAGAACTAGTGATGGTAAAGAAGGAACTTATTTAGAAATAAATGGCGGTAAGTTAGAAAATACTTCATCATGTGATTTAAGAAAAGGAACTATTGTTACAGTTAGAGACTTATTTTATAATACCCCTGCCAGACTTAAATATTTAAAAAGTGAAGTAACTGAGTTAAGTTATATAACTAATTATGTAGAGAAATTAGCGCTTAGTTATCCTAATGTATCATTTAAACTTATGAATAATGGGAATACTTTAATAGAAACAAGTGGTAGTAATAATTTACTTAAAGTTATACATGAATTATTTGGAGCAAATATCAGTAAAAATATGGTTAAGATAAACGCTAGTAACGATGATTATGATATTTCTGGATATATTTGTAAACCATGTGTATTAAAGTCTAATCGTAATTTTATGATTACAATAGTTAATGGTAGAGTAGTTAAAAATGCTGAGGTAAATAAAACTATTAATGATGCTTATTACACATATAAACCTGATATTAAATATCCAGTGGTAGTTTTAAAAATTGAAACAGATCCTACTTTAATAGATGTAAATATTCATCCAACTAAACAAGATATTAAATTTAGTAAGATAGATAGTTTAACTAGTTTAATTACTAGCGCTATTAAAGATGCTTTATATAATAGCTTATTAGTGCCAAATGTAGAAGTTAAAGAAAGTAAACAAATAAATATTCCTATTCAAACAGTAAGTGAAGTTGATAAATCTTTTAATAATGATAGTGAAGAAGATTATGTTATAGAGGAAACTCCTTTATTTATTAATGATTCTATTAATGATAATCAAAGTGAAAAAGAACAAGTAACTATGGATTTTAAAGTTAATGAAAAGAATGAACAAATTAAAAAGATTGAGTTTTATCCTTGTGGATTAGTTATGGGAACTTATATAATTGCCCAAAATGATGATGCGATGTACCTAATAGATCAACATGCTGCTCAAGAAAGAATTAATTATGAAAAGATTAGAAATGCATTATATGATGATAAAATTAAAACAACTGATTTACTTATTCCAATAAGTATTGAACTATCTCCTAGTGACTATTTAAAATTACAAGATAATAAAAAAGTATTAACTGATTTAGGTTTTGTTATTGATGATTTTGGAATAAATACAATTATTATTAAAACCCATCCAACCTGGTTAATTTCAGGTTATGAAGAAGAAAATATTAGAAGAATTATTGATTATATTTTAGAAATGCCTAAAGATTTTGATAGAGTAAGATTTATTGATAATATTTCTGCTACATGTGCTTGTAAGATGAGTGTTAAAGGAAATACCTCAATAACAATGGAAGAAGCTGAAAGCATATTAAATCAATTAGTTAAATGTGATAATCCTTATAATTGTCCGCATGGAAGACCAACTATTATTACATTTACTAAATATGAATTAGAAAGATTATTTAAGAGGGTAATGAATTAAAATGATTATAGTAGTATGTGGGGCAACGGCTAGTTATAAAACAAGATTAAGTGTTGATTTAGCAAAAAGATATAATGGAATAGTAGTTAATGCTGATTCACTTCAAGTTTATAAAGAACTTGATATTGCAACTGCGAAAATTAAAGAAGAAGAAAAAGAAGGAATTCCTCATTATTTATTTGATATAGTAGATAAAAATGATATGTATACAGTTTATGATTATCAAAAAGATTTAAGAAATATATTAGATAATAATAAAGATAAAAATATTATAATTGTAGGTGGTACTGGTTTATATATTAAAGCTGGTTTATATAATTATGTGTTTGAAGATGATACTTCTTATGATACTTATAATGATATTTCTAATGAAGAATTATATGAAAAAGTTAAAGAAAAATATCCTAATCTTGATATACACGTAAATAATCGAAAGAGATTAATAAGAGCACTTAATAAAAAAGAAGATTATGATAATAAAGGCAATGAATTATTATATGATGCTAAATTTATTGCTATTGATTTGGATAGGGATGTTTTATATGATCGAATTAATAAGCGTGTTGATATAATGGTTAAAGATGGCTTAATTGAAGAAGCAAGAAAGTTGTATGATGAACATGTATATTCAAAAGCAGTGCTTACTTGTATTGGCTATAAAGAATTATATATGTATTTTGATGGTAAAATAAGTTTAAATGAAGCTTTAGATTTAATTAAGAAAAATAGTAGACATTATGCTAAAAGACAATATACTTGGTTTAAAAATCAAATGGATGTTAAATGGTTTAAGTTAGATAAATGTTATGATGAAACTTATAAAGAAATAATTGCCTATTTAGAAGGAAAATAAAGAAAATGAATAATTATACTGGAAGATGTATTGGAATCATTACTGATGTTCATAGTTTGTTAGTGCCAACTATTGCTTGTTTAGAAGATTTAAAAAATAAAGGGATAACAGAAATATATTCTTTAGGTGATAATTTCGGAGTTGGACCTAGCCCTAAGGAAGTAATGGATTTATTAAATGAATATAATGTTAAATCTATAGCAGGTAATAGTGAAGATTATATAGCTTTAGGAATTGCACCATTTAGAAGTTTTTTTACTCATGAAAAAGAAGAAAGTTATTTATGGACATTATCTAATTTAAGTAGTTATGAAATAGGAATTATAAAATTATATCCTCATTTTATTGATTTAACTTTGGGTGGAAAGAAAATCGCATTATGTCATTTTGCCAATGATTGTAGATTTGATTTTGATAGATTTAGTACTTGGACTTATCAAGCAAATTATAATAATGGTAAAAATGCATATAAACAATTTTTGTATACAAATAGTCAAGAACAAAAACTTGATATGGTAAATAAGATTAAATTTTTAGGAGAAAATAATGAAGAAGCTAAAGGACTAATTTCAGCGATGAATGAGCCATTATTTAATGGTAATAAAGTAACTGACTATGCTTCTATATTACAGGGACATGTTCATTTTGAAATGTTTGAAGAAGGAAAAAATACATCTTTTTATACTTTAAGAGCTGTTGGCATGGCTTATGGAAATGATCCAATTGATACAGCATCTTATGTTATTTTAAAAGAAAAAAGAAATAATCAAGGATTTGATGTTCAAAAAATTTTGGTTAAATTTAATCGAAAAAAATTAGAAAATGAAATATTAAATAGTGATGGACCAATGAATAAAATTAAAATATTTACTTATATGAGGTAAATATTTTGAATTAATTAATTTGATAATTTTTTTAAAATATGCTATTATGAATACGTAAGGAAAACTTACATAAAATAAAAAAGGAACATTTAGTTTGCTATGCTGAATGTCTATCCTTTATATATTGTGATAAGACATTTAATTATCTTTCCTGGTAATTAAGTGTCTATTTTTTTATTATATATACCAAAATAGATATACACAGAATAATGAAACATAAGTATCTTAGAAATTTAATAATAAATTTTCTTTTACTCATATGCATCACCTCCTCATCTTATTATTATTAAAAGGTGAGGATAGACACCCAGCAACTAATTGTTCCTTAGTTGGTATTATACTATTAGTGTAATTTATAAACAAGCGAACAAGTGAAAATATTAATATAATTAAATAGTTATTCTTAATGTAACTTTACAGTTTCTTTTTGCATTAAATTTATATATGGTTTATAATTATAATGGAGTTGATAGTATATGGCTAAAAAGAAAAAAAGAAAAGGTGAAAGTGCTAGTAAAACTAAATTTTCTTCAGAACTAATTGGTTTATTACTTGTACTTGTTGGAATAATTGGAATAGGAGCGTTTGGTCCAGTAGGACATCTTATTAAATCATTTTGTATATTTTTAATGGGAACTTGGTGGGCTATTTTTGTTTTATTATTAATTATTCTAGGCCTATATATGATAATTAAAGGAGATTTACCTAAATTCTTTAATTCAAGATTAATCGGTTTATATCTTTTATTAATTGCGTTACTTGCTCTTAGTCATATTAACTATATTGCTGATAGTGCAGTACTTAAAAATAATGATATATTTCAAAATACCATAGATAATTTTATGAATACAATAAATAGTGAAAATTTTATAAATTTAAGTCAGACTGGTGGAGGAATAATTGGAGCATTCTTTTCTTGGGGATTTGTTAATTTATTTGATTTAACCGGAACTTATATCATTTTAGCCGTATTTGCTATTTTTGGAGTTGTAATGGCTCTTAATGTATCACTTGCAGATATTGTAGTTAAAATTATTAAATTCTTTAAAGGATTTGGTGACGGTGTTAAATCTAGCAAGGCTTTGAAAGTTACTGGTGAAGAAGATGATGATAATGACGATGAAGACGAAGAAATAGTTCCAGCCAATAATACTAACAAACAAGTCATAATCACATCAAGTGAAGACATTAGCAGATTTCATAACGAAAACTATGAAAATAAAGAAGAGAAATGTCCAAGCAACGAGCCTATAACTATTCAAAACAGTTCAAATGGAGAGTATCATTTACCACCACTTGATATATTAAATCAACCTGCTAAAACTAAAAAAATTAATAATAGTGATTTCTTAAATCAAAACCGTATTGCCCTTGAAAAAGTATTAAGAGATTTTCAAATTACTGGTAAAGTAGTTGAAATTCATGAAGGGCCAGCTGTTACACAATTCGAAGTCGAAATTAAAGCAGGTACTAAAGTTAACCGAATTACAAGCATCAGTAAAGAAATAGCACTAGCGTTAGCCGCTAAAGATGTTAGAATTGAAGCACCTATTCCGGGAAAAAGTACTGTTGGAGTTGAAATACCTAATCGAAATGTCTCTAGTGTTCCAATTAGAGAAGTATTAAGCACTGTTCCAAAATCAATGAATGATGCTAAGATATTAGTTGCTCTTGGTAAAGACTTAATGGGAAGAACATGTTGCGCTGATTTATCTAAAATGCCACACCTACTTGTTGCCGGATCTACTGGTTCAGGTAAATCAGTTTGTATTAATAGTTTTATCGCTTCTATCCTAATGAGAATGAATCCGAATGATATTAAATTAGTGCTTGTCGATCCTAAAAAGGTAGAATTATCTAATTATAATGGAATACCACATTTATTATGTCCAGTTGTTACTGATCCTAAGAAAGCCAATGTCGTATTGCAAAAAATAGTTGCTGAAATGGAAAATAGATATCAAAAATTTGCTGATAACAACGTTAAAAATATTTCAGGATATAATGAACTGATCGAAAAAAATAATAAAAAGAATAACACAAATGTTCCTAAGATGCCATATATTTTAGTAATAATAGATGAGCTTGCTGATTTAATGCTTGTTGCTGCTAAAGAGGTTGAAGACTCAATTATGCGAATAACTCAGATGGCAAGAGCCGCTGGTATTCATTTAATTGTTGCAACTCAAAGACCATCAACCGATGTAATTACCGGGGTTGTTAAAGCTAATATTCCATCACGTATCTCATTTGCCGTTGCATCTCAAATCGATTCAAGAACTATTTTAGATCGAGCTGGAGCTGAAAAATTACTTGGTAAAGGTGATATGTTATATCTTCCAATGGGTGAAAATACTCCAATAAGAATTCAAGGAAACTTTATTTCTGATGAAGAAACTCAAAGATTAATTGATTATGTTTCCAAAGAACAAGTTGCTAGTTATGATAATAGTTTAACTGAAATACCTGATAATCACATGGCTGGTGCAAATAGTGGTACTGAAGAATATGATGATCCTCTTTATAATGATGTTGTAGATTTTGCCATAACAACCGGTAAGATAAGTGCTTCATTAATACAAAGAAGATTTAGAGTTGGTTTTTCAAGAGCGGCTAGAATTGTTGATTTACTTGAAGAAAGAGGTATAATTGGACCACAAAACGGTTCAAAACCTAGAGAAGTAATCGTTAAAATATCCAAAGAAGAACAATAATTAAGACTATGAAAATTTTATTCATAGTTTTTTTCTTTTTTACCATTTTATTTAAGTAATCAAATTGAAATGATTGTAATATTTTGTTATAATTATTTTATTGAGTAGGTGGTAGTTTGTTAGATAATACATCATTATTTGATCATAAAAAAATAGAAAGTGCTTTAGTTAGTAAAACTTTTTTTGAAGTATTTGAAGCTTTAGAAGAAAGTGGATATAATCCAGTCAATCAAATAACCGGTTATCTAGTTACTGGAGATGCAGGATATATTACTAATTACAAAAGAGCTAGAGAAAAAATAATGAATATTGAAAAAGTAAAATTAATTTCAATATTAGTGGAGAATTACTTTTTAAAATGAGAACATTAGGAATGGATTTAGGAACTAAAACTTTAGGTCTTGCAATATCTGATAAACAAGGAATTATAGCATCACCTTACAAATTAATTAAATATAATAATATAGAAGATGCTGTAAATGAAGTTTTAGAAATAATTGAAAAAGAAAAAGTTGATAATTTAGTTTTAGGGCTTCCAAAAAATATGAACAATTCACTTGGCTTTGCAAGTGAAAGAAGTTTAAATTTTAAAAAATTATTAGAAGAAAAAACCGATTTAAAAATAGAATTAATTGACGAAAGACTATCTACTGTTGAAGCTGAAAGAATATTACTCGATTATGATATGTCCAGAAAAAAAAGAAAAGAACATATCGATAATACATCAGCAGCTATCATTTTGGATACATATTTAAGAAGGGAAGAGAAGAAATGAATAATTCAAATGGAACATTTACAATTAAAAATAATAAAGGAGAAGAATTAACATGTAACGTTTTATTTACATTTGATTCAGACGAATTTAAAAAAAGTTATATAGTGTTTACTGATAATACAACTGATGAAAATGGTAAAATAAAAGTATATGCTAATACTTATGATCCTAGTGGGAACGATATTAATTTAGGACAAATTGAAACAGATAAAGAGTGGGAAGTTATTGAAGGATTACTTGCTTCACTACAAGAAAAGATAGGAGAAGAAAGTGGAGAAGAAAATAAATAAAGACAAAATTGTTAAAAATAAAAAATTAGGAGTAAATAAAATAATTTTAATTATTTGTGCAATTGTGATAGTTGTGCTTGTCTCATTTATTGTAGCAAGCGATTATTATTTATCTCCAGTAGATAAGAAAAGTGATGAAATAATCAAATTTGAGATTAAAAATAATACAGGTAAAAATAAAATTGCTGATGATTTAGAAAAAGCAGGTTTAATAAAAAATGCAACCATATTTAAGATCTATATTAAATTAAATAGTAATAAGGAATTATATGCTGGTACTTATAATTTATCTAAAAGTATGAGTGTTAATGAAATAATAGATACTCTTCATAAAAATAAATCATTAGAAACAGAAGTAATTCAGGTAACTTTTATCGAAGGCAAAAGATTAACTGATTATGCAAAAGTAATTGAAACTAAATTTGGTTATAAGGCTGATGACGTTATATCTTATGCTGATAGTGATGAATTCGTTAACAAAATGATAAGTACCTATGATTTCATTACTGAGGATATAAAACAAGATGGAATATATCATCCATTAGAAGGATATTTGTTTGCAGATACCTATGATTTTAAAAAGAATGCAACCATAGATGAAATACTTAATAAAATGATTTATACAATGGGAAAAAAATTAGAAGTATATAAAGATGATATCAATGTTAGTAAATTTAGTGTTCATGAGTTACTTACTCTTGCTTCAATAGTTGAGCTTGAAGGAGCAAATTCAGACGATAGAGCAGGTGTTGCTGGAGTATTCTATAATAGAATAGAAGCTGGATGGACACTTGGATCTGATGCAACAACTTATTATGCTGTTAATAAAGATTTTACTAAAGATTTAACCAATAACAATTTAAAATCATGTAATAAATACAATACAAGAAGTGAAAATACTTGTTCATTTACTGGTTTACCAATTGGACCAATAGATAGTCCTTCACTAAATTCAATAAATGCCGTTATGGAACCAGAAGAACATGATTATTATTACTTTGTTGCCGATAAAAATAAAAAAACTTATTTTGCTAAAACTTACAAAGAACATACTCAAACAGTTTCACAACTGAGAAAAGATGGATTATGGTATGAATATTAGAAAAGTATATTAATTTATACTTTTTCTTTTAACTTAAAATTTGACTTTTTATCAATAATTTTGTAATATATATCACTATGAAAGAGGTTGAAGTTCATGAGTGCTAGATTACTAAATGAAACAACAAATATTAATTTAACTAATTTAAATATTTCCAAAATAAATATTGATAATCATTCTGAAATAATTCAAAAAGAAAATGAATTAGAAAGGGAAGAACAACAATTAAGTATAAACGTTGATAAATATGATTTAGTTAAAGAAAACATCAAAAATAAATACAAATATCTAGTTTATGCCATTGCAATAAATTTCCTATTAATGAGCATATTAAATATTAACACTATTGGTATATACTTAATATTATCTTTAATAGAAGCAATAATCTTAATAAATATTGAATTAAAAAATGGGACATTTAAAGAAAATTATGAACTATTAAATAACACTATACCCAATTTAATTAATTCTAATAAAGAAAATATAAAAAAATTAAAACAAGATTTGGAATTAATTAAAAATAAAATCCAAGAACTTAATGAGCAACAAACAACAATATCTAAAATAATATATCCTGAAAATCAGATAGAAAAAGATAACTCAGAATCAATTCAAAATGATATTAAAATAAAAAATTATGATTTTTTTTCATACTTAAATGATATAAATAACTAAACTAACATTAATTTAAGTATGATTATAAATGAAAGAAGAGAAGTAAAATGAACAATGACATGAATATAACATTAAATGAGCAAAAAATATCCATAGAAAATGAAATAGAACAAGAAAACAAAAATATATTAAAAAATAAAAGTTTATTAAAGAAAGTAAAACGTAATCTAAAAAATAAATATACTTTTTTATTAATAAATAACATATTTTTATTATATACTATTTTTTTAACATGTTCATTATCATCTTCTGTATTATTTAAAATAATCTTTATGTTATTATGTTCTGGTACTTTTACCGCATTTTTTCAGTCATTAGCAGTATCTAGATATGGTACATTTAGTGAAAATAACAAAAGCAAAAAGAATATACCATTTGAATTAGCAGCTTCAAATGAAAAAATAAAAGTATTAGAAGAAAATCTTGAAATAATAAAAGAAAATATGAAGTCTAATGAAACAGAAGATTATAATGAACAAGAATATGATCAATCATTGATTATGTATCCTGAAAGAGATAGTGTTGTAAGGATTGATAACTATATGATTTCAGGTCCTAAAATTAAAAAGATGCACTTAAAACATAAATATAGAGGAACTACAAAATAGTTCCTTTTCTTATTTTTTTGCAATTTATAAATAACCTATGATATAATCTAGTTCGTAAGGAAGTGTTCCCTGTGAGAGAGACAATATTAGAAATGGAAAGATATGCTGAAGCAAATAATATTCCTATTATTGAACTTGATTCTATTAAATTTATTATGAAATATATTAAACTTAATAATGTTAAAACAGTTTTAGAAATAGGTACCGCAATAGGCTATTCAGCAATACTTATGGCTAATGCAACAGATACAGTAGAAATTACAACTATTGAAAAAGACGAGAAAAGATATCGTGAAGCAGTTAAAAATGTTAATGCCTGTGGTTTAGATAAAAGAATTGAAATAGTATATAATGATGCATTAGAAGTAAGTTTAACAGGACGTAAATATGATTTAATCTTTATTGATGCCGC
Source organism: uncultured Mycoplasmatota bacterium (assembly GCA_900553855.1). GTDB lineage: Bacteria > Bacillota_I > Bacilli_A > RF39 > UBA660 > CAG-533. Next base: position 11,048 of record USFG01000003.1, on the reverse strand, counting down.
TAAAGGTGGATATATCAAATACTTTGAAAGATTTTGTAATTATTTAAATCCGGGTGGAGTAATAATTACTGATAACTTAAAATTTCATGGTTTAGTTAAAGATAAAGCATCTATTAAAAGTAAAAATGTTAGAGGAATAGTTACTAAAATAGAAAATTATATTGAATTTTTAAATAACAATAAAGATTATGTTACTAAATTTTATGATATTGGAGATGGCTTATCAGTAAGCTTTAAAAAGAATAATGAAAAATAAACTATTAATAAGAATAAATAATTTATTAGAAATTGAAGAATATTATAAAGAAGGTATAACAAACTTTCTTTTTCCTTTATCATGTTATAGTATTGGTTATAATACCTTTAATTTAGATGAGATAAAAAGTATTAAAGAAGAATATAATATAAATGTTTATCTACTTGTTAATAGAGTGTTAGATAATAAAGACTGTAATACCTTTAAATTAATTATCCCTAAATTAAGTTTTGTAAATGGAATAATTTATGAAGATATCGCTATATATCAAATGCTAAAAAACACGAATATAAATTTAATTTGGAATCAAGCCCATTTTGCAGTTAATTATCATTCAATCAATTACTGGCTATCTAAGGATAATATTATATCTTGCATGCTTGCCAATGAATTAGAAAAAAGTGAATTAAAAACAGTTTTAGATAATGTTAATAAAAAAGTTATATTACCTATTTTAGGACTTAATATGGCTATGTATTCAAGAAGAACTTTATTAAAATTTTATAGTGATACTTTTAAAACTGAATATACAGATGTTGCCGTTTTAAAAAATGATGCTGTAGAATTTTTAGCTAAAGAAAATGAATACGGAACCGTTTTATTCTATAATAAATATTTTAATTTAATACCTGAGTTAGAACATATTAATGATAATAAAATTCTTATGTATTATATTGATCCTAATGGATTAACTTCTAAAGATGTTATTGCTATTTTAAATGGTAAAAAAATAGATTATGATAATAAGTTCTATGAAAATAAAACTGTATATAAAGTGAGTGATTTAAAATGATAGAGTTATTAAGCCCAGCTGGTGATTTTGAAAGATTAAAGTTTGCTTTAAGATATGGTGCTGATGCAGTTTATATAGGCGGTAAAAATTATTCATTAAGAGCTAATGCCATAAACTTTACTAATGAAGAGATAAAAGAGGCTACTAAGTTTGCTCATAGTTTAAATAAAAAAGTATATGTTACAGTAAACATCGTTTTGCATGATGAAAATATAGATGGATTAAAAGAATATCTATTATTTTTAGATAGTGTTAATGTTGATGCAATTATTGTAAGTGATATTTATATAATGAGTTTGTGGAAAGAATTAAATCTAAAAATGGAACTTCATGTTTCAACCCAAGCAAGTACTTTAAATAAAGAAACCGCTCTTTTCTATAAAGAGTTAGGAGCTAGCAGAGTAGTTTTAGCAAGAGAAGCTAGCGAAGAAGATATAAAAGAAATAAAAGATTATACTGGTTTAGACTTAGAAGCATTTATTCATGGTGCAATGTGTACTTCAATTAGTGGCAGATGTATTATGAGCAATTATGCCACCAATAGAGACGCTAATCGTGGAGGATGTGCCCAAGTGTGTCGTTGGAATTTTGCAATTAATGATGAAAATGGTAACGAATTAGGAGAAAACTATCAAATGTGTCCTAAAGATTTAAATATGGCTATTTACATTAAAGATATGATAGATGCTGGTGTTAATTCCTTTAAAATTGAAGGAAGAATGCGTAGTATTTACTATATTGCCACTGTTTTATCTAGTTATCGCAAAATTATAGATAATGTTATAAATAATCGTATAAATGATAAAACAATTAATTATTACCTTAAGGTATTAAATAGATGTGCCAATAGAGAAAGTAATCCTCAATTTTTTAAAGGATTACCCAATTACAAAGATCAATACTATAATGGCAATAGAGAAGTATCTAATCAAGATTTTTTAGGAGTAGTATTAAGTAATGATAATGGGCTAATTACCTTAGAACAAAGAAATTATTTTAAAAAAGGTACTATAGTTGAATTTATTAGTCCTAATTTTGAAGAAACTGAGTATACTATAGAAGATATTTATGATGAGGATATGAATTTAATAGAAGAAGCAAATCATGCTCAAATGATTGTTAAATTTAAAACAGACATTCCTCTATGTAAAGACGATATCATGAGATTAAAAACAATTGACAAAGAGTCTATTTTGTAGTATATTCTTGTTATTGTAAATTTTGAAGGAGATTTGATATTAATGTCAAAGAAAGATATATTATTAACAAGTGATGGTTTTTTAGAACTTGAAGAAGAATTAAATGAATTAAAAAATGTAAGAAGACCAAAGGTTATCGAAGCAATTAAAGATGCTAGAAGTCAAGGAGACTTATCTGAAAATGCCGACTATGATGCTGCAAGAAATGAACAAGCAGAAGTTGAAGGAAGAATCAAAGAACTTGAATTTATGCTTGCTAATGCAACTATTATTGAAAAGAAAAATTCTCATATAGTTGACGTTGGTTCAACAGTTACAATTAAATATGTTGATGATGATGAAGAAGAAGTTTATCATATCGTAGGAAGAATGGAAGCAGATCCATTTGAAAACAAAATTTCTAACGAATCACCTATTGGTAAAGCAATTATTAATAAGAGTGAAGGAGATACAGTAGAAATTTCATCTCCTACTGGAAGTTATCAAATTAAAATAGTTAGTGTTGCCTAACTATTTTTTAAAATTTTTTATTACGGATTGTCATTATTAGATACTTGCACAAACATATAAAATTTGATAATATGAATATGTAAGGAATACTTACATAAAATAAAAGGAACATCTATTTGGATAGTTAGATGATTACCTTATATAGGTAGAAATCACCAAAACTCCCTGTTGAGGTGATTTTTTTGTTTTTAATGGCTATTTAGACAAAATAACTGCAATTAACAATATTATAATTATAAGTAAGATAAAAATTAAGCAATCTTTCTTGCTCATAATATCGCCTTCTTTCATAATAGTTTGAAAAAAGGTAATCACCCTAACAATTAAATGTTCCTGCTTAATTCTATAACAAATAGAGTATGATATGGTCAACGTAAAACAAACGAAATTTCATAAAAATATATTATTAAACAACTTATTGGAATCAATTTAAATTAAGTTGCAATAAGAAATAATTATCGACAATATAAACGAATTATCAAGTTATCTTAATTTAAGAAAACAATTTATTGAAGAGGGGTTGAACAAGATTTTTAAAAGTTATACTATAGATTTTACTGAACTTATTCAAATAACGTTCATTTACTTTGAAAATTAAATTTACATAATTATTTTAAAAAAAATCGTATTTAAAAAATTTGCTTTTATATATTGGATATGTTATAGTACTACTTAATTTAGGAGGATACTATGAATAAAGATTTTGAATTAACCTTACTTAGTGAAGGACAAATTTGGGAAAATAGAATTGTATCTCAACTAGAAGTAATTAGAAAATATGGAACGAAAGCTGCAATTACAGATTTATGTATTTTAACAGGTTGTGAATTATTTGAAGATACTGCTTATAATATAAAAGAAGATAGCTCCTTAACTGGTAGAACTGGTTGGTTTAGTACTAAATCTGATGATGGTGATAATAACGTTCGTTTGGTTGATGAGTTTGGTCTTTTGGGCAGCTACCATAGGTGTGTACGTTGTTGTGCTATTCGACCTGTTTTGCAATCTTTTGCAATTCTTTCTTTAACCTTCCCGAACAGAGTAAATGGATACAATGGAACAGAAGAGGTTGAATTCGGAGAATATCCTCAAAATGCTGCTAATTCAAGAATGCAAAATATACTAGAGTCAGAATATAATAGAGGAATGAATAAGACAGGAAGAAGTTACACATTTGATTCTGTAAAATTTATTGAATATGAAACAGGATTTAAACCTGTAACTTATGAAGAATATGAATATAAAGGAAAGAAATATATTCGTATAAAAGCTAACTCTGATTTTAATGGCAATAAATTCGAACTTTCAAATGGTGTTGAATATAGAGATGGTGATTATGTTTGGGTAGAAGTATCACCAGTTAAATGGCTAATAGATGATAGAAAAGGACTTTTAATTTCCAAATATGGATTAGTTTCTGGTATTAGATTTCTTGATGAAAAAACTGATTATAAAGGTGATTTTAGTAAAACTGAAATGTATGAATATCTTAATAGCTATATGATTAAAGATTTATTTCAAAATGTTAATTGTATTCAAAAAGGTAGTGATAATAATATTGAAGAATCATTAAATATTTTAGGTTTAGGTTCTTGCAAAGGAATTAGTCAAGAAATTTTAAACTTAATTGTTAAAGATAGAATTAACCAAGTTATTACTGATTCTAAATTATATGATTCTATGGATTATAAACTATTAAAGGAACAAATTAATAAAATATTAGAGGCAGGCAAGTCTATATCTTTGCACGTTAATAATAATTTAAATAAAGTTAAACAATTAAATTCAAAGTAAGCAAACAAAACTTACTTTTTATTTTGCCTAATTTATGATAATATATGGATTAGAAAAAGAAGTGATTAATTATGCGAAAAACAGTATCCTTAATTGGAAGACCAAATACTGGAAAGAGTTCATTATTTAATAGATTAATAAATGAAAAAAAATCTATAATTGATGATCAAGCCGGTGTTACAAGAGATCGTATCTATGGAATAGTTAACTATGAAGATAAAAGTTTTAATTTAATAGATACTGGTGGAATTGATTTAGAAAAAGCAACATTTAATGAAAATATTAAAATGCAAGCAGAATTGGCTATTGATGAATCAGATTTAATCGTATTTGTTATAGATGGTAAAGAAGATTTAACAAGTAATGATTTATTAATATCTAGTCTTCTTAAAAAGAGTAATAAAGAAGTAATAGTTGCTGTAAATAAATTAGATGAAAAACATATGAATAACAATATTTACAACTATTATGAGCTTGGCTTTGATGCATATTATCCCGTATCTGCTGAACATAATAAAGGAATTAAAGAGTTATTAAATGCGATTACTAAGGATTTTAATCCCTATACAACCGAAGAAGATGATGCAACTTTAAAATTTTCTCTTATTGGAAGACCTAATGTTGGAAAGAGTAGTTTAGTAAATGCTTTATTAAATGAAGAACGTTCAATAGTCTCAAACGTTGCTGGAACTACTCGCGATGCTATTGATTCTCGTTTTACATATGAAAAAAATGATTATATCGTAATTGATACAGCTGGTATGCGTAAAAAAGGTAAGATTTATGAGAATATTGAAAAATATAGTTTGCTTAGAAGTCTTAAAGCAATTGAAAGATCAGATGTCTGTGTTCTTGTTCTAAATGCCGAAGAAGGAATAATTGAACATGATAAACATATAGCGTCATACGCTATTGATGCAGGTAAAGCTCTTGTAATATGCGTAAATAAATGGGATTTAATAGATAATAAAGATGAAGCTATTAAAACATGGACAAAATTAATTAGAAATAACTTTCAATTTGCTCCATATGCACCTATTGTATTTTTATCAAGTAAAACAAAATCAAGAATTCATACATTAATGCCAGAAGTGATTAAAGCATATGAAGGCTTAACTAGAAGTGTTAAAACTAGTGTTTTAAATGATGTAATAAGAGAATCAGTTCTAATTCATGAACCACCTTCATATAAAGGAAAACGTTTAAAAATATACTTTGTTCATCAAACAGGAACAAAGCCACCTAAATTTGAATTTTCCGTTAACAATAAAAATTTAGTGCATTTTAGTTATGAAAGATATTTAGAAAATCAAATTAGAGAAAACTTTGATTTTACTGGCACCCCTATAATCTTTAAATTTACTAATCGTAGTGGCGATGATGAATAATAAAATTATAATTGATAATGAAGAATTCGAAATAATTGTTAATCGTAAAAGAATTAAAAACTTATACTTAAGAGTAAAAGAAGAAAATAAAATAGAGGTATCAGCTAACTTTTATACAACTAATAAAGAAATATTAAAAATAATAAATGATAATAAAGCCTTTATAATTAAGGCTAATAATAAACTTAAAGCAAATAAATTAAAACCTAATAAAATAATGTATTTAGGTGATGAATTATCTCTAATAGAAAGTGATAAAACATTTATAGATAATAATTATATTTATGCTAAAAGTGAAGAAGATGCTGTAAATTACATATACAGTCTATGTTATGATGTATTTAGAACTAGATTAGAACGAATAATGAATATGTTTAATGATTTGCCTAAGTTTACTTTAAGAGTTCGTAAAATGAAAACTAGATGGGGAGTATGTAATAAAAGTAGCATGACTGTAACTTTAAATACAGAACTAATTACTAAAGATGTTAATTTAATAGATTATGTAATTGTTCATGAACTATGTCACTTTAAACATATGGATCATTCACCCAAATTTTGGAATGAAGTAGCTAAATATTATCCCTATTACAAACAAGCAAGAAAGGAGTTAAATAATAAATGATTGAATCAGTAAATAATGAAAGAGTAAAAGGAATTGCTAAATTGCATGATAAAAAATATCGTAAAATTAATAATAAGTTTCTTGCCGTAGGAAAACATTTAGTTGAAGAGGCCTTAAAAAAGAACTTAGTTATAGAATTGTTTTTGCTTGAAGGAACACCAAATACATATGGTTTTGATGCTACTTACGTATCCGAAAAAGTTATGAAAAAATTATCAGAACAAACAAGTAGTCCTAAGGAATTAGCAGTTTGTAAAATTGAAAATAATAACGAAATAATTGGCAATGTAGTTATACTAGATAACATAAAAGATCCTGGAAATCTAGGTACAATAATTCGTTCAGCAGTTGCATTTAATTATCAAACAATTATTTTATCAAAAGAGTGTGTTGATGTATATAACGGGAAAGTTATAAGATCTAGTGAAGGAATGCTATTTAACATAAACATAATAATAGATGATATTGAAAAATATATTTATATATTAAAAAATAATGGTTATAAAATATATTCAACAGATGTAGTTACTGGAGTTAGTCCTCAAAAAGAAAATAATAAGCATGCCATAATAATTGGCTCAGAAGCTAGTGGAGTAAAGGATAGTGTTAAAGCTCTTGCCGATCAAAATTTAAAACTTCCTATGAATCCATTATGTGAAAGTTTAAATGCCGGGGTATCTGCTAGCATCCTAATGTATGAACTTGGTGGTAAAAGATGAAAGATCTATCGTTTTTAAAATCCCGTTACTTTGTTTATAAAGGAATTTATGATAATAAAAATGTTTATGAAAATACTTTAGAGGCAATAAAAGTAGCAATCCGTAAAAATAAAGCCATCTATTTAACCGTATGTGAAACCAAAGATAAAGAATTAATTATTTGTGAAAATGATTGTTTAACCAGAATTCAAAATCAAAAAGATAATATTAAAGATATGACTTATGATGAAATATCATATTTGTCTTTTTATCATATTCCTAAATTATCTGAAGTCTTAGAACTAACTAAAGACGTTCCTATTATTTTAAGCTTAAAAATACATACTAAAAATGAAGAATTATTTAATTTATTGGATAATTATTCTGGTAAATTTGCTCTATTATCAACTGATATCAAAATAATAATGTGGTTAAATAAACATCGTGAAAATTATATCGTAGGAGAAGTTATAACCAAACATAAAGGCTTTAATCTAGGATTCTATTTTATTAAATCAGACTTTAAAAGTTACAATATTGAATATTATGATAAAATAAAATTAAATAAATTAAGAGAAGAAAATATCGTTATTGGCTATTACGTTAATAATAAAAACAGTTTAAAAACTTATAATAATATGTTTGATTCTTTAATAATAGATAATTATATTGGAATAACAAGTAGGTGATTAAGTTGGAAAAAATTTATATAGGTAAAATAGTTAATACATTTGGAATTAAAGGAGAACTTAAAATAGTATCTAAGTTCGAAATGCCAGATAGAGTATTTAAAGTTCATAACCAAATTATAATTAAAGATAAAAACTATGAAATAACAGGTGTTCGTTTTCATAAAAATAACTATTTAGTAGAACTTAATAATATCAAAGATATCAATGATATAGAATATTTAATTGGCAACGAAGTATATTATGCTAAAGAAGATTTAAATTTATCAGACGAAGAATATTTAATAAGTGAATTAGTTAATTATAAAGTAATATCTAATAATAAGGAAATAGGTATAATAACTAATTATGATGATAATAAAATTAATCCATTAATTAAAGTAAATAATAAATTTTATATTCCACTTAAAGGTTTTTATGAAAAAATAGACAAATTAAATAAAAAAATTTATGTTAAAGATGTAAGTGGGTTAATGTTATGAAAATCAGTATATTAAGTTTATTTCCCAATATGTTTGATGGTTTTCTAACTGAATCTATTATTAAAAGAGCAATTAATGATAAAAAAGTAGAAATAGAAATAATAAATTTTCGTGATTACTCGCCTTTAAATAATAAAATGGTTGATGATACTCCATATGGTGGAGGAGCAGGAATGGTTTTAAGATGTGAACCTATTTATGAAGCAATAGATGCTATTAAAACTGAAGATTCTTATATAATTATTATGGATCCAACTGGTACAACTTATAAACAAGCAAAAGCTAAAGAACTAAGTACTAAAAAGCATTTAATAATAATTTGTGGTCATTATGAAGGTTTTGATGAAAGAATAAAACTCTTAGCCGATGAAGTAATCAGTATTGGTGATTTTGTCTTAACAGGTGGGGAATTACCTGCCATGATGATAACTGATTCTATTGTGAGATTAATTAGTGGAGTTATTAATAAAGAAAGTTTGGAAAGTGAAAGTTTTAATGATAATTTACTAGATTATCCAACATATACCAAACCCGAAGAATATAGAGGAATGAAAGTTCCAAGCATTTTACTTTCTGGTAATCATCAAAAAATTGATGAGTATCGTCAAATTGAGAAAATAAGAGTAACAAGGGAAAAAAGAAATGATTTAATGGGGGATTAATTATGTATAAATTATATAAAAATAAGAAAAAATATAAATTTAAAGAATCATTTGATTTCTTTAGTTATCCATTAATTTTAAATAATGTGGAAGTATCTATTGTAGACGAAAGAATAATTAAAATATTTATTAAATCTAATATTAATTTTGATTTTTCTAAGTTGGCTAGTAAAGTAATTATCTTTTTAGATAATGATTCTGATGCTGATGATGGTACTTTATTGCTTTCAGAATTAAATAATTTAAGTAATATGATATTTAATTTATATGCAGATTATTTTACAAAAACTGAATTAAATTATTATATGCGAAACATTAGATTACTAGTTCAAGAAATAAAAAAACGTGTTTTATTAAAAGAACAGTCTATGGAAAATAGTATGCGTTCAAGAAGAAGCAGATAGCTTAACTTTACATAAATTAACAAAAAATGCTTTTAATAACAATTATACGTGATATAATAAAAGAGATACAAGTTAATATAGTGAGAAATATACTAAATTAAATGTATAAATTATTAATGAATAAGGTGTGAGAAGAAGTATGATAACATTCGTAAAAATAATATATTACATATTATTTTACATAACTTTGCTTTACGGAACTTATTTTGCTGTAAGTGGTTTCTTAGGAATTATTATGAAAAGTAAAGTTAAATTTAAAAAAAGCAAAAAGAAGAATTTCTTTGCAATTATTGTAGCTGCAAGAAATGAATCACAAGTAATTGGTAATCTTGTTGAAAGTTTAAAGGAATTAGATTATCCAAAAGATCGTTATGGAATATTTATAGTTCCTAACAATTGTACTGATAATACAAGTAAAGTTGCTTTAGATAGTGGAGCAACAGTACTAGAATGTAATGTTAAAACAAAAACAAAAGGTGATGTTTTAAAATTTGCATTTAACAAATTAAAAGATAATAAAGAAATAGATGCCTATGTTATATTTGATGCTGATAATTTAGTTCATAAGGATTTTTTAAAGCATATGAACGACTGTTTAAATTCAGGATACAAAGTTGCTGAAGGATATAGAGATTCTAAGAATCCAAAAGACAACTGGATTAGTGGTAGTTACACAATATTTTATTTATTCCAAAATATTTTCTTTAATAGATCAAGAATGTCATTTGATGCATCAGCTTCTATTAATGGAACTGGTTTCATGATAAGCAAAGATATAATTGATAGAGATGGTTTTGAAACATTTACCTTAACCGAAGATGTCGAATTTACTGGCCAATGTGCCTTAAAAGGTGAAAAAATCGCATTTGTAGAAGATGCAATTACATATGATGAATATCCAATTGATTTTGGTGCTTCATGGAAACAAAGAAAAAGATGGAGTGCTGGAATTATTCAATGTATGAATATTTATAGTTTTAAATTATTTAAAAAATATCTTAAAACTAAAAATCTTGCATGTTTAGATATGTCATTAGTATATTTAGGACCACTAATGCAAGTTATCTCATTTATCAATTTGGTAATGTTAGTAATATTTAAAATAGTTGGTATCCAATTACATGATATATTTTCATATTTCTTTGCAACTAACATAGTGTTCTTTGCAGTTGTCCTTGCAATGGGAATTGCAATTGAGATATTTGCATTATTATATAAGAAAAAAGATTTAAAAGGAATGACAGCAAGTATTATATTGTTTTCAATATTTGTATTAAGTTGGATACCAATAAATATTTCTGTATTTGTAAAAAAATATAATAAATGGGAAGCAATAAAACATACTAGAAGCATTAAAATAGACGATATAAAAAAATAAAATTATATCGTTTTTTTGTTGTATTAGCATTAGTTGGTTAGTATTTCAATTTTATTTAAAAATGAATTAGTTTACTTGAAATTAGATTAATAGATGATATAATTTTGTTATAAGATAAGGAGTGAGAGTAATAATGAAAAATAAAAAAGGTTTTACATTAGTTGAAATAT
>USFG01000002.1 GCA_900553855.1 uncultured Mycoplasmatota bacterium | reverse complement strand
TCCCGCAACCATGGTTCGTTAGTCTAGAGGCCTATGACGTCTGCCTGTCACGCAGAAGATCACGGGTTCAAATCCCGTACGAACCGCCATGATGGCTTCATAGCTCAGTCGGTAGAGCAGAGGACTGAAAATCCTTGTGTCACTGGTTCAATTCCCGTTGAAGCCACCATAAAATATTAATTAAAAGCCGAAAGGCTTTTTTATCGAGAAGTAGCTCAGTTTGGTAGAGCACTACGCTTGGGACGTAGGGGTCGCAGGTTCGAATCCTGTCTTCTCGACCATTTTTGTTTTTTAAACCCATTTTTATGGGTTTTTATTATGACCTTATTTATGTCTTATATCATCAAATATAATAGAGTGAGGTCAAATATGGTTAAATTAAAATATCCTTTAAAATTTGTAGGGATAACTCAAGATTATAAATCATATCATAGAGCAAATGATTTGGGATGGAATAATAAATATGGTGGAAGAACAGTAGAAATATATGCATGTGGTGATGGAAATGTTACAGAAGTAGTAGATGGAAAAAATAATTCAATGAATAATGGCGATAGTGGAAATTTTGTAACAATTGAATACGCTGATGGTTATAAAACAAGAACTTGTCATATGCTTAAAAATAGCATTAAAGTTAAAGTAGGAGATAAAGTTAATGCAAGTACTGTAATAGGAAGAATGGGAAATAGTGGTTATTGTGGAAAAAATAGAGCAAATCACGTTCATTTCATTGTTTGGAAAAATAATGTTAGAGTTAATCCGAGAAAACATGTATATATTTATAAAGATAATGTTGTTGCTAAATCTAATCAGTATCAATTACTTTATTATAATGAAGAGAAACCAATAAGAAAAAATTACGTAATTATTACAGCAAAAAGAGGTGTATGGTGTAGAAAAGGTGTCGGTTTTAAATATCCTAAATATAAAGCAATACCGCGTGGTACTAAATGTGAATTAATAGGAAAAAATATTGGTTATGCTAGTGGTTATAAGTGGGATAAAATTATTTATAATGGTGAAGAAGTTTATTTACCTAATAATTGGAATCGATACATATAATTAGTAAGGAAATATTTCCTTGCTTTTTTAATGCAAATAATTGATTTTTGTTAAAAAATTTTATTTAATTAATATAGAGGGATAAATATGAATAAGAAAAGATTAAAGATAGGTTTGTTTTTAGATTCTTTTTTTCCGAATATAGATGGTGTTGTTAACGTAGTTGATAATTTAGCTAAAGAGTTATCTAAATATAATGATGTTGTTGTAGTAGTTCCATATACGGAAAGTGTTAATGAAGATAAAGATAGACCATATAAAGTAATTAGAATTAAGAGTTTACCTGTTCCTTTTACTGATTATCGTGTTTCTTTGATGCAAACTAGAATAAATGAATCGTATAGAATATTACTAGAAGAAAAATTTGATATAATTCATATTCATTCACCACTTGCAATTGGCTCATTAGGAGTAAAAGTTGCAAAACAATTAAATATTCCATGTATAGCAACTATGCATACTAGATTTGATTTTGAAATTAGAAAAAGAGTTAATAATCAGTTTATTATAGATAATATTATTTCAAGATTTATTAAAATTTATAATAGTTGTGATAAATGTATTGCGGTTAATAATGCGATGAAAAAGGTATTTAAAGATTATGGATATTTATATGAACCAGTTGTTATTTATAATGGAACTGATTTAACAACTTGTAAAGATAAAGAAATAATTCATAAAATAAATGTTAAATATTCGTTAGATGAAGTATATCCTGTATTCTTATTTGTAGGTAGAATTATTGATATTAAAAATATATTTTTTATTTTAGATTCTTTAAAACTTCTTAAAGAAGAAGGTTATAAATTTAAAATGATATATGTTGGTGATGGATTTGATTTAAAAGAATTACAAAAAAGAATTGTTGAATATGATATGCAAGATTATTGTGTAACAACGGGAATGGTAACTGATAGAAATATTATTTCTGGTTTTTATAAGAGAGCTGATTTATTCTTGTTTCCATCTTTATTTGATGCATCAAGTTTAGTTCAGATTGAATCAGCTGTTAATGAAACTCCAGGAGTATTTATTGAAGGAAGTGTTACTAGCGATACGGTAATTAATAATGTTAGTGGTTTTACTTCTTCTTATAGTGTTAATGATTATAAAGAACGAATTAAGGAAATAATAAGTGATAAAGAAAAGTTAAAAGAAGTTTCTAAAAATGCAAGAGAAATGTTAGGAAAAAGTTGGGATGGTATAGCTAAAGATACTTATGAATTGTATTTAAAAGAAATAGAAAAGAAGGAATTATAGTTATGAGTAAAGATATTAAAATAATAAATGATGAATGTACTGCTAGTTGGTATTTAGGTAGAATTGGGAAAGAAGTATCCTTATATATATGTACTTATTGTTATGAATATACACCTGTTGTAAATGATTCTTTATATATGCCAAGTAAAAATGTTTATAATTTGTTTCCGGTTTGTCCTTGTTGTGGAATGGTTATGCATGAAAATAAAGAAGTAGAGATTGATAAAGATTATAGTTTTAAGAGTATGAGTTTAAATAGAAAAAGTGCTCATAGATAGGAAGTATAAATATGATTAGAAAACAAGAAAATAATAAAATATTAATTATTTCTCATATGGCTGATTGTGATGGTATGGGAAGTGTAATATTAGGTATTAAATATTTTAAAAATATTGATTATATACTTTGTGAAGCTAGTGATTTGGAATGCTTGCTTAAGGAAGATTTTAGTAATTATGAACAAATATTTATTTGTGATTTACCATTTTTTAAGGAAACTATTAATGTTATTGAGGATAATAGTTATTTAAAGGAACATTTAAAACATTTTGATCATCATGAATCAAGTGTTAGAGATAATAATCATTCTTTTGTAAATGAGGTTATTAGTATTGATGGTTTAACAGTATCGGCTACTTATTTGTTTTATCAATATTTAAAATCTTTAGGTGATAAATTAAATAAAAAATTTTATGAAGAATTCGTAGAAGGTGTAAGAGCTTATGATATTTGGGATAAAAATGGTGACTTTGAATTAGGAAAGAAAATTACCAATGTTTTTACCCTTATAGAACCAGTTAGTTTTATTGATTATATTTGTTCTTTGGATGATAGTAAAGAGTTTATGATAACTAAAGAAATAGATAATTTGATTTTATCTAATGAAAAGAAAATGAATAATTATTTTGAAAAGGCCTATGAAAAAATAGTTATAACTGATTATAAAGGTTATAAAATGGCTGTTACAATTAATGAACAATATAGATCTTTATTAGGTAATTATATTTGTAATAAGAATAAAGATATTGATTTTGTTTTAATTATTAATTTTGAAAGATTTAGTTGTTCTTTAAGATGTGAAAAAGATGGTGTTGATGTATCAGTAATTGCGAGTGAATTTCAACATGATGGTGGAGGACACACTAAATCATCTGGTTTTATATTAGATAGTGAATCTATTCCAAAAATTAAGAAATATGTTGATTTATATTTAGATAATATTTGTAAGTGAGTTTGATTAGAAAACTTGCTTTTTTAATTAAAGAAAGGTATTATATCAAACATATTGGGGATGATTAGATGCGCATTTATAATTTTTTTCATGAATATTCAATGCAAGAGTTAGATCTTGCACTTAATGAACTAAGTGCTTCAGAATATCGTGATTTAGAAGAAATTTTTGATGATCATGGAGTAAATATGCTTAAGTATCATGAAGATAGAAGTTTAGGTAAATTAAGTGTGTATTTGAAATTTCTTCAAATTATTGAGAAGAATAGAAGAAATGGTATTATATCTATGAATGAATTAACAACAAAAATTATAGATATGGTTAATAGTGGTAAATGTAATAAAGAGATATGTGAAGAGTTAGATATAGATTATAAAACATTATATTATGAACTTAAAAAAGTAAAATATTTTAAAAGAAATTATAATAAAAATAGTTTAGAGAATATTGTTTTTAGTAATAATGAAAGTGAAGTTAGATTTTTGGTTATTTCTGATTTGCATTTTGGTAATAGTTTAGAAAATATTGAAGTTATTAATAGAGCATTTAATTATGCTAAAAGTAGAGGAATAAATGTGATTCTTTGTTGTGGTGATTTTATAGATGGAACTTTTTCTAGAGGTAAAAAAATTGTTGAATTATATTTTAAACAATTTGAACATTTTGCATTAAATTATCCATATGATAAAGATATAGTTACTTTTGGTGTTGGTGGTAATCATGATTATAGTATTAAATTAAAAAATGATTTTGATTTTATAAAATTTTGTAAGATGTATAGAGATGATGTTGTTGTAAAAAGTTATGCTGATTCTATTCTTAATTTAGGTGAAGATACTATTTTAATGCATCATGATATAGAAGGTTTTCAAAAAGTTAATAAATTATCTAAAATTGTTTTAAATGGTCATAGACATATATATAGCGCTAATTATATAAATAATAAAAAATCTTTAAATATATATGTTCCAACTTTATCTAATTTAGTACAAGTTGTTCCAGAAACATTAGAACTTGACTTGAATATAGAAAATGATATTATAGTTAATGCAAATGTTAAGGAAATATGTTTTGGTAATAGGGACATAATTTTAAGTGAAAAAGATTATAGTTTTAGTGGTGATGAAATGGTTAATAAGGTTAAAGAACAACCTAAAATTAAGGAATTGGAAAAAAGAAGTTCTCAAATTGATAAATTTAATAAAAGATATAGTTTATAAATCTCAAATTTTTTGAGATTTTTTTTAAAGTTTATGATATAGTTAATTAAGAATAGGATTGAGGCTGTGTGAAAAAGAATAAATTGGAACTTATATTATCTTTTTTAATTATATTAATTTGTCTTGTTTTAGGTTATATCATAGCTAGATCTTTAATTTAGGAGAATGATTATGGATAATGAATTTAAAGTGTTAGATGAATATTTTAGAGTAGTTAATTATTTATCTTGTGCAATGATTTATTTAAAGGATAATCCTTTACTTAGAAAACCTTTAGAAATGGATGATATTAAAAAGAAGTTAGTAGGACACTGGGGAAGTGCACCTGGACAAAATTTTGTTTATGCTCATTTAAATAGAGTTATAAATAAATATGATTTAAATATGATTTATATATCAGGACCTGGTCATAGTGGACAGGCTATGGTTGCTAATTCTTATATTGAAGGAACTTATAGTGAATATTATCCTGAAGTAACTAATGATTTAGAAGGATTAACTAAGTTATGTAAAAGTTTTAGTTTTCCAGGAGGACTTCCTTCTCATGTTGCGCCAAATGTTCCGGGATCTATTAATGAAGGTGGGGAACTTGGTTATAGTTTAGCTCATGCTTATGGTGCTGTATTAGATAATCCTAAGTTGATTGCGGCTTGTGTGATTGGGGATGGCGAAGCAGAAACTGGTCCTCTTGCAGCAAGTTGGCAAATAAATAAATTAATTAATCCAATTACTGATGGTGCTGTTTTACCGATATTACATTTAAATGGCTATAAAATTGCTAATCCGACTATTTTAGCAAGAATTAGTGAAAAAGAACTTATTAGTTACTTTGAAGGAATGGGATATCATCCATATATAGTTAGTGGTTCTAAAGTAAGTGATATGCATAAATTAATGGCAGAAGCGATGGATAAAGTTATTTTAGAAATTAAAACTATTCAAAGTAAAGCTAAATTAAGTAATAATAGTAAAAGACCTTATTGGCCAATGATTATTTTAAAAACTCCTAAAGGATGGACAGGAATTAAAGAATATAATGGATTAAAGATAGAAGGCTCATTTAGATCTCATCAAGTTCCTATTAATGTAAATGATGCTAATCCGGATAATTTAAAATTATTAGAGAAGTGGCTTAAGAGTTATAAAGTAGATGATTTATTTGATGAAAATGGTAGGGTAATAAAGGAAATAAGAGATTTTGTTCCTAAAAAAGATAAAAGAATGAGTAGTAGTAAATATGCTAATGGGGGATTACTTCTTAAGGATTTAAAATTACCTGATTATAAAGATTATGCTGTTAAATTTAATAGTCATGGAACTGTTGTGGCAAGCGATATGTTAAATTTAGGCACTTATTTAATGGATGTTATAAAGAAAAATGATAATTTTAGAATTTTTGGACCTGATGAAGCATTATCTAATAGATTTAATGATGTTTTTAAGGTTACTAATAGAAAATGGAATGGTCAGCTACTTTCTAGTGATGAATATTTAGCAGCAAATGGTAAGGTTATTGATAGTATTTTATCAGAACATGTTTGTGAAGGTATGTTAGAAGGTTATTTATTAACTGGTAGACATGGCTTAATGCATAGTTATGAAGCAT
This sequence comes from uncultured Mycoplasmatota bacterium, assembly GCA_900553855.1. Taxonomy (GTDB): domain Bacteria; phylum Bacillota_I; class Bacilli_A; order RF39; family UBA660; genus CAG-533. The sequence continues at coordinate 159,360 of USFG01000002.1, read as the reverse complement.
TTATAAGAATTGTAGATTCTATGGCTAGTCAACACGCTAAGTGGCTTAAAATGTGTAAGGAAATTCCTTGGAGAAGTGATATAGCAAGTTTAAATTATATTTTAACTAGTCATTGCTGGCAACAAGATCATAATGGTTTTACTCATCAAGATCCGGGATTTATTAATCATTTAGTTACTAAAAAAGCCGATACTGTTAGAATTTATTTACCAATAGACGCTAATACATTACTTTCTTGTACTAATCATATTTTACAAACTAAAAATTATATTAATTTAATTATTGCTTCTAAGCATCCTTCTTATCAGTGGCTTAATATGGAAGAAGCAAGTAAACACTGTGCTAATGGGATAGGTATATTTGACTGGGCAAGTGATAATAATCCCGATATAGTTATGGCTTGTGCTGGTGATACTCCAACTGTTGAAGTTCTTGCGGCAACAAAGATTATGAAGGAATATATTCCTGAACTTAAGATAAGAGTTGTTAATGTTATTGATTTAATGAAATTACAATCTGATTGTGATCATCCTCATGGATTATCTAATGATGAATATAATAAATTATTTACTAAAGATAAACCTATCATATTCGCATTTCATGGATATCCTCACTTGATTCATCAACTTACTTATAAGAGATGTAATCAAAATATGCATGTTCATGGTTATATTGAAGAGGGAACTATTACAACACCTTTTGATATGAGAGTATTAAATAAATTAGATAGATATCATTTAATTTTAGATGCTATGAAGTATGTTAAAGTTAATAAGAGTAAGAAACAAGCACTTATTAATAAATGTGAAGAAACTTTAAAATATCATAATGAATATATTAGAGAAAATGGGGTAGATATACCTGAAGTGGTTAATTTTAAATGGAATAGAGAAGACACTAAATTGAAGTGATAAAATAAATGTAGACAGTCTAAAAAAGACACAGTCTACATTTTTTGTTATCATAAATAAAAAAGGAGGATTTTTTATGAGTAAGAATAATATGAAGTCACCAGAAGAAAAAGAAATAATTGTAAAGCGATATTTAAATGGCGAATCTGCCGATGATATAGCAAAAAGAAAAGGATTAAGATATCGAGAGGATATACTAGATAATATGGGTAGTGAAGAGTTAGCAGCTAATCTTTTCCGTATATCTCAAACTGAATCAAAATTAAAAAGAGACAACGTAACTGACAAAAAAGATGCTAACGAAACTAATTATAATATTGGTAAAAATATTAGAGAAGTAATTGCAAAAATGGTGGTACTATGTCAGAATACTTACCAACTCCTAAAAAGTCACTAAAAGAGCTAGAAAAAGAAGAAATAAAAAGATTGAAATAAAATAATTAATTATTATATCATTTTTTCCAATTGGAAAGATTGATATTTATAAAAATTTTATTGTTATATAAACAATTGTTTGATATAATTTAATTGTGATTGATATGAATAGATATTATATGTGTATTGATTTAAAAAGCTTTTATGCATCAGTTGAATGTGTTGAAAGAAACTTGAATCCCTTAAATACCAATTTAGTTGTTGCCGATAAAAGTAGAACTGAAAAGACAGTATGTCTTGCTATAACTCCAAGTTTAAAACAGTATGGATTAGGAGGCAGATCAAGATTATTTGAAGTTGTTCAAAAAGTTAGAGAAGTAAATAATCAAAGAAGAAGAGAAAATAATTATAGACAATTTAAAGGTAAATCATTTCTTGATAGTGAACTTAAAAAGAATAAAACTTTAGAACTAGATTATATAATAGCAACTCCCCAAATGAAAAAATATATGATTTATAGTACTAAAATATATAATATTTATTTAAAATATTTAGCACCTGAAGATATATTTCCTTATTCAATAGATGAAGTATTTTGTGATATTACAAATTATTTAAAATTTTATAAAAAAACACCTGAGGAACTTGCAACAACCATTATTAAAGATGTTTATAACGAAACTGGAATAACAGCAACTGCTGGAATAGGAACTAATATGTATTTAGCTAAAATTGCAATGGATATAGTTGCTAAACATATGAAACCAAATGAAATAGGTGTTAGAATGGCTTCCTTAGATGAAATGTCTTACCGAAAAATTTTATGGGAACATAAACCGTTAACCTCATTTTGGCGAGTTGGAAAAGGTATTGCCAAAAAGTTAGAAGAAAATGGAATGTATACAATGGGAGATGTAGCATTAATGTCCATTAAAAATGAAAACTTTTTATATAATTTGTTTGGAGTTAATGCGGAATTATTAATAGATCATGCCTGGGGTTATGAACCAACAAAAATAGAAGATGTTAAAAAATATAAACCAGAAACAAGTAGCTTATCCTCTGGTCAAGTATTACATTGTCCCTATAATTATGATGAATCAAAGTTAATTGTTAGAGAAATGATTGATTCTCTAGCACTAGATTTAACTAAAAAAGAATTAACAACAAAACAAATAGTTTTAGATTTAACTTTTGATGTTTCAAATTTAACTAATCCAGAAATAAAAAATAAATATGATGGACCAATAACCAAAGATAGTTATGGAAGATATGTACCTAAAAATGCTCATGGAACAATTAATTTAGATTATTATACATTTTCAAGTAAGATATTATCTGAAAAATGTATTGAGTTATATGATGAAATAGTTAATAAAAATCTATTAATAAGAAAAATAAATATTACAGTATGTAATTTAAAAGCAGAAAGTAAAACTAAAAATGATTTTGTTTTTGAACAATTAGATTTATTTAACACCATAGATAAAACATTAGAAAAAGAAGAGACTAAAAAACATCAAGAAGATGATAAAAAATTACAACATGCAATTATTGATATAAAAAATAAATTTGGAAAGAACTCAATTCTTAAAGGAATGAATTTAGAAGAAGGATCAACTGCTATTGACCGAAATAGAGAAGTAGGAGGACATAAAGGATAATGAATAAATACGAAGATATTATTAATCTACCTCATTATGAGCCTATTTATCATTCTAGAATGAGTATAGATAAAAGAGCTGGACAATTTGCTCCTTTTGCGGCTTTAGTTGGATATGATGAGGAAATAGAAGAAACAGCAAGATTAACAACAAGAAAACATATTTTAGATGAAGAAAGTGTTGATAAACTTAATGAGAATTTAAATATAATAAATGAAAATTTTAATAAACATTTGGAAATTAAGATTACTTTTTTTATAGCTGATTTAAAAAAAGAAGGCGGAAAATATATAAATAAAACTGGAAAAGTAAAAACACTAGATTTAGTTAATGGATACATTAAAATGATTGATAACGAAAAAATTTATTTGGATGATATAACTGAAATTGTAATTTTATAATGTTTATAATTTGATATAATTATTTTAGAAAGGAGACTAATAATAAATGAAGAAAAAAATAATAATTACTATTATTGCATTAATTTTACTATCTGGATGTTCAATCAAAGAAAAGGATGAAAAGAAAAAAACAAAAGAAATATACGAAATTTATAAATTAAATGAAGAAACAACAATATATTCTATTTTTCCTAATCCAAAATTTATTAAAGAAAAAGGTGACGAAATTAATTTAAAAGAAGAATTAAATAACAATTCAATTTCTATAGATGACATTATTTCTTTAATGGATTTATATACAACTGCTAATGATGGAGGATCTAAAATTTATAAATCAAAAAATCAAGATTTCTATCTAATAAAATGTAATAGCATGCCTGAAAATGGTGGAATAAAGGATATTATTATATCAAATAATGCAGATGAAGGAATAACATATTGTACAAAATAATTAGGGAAATATTTTAAATGATATCTTTTAATTATGATTATTAAAAATAATTTTTAGAAATGCTTAAGATTTATGCATATTTACAAAATGCTGATTTTATGTTATAGTATGCCCTAATCAAGGGGGAAATTTATATGGGATATTATAGTAATGATAGTTTTGAAAATGCTAAGCTAGTTGTTAGTGCTCTTACTATTGGAGGATTTTTATTATTTGGTGGAATTAAGGCATGTAGTAAATTAAATTCAAATAGAGATAATTTTGATACTGTAAAAGAATTTAATGCAGTTATTGATTATAATGGGGAAGGAACAATGATTGCTAAAGTTGATAACTATTCAGATTATTCCGGTGAAGTTGTTGAATACTCAACAGCAGATGGTTTACAAGTTTTGACTGGTGTACAAAATGTAGGACTTGTTAGAGCAACTGATTATAATAATGTTTATGATTTAGCAGTTGAATTATCTGGTGGTGAAGTTTCAAGAGTAACAAGTTATGATAAATTACAAAATTTAAGTACAAGACTTGATGCATATGGTTGGAATAAAACATATAGTTTAAATTATAATTTTAATTATTGTATTATTGAAAATGAAAATGGTGTATTTGTTAAAAAAGTAGTTTCATGGAAGGATTGGGACGATGATGACAAAGTACAGGTAGAGTTTGAAGATGGGACTGTAATTTTAACAGATTTTACTAATCTTAAATTAGTTAATACCGAATATGCTGGAACAAATTCTTTATATAACTATGCATTAGCACTTGCTGGTGATGAATCTAGATTATTTGGTGATATTAAAAAAGAAGATATAAAAGTTAAAACAAGATAGAAAGTGATTTTAAGTGAGAATTAAATTTAAAGATTTATTAAAAGAAATTAATTGTGATGAAGATGTAGTTGAACAACTAAATAATGTACATTTGTCAGAACGAGAAGGCAATGAATACGATGAAATTTTAAATTTTTTAAATAATCCTAATAATGAATTAAATTATTATTTACTTGCAAAAAGATTTTTTAATATTGAATTTACGAGTGATGATTTATTAGAATATTTAAGTTATAGGGATAATAAACAATATACAAAAGTAGTAACAATTCCTATTAATAAAATTGCTTTAGAGCCGATGCCTGGTTTATTTGATACCAAAGTTGTATATTTATATAATTTAGGAATTAAATGTGCATGTGAAGATTCATTTGAATTACAAACAAAAAAATATAGTGTTGATGAAATAAAAGAACTTGTAGATAAAAAGATTTTATGTCCAATAAAAAAGGAATATATTAAATTTTCCACACCATTAAATAAATTAACAAATATCAATGTATATCAAAAAGAATTGGATAAATTTCAATATATAGGTAATTTAAAGCAAAATATTATTCCGACAGATGAGTATTTTAGCTTTTTTATAAATAAAATGAAACAAAAAATAAGTGAAAAAGCTTTAATGATTGTTGTAGGACATAAGATTAGTGAATTATTTTCATATGTAGTAAATACATATTATGAAAAAGTTTATGAAAAAATATATTTCTGTAATGATGGTGAAAATGAAAAAAATTATTATCTTAATGAGTCTAAAAAAATACAAGTATTAATTGAAAAGTATAATAATTATGCTTCTAATAATGGATTAGAACTTATATCAAATCGTGAAATTAATGCATTTTTAGAAAATGTTAATAATATTAATGATCATGCACTTTCAGCTTATCTTGTTACTCATAATTTAAATAATGAAGATACAATAAAATTAAAAAAAGCTATTTGTAAATTTGATTTTTTAGATGAAGATTTAGCAGAGCTACTTGTTGAAAAATTTAATGTTAATGAATTTGCTAGTGAAATTATTATGAAAAATAATGAAAATATGGCAATCGAATTTCTAAGTAGTTATAAAGATGAGCTTGATTTTTTAACAAAATGTAAATTATTAAGAGTTATTTTAAACTCAAATAATGAAGAGGCTATAGATTCATTGGTAGAATATGGATTACTAAGTGAATCAAATGTTAAAAAGTACATAAATAAGAGGAAATAGTAAAATTTATGTTTGACTTTTCATTATAAAATATAGTATATTATGACTAGTTGAAGTTTTAACGTGGTTTAGATTTTCCTTTCGGAATTTAGACTAGGTTATAACCGATTAATGTTTAATAGAAAGGAATGGATTTAATTATGGCTGTAAGTAAAGAACAAATTGCATCTAGAGTTCAAGAATTTGCTAAAGATGCTAAAAATACTGGAGATACTTCAGTACAAATTGCTATCTTAACAGATAAGATTAACAATTTAACAGAACATTTAAAAGATAATAAACATGATTATCATTCAAAAAGAGGATTACACTTAATGATTGGTAAGAGAAGAAGTTTATTAGATTATTTAAAGAAAAATGATGTTGTTAAATATCGTGAAGTTATTAAAAAATTAAATATTAGAAAATAAGGGCACTATATTTTTTAGTGTCTTTTTATATTGAAAAGAGAGAAGGATAAAATGAAAAAAGAATTTGTTTATGATTTTTTAGGAAGAAAATTAGTTGTTGAAACTGGAGAACTTGCTAAACAAGCTGATGGTGCTGTACTTGTTAGATATGGAGATACAGTTGTGTTATCTGCTGCTGTAATGAGTGATACAGTAGGAACTGGTGATTTCTTTCCTTTAACAGTTGTTTATAATGAAAAATTATATTCAGTTGGTAAAATACCAGGTGGGTTTATTAAAAGAGAAGGAAAACCTACTGATGCTGCAACCCTTGCTGCTCGTCAAATAGATAGACCAATAAGACCTATGTTTGATGAAAACTTTAGAAATGAAGTACAAGTTATTAATACAATATTATCTGTTGATCCTAATAACTCACCGGAAATGACTGCATTATTTGGTTCAAGTTTAGCACTTGGAATATCAAAAATCCCATTTGATGGACCAGTTGCAGGAGTAGTAGTTGGTAAAATTGGTAAAGAATTTATTATTAATCCAACAAGTGAACAAATAGATAAATGTGAACTTACTGTAACAGTTGCTGGAACTAAAAATGATATTTGTATGATTGAAGCAGGAGCTCATGAAGCAAGTGAAGAAGATATGTTAGCTGCTTTAATGTTTGGACAAAAACATGTTAAGATGTTATGTGAATTCCAAGAAAGTATAATTGAAGCTGTTGGACAAGAAAAAGTAACTGTTGAGCTTGCTAAGATTGATGAAAAATTAGAAAAAGAAGTTAAAGAATATGCTGAAGATAAAATGCTTGAAGCAGTTCAAATTAAAGATAAACTTGCAAGTTATGCTAAAATTGATGAAGTTAAAGAAGAAACTATTAATTATTTCTTAGAAAAATATCCTGATATAGATACAATAGAGAAAGATGTTACTAAGGTTGTTAATAATATTGAAGGAGAAGTTGTTAGAGATTTAATTACTAATAAACATGTAAGACCTGATGGAAGAGCGCTAGATGAAATTAGGCCACTATCTGCTTACATTGATTTACTTCCTAGAACTCATGGTTCAGCCGTATTTACAAGAGGTCAAACTCAGGCTTTAGCAACAACAACACTTGGAGCTATAGGAGAACATCAAATTTTAGATGGATTAGGACTTGAAGACACTAAGAGATTTATGCTTCATTATAATTTTCCTAATTTTAGTGTAGGTGAAACTGGTAGATATGGTGCTCCAGGAAGAAGAGAAATTGGTCATGGTGCATTAGGAGAAAGAGCTTTATTACAAGTTATTCCATCTGAAGAAGAATTCCCTTATACAATAAGAGTTGTTTCCGAAATATTAGAAAGTAATGGATCATCTTCTCAAGCAAGTATTTGTGCAGGATGTTTATCACTTATGGCTGCAGGAGTCCCAATTAAAGCACCAGTTGCGGGAATTGCAATGGGACTTATTACTAAAGGTAAAAAATATACTATTTTAACAGATATTCAAGGACTTGAAGATCATATGGGAGATATGGACTTTAAAGTTGCTGGTACTAGAAAAGGTATTACCGCACTACAAATGGATATCAAGATTAAAGGTGTTACTAAAGCAATCTTAAAAGAAGCATTAGAACAAGCTAAAAAAGCTAGAATGCAAATTCTTGATTTAATGGAAAGCGTTATTGCTGAGCCAAGAAAAGAATTATCACCATATGCTCCTAAGATTAAGATGATGAATATCGATCCAGAAAAGATTAAAGATGTTATTGGTAGAGGCGGAGAAATGATTACTAAGATTATTTTAGAATGTTCTCCAGAAGGTGTTAAGACTGTTTCTGATAAAGATGCAGTTAAAATTGATATTGAAGATGACGGAAGAGTTATTGTTTATCATACTAATCAAGAAGTTATTGAAAGAACTATGGAAAGAATTGAACAAATCGTTAGAGAAGTTGAAGATGGTAAAATTTATAATGGTAAAGTTACTAAGGTTGAAGATTTCGGATGTTTTGTTGAATTATGGCCTGGTTGTGAAGGTTTAGTACATGTTTCTCAATTAGATAAAGAAAGAGTAAATAAACCAAGTGATATAGTTAAAGTTGGAGATGAAATTGTTGTTAAATCTTTAGGATATGATAATCGTGGAAGACTTAACTTATCAAGAAAAGAAGCTTTATTTGGTAGTGAGAAAAAGAAATCTTCTAAAGAAGAAGTTAAAGAAAATAAAGAAGAAAAAACTGAAAAGAAATCAAGAAAAGGTTTATTTAGAAAAGGTGAGTAATCATCTTTTTTAATTTTTGTAATAATTTTTAACAAAATGTATAAAATTATGATGAAATATTGCTTAAGATACTTGACAATATTTATTAAAAATGTAATAATACAGTTGTTTGAAAAAGGAAAGCGATTGCAAGAGTCCACCTGATTGGCACAAAATTTAAAGTAGCTGATAGGTAAAAAGCCATAGAATAAAGTGAATTGGTTTTTATATGGATGAATGCATTTGGCATTCATTTTTTGATAATATGGAGGTGCTTTACAATAGCAAATGTCAAAAAAGATGACTTATTAATTAATGATCAAATTAAAGTCAATGAATTAATGGTAATTGGTCCTAATGGAGAGCAATTAGGAACTAAAGCTTTAAAAGATGCTCTTACGCTTGCATCTTATGCAGGACTTGATTTAGTTTTAATGAATCCTGGTAATGAAAGACCTGTTGGAAAAATTATGGATTATAATAAACATAAGTATGAAAAACAGAAAAGAGCTAAGGAAGCGTTAAAAACTCAAAGAGCAAATAATAAAGATATGAAAGAGTATCAATTATCAGTTACTATTGATATTGGTGATTTTAATACAAGAAAGAAAAATGCTGAAAATTATTTAATAAAAGGTCATAAAATTAAGGCTTCAATTAGATTTAAAGGCCGTCAAATGGCACATACTGATTTAGGTAGAGATGTTCTAGTACGTTTTGCTGATGAATTATCAGAAGTAAGTGTAGTAGAAGCTAAACCAAGATTAGAAGGTCGTACAATGACTATGATATTGGCACCAAAAAAATAAGAAGGAGAGGATTTAGTTATGCCAAAACAAAAAACACATAAAGCTTCATCAAAGGTATTAAAAAAGAAAAAAAATGGAGCATTAGTTTATAAAGTATCTGGTGGTAATCATAAAACTGCTAAAGATTCTAGTAAACAAATTAGACAAAGAAGAAATAAGGGAATATTAGCGAAAGGAGAAGCTAGCAGATTAAAATCTGTTATCTAAGGTGGTATAAATGGCAAGAGTTAAAGGCGGAAACGTAGCTAAGAATAGAAGAAGAAAAGTTTTAAAACAAGCTAAAGGATATTTTGGATCTAAACATAGATTATTTAAAACTGCACAAGAACAAACTTTCCATAGTGGAGCTTATGCATTTAGAGATCGTAAACAAAATAAGAGAAACTTTAGAAAATTATGGATAACAAGAGTTAATGCTGCTTGTAGAGTAAATGAAATTTCATATTCACAATTTATTAATGGATTAAATAAAGTAGGAATTGAAATTAATAGAAAAATGCTTTCTGAAGTAGCTATTGATAATCCTAAATATTTTACTGAATTAGTTAAAATTGCTAAAGATGCTTTAAATGGTAAAATGCCTAAAGCAGCTGAAGTAAAAGCAGAAAAAAAGGTGGAAAAAACCGAAGAAGTTAAAGAAGTTAAAAAAACTGCTGCTAAAAAAACAACTACAGCTAAATCTACTGAAAAGAAGACTGCAACTAAAACTACAGCTAAAAAAACAACTGCTAAAAAAGAAGAAAAGTAGTTTAAATATAAAATCACTATTAGAAAATAATGGTGATTTTTTTAGTTAAATATAGGATTTTTGAACAAATTTGACTTTTTAAAATTAAATGTTATAATCAGTTTATACATTATTAATTTAATGTATATTTTTTTAGGAGGAAATAAAAAAATGGAAAATACAGGTGAGCTGAAACTAACATTAGATAACCTTATGGTTGAATCTGATGCAGTGTTTATAGTTCCACATAATAGGCCTGACTATGATGCACTTGGTGCATGTGTAGGAATGTCTTTAATAGCTGGTAAACATAAAAGAAAGAATTATATTGTCATTAATGATAATTTAAATGAATTACCAGTTGAAATTAAAAAATTAATTGATGAAATAGGAGTTAAACATAACATAATTAGATTAGGTGATTTAAGTAGTTATTTAACTGATAATAGCTTAATGGTATGTGTAGATGTTAACAAAAATTATTTAATTAGTACAAGCGATTATTTAGACAGTTTTAAAAATGTTGTAGTAATAGACCATCATAAAACTGATGAATATACAATTAAAACACCTAATATATTTGTAGATACGTGTGTTTCTAGTACTTGTGAAGAAATTGCAAGATTGTTATTTATGTATAGGATTAAAATAACACCAGATCAAGCTAATTATTTACTTGCAGGTATTGTACTAGATACCAATAGATTAACTAAAAACTTAACTTCGAAAACATTTAGTGTGTTATCAGAATTAACTAGTAGGGGTGCTAATCCAGAAGCAGTTAATAATTTGTTCTTAGAAGAATTTGAGCATGAAAGAGTAATGCAGAAACTTGTTGATAGTACTAAGTTTTTTACCTATTCAATAGGTATTGCTGCCGATACTAATGATAGTGGTATAATTTATTCAATAGAAGATATTGCTAAGTGTTCAGATTATATTTTAAGATATAAGGTAGATGCCTCATTTGCAATTGCTTATATTGACCAAGATACAATAAGTATTAGTGCTAGAAGTAAGGGAAATATTGATATATCTCAAATTATGAAAATGTTCGGTGGTGGAGGTAGTCCTACATCAGGAGCTGCTAGAGTAAAAGGAACAACCATTAAATGCATTGTAGATGAGTTAACTCATATTTTAAATCCAACAGCAACTTTAAGTAATGAAAACAGTGTTGGAAAAGTATTAAAATTAACAAAGTAGATTTAAAGTCTACTTTTAATTTTGGGTTGATTTAGAAAGTATTAAAGTAGTATAATAAACTTGTATTTTGAATTGCCCAGTCGCCAAGTGGTAAGGCATTAGGCTCTGACCCTAACATTTCGTTGGTTCGAATCCAACCTGGGCAGCCAAATTATTATTATGACAGTTGATATTAAGAGTAGTAGCTATAAGATATTTTATAGAGAGTTAATGGTTGGTGTAAATTAATAAATATTGATAGTGAACTTTACTTGATGGATGTTAAAGGTGAAAATCGTTAAAACTAAAAGTATAAATTAAGGTGGTACCACGGCTTTTTCGTCCTTTAGAATTAGTCGTTTTTTTGTTAAAGAAAGGATATTTATGGAAAATTTGATATTGTTTTTAATATTATTTGTTATATTTTTTATTGTGTTTCTTGTAGATTATTTTATTAAAAGAAAGAAAAATAAATTAAAAAAATTTATTGGAATGGAGTTAGTTAAAGCTAAAAAAGAAGATTATAATAAATTAGGGATTATTTTATCAATAGTAAATGCTTTTATTATTAGTTCAACAGGAGTACTGTGTACAATGATTGATATGGATAAAATATGGCAATTATTATATGGATTTGTTTTATTAGTAGCACTTATCTATGTTTTTTATGGAATTATAGGAAATATATTAGAAAGTATTTATAAGAGGAGAAAGTAGTAATCAATTTTAAAAATATTGAAAAGAAATGGCAAGATAAATAGGATGAAGCAAAATGTTTTGAGGCAAGTAATAACAGTGATAAAGAAAAATATTATAGATAAAGAAATTGTTAAAATAATTGTAGTACCAAAGAGAATTGTAAGCATTGTCGTAAGATAGTGCTTTTTTAGTATAAATATAATGTGAAACTTTTTGCTTAAATTTATTAAAAAATTTTCACACTAATAAAAATAAACACTACCTTAACTCGTAGTGTTTATATTCGTTTAAGAAGTATTCGTCTGTCATTCCGGCAATATAATCGATGACAACTCTTTCATTAGAAGTATTATTTTTGTAATCGTTATTCATTGGTAAATAAAATTTAGAATATATCTTGGAATTTAAGTCTTTTTCTTTTAAAGATATTAATAAATTATCAAATAGGTATTCAAATTTATGTTTAATCTCATCTAATTCTTTATTGGTATAAATTTTATCATAAATATTTTCATAATTAAATTTTTTTAGATTAACTATTGCATTAAATATTTTATCATCCACGCATATATAATCCTTGTCTAAACTATTTTGAACGACATTAGTTATAATCGCGTTAATTATTTCTCGGTTTGTTGTTCCTAAAACATCTGATATTTCTTTAGGAATATCTTTTTTATTAAATAATCCGAGTTTTTCAGCATCTTCAATATCTCTACCTAAATAGGCAATAATATCTGATAATCTAACAACACAACCTTCTAAAGTCATTGGAACTAAGGTTTTAACATATTTTGGAACATTATAACAATTATTATAATCGTTTAGAAAATCATCTATAGTTTTCTTTTTAGGTCTATATTCTTGAAGTTCTAACTCGCCATTATGGCATAATATTCCATCTAATACTTGTACACTTAAGTTTAATCCTTTACCATTATTTTCAATAACCATTAAGTTTCTAACACTTTGAACATTGTGATTAAAATATCCTTCATTATGTTTTAAACTTATTTCATTTAAAAATCTTTCACCAACATGTCCATAAGGAACGTGTCCTAAGTCATGACCTAGTGCAATAGCCTCAATTAAATCCTCATTTAATGATAAAGCCCTTCCAATAGAACGAGCAATTTTAGCAACTAATTGAACGTGTATGCTTCTTCTTGATACATTGTCATTTGTTGGTAAGGTAAAAACCTGAGTTTTACCAATATATCTGGTATATGAAGAAGAGTAGATAATACGATCAGTATCTCTAAAGAAATTAGGTCTAATATCTGGTATATAATCTTTAAATCTTATTGATTCTTTATCAAAAGTTGCATACTTAGAATAGTTTTCTTCATGTTTAAGCATTATATCTTTTATTTCCATAGTTAACTCTCCTTATTAAATAATTTGCGATAATAATCAGTATCTAATATATTTTTAGAAATCACATATTTGTTATAAACTATTTGATTTATTGTTTTAACATAGTTATCTTCTATATCATCTGTATAGGCTGTAAACTTTTTAGTAGCAGCATTATATTTGCCTTTTTCAGTTATCCAAGAACGATCATTAAATATTACTAATCCATCATTATCAGAAAGTAAATCAGTTCCCATTAATATTCTTGAATCATATTCGATACCAAAAAGATTTAAGACAGTAGGTAGGATATCTAAACTTTCTCCCAATTTATTAACTTCGACAGTTTTGGTAAGTTTGCTATTATATATTATTAAATTATTTTTATGAATATCAAATTTTTCATCTTCAATATTCATTATTTCTTTCATTTGATTAGTAGTTAATCCATAAGGATAATGATCGGCTGATAAAACAATTACTGTATCATCTAAAATACCTTTTTCTTCTAATTTGTTTAATAATTCTTCTAAGGCTTTATCAAGCTCAATTTGAGCAGCAATATAAGCTTTAATTGCTTCACTATATGGTAAATCTTTAACAGCATCTTTATTTTTATAAGACATATTATTTCCCATAAAGTTGTATTCTAAGTGTCCACTAATAGTCATATAATAAGTCATAAATTGTTCATAACTTGAGTACATATCGAAAGTGGCATTAATCATTTCTAAATCACTTTGTGGCCATTTCTTACAATTCATTCCTTTAATTTTTTCTAATCCATTACCACAAGCCATATATGTTTGATATCCCATATTAGGATGAGATAAATGTCTATTATAATATTTATAGGTTCCATCGTGAAATGCATAAGTTTTATAACCTAGATTAGAGAAGATATTACCATAAGCATAAGGTAAATAATTCTTACTTGATTTAGAGAATGACCAAACACTTTCTTTAGGAAGTAAACTATTTAAAGTAACATACTCTCCATCAGATGTTGATACGTAATAAACAGGAGTATAAAAGTTAGTAAATTTAAAACTAGAATTAACAAGTTTATATAAAGTAGGAGTTAAATCTTTATTAACAGCAATAGGACTAAATGCTTCAGCTGTAATTGAAATTAAATTTTTACCTTTAAATATACCTGTGTATTTATTTTTATTAGTTGGAGTAATGGTACTAAAGTATTCGTGAATATTTTTAATATCTTTATTTGTTTCATTAGATGCAAGTTCTTTAAAATCTATATCAGTTTTGTTATATTTTTTGGTATTATCTATTTTTACTTCATCAGAAGGTGCAATAACATTTATACTATCTTCTTCAAAATTAAATATTATTCTTTCTAAATCTAATCTTAAAGTTGTAAGTATTCCAAATTTTTGAGCAGTTTGATTTGGTACGTGTTTATGAAAGTATAAGTTATTGGCACTATAAATGTCATTGCCATCTATATTTAATGATAATAAAGTTAAAATAAATAAAATAATTAAGGTTATTCCTTTTATAACTAATTCTTTAATGTTTAAAATATTAGCATCTTTAAATTTGTGTAATATGATGTTTAAAGGAATAGGTATAAATAATAAGATAATGCCAAATATATTTTCTTTAATAACTTTAATTATAGCACTTAAGAAACCAAATACTTGACCTCCATGAAAAATAGAGTAGATACTTAATGTATTTCCATAGAATTTAAAGTTAGTAAAATAGGCAATAAATAAAATACTTAAGAAAGAATTTATAATTATATTTAACCATTTATTTACAGTTTTATTTTTAGTTAATGAACATGTTATATCAATTAATAATGTATTTATTAAACTAAATAAAAGAATAAATAGTACTTCATTTAATGTAAATGTTTCAAATATCAATATATGATAAATAATTTCTAAATATAATATATTTAATAAATTTGTAACATAATTTTTAATTATTAATTTCATAAATCAAATCACCTTATTTGTATTTTAACATTTTTTTCTTAGTAAAGTATATGTTTATTTAGTAAAATTTTTTTCTAATTTGTGATAAATTATAATAAAAAATGAATAGTTGGGTGTAATATATAAATTGATTTTTAGTAAATAAATGTAATATAATGTTGTTATAATAGATTGAGGGATTTAAATGGAAAATAAAAATCAGAAAGTGTGGGTTACAGTATTATTTTCGACTATGTCATTCTTAACAATCATATTAGTTGGGATGGGTTATGCATTTTTTACAACAAATAATCCCGAAGGATCAACAGCTGAAATTATATCTAAAACAGGACGAATGGTTATAAATTATAATGATGGAACAGATATTATTCAACCAGTAACGGGTATAGTTCCAAGTAATGCGATACTAGTAGATAAAACATTTACAATAACTGCATTAAATACAACTAAAGATATGTATATGCCTTTAACATTGTCATTAGAATATACTAATACGTTTCAAAATAATGAATTGCTATATTTCATAAAGATTACAGAAAGCAGTAATACAAAGATGTATAATGGTAAAAATAATGCTTATAAAATTAATGAGAATACAATTAATTATATGGGATGGTCTGAAGATTTACTTGAATATACTTACTGTCCAATTAAAGATTGGAGTGGAAATTTATATACTCAAAAGTTATACAATTTTTATCTTTTGCCAAATCAAAATGAAGTATCAATTACATTTAATTTTAAAATGATGTTTCCTGACAATAATCAAGATCAAAGTTATAATAAAGGAGCAACATTTAATGGTAAATTTGTTGTAGATACTGATAATGCGAATATCTTTGCAATAGATTCATGGGAAACAATAGCTAAAAACGTTAAAAATGGAAATATTGGTAATTATCCGGCAGGGGCTGAAAAAGAAGTGGAAATTGATGGGAAAAGTTATACAGTACGTGTAGCAAATAACACAAAGCCTGAAGAATGTACTAGACAAGATTTTTCTCAAACAGCATGTGGATTCGTTGTTGAGTTTGCGGATATAGTAGAATATAGAAATATGAATCCTGCGGGAGAATACAAAGGAACGACATATCCGGATGGACGGAATGTAGATGGATGGCCAGGAAGTGAGTTATATAAATATGCTAATGGGGATTTTTTTAATAAATTACCGAGTGATTTACAAAGCATAATAATAGATACAAAAGTAGTATCGGGACATGGGCCAGATGATCAAAACCCAAATAGAGAAGATGGTAATTGGGAATCAACTGATAAAATATATTTGTTAAGTACTCATGAAGTATGGGAAGAAGATGCTTCTGCAGATATTTATGATTATAATAAAATATCAATTTTAGATACAGCATATAATGATACAAGACAATTAGATTATTACAAGTTAAAAGGAGTAACAACAAATAATTATGCTAATGCAGTAAAGGGAAACCATAATTATGATGAAAACTTATATAATATTGATGCTTGGTGGCTTCGTGCGGCTTACTCTACAGCTTCTTCTGGCTTCAATATGGTAGATGTGGGTGGTCAAACGAATGGTACAGATTCTTTTCAAAGTATTGGTTTTGCTCCAGCTTTCCGTATTGGATAAAAATATAAATTATATGTAAAACGCAATATATAAATAAAAATATCATCTGATTGATGTGAAAAATAAAATTGGTGTATAAATAATATAGATAAATGAATTATTAGTTTCTAAGTTTATAAAGAAATGATTTTTGATAATTATTTAGAATAGGGAATAGATGTAAATTATGAGTGTGCCCTAGTTTATTTATTGATTTAGTATTTATTCCAATTGAGTTATATAAAATTAAATTCTTAAAACTACAATTGAGTAGTTTTTTTCTTTTGTAAAGTGTGATAATATATAGTTGGGATGATATAAGATGGAAGATAAAACTTATATAATGTTAGGAATTGTTTATTTGATATTAGCAATTATATTAGTAGTTGTTGTTTTAGTGTTAATTAATAAACATGATAAAAAGAAATTACAAGGGATACTTACCAATTTAGAACTTGATAAAAATTTAATTATATCAGCTAATATACTTACAGAACTTAATAAAGTTGGATCTTTAATTAATAATAAGAATTTAGAAATTAAATATAATAATTGGAAAGAAAGATATAAACAAATTAAAGAGGTAGATATGCCATCTTTAGAAAATAAATTAAATGATTTAGAAGCTTTGATTAGAGATAAAAAGTATAAAGATTTTGTTAAAGATTCTTCTAAGTTAGAGTTAGAAATATATTATATTAAATCTAAAAGTGATTTTTTATTAGATGAAATTAGAGAGATAACTTTATCAGAAAGTAAAAATAGAGAAATAGTTACTAAATTAAAGAAAGATTATAGAGATATTTATTTAAAATATAATAATAGTCCAAGTGATTATGAGGGTATTAATAATACAATTGAATTACAATTTGAAAATATAGATAAATTATTTAATGCTTTTGAACTAGCAATGGAAAATAATGATTATAGTGAAGCTAGTAAGATTGTTAAAGCATTAACTGATAATATAGGGAATATAGGTATTATTATTGATGAAGCATCTTCTATTATTTTAATGGGTAAAAAATTGATTCCCGATAAAATAGAAGATGTTAAGAAAATTTATGATCGAATGACTAAAGAAGGATATTTACTTGATTATTTAAATATTGATTATAATATTAGTGAGGCAGAAAAAAAACTTGCTGATATATTTGATAGATTAAAAGTATTAAATGTTAATGATTCGATTATTGAACTTAAAACAATTTTAGATTATTTTGATGGATTATATGGGGATTTTGATAAGGAAGTAGAAGCTAAAAAGAATTATGATTCATTATCTAGAAAGATTGCTATTAAAAATAAGAAATTAAGTGCAATTATAAAGAATATTATTTCAAAGATAGAAGATATTAAGTTTAGTTACGATTTATTAGATGAGGATGTAAAAGTTATTGATGATCTTAATTTAACTATTAAAGGGTTACAAAATGATTATGATATTATAATAGAAAATTTTAGAAATAAGAGTTTTTCTTATTCGCAATTATATAAAGAATTAGAACTTATTAATAATAGAGTAAGCGTAACTGAAGAAAAAGTAGAACAAACTGTTAAATTTTTAAGTAGTTTAAAAGATGATGAAATTAGAGCTAGGGAACAATTAGATGAAATTAAAAATATTTTAGAATCTAGTAAAGAAAAGATGGAAAGTTTTAAATTACCAATTATTCCTAAAGATTATTATGTAGAGTTAAGTGAAGCAAATGATGCTTTAGATAATATGATTGATGAATTAAATAAGAAACCTATTTCAATTAGAGTTCTTAATTTAAGAGTTGATACGGCTAGAGATTTAGTTCTTAAGTTACATAAAAATACAAGTGAAACAATTAAGAATGCTAGTTTAGCAGAGTCAACAATTGTTTATAGTAATAGATTTAGATATAATAATAAGATTAATAATGCATTAAATAGAGCAGAAGATTATTTTTATGAAGGTAGATATAGTGAAGCTTTAGAACTTGCAATTAAGGCAGTTAGTGATGTTAATCCGAATATTTATAATGAAGTAATGATTGCAAAAGAAACAATTTTATAATTGATAATAATTAAAATTTTGGGTAAAATAATTTTAGAAAAGGAGTTTTTATGAAAGAAGAATTATTTAAAGATATTATTGAAGGAGATAATGTAACTAAATTAAAAAATGAAGTATGTGATGCTTTAAAGAAAATGGATAATGAAGAATTTTTACATTTATTTATGACATTATGTTCTTTAGGTGAATTCGATGATGAATGTTGTTGTGGTGGACATTGTGATTGCGAAGATTGTGGTTGTGATTGCGATGATTGCGACTGCGATGATTGTGATTGTAAATAAGTAGAGAAATCTACTTTTTCTTTTGTTAATATTCTAAAAGAGAAATTTTGTTTGCATTTTTCTCGAATTTATGCTATAATACATTTATTGATTGGGGGAATAAATTATGAATAATAATGAGGAAGTTTTATCAATGGAAGAAAAAAATATTTTAGAAATAGAAAAAGTTTTAATTACTGAAAATATTAGTGTAGATAATTATTTAGATTATTTCTTTAAAATTAACACTGCATGTAGTACTGGAATTGTTAAAAATCCATTAAGACTTTATTTAGCACTTAGAAATGCGAATGTAATACTTAGTGCTAATGATAAAGATAATCAAATTGAAGTATATGATAATGTAGTTAATACAGTAAATTATTTAATAAGTAATTATGCAAAAGCATATATTAATGAAAATAATAATTTAGAAAAATATAGTGAAAATTTACAAGCAACAATGTTACAAAATGATTTTATTACTTTTGAAATGTTTAAAAAATGTTATTATTTGTTTGAATTATATGTATTAGCGGGAATTAAAGGAAGTAATTTCTTTGAATTTATTAGTTTATTAAATGAAGCTTACGTTAAAACTGAACAAATTAATGAAATTATTGGTTTAACTAATATGAAAACTAGATTATCATCATATATTGAATCATATAAAAAAGAATATAGTAAGAAAAAAATTAAATAGGTTAAGACTCATTGTGAGTCTTTTCTTTTTGTTATATTTCTTGACTTTTAAGGTAGTAAATTAATATAATAAATACGTGTTATACGTAATTAGAGAGGATTGATAATATGTTTGAATACATGGGTGATAGATTAAGTAATGCAATTAAAAATATTAAAGGTATGGGTAAAATTACTGAAGACAATATAAGTGATGCAATAAAAGAAATAAGAATGGCATTATTAGAAGCAGATGTTAACTATGAGGTTGTTAAAGAATTTACTAGAAATGTTAAAGAGAAGGCTTTGGGATTAGAAGTTGGTAAAAATTTAAAACCAGAAGAACTATTTATTAAATTATGTAAAGATGAGTTAATAAGTTTACTTGGAGATGATTATGTTCCTCTTGAAGTTAATAAAAAGCCAACAATTATTATGTTAGTTGGTTTACAAGGATCTGGTAAGACAACAAGTTGTGCTAAGATAGCAAATTTAGTTAGAAAGAAAAATAATAAGAAGCCTTTACTTGTTGCATGTGATGTTTATAGACCGGCTGCTATTGATCAGTTATGTGATTTAGGTAAGTCTTTAAATATGGATGTATTCACTAAAGGAAAAGAAGATCCTAGAGAAATAGTTAAAGAAGCTTTAGAGTTTGCTAAAAATAATAATAATGATTATATAATCATAGATACGGCTGGTAGATTACACATTGATGATGATTTAATGAATGAACTTGTTGATATCGAGAATATTGTTAAACCGGATGAAGTACTACTTGTTATTGATGCAATGATGGGACAAGATGCAATCAATGTTATTAATGGATTTAATGATAAATTAAGATTAACAGGTGCTATTATAACTAAGTTAGATGGTAATACGAAGGGCGGGGTAGCTTTATCAGTTAGACATTTAACTAATATTCCTATTAAGTTTGTTGGTGATTCGGAAAAATTAGATGGATTAACTGAGTTCTATCCTGAAAGAATGGCTAATCGTATTTTAGATATGGGAGATATTTTATCTATTGCAGAAAAAGCTAACAATGCGATTAGTGAAGCTGATGCTAAGGATTTAGCTAAAAAAATGCGTAAAGGTGATTATGATTTAGAAGATTTCTTAACTAATTTAAAACAAATTAGAAAGTTAGGACCACTAGAAAATATTTTAAAGATGTTACCGGGTGCAAGAAATATGGGATTAAATCAAATTAATATTAACCCTAAAGATATGGCTCATATTGAAGCTATCGTTTTATCTATGACTCCTTACGAAAGAAGACATCCGGAAGTATTAAAAGCAACAAGAAAACAAAGAATTGCAAAAGGCTCTGGAAGAAGTGTAGAAGAGGTTAATAGATTACTTAAACAATTTGAAGAAATGAAAAAAATGATGAAAATGATGAGTAATGGAAATTTTAAAATGCCATTTTAGATAATGAAAAAAATACTTCGATTTTGAAGTATTTTATTTTGATTCAACAATTAATTTTATAGCTGTTTTTTCTTCACCATCTATTTGGATATCTGAAAAAGCAGGAATAATAACTAAATTTTTACCACTTGGAGCAACAAAACCACGGGCTATAGCTACTGCTTTAACTCCTTGATTTAAACTTCCGGCTCCAATTGTATGGATTTCTAATTCATTTTTGCCATCTCTAAATATTCCGGCAATTGCCCCTGCTACTTTACTAGGGTTACTTTTACTTGAAACTTTTAGTATTTCCATTATTTCCTCCTAGTTAAGTATATTAAAGTATTTAAATTTAATTCATTATTTTTGCCATCTTGTTGTGATTCCACATGGTAAGATTAAGCCTTGATTATCTTTAAAGCCTAGTTCTTCTGATAGAATAGTTCCTTTTTTAGGAATAGTAAGAGTTAAGATGTTTTCTAGTACAGTTTTGGATAGTCCAGTTGTATAAGTATTAATAATAAATAGAGAAGCGTCATCACTTAATAATGATGCAGTATCTTTAACTAGATCATATAAATCTTTTTCAATTTGCCATACTTCATTTTTAGAACCTCTTCCAAATGAAGGGGGATCCATAATTATAATATCGTATTTATTATTTCTTCTGATTTCTCTTTTAACAAATTTTTTAACATCATCAACAAAGAATCTAATATATTCATTTTCTAAATTATTTACTTTAACATTTTCTTTAGCCCAGTCAATCATTCCACGAGATGCATCAACATGAACAACTTCAGCGCCTTCTTTTAAGGCAGCAATACTGGCAGCACCAGTGTAGGCAAATAAGTTTAGAACTTTGCATTTATGATTAGTATTTTTTATTGTTTCTCTTATTAAATCCCAGTTATAGGCTTGTTCTGGGAATAATCCCGTATGTTTAAATCCCATAAGTTTAAGATTAAATTTTAAATCTTTATAATTAACTGTCCAAGATGATGGAACGTTATTTAATGTCCAATTACCGCCACCGGTACTACTTCTTTCATAAACAGCGTTTACTTTAATATTCTCGTTACCAGGCCAAATTATTTCAGGATCTGGTCTTTTTAAATAATACTTTCCCCATCTTTCATATTTGTATCCATTACTTGTACTTAGTACTTCGTAATCATTAAAATTTTCAATTATTTTCATATCACATCACAGGTAAATTATATCATGTAAAATAAAAAAAACATACCAATAGTTGATATGTTAATTAAATGATATTTTTATCAGTTAGAATTCTTATTAAATCTTCAGTTAAATCTAGTATTCCTACACATATAAAGAAGAAACCTAACATTAAGAATTGAACTGTTTCACTAAAGTATAAGTTTATACTTGTTAGAAGTCCTAATAATAAGAATAGGAAGAATGTTCCTAGGTTAATGTACATCATTTTATCGTTGCAATCATGTAAATAATCAATTTTAATTAATTTAATGATAGCCATAGCACATACCCATACGGCAAGGGTTAGGGATAAAACCATTGGAGGATTATAATCAATATATTTAAATCCACTAAATGCAGCGATAGCACATACGATAGTTGTATATAATTCTTCATAGTCATCTTTTGGTTTGGTTAGAAAATATTCTAAGATTTTTATTAATGAGTAGACCATAAATGTTAAATAAAGCATTGTTATTGGGGCATAATCAGTTGCTGGAGATAGGATTATTAACATTAGTCCTAGAAATAAAATAACTCCGGATATTATTAAATTAATTTTGTCAGTACGCTCTAATTTTTTATTAAATATTTTCAATTTTCTTCACCTATTATAATAATAGTTTATATTGAAGTTAAAGTCAAATTTTATTGATATTATTTAGTTATTTAGATACACTTATGGTGAGAGGAGTATGTAAAATGTTTTTTGTTATTATTATAATTATTGGTTGTTTTATTATTTTACCATCTATTAGACAAATTGATGAATATGAAAGAGGTATTAAGTTTAGATGTGGTAAATATGATAAGATGTTAAATCCGGGATGGCATGTTATTTTACCAATATTTGAATCTTTAAAAAAGGTTGATATTAGAACTAAAGCAGTAGATGTGCCGGAACAAGACGCTATTACTAAAGATAATGTATCAATAAGAATTAATGCGGTTTTATATTATAAAATTTTTGATGCATCTAAAGCAATATTGGCAGTTGAGAATTTTAGATTTGCAGTTGCTCAACTTGCTCAAACAACTATGCGTAATGCGGTTGGTGCAGTATCATTAGATGAGTTATTATCTGAAAGGGATAAAATATCAGAAGAAATTTGTAAAGTTGTTGATTTAGCTACAGATCCTTGGGGAATAAAGGTTGAAAATGTAGAATTAAAAGATGTTTCATTACCTGAAGAGATGAAGAGAGTTATTGCTAAAGTTGCAGAAGCAGAAAGAGAAAAGGCAGCTGTTATTACTAAGGCTGCTGGTGAAGTAGAAGCCTCTAAAAATTTAGCAGAAGCGGCTAAAATCATGGCATCTACACCGGGAGCACTTCATTTAAGAACTTTATCAACAATAAATGATATTTCATCAGACCAATCTAATACAATTATTTTTGCTATACCTATTGAAGTAATGGATGCTTTTAAACAAGGTAATGCGGGTGATGCTATTAAAAAGATAACAAAGAAGAAATAGTTATTTTTTCTTTTGTAAAATTTGTGTTATATTATATGAAAGCAGGTGTTTTTATGAATGCAATGGATATGAATCAATATATTGACAGATTAAAGTTAGAAAAAGAACTTAAGGATTTTATTTATAAGTATAAAGATAGTGTTTATTTTAAATATGCCGATTTTGTTTATAATATTTCTTTAATGCTTAATGGTTCTATTAGAGGAAAATATAATGAGAATGATTTTAATGATTTACCTAAATATTCTGATGAAGAAATACTGAAGTTTGTTAAAGATTTTTATAATAAGTTTAGTATTAATTATGATATAGATGATGTTTTAAGAAATAAAATTGTTTATTCAGAAGGTAATAATGGTAGACCTTTAATTTATGGTGAATGTAATAGATCTAGTAACAAAATTGAAATAAATAAGACTGGTACTATTATTGATTCAATTTTGTTAACTCATGAACTTGGTCATTATAAAAATGAAAGAGAAGGATTAAAAAACGAATCTAAATTATTTTTATCAGAAATATTACCGATGAGTGAAGAATTTATTATGTGTGATAATTTAAGTGGTCATGATGTTGAAAAAGTATTTTGGTATAAACATAGAATTAATTCATTATATGAAAAGATAAGAAGAATTAATTCATTATTAGGAATGATTATGGTTTATATAAATAATGGAAATTTAAGTAGAGAAGCATATTTAAGTGAATTTGAAGAAGATTATTATGTTAATGATTTTAATTATTTAAAGAATTACATTAATAAGCATAATTTAGAAAATATATTTATGGATATGATATATTTAATTGGATATGTTATGGGAATAAATAATATGTTTAAAGTGAGAGATAATAATAGTTATATAGAGGTTGTGTCTAACGCTCATGATAAAGTAAATGATTTAAGTGTAGAAGATTTCTTTAAATTATTTGGATTAGATATGGAAGATATGTTTTATTTTGATTTAGTTGATAATGTTTTAAAGTTTGTTGGAGAGGTTGGAATTTATCTGAGAAAGAGACTAGGATAAGTTATGGTTAATGAAGAAATATTAGAAGAATTAAAAGATTTTTTTGTTTATTATGATGATGATAATATTATTGATAATTTAGAATATTTTCTATATTTGGGAGAAGATATTGTAAAAATAATTAATAATTTAAAAATAAATAATGCTACACTTGATAGTTATAGTAAAGTTATGAATATTTGCAAAATACAAGATGTTTTTGAATTTGTTGATAAATATAATAAAAAATTTAATATTAATTTGGATATTAATAAATTAATTAATGATGGGATTATTGATTTTGATTCATTAGAATATGAAAAAATGGTAAGTGAAAGAAGAGATGAATGTGTTGAATTAAATGGACAATGCTGTTCTGATGGAAATTCAATTATTGTAAAAAATTATGGTTCTTTATCTGATGCAGTTACATTAATTCATGAATTATCTCATTATAAGGATATTCCTGATAAATCTAATGAAACTAGATTTTGGTTTACGGAAGCTTTGGCAATAACAGAAGAATTAATTGCAGTTGATGAATTAAATGATATTGATTTAAAGTTATTTTGTTTTTATTTTAGGCTTTTATATACTAAACAATGTTTAAGAAATTTAAATGGAATATTACCAATTATGATAGTGTTTCAAAAAATTGGTGATGTTAGTAAAGAATCTTATAAATGTATATTTAAATGTGATTATTATGATGAAGATATTAAGGTGTTTTTAAATTATATAAATTATTATTTAGACAAAAATAAAAAGTTTGGTTTAAATACTCCTGTTTTTGAACAATTGGTTTTTGAATTAAAGTATGTTATTGGTTATATTGTAGCAATAAGTTTATATGAAAAATATAAGTTAGATAATAATTATATGAATGAGATACAAAATTTACATAAATTAATAAATGAATTAGATGTTAATGATTTTATCGATAGAATGAGTATTAGTACTGGTGTTGAAGATATTTGTGAGATTTTAAAAGAATATATATCTTTATTTGTTGGATGTGAAAATAAAAAGATAAAATAAAATAATGTGCTAGTTAAAATTTAAAATCAAGTTTATAATAATGGATGTGATGAAATATGAAGTTGAATAAAGAATTTATTGAAAAGGTATCTAAAAGTAAAGGGGAACCTGAATGGATGCTTGAGTTTAGATTAAAGTCTTTTGAGAAGTTTTTAGAACTTGATAATCCTTCTTTTGGTCCTAAACTAGATATAGATTTTGATAAAATAAATTATTATAAAAAGATAAGTGATGTAACTGATTCATGGGATAATGTTGATAAAGATATTAAGAAAACATTCGATGATTTAGGAGTAATTAAGGCGGAAAATACTTATTTATGCGGTGTATCTAATCAGATTGAAAGTGAAGTGTTTTATCATAAATTAAATAGTAATAATGGGGTTATTTTTTTATCTACTGATGAAGCATTAAAAGAGTATCCTGAATTATTTAAGAAATATTTTAATAATTTGGTTAAATATGATGAAAATAAATTTACAGCTTTAAATGGTTGTATGTGGAGTGGTGGATCTTTTATTTATATTCCTAAGGGGGTTAAATTAGATAGACCATTACAAAGCTATTTTAGGATTAATGAAGTTACGATGGGACAATTTGAAAGAACTATTATAATTGTTGATGATGATGCAGAGTTATCATATATAGAAGGGTGTACGGCTTTATCGCATTCTGAAAATTCTCTTCATGCAGGAGTTGTTGAAATTTATGTTGGTAAGAACGCTAAATGTAAATATAGTACAATTCAAAATTGGAGTAATGATGTATATAATTTAGTTACTAAAAGAGCAATAGTAGACGATTATGGTTTAATGGAATGGCTTGATGGTAATATTGGCAGTGGGGTTACAATGAAATATCCTAGTTCAATATTAAAAGGGGATTATGCTAAGGGAAATTCTGTTTCTATTGCGTTTGCTAAAGATGGACAAGTTCTTGATGCTGGTGCTAAAATGATTCATATCGGAAAAAATACAAGTAGTAATATAATATCTAAAAGTATTGCTAAAAATGGAGGAGAAGCTGATTACAGAGGTTTGGTTAAAATATGTGAATCAGCTATTAATTCTAAGGCTAGTGTTAAATGTGATACTATATTGTTAGATGATGAATCAGTAAGTGATACTATTCCAACTAATATTTTACTTAATGATTCAAGTTATTTAGAGCATGAAGCAACGGTTTCAAAAATAAGTGAAGAGAAATTGTTTTATTTAATGAGTAAGGGATTAAGTGAAAATGCAGCTAAAGATTTAATTATTTTGGGGTTTATTTCTGATTTTAAAAAAGAATTACCTCTTGAATATGCAGTTGAACTTAATAGATTATTAAAAAATATTTAAATGTGATAGTTTTTATAAATTTGTTTAGATAATTTAAAAATTTTGTTTAGAAGATATTTAAAATTTGTACTGTTTTGGGTGCAAATTTTATTTTTTTGTCTTTTGATACCTTAAATTTTTTATGGTAAAAATGTTAGTGAAAGGAGGAAATATGATGTATAACACGGTCATGTTGATAGGTAGACTTACTGCTGAGCCTGAGTTAACAAAGCAAGACGATAAAAAAGAAGTTTGTCATTTAACACTTGCTGTTCAAAGGACTTATAAAAATTCAGATGGGATTTATGAAGCTGATTTTATAAGATGTACTCTTTGGGATCAAATTGCATCTAGAATTTGTGAATATTGTCATAAGGGTGATTTGATTTCGGTTAGAGGTCAACTTAGAACTTCGACATTTACTGTTAATGATGAAAAGAAGTATTCTACTGAAGTTGTGGTTGATAAAATTGCTTTTTTAGCAAATAAATCAAAAGATAGTGAAGAAACAAAAGATGATGGTGAATAGGAAAATTACAAACCTTTTGTATATTTAGAAATAAATATCATATGATTAAGTGGTGAATGAATTTGAAAATAAAATATATATTAGTTTTTAGTTTAATTGTTGTTAGTTTTTATTTTACAGATAGAGTTATGGTTTATATTAATAATAAAAATCCAATAATGAAGGAAATTGTTTTAAATAAAGATAAATATAAAGTTGAAGCTGTTAATGCGATCATAGAAGATAATACAATTATTCCAGGAGTTAATGGAAAGGAAGTTGATGTAAATAAATCATTTAGCAAAATGGAAAATTATGGATACTTTAATGAATTATATTTGCAGTATGATGTCAGCGCCCCAATTCAGAGTTTAAATGATAATAAAGATAAAATAATTATTAAGGGAAATCCGAAGAAAAAAATGGTTGCATTAGTTGTTGATCATAATGAGGAGGTTAAAAATTATTTAAAACAGAATAATATAAAGTATACTCTGATTGCAAATAGTGAAGATGTAATAGATAAAAAAGAAGAATATATAAATGGAGAAACTGATGAAAAATTATTTTCAAATTTAAATTCAATACTTAATCAAAAAAAGGTTAATTCTAAATTATGTTTAGTAGGAAAAAGCAATTTAGAATTATGTAAGGAAAAGAAATTTTATTTATTTAAATATTCAATTGATATGGATAATAATTTAATAAAGAATATTAATGAAGTTAGTGCTGGGGATATTATATATGTAAGTCCTAATAGTGCATTACCTAAATTAAAGGTATTATTAAATGAAATATCTAGAGTTGATTTGGAAATAACATATTTAAGTAAGTTAATTTCAGAAGAAAACTAAACCATTATTAAGGTTTAGTTTTTTTAAGGAGATTTATGAGAAGAAGAATATTATTTTTATTGCTAATATTTTTTATGTTTTTTAAAGGTGTTAAAGCAGAAGAATATAGTGATAAATTTATTGAACATTATAAATGGATTTATAATGATTATGTAGTTAAAGAAAAGAAAGGTACTAGAAAATATCAACAGATGTCAGTTACTGTTAGAAATAGTGATAAGCAGTTTGTCTATTGTGTTGAGCCAGGAACACCTATAAAAAAGAATAATGTTTATGTTGGTAGCGATTTTAATCAAGCATATATTGCTAATATGACAGAAAAAGAGTGGGAAAGGATTAGTTTAATTGCTTACTATGGTTATGGTTATTTTGATTCTAAGGTTAATCATACTGATTTAAAATGGTATAGTGTCACTCAATTTATGATATGGCAAGTTGTTCCTCATGGTTATGATATTTATTTTACTGATAAATTAGATGGTAAAAAAATAGTAAAGTATACTGAAGAAATTAGGGAAATAGAAGATTTAGTTAAGAAACATAATAAAATACCAAATTTTGGTAAAAAAACTTTTAAGATTTCTTTAGGTGATCAATTAAAGTTAGATGATAAAAATTTAGTTATTAGTGAATGGGATATTAATAATGATAGTTCTAGTATAGTAGTTAAAAAGGATAATAATAGTTTAATAATTAATCCAAGTATGATTGGTAAATATAAAGTTAAATTAATAAAAAATGATGAAAAGTATACGAGTCCGCCAATTATTTATTATGATAGTAAAAGTCAAAACGTAATGAGAGCTGGTAAATTTAAACAATTAAGTACTAACTTAGAAATAAATGTTGTTGGAGCTAAGCTAAAAATAAATAAAGTAGATTCTGAAACTAAACAAAATATTCCAATTAAGGGAATAAAATTTAAAATTAAAAATTTAGATACTGGTGAGTATCTGAAATATAAAAATAAAGACATATATGAAACAGATGAAAATGGAGTAATAATTACACCATTTACACTTGATTATGGAAATTATGAATTAGAAGAAATAGATCAGGTTATTAATGGATATTTATGGAATAAAGAAACTTATAAATTTAAAATAGATGAAAATACAACGTATATAAATGATAAGGAACAAGGTTTAATATTTGAAATTAATTTTGAAAATAAAAAGGTTAATGGTTGTGTAGAGATTATAAAGAAAGGTGAAAATGATCTTAAATATTTAGAAAATATTAAATTTGGTTTGTACGCTAATGAGGATTTTTATGGGGATGATAATAAAATCATTTATAAAAAAGGTGATTTAATAGATTATAAATTTACAGATAAAGAAGGAAAAATAATATTTGATAATTTAGAGTTAGGAAAATATTACGTTAAGGAACTTCAAACACTAAAGGAATATGTTCTTGATAAGAAAAAATATTCTTTTGAATTAAAGTATAAAGATCAATATATGGATGTTGTTCATTATACTTTGAATTTAGTTAATTATCTAAAGAAAGGTGAATTAATATTAATCAAAACTGATAATGATTCAGGGAAAGTTATTCCTAATACAAAAATAGAGTTATATTCCGAAAATGATTTATTAATATATTCTGGTTTTACAGATAATAATGGAATAATTAATATAAAAGATCTTCCTTATGGAAAATATTATATTGTGGAAAAGTTAGCAGCTCCTGGTTATATTAACAATAATGAAAAAATTTATTTTGAGATTAAAGAAGATAAAGAAATAATAAATGTTAATATGACTAATAAGAAAATGGAAGTTGAAGTACCTAGTACATTTAAAAATGATTTAATAAGTGAAATATTAAGTGGAGTTTCTCTTATAACTTTTAGTTTGTTAGTTTATGAAAGAAAAAAATTATTTATTTTATAGGAAAATTTTAACAATTGTATTATTTATTAATACTTTATTGCTAATTATTATTAAATTAAGTAATTTAATTAAAATTAATAATGAAAATTATGAAGTTAACTCTTATTTAAATAATTATAATGAAGATGTTGGTTATATAAATAAAGAAGAATATTTGGGGATTTTAGAAATAAAAAAAATAAAATTAAGGAAAGGTTTTTATAAATTAAATTCAAATTTAAATAATGTTGATAAAAATATAACGATTGTAAGTAGTTCGGATATGCCTAATGTAAATAAAGGTAATTTGATACTTGCTAGTCATTCTGGTAATAGTAGTGTTTCATATTTTAGATATTTAGATAAATTAGATATGGAAGATATTGCATCTATTTATTATTTAGGTAAAAAGTATGATTATAAGTTAATTAATTATTATGATGTTGATAAAAATGGAAGTGTTCAAATTATTAAAAATAATGATATTAATACATTAACATTAATAACTTGTAAAAAAAATACTGATAAACAAACTGTGTTTATATTTGAATTAAATAAAGAAGGGAAATTATAAGATGAAAGATAGTAAAAATAATAAGAATAAAAAGGGAATCATAATATTGGGAGGACTTAGTTTATTAGGTGTGTTAGGTGGAACACTTGCTTATTTTACAACAACTACAAATATAGCAAATAAATTTAAATCTGGAATGTATCAAAATGAGATAGTTGAAAAATTCGAATCGCCTGCTAATTGGACTCCAGGAAGTGTTACTGAAAAGAAAATATCAGTAAAGAATACAGGAAATATTCCAATGGCTGTTAGAGCAAGTTATACTGAAAAGTGGGTAAGTGCAAGTGGAAAAGAATTAAATCTTAAGGATATTGATAATAATCAAGTTTCAATAATAAATTTTGGAAAAAATTGGACTAAAAGTAATGATGGATATTATTATTATGGTTCAAAAGAAAATAAAACTGTGTTAGAGCCAACAAGTATAAGTACATCATTTATAAATAGTGTTAAATTTAATGAAAAAGTTAATGCTTCATTAAAGGAAAGTGTTTCAGAAGATGGGAAAACAATAACTTATACTTCAACTGGTGATGGTTATGATAATGCGACTTATACTTTAATGGTTAAAATTGAAACAGTTCAACATGATGCTGCAAATAGTTTTTGGAAGTAAAATAAAAGATGAAAAATATAATATTTAAAGTATTTTATATTTTAATTATTATTTATTTAATTATATTTATACCTGTTTTGTGGGGAAAGAGGCCTTTAGTTGTAATATCTGGTAGTATGGAGCCAATATTAAAGGTTGGAGGAATTCTTTATTATGAAAAAATTAATTTAGATGATTTTAAGAAAGATGATATATTAGTTTATCAATTAAATGAACATATAGTTTCACATCGTATTGTTAATATTAATGAATATGGATTTGAAACAAAAGGTGATAATAATAATTCTAATGATTCATATATAGTAGATAAAAATAATGTAATTGGAAGAGGTAATAATTGGTCTATTCCTTATATTGGTTACTATGCTGATTTTATTTATAATCATAAATACTTGTTAATAGTGATGATTATTTTGTCTTATTTTAATATTTGGTTTAATTCAAGAAAGGATAAAAAAGGTTATGAAGAAATTAGTTAAAATATTACCTTTGTTTATTGCTTGTTTATGTGTCTTGTTACCAGTATATTCATATTTTAGTACTTCTAGTAAAGTAATATTTAATTTTAAAAGTCAAAAATATAATTTTAAGATAAATGGTAATGGTGGAATTTATAATAATACACAAGGTTTAGTAATTAAAAATAATAAAGTTTCTTTACCTATTCCTGAAAGAAATGGATATAAGTTTTTAGGTTATAATATAAATAGTGATAATATAAATGATATTAACAATAAAGAATTAAACGCTAATTGGAGTATTCTAACATACAATATTAATTATAATCTTAATGGTGGTTATTTAATTAATAAAAGAGATACTTATAATGTTGAAGATGAATTTTTATTAGAAAATCCAAATAAAGAGGGAAATATATTTATTGGATGGACTGGGAGTAATGGTAATGTACCTTTACGTGATGTGTATGTAAAAAAGGGAACAATTGGTAATTTAAATTATGTTGCTAACTGGAATAAACAAAATTTTACTGTTAATATTAGTTCAATTATACAAAATGTGTTATATGAAAATGGACTTGATGGATTTTGTTTTTCAGTATGGATTAATGAAATATTGGTGGCAGATCATGTTATAGATTATTATAATGATGAAATAGAATATGGTACTAAATTAAAAGTGGTTGTTTATGATAGAGACGGTTATAGTATAAAATCATTTAAAGAAAATACTTGGATTGTTAATAGTAATATTAATATTAATCCAGTTTGGTATGATGATATTTCACCAATTATAACTTCATTTAGTGTAACTAATTTAGGATATTATGATCCAAAGTATGGTGATTTAAAAGGATGGAATATAAGAGTTTATATTAATGGATTTGATACAGGAACAGGAATTTTTAAATATCAGACATGGCTTAAACCTTTTGGAAGTGGAACAGGTGCTTTAAGAAAAGATGGTAATGATCGAATTTTAAAAAATGTATTATATTTGGAAGAAGAAAGTGGACGAACTTTTTGTGCATATGCAATAGATAATGCAGGAAATGAATCAGAAAGATGCGAAACTATTAAAGTTTAAATTTATTTTACTTATATATTTATGTTATGATAGGTATGTAAGGAGTAAATTGAATGAAAAAAAATTATATTTTGCTTTTGTTAATAATTATTGTAGGTGTTTTTATAATGACTTCAATTGGATTTATTTATCAAAAGGTTGATAATAGTAAAGAAAATAAAAGTTATATATCAAAAAAAGTTAATAATTATGAATATAAAGATATTGAAAGTGGTATGAATGAAATTAAAGATAATGGTTATTTATATTTAACTTATATTGGAAGTAAAAATATATATAATTTAGAAAAGTATGTTTATAAAACATTAAAAAATAATAAGTTGAGTGATAAATTTATTTATATTAATTGTACTGATAATATTAATGATAAAAAGATAATTAATGATTTAAATGATAAGCTTAGTATAATTACTGATAATGAGATCGTATTACCAGCAATTATATATTATAAGAATGGAAAACCTGTGGATTATATTGATAGTACAAATCAAATCTTAACTGGTGATAAATTTGTTCAATTAATGGATAAGTGGGAGGTTAACAAATGATTAATGTAGTTCTATTTGAACCAGAAATTCCTGGTAATACAGGAAATATAATGAGAACATGTGTTGCTACTAATACAACTTTACATTTAATTAAGCCTTTAGGTTTTAGTTTAGATGATAGTTATATTAAAAGAAGTGGTGTTAACTATATTAAAGATTGTAATTATTTTGTATATGAAAATATTGTTGATTTTTACAGTAAAAACGAAGGAGAATTTTATTATTTTACAAGATATGGTCATAAGCCACATACTTCATTTGATTATAGTGATAAAAGTAAAAATTATTATTTCTTTTTTGGTAAAGAATCTACGGGAATACCTCCTAAATTATTAAAACCACATTTAGATAGATGTGCAAGATTACCAATGACTGATAAAGTAAGAGCACTTAATTTGTCAAACACAGTTGCAATTGTTGTTTATGAAGCTTTAAGACAACAAGATTATAATGATTTGCTTTTTAATGAACCACATAAAAGTATAAATTTTATAGAAGAAAGTGAAGACTAGGAAATAATCCTAGTTTTTTGAAACAAAATTTTTGAAAAAAAAGATGCCTAAATATCCAATAGTTATATTTGATAATATTATACTTTTAATATATGATCGAGCATTTAAGTTATTTGCAAATTTGTATAGTAAAGATTTAGTAGATTGTGTAAATTAAATAAGGAATGTAATAATTATAATTTAATTAATAATGAAATAACTACATTTTATAAAGATGATATACTGATTTAGTATATAAATTAAATGATAATATATTTTTTAATATTGAATAAAAATAAACATATTGATGAAATATCAGATATAACTGGATTATTAAAAGAAGAAATACTAAAGTTAAAAAATAATAGCTAGTATTTCTTTTTTTATATAAAAAAAGAAGAAGAAAACTAATTTTCTTCTTCAATAGTGATAGCGCCAACTGGGCAACAATCTGATGCTTCTTTAGCTTCAGGGGTAACTTCATCACTTATTAAATTGGCATGTGTTTCTCCGAAATCAAAGTTTTTAGGAGCGATTCCTGTACAAGCTCCACATCCAATACACATATCTTGATTTAATTTTACTTTTTCCATATTTCCTCCATATTAATATTATAAAAATTAAAACATTTAAAATCAAGTAATAGTAAAATGTTTTAAAGTATGTTATTATTTTTATAGCAAAGGTGTGTGGATTATTTATGGAAAATTTTGATAAAATTCCAAGTAGAACAGAACTTAATAAAGATTTGTATAATTCATATGAAAATCAGAGTTATGATAAATTTGATGTTAATTCGAATCAGGAAGTACTAAAAAGTGATGTTAAAAAGATAGATGTTGATCAAATAAGAGAAATTTTAGATAAAAAGTATAGAGAGAATATTCCAAAAAGGAAATCCATAGAATTAGAAGAACCGGAAATTGAAGAAGATAATAAGGAAATAACAAAAGAATATGATTTAAATTCTATTTTAGATAAAGCTAAAAGTGAAGTATCTTATGATTATGATAGAAGTAAATTAAATAGATCGGTTGATGCAAGAAGTTTAGTTGATGAGGTTAAAAGTAAATATACTGAAAAAGAAGAAACGGCTGAAGAAAAAGAATTAAAAGATTTAATTCATACTATTGCACAAATCGAGATTCAAAATAGTAAAAAAGATGCTGATTTATTAGGATTATCAGAAACTAATTCATATGAAAAAGATGAACTAGTACAAGAAGATAATGACTTTTATACTGGAAATTTAAAAATATCTAACAAAGATTTTGAAGATTTTAAAGATATAGAAAATGATATTAAATCTAATAATGTTTTAGTTAAGGTATTAATATTTGTATTTATAATTATAGTTCTTGGTATTGGTGTAGTGGTTGCTAATAATTTCTTTAATTTAGGTTTGTTTTAAACAATAATAGTGTTAAAGTGAAATTTTGTTTGCATTTTTTTTGAATGTATGCTATAATATTAATCGTATTCAAGGAAAGAGGGTTTTGAAATGAAAAATATTAAATCATTTATGATTACAATTTTAGTTGGTATATTATCTTTATTTGGATTATATACAAATGTTTTAGCAGAAACTGCTCCAAAAACATTTAAAACTAAAGATCCTGTTATTTTAACAGATTACATTGAAGGTGCACCTAAAGTGCATTATAAAGAAATTGATGGTGGCATTTTAGTTTACTGTCAAAATGAGACTTTGGTATATCAAGGCAGATATACTATGAAATTATATAGTCAAGTCGATGATGGATTTATCTATATATTAGAAAACAAACCAAACACTGGAGATAAATATAAAGATTATTATGCAATGCAAATTGCTATTTGGTGGTATGAAGACTTATTAAATAATAATAATTCAAATATTCCACAAAATGTTAAAGTAAGTATTCTTAGAAAAGTTAATACAGATACTTATAGTAGAATTATTTACAATTTAGTTAATAATGCTAAAAAATATAAACAAGATAAAAGTATTAGTTTAAGTATTGATGTTAATGATGCATCATTTGAATTATCTGGAAATTATTATATTTCTAAAGATATTAAAGTTTCATATGCTGGAGATAAAGTTAACTTAACTTTAAAAAATGCTCCTAAAAATGCTGAAATAATTAATAAAACTACTAAAGATGGTGTTATTACATTTAATGTTAAAGTTCCTGTTTCTAGTTTAGAAAAAGGCAAAACTACTACATTTAGTGTAGAAGCTACTGCAACAAGAACAATTAAAAGTGCTTATAATTATTTCTTTAGTGATGCTTGGCAAAAAATAGTTTATGGAAAAGTATTTGCTAGTGATTTAAATAAAAATGCTTCTATTTCATTATCTATTAATGTTCCAGAAGATAAACCTAAAGAATATGTAGTAAAAATTAGTAAAACTGATATTACTGGAGATAAAGAAATTCCAGGCGCTACATTAAACTTAAAAGGTGATTATAATACTGATTTAACTTGGGTAAGTACAAGTGAATCTCATAAAGTTACTTTAAAACCAGGTGTGTATAAATTAACTGAGACTATTGCACCAAAAGGTTATATTTTAAGTAAAGAAACAATTGAATTTAAACTTGATGAAAATGGTGTTATTTACAAAAAAAATACAAATGGAGAATTTACTAAAGTTGATGTAATTAAAATGGTTAATGAAGTTAGACCAACAATTAATATTAGTAAATTAGATAGTAAAACTAATAAATATGTTAGTGGTGCTACATTAAATATTAAGAATGAAAAGGGAGAAGTTGTTACTTCTTATGTAACTGGAAATGAATCTAAATATGTTAGTTTAGAAGAAGGAGTATATGTTTTAACTGAAACAGCTGCTCCAAGTGGTTATAAGTTAAATACAACTCCAATCGAATTTAAAGTAGATGCTGATGGCAACTTATATATTAAAAATTCTAATAATGAGTATATATCAGCAAACGGAATAATTTTATACAACGAACCTGTTGAAGTAATTATTCCTGATGTTCCTAAAACTGGATTATCAAGTACTTTAACTTATGTTGTTGGTTCATTAATCTTAGTTGGTGGAGTAATAATATTAATTAAGAATGGAAAAAAATGTTAAGATTATAATTGGAATAGTTATTTCCTTAATTGGAATTATAGTTCTTGGTAGTGATTATTATCTATCACTTAAACATGAAGTTTTTGATGATATGAATAAGAAATATTATGAACAAAATGTAGTTGTTGATGATTTACCTGATGAAATAGATGATGATCAAATTAATAGTGGTGATATTTCAGAGAATGATGATAAACCACAAAATGATCAAAAGGAAAATCAAGGTAATGAAAATAATAATACAACTACAACGACTAAACCTGTTATAAAAGATAATTACATTGGATATTTAAGAATTCCGAAAATTGAATTAAATAGAGGATTTTATGGAATTAATTCTAAATTAAACGATGTAAGTAAAAACATTTATGTTCATCCTGCCTCAACATTTCCGGTTAGAGGTAATGCGAATAATTTAATTTTAGCATCACATTCTGGATCTAGTTCTATAAGTTATTTTAAAAACTTATATAAATTAGAATTAGAAGATGATATTTATTTAGAATATAATGGTACAAATTATCATTATAAAATAAAAAATATATATACTGTTCCTAAAAATGGAACTGTTGCACTAAGAGTTAATCAAGAAGTTAGTACAATATCATTAATTACATGTACTAAAAGTGATAAGAGTACACAAACAATTTATATTTGTGAACTTGTTAATGAATAAAAAGGGAAAAGAGATGATATAAGATGGCAGAACTATCTTTGTTTGAAAAGATTAAAACTATATTTGATTTAATTTTTTCTTCATCTCTTTTTTTGATTTTATTAATTGGAATTGTAATTATATTAATTGATGTGTTCTTTATATCTAAAAAGAATGATAAAGTTAAAAGAATATATAAAATAATAAGTTTGATAATTATATTTTTATTATTTTTAATGTATTATAAAGAGTTTTTAAACTTTATAAATGTGTTAAATAAAAGTATAGTTATGTTTATAAATTTTCCATCATTACTTCAATACACTGTTCTTATGTTTGTAATGCTTGTATTTATGATAGTTGGATTATTTATAAAGAAAAAAAATAAATTTATTAAAAATATAAATATTGTAAGTTTTTTTATAGAATTGTTTTTATTCTTTTTAATACTTGATGTGATAAGTAAATCAGATATAGATTTAAACAATAAAATTAATATATATGCAAACAGTAATCTATTAGTTTTATTTGAAATGAGTGTGTTTGTATTTCTTATATGGTTTTTAATAATATGTGTAACTAAAATATATTATGTTATTATAGGAAATAAACAAGTTCCAATAAAAGAAGATAATAAATCTGATAAAGTTGAATCAGAAGAGGAAGAAATAGAGCTTCCAAAATTAATAGATAAAAATACGGAAAATATGTATGATGAGCCTGAAATGCCTAAAACTATTGAAGAATTACAAAAAGAAAAAAATAAAACTAAAAATGTAGATTTAGTAGATGGTATTTTTACAATAGAAGAAATAAAACAACTTAGAAAAATGTTAAATGAATTAAATAAAAAATAAAAGATCCTTATTTTAAAGATAGGGATCTTTTATATTAGTTTTGCATGAACAACTAAACGATCTTTACTTCCATTTGAACATGTTGATAAAGTTATTATCTTGGTGTTTTCATCATATGTTGCATTAAAATTATATATACTTCTCTGAGTAATCATATCTAAGAAATTTAGTTTATCTTCAGATGAAGCAAAGTTGGCTACAAGATAATCATTGGTTACAGGGATTTTATAAATAGAAATAATTTGCCATTTCATGTTAGCTTTAGTAGTGTTAAATGTGATAATTTGATTACTACTTTTTTTATACCATGATGGGTTAGTTACATATCTTAATGTGCCAAACATTTTTTGATTAGCTAAATTATGACCGAATATAATAGTGTTGTCAGATAAATCTTCAATGTTGTTTCGATAGTCCATATAAATCCAACCATGTCTATTTTTATTTTTATAATAATCACGATATAGATAATAATCATTATCAGTTGATTGAACAACAGGATAATCTATCTTAGTATTGTTAACCGTTAACCAACCGACAGTATCATTATTAATTTCTTTTAATTTTTCAAATACTTTTTCATATTTAACATCATAAATAGTTGTAGTAGTTGTGGTGGTAGTTGTTAAAGTAACTCTTTCTTTATCATCATCGTTTGGTTCAATAAATGTAATATCTTTATCATGATTATTATTTTCAGGAATATCTAAATCTAATTTTATTTTTTGTAAGTCATTTTCAATATCATCATATTTTTTAGTATCACTATAATTTCTATATAAATTAACTGACATCATTAGAGTTACAGATAAAATAACAAATAAGAGAGATATTTTAATAAAGTTTAAGTTAATTTGTTTAAACATATTATTTTTCTTAAATTCTTTAGAATAGTTTATTTTAAAATTAATGTTGTTAGTTAAAATAAAATCTTCTTTTTCTTTTTTTACTTTATTGATATATTCAACTACATTTTGAATATTTATATTTCCTTCATTAAAATTAATTTTAATATTTTTTAAGTTTAATTTAATTAGTTTATTAAAGATATAATCAAATTGTCTTTTAGAAAAATAATTAAAGTTAATAATTTTTAAATATTTATTAATTTGAATAAAAGAATCAAAATCTAAATAATCTCTGTCTTTAAACTCATTAATATAAATTTCTTTTTTATAAAATATATCAGAATAAGTATTAATATTATTTATTTCCATAAAATTACTAGTAAATAATATTTCGTTTCTTATAGTAACTTTTAGATTTTTATTAACATCTATCATTTCTAATAAATAGTTTGGAATATCAAATAAATTTATTACTTTTAGATAGTTATTATTTAATATTTCGATAAATTCATCATATTTTAAAGTATTATCATAATTTAAATATATTTCATCTATTTTGTTAATATTTTTTATTATTTTTAGAGTGATTAAGGTTGCTTCTTCATTATTAACAATAAATTTATGAATATTATTTTTAATTATTATTACATTTAAAAAGGAAGAAACTAATTCAACATTTTCATTTATGTAGTTAATACTAAAATAAGTTTCTTTAGTATTAATTACATTAGTGTTGTTTAAATTTTCTTTAAAATCTTTATTTAATAAACTAACTATAATTTCATTTTTAACTATTTTAAATACTATCTTATTCATATATTAATAATAGCATAAGTTAAAATATAATTAAAGTTAGAATAATTAAAAATATTAAAAATATTATTGTCAGTTAGTTTTCTTTTTATTATTTATTTGGTAAAATACTTTAAAAGGTTGTGGGTAATTATGAAATTAAAAAATAGTTATTTTTATACATTAAGAGAAAATGCGAAAGATGAAGATTCTACTAGTGGTAATTTACTTGTTAGAGCAGGAATGATTAAAAAAGTATCTAGTGGAATTTATATGTATTTACCTCTTGGATTAAAGGTTTTAGATAATATTAAAAAAATTATTAAAGAAGAAATGGATAGAACTGGTGCTCAGGAATTATTAATGCCAAGTTTAATACCTGAAGAAATATATGATACTTGTGGTAGAAATCAAGCTATGGGAGCGTCTATGTTTCATTTAAAAGATAGATATGATAAACCTTATGTATTAGGACCTACTCATGAAGAATTATTTACAATTGCTGCTAAAAGTATGGTTAAAAGTTATAAGAATTTACCATTTACTATTTATCAAGATGCACCTAAATATCGTGATGAAGCAAGGCCTAGATTTGGTTTAATTAGAGTTAGAGAATTCTTTATGAAAGATGCTTATTCATTTGATAGAGATGAAGATGGGTTAGATGTTTCTTATCATAAAATGTATGATGCTTATAAGAAAATATTTGATAGAGTTAAACTTAATTATGCCATAGTTAGAGCAGATACAGGAGTTATGGGCGGATCTTTATCTGAAGAATTTCAAGCTGTAACTGATGTTGGTGAAGATGTACTTGTGCTATGTGATAAATGTAATTATGCATCTAATATGGAAATAGCTAAAACAGTTATTAGTGATAGTAATGAAGAAACAAGAAAATTAGAATTAGTTGAAACTCCTCATATGGAAACTATTGAAGATGTTAGTAATTATTTAAATATACCTAAAGAAAAAACAGTTAAAGCAATGATGATGAACATTGATGGTGAATTAGTAGTACTTTTCTTAAGAGGAGATAGAAACCTTAATGAGAATAAGGTATGTAAGTTATTTGGTGTTAGTGAAATTAATTTTGCTGATGATGAATTAATTGGTAAATCTAACGCTGTACCAGGTTTTACAGGACCAATTAATTTAAGTGGTGCTAAAATTGTTATTGATGATGAAGTTAAATCAATGAAAAACTTTGTTGTTGGGGCAAATAAGAGTGGATATCATTATATTAATGCGAATGTGGATGATTTTAAATATGATATTTGTGCTGATATTAAAGAAGTTTTAGAAGGAGATAATTGTCCTTGTTGTGATGGAAAACTTTACTTTAAAAAAGGAATTGAAGTTGGAAATACTTTTAAATTAGGTACTAAATATTCTGAAAAGTTAGGATTAACTTATTTAGATGAAAATAACAATAGTAATCCAGTAGTAATGGGATGTTATGGTATTGGAGCTGGAAGAATACTTGCGGCTGTTGTTGAACAAAACAATGATGAAAAAGGAATAATTTTTCCAATTGCGATTGCTCCATTTAAAGTAGCTATTGCCCTTATGAATCCGAAAGATGAAGTTGCTAGTCTAACTGCTAATAAGTTATATGATGAATTAAATAACTTAGGAATTGATACACTTTTAGATGATCGTGATGAAAGAGCAGGAGTTAAATTTAATGATTTAGATTTAATAGGTATTCCAATTAGAATAACAGTTGGTAAGAAAATTAATGAAGGATTAGTAGAATTTAAACTTAGATGTGAAAGTGAATCATTAGATATTAAATTAGATGAAATAGTTAATTATGTTAAGGAATATATTGATGCAAACAAGTGATAAAAAAAGAACAATTATAGCAATAATTATAGCGTTTGTTACAATGTTTATAGGATATTTTCTAGCATATAAATTATATACTTTAGTTATGAATAGGTAAATGTACCTATTTTTTTCTTCTTTGCATACGATATATTGGTGATAAAATATGGATAACTTTGATTTTGATAAAGTTAAAAAGAGAACTAATGTAGATAAAGACACAATTATAGATTTAGCTAAAATGGTTAATGAGAATGGATTAAAGGATGAAAAAACATTAAGAACAGTAATAAATAAATTAAGTTTAATGACCGGAAAAGATGTTAGTAAAGATTTAGAAGATAAAATAATAGATACAATAAAAGAAGATAAAGTACCTAAAAATGTTAAAGATATGTTTTAAAGAAAGCATATCTTTTAATTATACATTTAGTTTACTGGTAAATTAATGTAAAATAATGACAAAATATGGGAGCTTTGCTATAATTAATTTGTGATTATTATGGTAAATATTTATGATTTAAGTTATGAAAAATTAGAAGAAAAATTATTAAGTTTAGGCGAAAAAAAGTTTAGATGTAGTCAAATATGGGATTGGTTATATATTAAAAGGGTAACTAATTTTAATGATATGTCCAACTTAAGTAAAGATACAATAAATAAACTTAATAATAATTTTTCATTTGATTATATAGATATTTTAAGAAAACAAGAAAGTGATTTAACTAATAAATATTTATTTCGTTTAATAGATGGTAATTTTATAGAAGCTGTTCTTATGAAACATGATTATGGTTATTCTGTATGTGTATCTAGTCAAGTTGGATGTAATATGGGATGTACATTTTGTGAAAGTGGAAGACTTAAAAAAGTAAGAAATTTAAATACTTATGAGATAGTTGAACAAATTTTACTTATAGAAAAAGATATTAATCGTAAAATTGATAGTGTCGTTATAATGGGAATTGGAGAACCATTTGATAATTATGATAACATTATAGAGTTTATTAAAATTATTAATCATCCTAAAGGATTACAAATAGGAGCTAGACATATAACTGTTTCTACTTGTGGATTAATTCCTAAGATTAAGGAGTTTAGTAATTTAAATTTACAAGTTAATTTGGCAATTAGTTTACATGCTAGTAATGATGAGTTAAGAAGTAAGATTATGCCTATAAATAAAGCTTATCCTTTAAAAGATTTAATAAATACTTTAAAAGAATATATTGCTAAAACTAATAGACGAGTTACTATTGAATATGTTATGCTTAAAGAGGTAAATGATAGAGAAGAGAATGCGAGGGAACTTGCTAATTTACTTAAGAATATGAATGTTTATGTTAATTTAATTCCATATAATGAGACTAGTCACATAGAATATAAAAGAACTAATAAAGAAGATATAATGAAGTTTTATGATGTATTAAAGAAAAATAATATAAATGTTACAATAAGAAAAGAATTTGGTAAGGGAATTGATGCAGCGTGTGGACAGCTTAGAGCAAAAGAGGTGAATAAAGAGTGAAATCATTTTATTTAACAGATACAGGTAGAGTTAGAAGTCATAATGAAGATTCGGTAACAATTGTTAAAAACGCAAGTGGGGAACATTTAATGATAGTTGCTGATGGAATGGGTGGACATCGAGCAGGAGAGATTGCATCAAGCATGGTTGTTACTCAGATAGGAACTAGATTTAGTAATTTATCAACAATAGGATCTAAAATGGATGCCGTTAAATGGCTTAAAGAAAACGTTGATGAAGTTAATGCA
This sequence comes from uncultured Mycoplasmatota bacterium, assembly GCA_900553855.1. Lineage (GTDB taxonomy): Bacteria > Bacillota_I > Bacilli_A > RF39 > UBA660 > CAG-533. Next base: position 115,182 of record USFG01000002.1, on the reverse strand, counting down.
AGTATTTTAAAATATGGTGATGAACATCCTGAGTCAATGGGACTTGGTACAACTGTTGTGATGGCTCTACTTACAAAAGATTTTCTTATATTTGTAAATATTGGAGATTCAAGTGGATATGTTTTAAAAAATAAAGTACTTCACAAAATAACTAAGGAACATACATTAGTAAATTTCTTAGTTGAAACAGGGGAGTTAACTCCAGAAGAAGCAATAAATCATCCTAAGAAAAATGTGTTAATGAAAGCACTTGGAGCTAGTGAAAAACAAGAATTAGATATATTTGATGTAGATCCTAATGTGGATGCTATACTATTAGTTACAGATGGTTTAACAAATATGCTTACGATGGATCAGGTTGAAAAAGTATTAAATGATGATGAATTAAAATATGAAGATAAATTAATTAAGTTAATTAGGAAGTGTAATGCAAGAGGGGGAACAGATAACATTTCAATTGCTTATCTAGTAAAGGATAGTGATATTAGTGATAACTAAGGGACAAAAAATAAATGACCGTTATCAAATTGTTAAAACAATAGGTGAAGGTGGAATGGCTAATGTTTATTTAGCTTATGATACCATTTTAGAGAGAAATGTAGCCGTTAAAGTTTTAAGAGGAGATTTAGCAAATGATGAAAAATTTGTTAGACGTTTTCAAAGAGAAGCTTTATCAGCAAGTAGTTTATCTCATCCAAATATAGTTGAAGTATATGATGTAGGTGAAGATAATGGTGTTTATTATATTGTAATGGAGTATATTGAAGGTAAACATTTAAAACAATTAATTAAGAAACGTGGTAAGTTAACATTAAATGAAGTAATTGATATAATGCTTCAGGTAACAGATGGAATTGCTTGTGCTCATGATTCTTATATTATTCATAGAGATATTAAACCACAAAATATAATGATACTTGATAGTGGAATCGTTAAGATAACTGATTTTGGAATTGCGATGGCTTTAAATAGTACTCAGTTAACTCAGACTAATTCAGTTATGGGTAGTGTACATTATTTGCCACCAGAACAAGCAAGTGGAAAAGGTTCTACTGTTCAAAGTGATATTTATTCAATGGGTATTTTAATGTATGAACTTTTAAGTGGAAAGTTACCTTTTAGAGGAGATAATGCGGTTGAAATTGCACTTAAACATTTAAAGGAACCACTTCCTTCAATTAGAGAAGAGTGTCCAGATTTACCACAAGCAGTTGAAAATGTTATATTAAAGGCTTGTGCTAAGAATCCAAAAAATAGATATCCAGATGCAAGAAGTATGCATGAAGATTTAAAGACTTGTACATCTCCATTAAGAGCTAATGAGCCTAAATATGTTTACAAATATCCCGAGTTTGATGAAGCAACTACTGAAAGACGTGAAAAAGCAATTGAAAAAACTATGGAATTTAGCAAAATAGAAGATATTAAAGACAAAGAGAAAGAAAAAACATCAGAAGTTAAAGTTAAAAAAATAGATGAAAAAGATATAGTGACTAAAAAAGAAAATAAAATTTTAGTAATTCTTGGTGCTATATTTGCAGGTCTTGCAGTAATTGCGGCTACAATAGTTGGTTTCTTAGTTTTACTTCCTAGTGGAAATGAGATGCAAGTTCCAAACGTTGCTGGTAAAACTGTTGATGAAGCAATAGAAATATTTAATAATATGGGATTAAAGGTTGCAGCAGAAAATAAATATGCTCAAAGTGATGATGTTAAAGAAGGGGATGTAGTTAAGACTGATCCATCTAGTGGAAGAAATGTTAAAAAAGGATCGGAAATTACATTATATATTTCACAAGGAAGTAGTACATTTGAAATAGAAAATTATGTTGGACAAGAAGTTTATGGAGTTAAAGCAATACTAGAAAAGATGCATAATTTGTTTGTAATAATTGAAGAAGATATAGTTGATGATCCTTCAAAATATGAAGAAAATAAAATCATTAAACAAGATCCGGAAGTTGGAACAAAAGTTAAACCTGGCGATACAATAACTCTTCATATTCCTAAATTAGAAGGTATATATCCTGATTTTACAACTGGTTATACATTAGCAGATATTCAAGCTTGGGGAGAAAAATATAATATTAAAATTAAAGAAGAATATGTACAAGATAATAGTTATGAACCTGGTGCAATAATTAAACAAAGTAAACAAGCAGGAAGTAAAGTAGTTAGTGGTATGAGTATTACTATAACTATTGCAGAAGAGGAAACAAGTATAGATAATGAACAATAAACAAGAAGGAAAAATAGTTAGAATAATAAGTAATTTATGTACTGTAAAAGTAGATGATAAATTATATTACTGTAAACCAAGAGGGAAGTTTTATATTCAAAATAAAATCCCTCTAGTTGGTGATAGAGTAATAATTGATACTGATAATAATTATATATTAGATATATTAGAGAGAAAAAATAGTTTAAAAAGACCAATGATTGCTAATGTAGATGTTACGATAATTGTTACAAGTGTTAAAGAACCTGATTTAAGTTTATTACTTTTAGATAAGTTATTATGTTTAGTATTATTTAATAAGATTAAGCCAATAATATGTTTTAGTAAGACCGATTTATTAAATGATGAAGAATATAAAGAGTTTGAAAAAATATATGATTATTATAATAAAATTGGAATTAATGCAATTAAAAATACAGAGGTTGATAAATTAGATAAACTTATTAATGGAAAATTGGTTGTGCTTACTGGCCAAAGTGGTGCTGGTAAATCAACATTATTAAATAGAATAAATCCAGAATTAGATTTAGAAACAAATGAAATAAGTAAGGCTTTAGGAAGAGGAAAACATACTACTAGACATACGGAAACATTTAAGTATAAAAATTCTTATATTTCAGATACTCCGGGATTTAGTAGTTTAGATTTAACTGATTTAACTAAAGAAGATATAAAAAATGCTTTTATTGAATTTGGTAATGATTGTTATTTTAGTGATTGTAATCATTTAAAAGAAAATAAATGTGTTGTTAAAGAAAAAGTTAATAAAGGAATTATTTTAAAATCAAGATATGATAATTATGTAAAGATGGTGGATGAGGTTGAAAGTAAGCGTATCATTTATAAAAAATAAATATAATGATGAAAAGAAAACAATTGAAAAAATAAATTATACAAGTGCTGACTATATTCATGTTGATATAATGGATGGAAAGTTTGTTGAAAATAAAAATTATGATATTAAAGACATTTCTTTATTTTTAAGAGAAAATGTTAAGCCATTAGATGTGCATTTGATGTGTTGTGATTTAGAAAAATATATCGTAGAGTATGCTGATTTAATGCCAGAATTTATTACTTTTCATTTAGAAGCAACTGATAAAGTTAACGAAATGATTGATATGATTCATAGTTATGGAATTAAATGTGGAATAAGTATTAAACCAAATACGAGTGTTAAAGAATTATTACCATATTTAGATAAAATTGAACTTGTGCTTATTATGAGTGTTGAGCCTGGTAAAGGTGGACAAAAGTTTATGCCTATCGCAATTGATAAAATAAATGAGTTAAGAAAATTAAATAAAAATATTATTATCTCAGTTGATGGTGGTATAAATGATGAAACAGTAAAACTAATAAACTGTGATATGGTAGTATCTGGGTCATATATCTGCATGAGTGATAATTTTGAAAAGAATATTGAAATATTAAAAAAATAATTTATCCGTCAAGCGAACATTCGAATAAAAATTATAGATAAATTTTTGTACAAAAAAAGAAAAATACGAATGTTCGCTTGACGGGGGGGTAAACCGAGATATAATTTCACTATATAGGATAGGTAGTGAAATTTTTTTATGGAAAACATTAATCAAAGAGTTCTTATATTTGTAACAATTGCAACTATTTTAATATTAGTTATCATATTTGCAGGAGTAACATATGCATTCTTTACTGCAAATAATCCGGAAGGATCAACAGCTGAAATAAAATCTGAAACAGGTCGTATGCTTATTACATATAATGATGGAACAGATAATATAGTACCAGTAACAAATATTCAACCAAGCAATGCAATATTAGTTAATAAAACATTTACATTAACTGGATCAAATACGACAGTAGGAATGAATACTGGTGACGGACTTCCAATGCCATATAAAGTAGGAGTACGATATACCTCAACCTTCAGTGATGGCATGATACATTATTATATAAAAGAAGTTGAAAGAGATACAAACTCACAAGTAACAGCAAATTATGTAATAACACCTGAAACAGGCAAAACAGAAGATGATTATAAAAATCAAACAGTACCCGGAAATGATACATACACAGGATATACTCATGGAACATTTAAAAAAGGAAATAAATATACCGAAATGGTTACAGGAAAATTTCCTGCTTTAAAAAATGATCAAACAATAAGTTTTAATTTAATAATTCAGTTTCCTGATAATAATGAAAATCAAGATAGTGAAAAAGGTAAAACATTTAATGGAAAGATAGTTATAAATTATGAACTGCCAAAAGCTACCACATTTGCTGAAGACTCATGGGAAACAATAGCAAAAGTAGTACAAAGTGGACAATTAGATGCATATGCAGTAGGTTCCGAAAAAGAAGTAGAAATAGCTGGAAATAGTTATACCGTGAGAGTAGCAAATAACACAACACCTGATGAATGTAATCAAGAAGATTTTTCCCAAACAGCCTGTGGATTTGTAGTAGAGTTTGTTGATATCTTAATAACAGGATCAATGAGCAGTGAAAACACCAATGTAGGTGGTTGGCCAACAACAGATGCGAGAGGATTAGCAAATGGAATTTATTTTAAATCTTTACCAAGTGATTTACAAAAAGTAATAATAGATACAAAAGTAGTATCAGGACATGGAAATAGTGATAGGAATGCAAATAGAACAGATGGCAACTGGGAATCAGAAGATAAAATATATTTACTAAGTGCACATGAAGTATGGGCAGATAAAATTATAGTTAATGAAAAAGAAATAGATACAGCCTATGGTCAAACAAGACAATTAGATTATTATGCAGACAAAGGCGTAACTACAAGTGAAAACTACTCATATGCTATAAAGAAGGACATTAATGGTAATGCTTCCAGTTGTTGGCTTCGTGCGGCTTGTTCCAGCTATGACAATGATTTCCTAATTGTTGGTGTTGGTTTACACGGCAACGACCAGTGGGATAATTATTTAGCTATTAACGTCTTTGGTTTCGCCCCAGCTTTCCGTATCGGATAAAAATATGTTTTAAAAACTTTTTTGGTGAATAACTGAAAAAGTTTTTTTGGTATTGGTACTTGATAAGATAAAAATATGTGTGATATAATTTATTAGAATATAGGAGGATAAAAATGGGAAATATAATGATTAGTATTAAAAGATTTTTAGGAAATAAGAATACAGTTACAATTTTAGGTGTTATTATTGGAATTGTTGTTCTTTATTTTGGTTATAATATAAGAGTTAAACAGGCTGTTGAGCCACAACAAATACCTTATGCGAAGGTAGAAATTGCTAGTAATACTTTAATTACTGATAGTATGATTGGAATGATTAAAGTTAGTAAAAGTTTTGTAGATCAAACCCCTAATTTAGTTACTAGTAAAGCACAATTGATAGGTAAATATGTTTCATATGATACAACGGTTGCTGAAGGCGGATTATTTTATAAAACAGAAGTTATGACTGAAGAACAAAAACCTAACTATATTACCGTTGATTTAGAAGAATGTCATACTGTATATAGTTTAGCGGTTAATATGCATACAACATATGCTAATTCAATTATGCCAGGAGATTATATTGATTTATTTGTTTCGGCAACAAATGATAGTGGTCAAGTTATAGTTACTAAATTCATAGAAAGTATTAAGGTTAGAGATGTAAGAGATAGTGATGGTGTTAGTGTATTTTCATCAGCATCTAAGAATAGAGAACCAGCTGAATTAATTTTTAGTGTTCCAAATAAAATGTTTATATTACTTACTAAAGCAGATAATATTAGATCAAATTCAATTAAGATTTTCCCTGTACCAAGAAACCAAGAATATACAGAAAATCATGGTGAAACAAAGATTACAAGTACAGAAATGCAGGAATTTATTGAAAGTAAATCAGATGATACATTCAACACTATAATAAGTGATATAGATCAAAAATGTTATAATGAGTAGGTGATTGGTTTGAATAATAATTTATTTGATGAATTAGATTTTGGACCCTTGAATGAATTTTTAAAAGATGATAACATTACCGATATTTCTTATAGTAATGGTGGACAAGTTTGGCTTAAGACATTAGATAAAGGTGTTTATAGAGTTGATAGACCAGAAATTAATAATGCATTAATGGAAAAGTTAGCGTTCCAGTGTTCAAATGTAATGGGTAAAACATTTAATATGGCTCATCCATTCTTGGATGCTGAGTCTGCTGAGTTACGTATGAACTTTATTCATGAATCTATTGCTACTAATGGAATAGCATGTGTTATACGTAAAACTCCAGCTAAGATTAGACTTAATAAGAATAAATTAATTAATGAGAAATATTGTACTATTCAAATTCATGATTTCTTAATGAAATGTGTTGAAGGACATTGCAACATATTAGTTGCAGGTGAAACTGGATCTGGTAAAACTGAGCTTGTTAAATATTTAGCATCACATACAAAAGAAAATGAAAAAATAATTACAATTGAAGATACGTTAGAACTTCACTTAGATAAAATTTTTCCAAATAGGGATATAGTTGCAATGAAGACAAATAATATTGCATCTTACTCTGATGTTTTAGTTACATGTATGAGACAAAACCCAAAATGGATTTTACTATCAGAGGTTAGATCTGCTGAAGCAGTTATGGCAGTAAGAAACTCAATATCTTCTGGACATAATATTTTATCAACAATTCATGCAGATAAAGCTTCCAGTGTTCCGATGCGTTTATATTCACTTTTAGAAAGCAATCAAGACGTTACACAGTTCTTATCAACAATTCATAGATATGTACAATTGGCAGTGTGTGTTAAAGGCTATATGTCTAAGGAATTAGGACGTTTTCAAAGAGAAATAATGGAAGTTTGTGAATTTTATGTAGATGAAAATAATAATCCATGTTCCAATGTTATTTATAGAAAAAATATTGGAGGAGGATTTGTTATTAAAAATCCAACTAAGTATTTGTTAGAATATCTTGAATTACAAGGTGTAATTCTTCCCAAAGATACATTTAATTTAGGAAGTGTTAATAATGGGGATTCTAAAGAAAATATAGTTGAAATAGAAAATAAAAAATAGAAAGGGTAATTTGTTATGGAATTAGTTATATTAATAATAATTGGCATTTTCATTATTACTTATCGTAAAAATGAAGGTGAAAAAATATACGAAACATTTTTAAAAGGTGTAACTGGTATCTATGACAAATATGCTCCTTTTTCTTTTAAAACTGTTAGACAAAAATCTATTGAGTTAGGTGAGGAATATACAACTAAACAATATATTACACAGATTGTGTTATTTGGTGGCTTTGGTGCTGGTGTAGGATATTTATATTTTTATAGTATATTTTGGGCTATATTTTATGGCACTGCTGCTGTTTTATTTATTCCTTATTTAGCTTATTTAAGATGTAAAAGAGTTTATAGTGAGTTTGTATTTGAACAAATTCAAGTTTATACAACAAATGTAATTATGGAATTTAATACTACACAAAGTTTTGTTAAAGCATTAGAGGGTGTTAGAGATAGTGGAGTATTAGAAAATCCAGTACTTGATGATGTTAAGAAAATGATTAAAATGAGTTATGATAATGGTACTATTGATGAATCTATAAATTATTTTAATGAAAAATATCCATATTATATGGTTAAAAATATGCATCAATTATTTTTACAAATTACTAAAGAAGGTAGTAGAGATTCTGGAGAGGCTTTAGAAAATATGCTTTTAGATATCGATCAATTAGTAGAAGGTGTTTATAGAGATAAAATGGATAGAGCTAATTTTCATAAGAGATTCTTAACCTTTGGTATAGCACTTTATTTACTTGTTATGTTAACTCAAACGTTACTTGGTGTAGAAAATTATATTAGCATGCTTAATAAAATTTATGTAGTTATAATTTTACATTTAATAATAGTTGTTAATTCATACTTCTTGCTTAATGGTGAAAAATACTATAATGAAGATACAGGAGGAGAATAGTTATGTTAATAGAGGTTTTAATATTAGGTGTTCTTCTTTATGTAATTCTTGAATATAATGGAAGTATTAGTACTAATAAATTTTTAAATGATAATAAAGATATCTTTATTAAAATGAAAGAAAAGGATTATGATTTTTATTTAAAAGCAAAATATGGAGATGCTGTTGATATTCAAAGTATATATAATGCTAGATTAAGAAATGGTATGCTTGTTATGTTTTTGTTGATTCTTTTCTTTATTGCTGATTTATCATATATTAAAGTTATAATAACACTTATTGCTGCTTATGGAGTATTTAAGTTACCTTATTTTCAAATAAAAAGATATTATAAGGCTCATTTAAGTCAAATAGATATGATGCTTCCTTATTACTTAAAAAGTTTGGAAATATTAGTACAACATTATACTGTTCCAGTAGCACTTGGAAAATCAGTTAATGAAGCGCCTGAAATATTTAGAAATGGCTTACTTGAATTACTTGAAAAAATAAATGCGGGAGATTCTTCAATTAACCCATATATGGATTTTGCAAAAGAATATCCGGTTAGAGATTCAATGAGAATGATGAGATTATTGTATCGTCTTAGTTTAGGTAGTCAAGAAAGAAAACAAGAACAATTGCTTACTTTTTCAAGAAATATTTCAAGCTTACAACAAAAAGCAAGAGAGAATAGATATAAAGCTAGACTTGAAACTATGGAAAGTAAAACAAGAGTTATGCTTGTTTCAACTACAATAGGTGTTATGATATTATTGGTTATTTCAATAATGATGATATTTACGACGAGATAAAAAGGAGAATTTATGGAAAATATAAAAAAATTTTTAGAGCTTATTTATAATTCAGATAATGGAATGTTGTATTTTTATGCTATTACTGGATCTATTGCATTAATATTAATTGTGTTAATTATTATTAATATTAAGAAAGGTAAAAAACAAGCTAAAGAGGATATTAAAGTTGAATCAAAACCTGCCTCAGAAACAGTAGTTCAAGAAAATATTCAAGTTGAATCAAAACCTGTCTCAGAACCAAAAGCTCAAGAGAATATTGATGATAAAAAAGTTGAAGTTCAAAGTGTGGTTGATGAAAAAACAAAAGAAGAACAAAAAGTGGAAGAAGTTATTGAAGAGACAAATATTAGTAATGATATTCCTAAGAATGAAGACGTAAAAGAAATTGAACATGAAGATAATAATGAAGTTAAAGTTAATGATGTTGATGCTTTAGATGCACTTTATGAAAATCAAGAAAATAAAATTAAAGAAAGTAAAGAAGATGAAATAGAACTTCCAAAAGTTAAAGAAAATAGTGATTTAAGTAGTGAAAGTTTTATGGAAAGATTAAATGCGTTAAAAAATAAGTAAAACAATGATAATTATCATTGTTTTTTTAGTGTAAAATATGGTATACTCTTTTTAGAATAAGGTAGGTTGGTAACAATGCTAGAAAAAATTAATGAAATAAATGGAAGATTAAAAAGTATATTAAATGATTTATCTAATGAAAAAGATGAACTTAGTTCAGCTTTAGAAGTTGTTCAGCAAAGAATAGATTCTAAAATTGATGAAGCTAAAGGATATAAAACAAATGTTGATGAGTATAAAGCTCATATTGCTGGTTTAGAAGAGGAAATTGCATCTTTTGAAAAAGATTTAAACGATCTTAAAGAAAATTATGGTAATAAGGGATTAGATGCAATTGTAGAAGTAGGTACTAAAGAAATTAATGCGAAAATTGTTAGCAAACAAAAAGAAATTGCTAAGCAAGTTGAAAAAATTAATGAACTTACTGATAGGGCTAGAACTATTAAAGAATTATTAATTAATTTAAAGAAAGATAAGAAAGATAAAAAAGATAGATTTGATTCTGTAAGTATTGCTTTAGAGTATTATAGTGGAGAGATAAATAAAATTATTGAATATTCAGAAAATAATTCTGAATCATTAGTTTATTTACCAATTACTGACGAAGAAGTTGAAACAGATGTACCTATTATAGATGAGCCAATAGATGATAGTCCTGTATTCGATGAAATAGCTTCTATTGATAAAGAAGAAAGTAGTGAAGATACTGATAAAACTTCAGAAGAAAAGAAAGATGATGAAGTAGAGGTAGAAGAAACTACTGATAAAGAAATATCTAATGAAAGTGATTTAGTTAAAGAAGAAGAAAGCCCTGAATTAGAAAATGATAGTTCATTATTCTTAAAAGATGAAGATATGAATTTGAATTCATTTGATAGTAAGTTTGATTTTAAGTTAGATGATGATAATCAAAATATATTCGATGAAAAAACTAGCGAAGAAGATTTAATAAAAGAAGAAGATTTAGAAGATACTCATTTTGATGATACAATTAGTTCATTATTTGCTACTCAAAAAGATAATACAATTGATTTTAAAACATTAAATGATTCTATTGATAAAGAATATGAAAATATATTTGGCAAGTCATTAGAAAGTGATGAAGATAAAAGTAGTGAAGTAAACGATTTTAAATTTTTAAATAATAAAGATGAAGAAGATGGTCATACTGGATTAACAAACTTGGATATATTCGGAAATAGTAGTAAGAAAAATAGTCCTGATATAGTTAGTAATTTCTTTATTACAAATAAATTAGATTTTGATAGATTTAGTGAGGAAAATCAAAAATATATTAGAAGTGTATTTAGTCCAATTAGTTTTACTAAAGTATTAGAAGTTTTAAGAAAAAATAATATTGAATTAGATGCTATTTATACAAATCCCAATGTATTTGAAATGGATAGTAGTGAATTAGATTCAATTATAAGTAAATTATTAATTAGTGGTCAATCTGTTCATAATATTTCATTAGTACTTGGTACATTACCTAAAATTAGGTTAATTGATTTAAATGAAGTAATTAATAGTTATGGAATGAATATTAGTAAAGCTGATATAACTGATATTATTATAAAAGCAAAACATTTAAGTGATATTGGAAAGGCTGGTAATTTATAATGGATTATTTAACTGATCTTGGATTAAGTAATGAAGAAATAAATAATATTAATCCTGCTTTAGTAGAAAGTTTAACTTTGTTTCCTTTAGTTGTAAAAGAAAATTTTAGTACGGTTAGAGAACTTAAATTAACTAATGAACATGATGTTTTTGTTAATCACTTACAAATGTTTTTAATTAATCCAGATAAATTAAGAAATATTTTTTCTAAGTATGATAAAGAAGATTTAATTAGATGTTTGGAAAAAAATCATAAAGTTATTGAAAAATTATAAGTGTAAAATAATGTATAATTAATAAGATAATGCTTAAATGTATTATCTTTTTTGATATAATTATAGTGAAGATGGAGATGTAGAAATGAAGTATTTTAAATATTTATTGTTATTATTATTTTGTTTTGTTACATCTGTAAGTGCAGATACTACATATAAACAAGGAGTAATAGCAAAGGGTGTTACTGATGTTTATGTTAGAAAATGTGCTAGTAGTCATTGTGATAGAATTTTAAGTGATACTGGTAGTAAGATAAGTATTTCTTATCCAAGAGCGTTTGAAATAATTGGAGAAGAAGGTAATTTTTATAAGATTAGATTACAGTATAGTGGATTTTGGTATGAAGGATTTATTACTAAAGGAAATAGTTCTATCTCATTTGTGGATGTTAAGGAATATACAATTAGTGATAGTTTAATTACTGAATATATAAATAAAGGATTTCCAGAATCATATGCTAGGAATTTAGCGGTTTTAAAGAGTGTTCATCCTACGTGGGAATTTATGCCTTATAATGTTAATGCTACTTTTGATGAAGTAGTTGCTGGAGAAACTAGATATGTAAACCTTAATTTAATTAATGGATCTAATGAAACACTTAGAAGTACTGAAGATGGAGCATATAGCGATGGAAAATGGATTACATTTGAAGGTGGATGGTATGCTGCTAGTAAGCAAACTATAAAATTTTATTTAGATCCAAGAAATTTCTTGAATGATGAAAGAGTTTTTATGTTTGAAGAACTTGCTTATAAAGAAAGTATTCATACAGAAGAATTAGTACAAACAATGCTTAGAGGAACATTTATGGAAGGTAATACTTTTTATTATAATGATAGTAATGAAAAGGTTGAAGTAAGTTATGCTAGAACATTTATGGATTCTGCTAAGAAAAATGGTGTAAGTCCGGTTCATTTAGTTGCAAGAGCAATTCAAGAACAAGGAACAAGAGGATCTGTTTTATCAAGTGGAGATAATGCAGAGTATCCTGGTTATTATAATTTCTTTAATATAAATGCTAGTGGTAAGACACAAACTGATATTATTAGATCTGGGCTTGCTTATGCTAAAAAGAAAAATTGGAATAGTCCTTATGCGGCAATTGTTGATGGTGGAAATTTATTAAGTAGATATGTTACTGAATATAAACAAAGTACATTATATTTACAAAAATTTGATTTAGCGGGGGAAACTTATTATAGTACTCAATATATGCAAAATGTTAGAGCACCTTATAGTGAATCATTTAATTATTATGAAGGTTATTATGATAATGGTTTAATTGATACTGGTTTTATATTTTCAATACCGGTATTTAAGGGAGATATGCCTACTTTAACAACGTTAGATGTTAATTATAATGAAGATAATACTTTAGCTAGTTTAAGTGTTACAGGTTGTAATTTAATGCCATCATTTACAAGCAGTGCAACTAATTACACATGCTATATTTCTAAAGATGTTAATAAAGTAACTGTTAACGCTACTGCTACTAATGTTAATGCAAAAGTTGAAGGAATTGGTGAGAAAACTTTAGATAACGATGAAACAAAGCTTGATGTTGTTGTAACAAGTGCATCAGGTGATAAAAAAACTTATACAATATTAATTCAAAAAAGAGAAGAAATATTATATAGTCCTGATGAAGTATTATCTAATTTACAAATTAATATAAAAAATAATTATATAAGTCGTTTTGATGAAAATATAGATGCTAGTTCATTTATTAGTCAGATAAATTTAAATTATCCAACGATGATAGCAGAAATTAGCGAAAATAAAATATTATCTACTGGAATGACATTAAAATTAAAAGGCAATGGAGAGAAAACTTATACTATTGTTATATATGGAGATAATAATGGTGATGGAAATATAGATATTGTTGATTTACTTAAAGTACAAAAAGATATTTTAGGGGTTAATAAATTAACTGATGGTTATAGAGAAGCTGCTGATGTTAATAAAGATGGTGTGGTTGATATAATTGATTTACTTAAAATTCAAAAACATATTTTAGGTGTTAGTAAAATAGAACAATAGGAGGAATATATGAAAAAATATATAATAATGTTTATTATGTTATTGTTACCTTTGAATATTTATGCAGCAACTGGATCAATAAAAGCTAGTAGTAGTTCAAGTAATGTGACAATAAATAATACTTTTACAGTAACTGTTAAGGTATCTTCTAGTGGTAAACTTGGTTCATGGCAATTCGGAGTTTCTTATGATAAATCAAAATTATCTTTAATTAGTGGTGAACCTAGTGTTGTACAATATGGTGATGGAGTTATTTCTTCAAAAACTTATACTTATAAATTTAAAGCTATTGCGGTAGGAACTGCAACTTTCAATGTTGAAAATACTAAATTAGTTGATTGGGATAGTGAAAGTGTTGTAGCAACTAGTGGTTCTACTATTAAAATTAATATTAAAAAACCTGTTATAATTAATTATTCTTCGGATAATAATTTAAAATCACTAAGTATAGATGGATTTGAAATAAGTCCTAAATTTGATCAAAAGTCTTTAGAGTATACTAGTCTAGTTACAGCTGATACTACAAAGATTAAAATTAATGGTGAAGTAAATGATAAAAAAGCAAAAGTAAGTGGTTTAGGCGAGTTTGATGTTAAAGAAGGATTAAATGAGTTTAATGTAGTTGTTACTGCAGAAAATGGAACAAGTAAGACTTATGTTGTTAAGGTAACTGTTCCTGAAAAAGATCCTATTGTTAATAAATTTAAAAATGGTGAATTTAATATTTTAAGAAAATTACCGGAAGATTTACCAACAAATTTTGTGGCTTCAACTATTAAATTTAATGAAGAAGAGGTTGCTTGTTTAAAAAATGATACTTTAAATTTAACATTACTTTATTTAAGAGATAGTAATAATAAAGAAGGATTTTATATTTATGATGAAGTTAATAATGAAGTAAGTTATTATAATGAAGTTGGATCAAATGATTTTAAAATATATTTAACTAATAAGGAAATAAATATTAAGAATTTAATTAAAGAAGAAATAACTATTAATGATGAAAAGGTTTTTGGATATAGATTAACTAAAGATAGTAATAATTATGTTATTAGTGGCACTAATATTTCAACAGGTAAAAATGAATTATATTTATATGATAATGTAAATAAAATAATTTCTTTATTCAGTCAAAAAGATTTTGAAAATTTAAATAATAGTAATAAGTTATATATGTATGTGTCTATTGGTTTAGGTATATGTGTTGTTATACTTTTATTAGCACTTATTCTTATAAATAATAGTAAAAATAAACTAACTAAGGTTTTTATGCAAAAACAAGAGGAAATGGTGAATCAGATAAATAAGGAAAAAGAAAATAACGCTAATAAAAAGAATAAAAGAAGAAAGTCTAAAGGAGATAAAAATTTAGATACTGATGAAAGTAATGAATTAAAAGATAATGAAGAAGAAGAAAATATTTTAGAATAAATTCTTCTTTTTTATTTTTGCCAATTTTAAATAAGCCCTAAAAACATCAGGTGATTGTAAAATATATAGAAGAACTAGCAGGTGAAAGTAATAAGATATTATCAATAATTAAAAAATTATTAGAAAAGGGATACCTATTGATATAATATCTGAAACAAATAATTTAAATAAATTAGAAATATTAAAGTTGCAAAATAACCAATAATATTTCTTTTTTTAATAATACTTTATTTTAATTTTTTATATAATTTGATATACTAGTAAAAGAATAGGGGAAGATAAATGTGTTACTTGATAGATATGAAACTAAATTAATTCAATCTGGATTAAAAATGGTAATGTATGTCGCAGTTAGAAAACTATTTAAATGTGATGTTTATTTTATGCATTCATTAGATAAAGGATTATATTGTAAAATTCAAAGTAAAAATAGTTTGAATAATGATGATATTAATAATTTAAAGAATATGATGGATGATTTAATAAGTAAAGATTTAAAGATTACTAAAAAAGTTATAACTGTTAAAGATGCATATAATTTTTATATTAAAATTAATGAAATAGAAAAAGCTAATAACATATTATATTCTAATGATAAAACTGTTACTATCTATGAATTATGCGGATATTATAATTATTTTTTAAGTGATATGCCAGAGTCTACTGGAAGTCTTAAGAATTATATATTAAATTATTTAGGAGATAATAGTGTAGTGTTATCTACTCCTTATTTAAGTGATTTTTCACTTCCAACATTTACTAATCAAGATATGATTTTAAAAAGTTTTAGTGATTATAAAAATTGGTGTAATTTAGTACATGTTAATTATATTTCAGATTTAAATATGTTAGTTTCAGAAAGTAAAATTAAAGAATTTATAAAGAAAAATGATATTATGATGGATAATCAAATATATGAACTAGCTAATTTAATTAGAAAAGAGAATAAAAAATTGGTACTTTTAGGTGGACCATCATCATCTGGTAAGACAACAAGTACTAAAAAATTAGCACTATATATGAGTGCGATAGGTCTTAATCCGATATATCTTGGCTTAGATGATTATTTTAAAGAGAAAGTTGATTCTCCTAAGTTGAAAAATGGTGAATATGATTTTGAATCAATTGATTGTATAGATTTAGATTTATTTAATAAACAATTAAATCAAATTTTAAATGGTGAGGAAGTAAGTGTTCCAACTTATAATTTTGTTGAAGGGAAGAAAGAATATAAGGGTAGATTAATAAAATTAAAAGAAAATGACATAATACTTATTGAGGGATTACATTGTTTAAATGAAGCATTAACTAGTACAATTCCTAAGGATGCTAAATTAAAAGTTTATATTAGTCCTTTTATGCCTTTATCGGTTGATAGACATAATCATATTTCGACGGTTGATATTAGGCTTCTTAGAAGAATAGTTAGAGATAATAGAACTAGAGGATATAATGTTCAAGATACATTAAAATCTTGGGATAAAGTACGTAATGGAGAAATAAAATATGTTTTTCCATTTACTAATCAAGCTAATGTAATACTTAATACGGCATATACTTACGAAATGGGATTATTAAGAGTTTATGCTGAACCACTTCTTTATAGTGTACCAATAGATTCTAAATATTATAATGAATCAAGAAGATTAATAGACGAATTACAAATGTTTTTTCCAATTCCTAGTGAATATATTTCTGATAGTAATATATTAAGGGAATTTGTTGGAGAAAGTTATTTTGAAAGAGGATAATAATGAAAAAGGTAGTACTATTTATAATAATGTTTATTCCTTTAATGGTAAATGCGGATGTTCAAGTAAATAATGAAAAATTGAAAGAAGCTTTTAATGAATATAAAAATACTGAACAAAAATTTTCGCCAGCTGTTTTAGAATCGAAAGATATATCTTTTGATATAGATTTTGATTTTGATAACAATAAATATTATGCAATTAATGGTGATCATAAATATGAAGCTAGTTATGATTTTATCAATAATGGTGTAAGAGTAAAATATTTATATGATGTTACTAAGGGACTATCATATGAAGAAGATTCAATAAATTCTGCTAAACTGTATCTTGGTCAAGTAATGTACCAATTGATAGAATATATAAATGGAATACGTTATGATAATTCTTATGGATTATTAGCATCTTATCTTGCTATTTTTGGTGGAGAGTTGAATATATCAACAGGATCTGCTTATATAATTTATGATGATAGTGATGGTTCAACAGTTACTTGTAGTGAAAATCAAAAATGTATTCCTAGAAGCAAATATGGTGATTATGTAGTAGAAGTTGCTAAATCTAATTCTGATTTTTATACATCATTAAATGGCAAAAAAAGTTCTGATGGAACTGTTATGGTTAATTATAGTGTTAAAACTGATACTGATGATAAATTTGAAATGGATTGTATGTTAACTATTTATACAGATGGAGGTTTTGAAAAATTAAAAGCATCTTTTGACGAGCAAGATAAGAAAGATACTGGAGATAATAAAGATACAAACACTTCTGATACTAATGAATCAAATAAGGATGAAGAAGTAACTGAAAATCCTAAAACTGGTATAATAGATAATATGTTATATTTAATGGTTGCTATGTTTATAGTTTATGGATTATGGATTGGTATTAAAAATAAAAATATATTTAATAAAATATAGAAAAGAAAGAGGTTAAAAAATGAAGAAAAGAATAGCAATTAATGGTTTTGGTAGAATTGGTAGAATAGCATATCGTTTACTTTTGGGAAGTAGTGATTATGAGGTTGTTGCTATAAATTCAAGAGGAACTGCTGAAGAAAATGCTTATTTACTAAAATATGATACTGTATTTAGAAAATTTGATGAGAATATTACAGTGTTAGATGATGGGATTATGGTTGATACAACTTTCACTAAAGTGTTACAATTTGATGATCCTGAAAAATGTCCTTGGAGAGAATTAAATGTTGATTTAGTTTTAGAATGTACAGGTGCTTTTACTAAAAAAGAAGATGCATATAAACATATTTTAGCTGGAGCTAAACATGTAATTATTTCGGCTCCTGGTAAAGATGAAATGAAAACTGTAGTTTATGGAGTAAATGAGAATATTTTAAGTAGGGATGATGAAATTATTTCAAGTGCTTCTTGTACTACAAATTGTTTAGCACCAGTTCTTAAGATAATAGAGGATAATATTGGAATTGAATCTGGTTTTATGTCAACAATTCATGCATACACTAATGATCAAAATACTTTAGATGGATCACATAAAAAAGGAATTAAATCAAGAAGAGGAAGAACAGCTGCTTCAAATATCATTCCAACTAGTACAGGAGCCGCAAAATCTATTGGTGTAGTTATTCCAACACTTAGCGGTAAAATGGATGGTGTTGCTTATAGAGTTCCAGTTATTGATGGTTCTATGGTAGATGTAACTTTAACATTAAATAGAGCAACTAGTGTAGATGAAATAAATGATTTATTTAGAAACAATATGAATGAGGTATTAGATTTTACAGTAGATCCTATTGTATCAAGTGATGTTATTGGAAGTACATGTGGAGCGTTAGTTGATGGATTATCTACTAAGGTGTTAGATGTTAATAAGAAACAAGTTAAAATAGTTGCTTGGTATGATAATGAATATGGATATACTTCTCAAATGATTAGAGTTATGGATAAATTATTAAAGTTATAATATGAAAACGATAGTTGAATATGATGTTAAAGGTGATACATCAGGAATGATTAGATGTTATCCTAAAAATAATAAGTTAGTTAAATTTAAAGATATTGTGCTAGATAATTTAGAAAGTTATAGTGATTATCATAAAAGTAGTTATAGTCTATGGGAAAAATATGATGAGTTTATTGATAAAGTATTAGAAAATTATAGTTTAGATATTGATTTAGAAAAATTAAATGATAATAAGTTAGAATATATTAAAATGAAAAGTAATTCTTCATTTTATACTGAAGATGATTTTAATACTTTAATTAATAATATTAATGATGAATATAAAACTATTATTGAAATTATTGAAAATAAAACTGATAAAAAGTTTGGAAAAGATTACATATTATTGTAATTTTTTTTTGATGTGATAAAATTATAGGTATGAGTTACATTAAAGGAAAGTTTAAACATATTATTTTTGAATCTGAATCGGGCTATAGGGTTGGTCTTTTTAAAGTTAATGAAACAGATGATGAAAATATACCAACAAATAAACTAATTACTTATACTGGTTATTTTATGAAAACTAATGATAATGATAATTATGTATTAAATGGAAAGTATATTTTTCATGATAGATATGGTTATCAATTTAGTACTGATAATTATGAAAAAATTGTACCAGAGGGTAAAGATGCTATAATTGATTTCTTAACTAGTTCTTTTGTTAAAGGGTGCGGAGAAGTAACTGCCAAAAAAATATATAAAGTTTTTGGTAATGATAGTTTATATAAAATTAAAGAAAATAAAAGTAATTTAGAATTAGTTGATGGAATAAATGAGAAGAAAAGAGAACAAATATATAATTCAGTTTGTAAATATTTTGATAATGATGCTTTAATAGTTGAACTTAAAAATATGGGATTTAGTGTTAAAGAAACAATGAATTTAATTAATAAGTTTGGTAAAAAAATTAAAGATATAATAAATAAAAATATTTATGATTTAAGTGATGAAATTAATTTTAAGAAATTAGATGAAATATTTTTAAGTAGTAATGATATAGAAGATGATCGAAGAGTTAAGGCTTGTTTAATTGAAACTATGAAATATTTAACATTTAGTACTGGTGATATTTATTTATATAAAGAAGAGATATGCGCTGGTTTAAAAAAGTTATATGGAATAAATGTTGATATTGATAGTCAAATTAATTATTTATTTAATATTGGCAGGGTTGCAATTAAAGGGGATAAAATATATTTAAAAGAAGATTATGATGATGAAGTGTATATTGCTGATTATTTAACTAAATTATTTAAATTAAGTAGTAGAGTAAGTAATATAGATAGATATATTAATAAAGCGGAAAAAGTTCTTGATATAAAGTATAATGAAGAACAAAAAGAAGCAATTAGTAAATCTTTAATTAATAATATAAGTGTTATTACAGGAGGTCCTGGAACTGGTAAAACAACAATTATTAAGGGGATAATTAAAACGTATTCACTTATCTATAAAGTTAGTGAAAACTCGATTAAGGATCATGTTTTGTTATTAGCACCAACTGGAAGAGCAGCTAAAAGAATGAGTGAGTCTACCGGTTATCAAGCAAGTACTATTCATAGGTTTTTAAAATGGGATAAAGAAAATAATGTGTTTAATATAAATGAATTAAATAGTGTTCATTATAATTTAATTATAGTTGATGAATCTTCAATGATAGATAACCATTTAATGGCATCTTTACTTAGAGGATTGGATATTTTTAATACACAAATAGTTTTAGTAGGTGATGAATATCAACTTCCTTCTGTTGGACCAGGATTAGTTTTAAATGACATAATAAACACTAATATACCACATATTAGATTAGAAAAGATTTATAGACAAAGTGATAAATCATATATTCCAACTGTTGCTAAAAATATTAAAGATAAAGTTATGGAAATAGTTCCTAGTGGAGATGACTTTAGTTTTATTTCTTGTGATAATTTAAATATAAAAAGTATTATTATTAAGTTATTGGATAAAATGCAAGAGAAGGGGATTGATGTTAGAAATGTCCAGGTTCTGGCTCCAATGTATAAGGGTGAAAATGGAATTGATAATTTAAATATCTTGTTACAGGAATACTTTAATCCGGTCGTTAATAAAAAAGATGAATTAAAAGTTGGTCCTATTACTTATAGAGTAGGGGATAAAATACTTAATTTAGTTAATGATGTTGATAATAATATTTTTAATGGTGATATAGGGTATATTTGCTCTGTTAATGTAAATTCTAAAAAAGATATATTAAGTATAGATTATGATGGTAATATAGTTGATTATAAAAGAGAAGATCTAATAAGTATTAGTCATGCTTATGCTATAACTATTCATAAATCGCAAGGATCTGAATTTGACTATATTATTATGCCAATATCATTAAGCTATAATAGAATGCTTTATAATAAGCTACTATATACGGGTGTATCTCGTGCTAAAAAATCACTTATTTTAGTTGGTAGTAAGGATGCTTATTTAAAGGCTATAAATAATGATTATAGTTTTAATAGAAAAACTACTTTAAATGAATTAATTATGAATAAACTTTAAGATTTTGTTCATAATAATAATGGTGATAGAATGAAAAATACAATGATGATGATGGTAGGAGCAGCAGCCGGTATTGGGATATATATGGGCGTAGAGAAGATGACAAAAAATAAAAAAGTTATTAAACGTAAGTTAAATACTATTATTGATGATACGGCAGATTTAATAAGTTAAAAAAAGACTATAGAGATAAAGTTTCTATAGTTTCTTTTTTTTCATTTTCTTTAATATTTTCTTCTTTAGCTTTTTCTTCTATTTCAGTATCAGTTTCATCATCAGATTCAACTAATTTTAATATTTCTTCTAAGGATGTTTCTCCAGATACTACTTTTAATAATCCATCTTGGAAAATTGTGGTTGTTCCTCCTTTACCATAAATAAGCTTTCTTAATTCTTTTTTTTCTGAATTTAATACAATGGCATCTTTGATATCTTGATTAATAAGAAGTACTTCTTGAACAGCGATACGTCCTTTATATCCTTGATAACATTCATCACAACCGTGTGGTTCATATATTTCGTTTATTTCTAATCCTAAATTCTTTTTAAATAATTCTCTTTCATATTCATTTGTTTCTCTTAAAACTCGGCATTTTTTGCATAAACGTCTAGCAAGTCTTTGAGAAATAATTCCAGATAAGGCGGCACCAAGTAAATATCTTTCTACATTCATATCAGTTAAACGTTCAATAGTGTTAAGTGAGTTGTTGGTATGAATTGTTGATAGAACTAAGTGACCAGTAATAGATGCACGAACAGCAATTTTTGCAGTTTCATCATCACGAATTTCTCCGATCATTATAATATCGGGGTCTTGTCTTAAAATACTTCTTAAAGCTGTAGCAAATGTTAGACCGACATCAGAGTTAACTTGAACTTGGTTTATTCCTTCAATATTCATTTCTATAGGGTCTTCTACAGTTATAATGTTAGAATCTTCAGTATTTAGTTTTTGAAGGATTGAATAAACAGTTGTTGATTTACCGGTACCAGTTGCTCCGGTTACTAGAATAATACCATTAGGAATTTCAATCATTCTTTTTACTTTTGCTAGATTTTCTTCACTAAAATCTAATTCTTCAATACCAGCAGCTGACATTTTATAATCTAAGATACGAATAACTATTTTTTCTCCTAGATTAGTAGGTAAACATGAAACACGTAAATCAACGTCAATATTATCTAAACTATTTTTAATAGCACCGTCTTGAGGGATTCTTGATTCAGTAATGTTCATTCCTGATATAATTTTAATTCTAGTTATAATGTTTTTTTCGACATATAACGGAACTATACTATAATCTTGTAATGCGCCATCAATACGAATTCTTATTTTTAATCCCGTTTCCATAGGATCAAAGTGAATATCTGATGCTTTCATTCTGATTGCATCGACAATTATTGCGTTAACTATTTCGGTAATAGGTGTTTCTTCATAGTTAAAAACAACAAGTTTAGAGACTGGGTCTATAAGATCTTGTGGATTTAAAGTAACATCATTAATAAGTTTTTCTTTATTTTTCTTATCTTCTTTCATTTCCAATCTCTTTCTATTCTATATTTAATTATATCAATTTTTATTTTTGTTATCAATATAATAGAATGTATTTATTTAAATCTCGTGAATTTTCATTTGGTTTATGCTAACTAATACTTGTAATTTGATAAAAAATAATATATACTATCATTAAGTTTTCAATGAAGTTTGAGGAGTATTGCATTAAATATTTAAAGAGAGTTAATGGTTGGTGGAAGTTAATAATAATTTATGTAAGAAGGTTGCAAACTAAGAAAAATCGCTATTTCAGCGTTAAAGAATTAAAGATGACTAATAGTTATAAATTAAGGTGGTACCACGGTAAATTCGTCCTTATATTTATAACTATTTTTTTTAAAAAGAAAGGAAGATTTAGATGTTAGATACAAAATATAATCATGATTTAGTAGAAGAAGGAAAATACGAAAAATGGCTTAGTAAAAATTATTTCAAATGTGATGAAAATAGTTCTAAGAAGCATTTTAGTATTATATTACCACCTCCAAATGTTACAGGGGTATTACACTTAGGACATGCTTATGATGTAACCTTACAAGATATAATTATTCGTTATAAAAAAATGGAAGGTTATGACTGTTTATGGCTTCCAGGAATGGATCATGCGGCAATTGCAACTGAGGCAAAAGTTGTTAAAAGACTAAAAGATAGTGGTATAAATAAATATGAATATGGAAGAGAAAAGTTTTTAGATTCATGCTGGGATTGGACTCATGAACATGCTGATATAATTCGTAAGCAATGGGCTAAATTAGGTATATCTTTAGATTATACTAAAGAAAGATTTACATTAGATAAACAAATTGCTACTGCAGTTAAAAAGGTATTTGTAGATTATTATAATGAAGGATTAATTTATCGTGGTGAAAAGATTATTAACTGGGATCCGGTTGCTAAGACTGCTTTAAGTAATGAAGAAGTTATTTATAGTGAAGAAGAAAGTGCTTTTTATCATTTAAAATATGTTTTAGAAGATGGTACAAGTTTTTTAGATGTTGCAACAACTAGACCTGAAACTTTATTTGGTGATACGGCTGTTGCAGTTAACCCTGAAGATGATAGATATAGACATTTAATTGGTAAAAATGTAATTCTTCCTATTGTTAATAGATTAATTCCAATTATTGGAGATGAACATGCTGATATTACTAAAGGAACTGGATGTGTTAAAATAACTCCGGCTCATGATCCAAATGATTTTGAAGTTGGTAATAGACATAATTTAGAGAGAATCGTTATTATGAATGATGATGCTACAATGAATGAAAATTGTCCTGAAAAATATATTGGATTAAGTAGGGAAGAAGCTAGAAAAGTTGTTTTAGAAGATTTAAAAGAAGCTGGATTATTAATTAAAATTGATCCAATTGTTCACGAAGTAGGTCATAGTGAAAGAACTGGCGTTATGGTTGAACCTATGATTAAAAAGCAATGGTTTGTTAAGATGAGACCTTTAGCAGACCATGTTTTAGAAACTCAAAAGAATAAAGATGAAAAGGTTAATTTTATTCCTTCAAGATATGAAAAGACAATGAATCACTGGATGGAAATAACATATGATTGGTGTATTTCTAGACAATTATGGTGGGGACATCGTATTCCAGCTTGGTATAAAGATGATGAAGTATATGTTGGAGCTGAAGCACCTAAAGAGGATGGTTGGGTACAAGATGAAGATGTACTTGATACATGGTTTAGTAGTGCCCTTTGGCCTTTTGCTACTTTAGGATGGCCAGATAACACTAAATTATTAGAAACTTACTATCCTAATTCATGTTTAGTAACCGGTTATGATATAATCCCATTCTGGGTAAATAGAATGACTTTCCAAGGTGAAAAATTATTAGGTAAAAGACCATTTAAGGATTGCTTAATTCATGGTTTAATTAGAGATAAACAAGGTAGAAAATTTAGTAAATCTTTAGGTAATGGGATAGATCCATTTGATATGGTTAAATTATATGGAGCAGATTCCTTAAGATATTATTTAGCAACAGATGTTGCACCAGGAACCGATATGCGTTTTGATGAAGAAAAAATTAAAGCTACTTGGAATTATATTAATAAAATATGGAATGCCTCTAGATTTGTTTTAACCAATATTGAAGGATTAGAAAAAATTACATTAGATAATTTAAAACCAGAAGATAAATGGATATTAACTAAATTTATGAAATGTGTTCATACAACTAAGAAATTTATGGATAAATATGAATTTAATAATGCTGGTGCAACTATTTATGACTTTGTTTGGAGTAGTTTCTGTGATAATTATATTGAAATGGCTAAGTATAGTATTGATAGTGAAGTTACTAAATCCATATTATGTTATGTTTTAACTGGTATTTTAAAATTATTACAACCATTTATGCCTTATGTAACAGATGAAATATATAATATGCTTCCAATTAAAGATGCCGAAGATATAATGATTAGTGAATATCCTAAATATTCTAAGAAATATATATTTGAAGATGAAGAAAAAGTTGTTGATGATCAAATAGCGTTTATTAAGAACTTTAGAAATGTTAAAGCTGAAAATAATATTACTAAAGATATGAAAGTTATGTTTGATACTGAAGATGATAATGATTTAATAGTTAAAATGTTAAAGATTAAAGATAACGTTGTTACAAAGCCTTTAGGTATTAGAGCATATAAAGTATTCTCATCTAGAGTTAAAGCTCAAATCTTCTTTGAAAAGGTTTTAACTGATGCTGATATTGCAGCTAAAGAAGCTCAAATTAAGATGTTAACTGAATCAATAAATAGAAGAGAAAAGTTACTATCTAATGAAAATTATGTTAACAAAGCACCACAAAATATAGTTGCAATGGATAGACAAAAACTAGAAGAAGAAAAGAAAAAATTAGAAGAATTAATGAAATAGATTTAGTCTATTTCTTTTTAATTTAAGGTCGTGTATAATATTATTTAGTAAATGTATAAGTTTACCGAAGTGTTGATGTATGATATTATGATTTTTACTATTTATTTAAATAAAATAGTGGAGGTGTAAATATAACGTATTAAGCGTTAAATATTATGTGAAGAAGTATAATTATAATAATTTAAAAGAAGATGAACATGTAGTACATCATTTGGTGTTCTACCTATAAAAATAAATGATGACTATGGTTTTATTCCTAAAAATTTATTTATAGACTTTATAACTGATATATTAATTAGACCAATTGCTTTAATTTTATATTTTATTGCTAAAATTTTTTTAGGATTTAAAATTACTGGTAAAGAAAATTTAATTAAAAATAGAGGAGTAGTTACTGTTTCTAACCATATTCATTATATTGATTGTATTCTTACTGGCTTAATAACTTTTCCTCGTAAAACATATTTTCCAACCTTAGAAGAAAATTTTAAAATTCCATTTATAAGACATACTTCATGGAGTTCCAATTCCTAAAAGTAAAAATGGAAAAGAAAATTTTTATCATGATGTAATTAATGAATTAAATAATAATATAGTTGTTCAAATGTATCCCGAAGGATCACTATGGTCTTATTATGTAAAAATAAGAGATTTAAAAGAAAGAACTGAAACTATGATGAAGGAGAAAATAAATGAAAATATTGATATTATCTTGTAGTACAGGTGGCGGACATAATTCATGTGCTAGATATATAGAAGAAGAATTAAAAGAAAATAATATTGAATGTGAATTTAAAGATTTCTTTGATATAGTAAATCCCAAAGCTAAAGAATTATCTTCTAAAATATATTTAGCGTCATTAAAAGGAAATGGTAAAGTATTTAAAGGTTTATATAGTATAGGAGACTTATATAGTGATTCTAGGTTAACTAGTCCTGTCTATTTAGCTAATAAGTTACATGCTAATAGTTTATTAAAATATATTAATGATAATAATTTTACATTAGTTATTACAACTCATCTATTTCCTTCTTTAACTCTTACTGCTATAAATAAACATAATGAAGAAAAAGTTAAATTTATAACCATTGCAACAGACTATGAACCATGTCCTTTTATGGAAGAAAGTAAACCTGATTTGTTGGTAATTCCTAGAGATTTAGAAGATAAATTTATTAAAAAAGGAAATAGTAAAGATGCCATTAATCCGATAGGTATCCCTGTTTCATCAAGGTTTGTTAATACTGCTAAAGACATAAGAAAAGAATTAAATTTAAGTAATGATGATAAAATTATTTTAATTATGTTAGGTAGTATGGGATTTGGTAATGTACTTGCTTTATTAAAACAATTAGAAAACGAAAATTATAAGATTATAACTATATGTGGAACAAATATGAAATTACTAGAGGAGATACAGGATAGAAATTTTAAAAATGTTATTCCTTTTGGATTTACTAAGAATATAAATGATTTTATTTATACCGCTGATGTTGTTGTATCTAAACCTGGTGGATTATCTTCAACTGAGATAGCTGCAATAAGAAAGCCGTTAATTCATATGTTTGCTATTCCAGGAATTGAAACATATAATATGAATTATTTTAAAGAACATAATATGAGTCTTAATTGTAATAATTATTTAGAATTAAAAGATATGATTAATGAATTATTATATAATAAAGAATTACAAACAAAATTAATTAATAATCAAAATAAATATATAAATAGTGAATCTGCTAAAGAATTAGTGAATATAATTAAAGAAAACTTTTAATATATATGAGAGGAAAATAAAAATGGGAAAAGTAAATGATTATATAGAAAAAATGTTAAAATATTTAAAAATAGAAATAAATTATAATAAAGAAAAACCTTGGTTAAAATATTATAAAAATGTTCCTGAAAGCTTAAATTATTATCAAGGAAGTATGTATGATTATTTAAAAGAATCTGTAATTAGAAATGAAAAAAGAACAGCATATTCTTATTATGGTGCGAGTGTTTCTTATAAAGGATTTTTAAAAAGAATTGATAAAATAGCTAAGGCTTTAACTCAGTTTAATATTGTTGAAAATGAATGTGTAACAATTTGTATGCCAAACACTCCTGAAAGTATCTCATTAATATATGCAATTAATAAAATAGGTGCCATTGCTAATATTATTCATCCATTATCATCTACTAAGGATATTAAAAGAGCGTTAGATGAAACTAATAGTACTGTCTTATTTTGTTCTGATACATCTATGCCTAATGCGAAAAAAATTAAAGTAAAGCATTTTATTTTAGTACCTAATTCTAATAGTTTAATTAAAGTAAAAAAGATGATTTATAATTTAAAAGAATCAACTAATTTAAAATTAGAAGGTAATATGATATCTTGGTCTGATTTTATTTCTTATCAAACATTAGAAGAACCTTATATAAAAAGAAAATCTACTGATCCAGCTGCAATAATCTATAGTGGTGGAACAACTGGTAAACCTAAAGGAATAATCTTGTCTAATTTGAATTTTAATGCTATGGCACTTCAAACAATAAATGTTTGTGATGAATTAAATCCAGGCAACAGTGTTTTATCCGCACTTCCTATTTTTCATGTTTTTGGTCTCGCTTTATGTGTTCATACTTGTTTAATAAGTGGAATGACAGCTATTTTAGTACCTAAATTAAATACTAAAAAGATAAATTCTGAATTAAAAAAATATAAACCAAATGTCTATCCAGCAGTACCGTCTCTTCTAAAAATGTCATTAGAAGGTTTAGAGTTTAGTAGGAATGGTCTTAAGGATATAAAGGTTGTAGTTGTAGGTGGAGATTATCTATCACCAGAAACAAAAAATGATTTTGAAAAATTTTTAAAAGAACATGGTAGTAACGCTATTGTAAAAGTAGGATATGGATTATCTGAAGCTTCTGGTTTTTGTTCATCTACTGCTCCAATTGATGAAAAGTATGTTCATAATGGAACTTTAGGAGTACCTAATCCAGATATAATTATTAAAATATTTGAACCAAATAGTGATGTAGAAAAATGTATAAATGATATAGGTGAAATATGTGTAACTGGTCCAACTATATTTATGGGATATATTAATGAGGATAAAGAAACTAAAAATACACTGATAAGACATCATGATGGCCGAACATGGCTTCATACAGGTGATTTAGGATATATGGATAAAAATGGATTTATTTTCTATACCTCTCGTGCTAAAAGAATGATTATTAGTAATGGTTATAATATTTATCCAATTGAATTAGAAGAAATTATAAAAAAATGCAAATATGTTGCTGATTGCACAGTAGTAGCAGTTCCTCATAAAATTAAAAGTCAAACTCCTAAAGCAGTTATTGTATTAAAAAAGGGGATTGAAGATAGTTTAAATATTAGAACTGAAATTAGAAAATATTGTAAAGAAAATATTGCCAGATATGCTCAGCCAACTGAGTTTGAGTTTAGAGAAAATATACCTGTTACGGCAATTGGTAAGGTAGCTTATAGAGATTTACAAAAATAATGCAATTTAAGAGGTATAAATAAAAGAATTAAATAAAAGTTAGTGAAAACTATCTTTTTTTATGGTAATATTTAAATAGATATAAAGGAGAGTGATTTTTATGAAAGATTTAAATGTATTATTTATGGGGAGTCCTTCCTTTAGTGTTTCGGTACTTGAAGAATTAAATAAAAATGTAAATGTCGTTGGAGTTGTTACGGCACCTGATGCATATGTAGGTAGAAAAAAAGTCCTTACAATGTGTCCTGTTAAAGAGAAAGCTATTAGTTTAGGATTAAAGGTTTATAGTCCTATCAAACTAAGAAGTGATTATGAATTTATTAAGGAACTTAACCCAGATATGATTATTACTTGTGCCTATGGTCAAATTTTATGTGAAGAAATATTAAATATACCAAAATTAGGTTGTTTTAATTTACATGGTAGTTTACTTCCTAAATATCGAGGTGGTGCACCAATTCATTATGCTCTTTTAAATGGTGATGAAAAAACAGGAATCACTTTAATGTATATGGATAAAGGTATGGATTCTGGTGACATGATTGCAAAAGAAGAAATTAAAATAGAAGATAATGATAATATTGAGTCGTTAACTAATAAATTAAGTATAATTGCTTCTAATATGATAATAAAATATTTACCTAGTTTAATAGATGGTACTAATAATAGAGTAAAACAAGACATTAGCAAGGTTACTTTCTCACCAATTATTACAAGAGAAGATGAACATTTAGATTTTAGTGTAACTGCCAAAGAAATATTTAATAGATATCGTATGTTAAGTCCAAATCCATTACCAAATATTAAAATTGATGATATAGAGTATAAAATCGCAGAATGTAAAATAGTTGATGCGAGTGGTAAAGTAAGTACAGTGGTAAGTAAGGATAAAAATTCATTTACAATTATGGCAAAAGATAAAGGTATAATGGTTTTAAAAATAAAGCCAATTGGTAAAAATATAATGAACGTTAAAGATTTCTTTAATGGTTATCATGATGAAATAGTAGGTAAAGAGGTTAAATAATGAGTGATTTAGTAAGCTTATGGAAAGATCCTAAATATAAAAATATTATTAAACTAATATTGTGGGCTATATTTATATTGTTTGTAGTCTGTTTATGTATAGTTTCAAATAAGAATCAAATTAAAAATAATAATAAAGAAGAAAGCAGGCTTGAATTTAAACATAAAATACATAATTTAGCTAATAAGAAGTTAAAAGTATATTATAAAATAGACGATTATATTGTTGAAGGTGTTTATGAAAATGATATATTTAAGGGTACTTTAACATATGATGATGGAACAAGTTATAATGTTAAGTATGAAAAGGGAAATTTAACAAAGGATAATGATAATGAAATTGGAGATTTTTTAATTGTTAATATAGATACAAGATATATTAATCCTTATTACTTAATTGATTTATTTAATAAAAATGAAGCTACTGAAATTGAAAAAAATAAAAATTATTTATACGAAATAGATGGTGTTAAATATTACTTGAGTTTTAAAGATAATGGTGGTTATAGTGTTAGAATAATTAATGATAATAAAGAAAATATATTGAATTATGAAGTAATGTAATTATTAGGAGGTAGATTTAGATGAAAGAAAAAATTAAAGAAAATAAGTACTATCAATTAGGTTTAACTATATTTATGGTTATAGGTGCTTGTATATTACTTACATTTATAATATTTAATATAGATAAGATATGGAAATTTTTAGGAACAATAGTGGGATTGTTTAGTCCATTTATTATTGGATTTGTATTTGCTTATTTATTAAATCCAATAGTTATATTTTTTAAGAAAAATGTTTTTGATAAATTTGTAAAAAAAGATAAAGTAGCTAATAATTTAAGTTTACTTACTACCTGTGTTATTTTTTTAACACTTACAATTATTTTGTTTAATAGTATTATTCCGGCACTTTTAAAGAGTATTCAATCACTAGTTGTTAATATGCCAACATATATTAAAGATATAAAAGATTATTTAATTGCTAAGACTGATTCTAGTGGACTTGCTGAGGCAATAAACGCTAATTATAGTACTATTAATGAAAGTTTAAATACTATGATTAATAATTTTCTTCCTAAGTTAGAGGATATGATTACAATAGTATCTAATGGACTATTTGGTGCAGTTAAAGTAGTATTTAAAGTATTTATGGGATTTGTTATTTCTATTTATTATTTATCTGATAAAGACAACTTTGTTGCGGGAACTAAGAAGATTATTTATAGTATCTTTGGGGTAAAAGTGGCTAATCATATTATGGATAATGCTAGACACACTAATGATATATTTGGAAACTTTATTGTTGGTAAATTACTTGATGGTTTTACAATTGGATTTATTACATTTATATTTCTAACTATTTTAGGCTTTAGTGATTATGCTTTATTAATTGGTGTTACAGTTGGTTTAACAAATATGATTCCTTATTTTGGTCCATATATTGGAACTATACCTAGTGCTTTATTAATCCTTATGGATGAAGTACATGGCGGAGGTAAAATGTGTATTATATTTATTATATTTATAATAGCATTACAACAAATTGATAGTTATGTTATTGAGCCAAAATTATGTGGATCTAAAACAGGATTAAAATCATTCTGGGTACTTGCTTCTATTTTATTCTTTGGTGATGCTTTTGGAATTATTGGATTACTACTAGGTGTACCAGTATTCGCATTAATTTATGGATATGTCCATAATTTAGTTACAATTAGATTAGAAGAAAAGAATTTACCTAGTGAAACTAAAGATTATATCGACTTAGAAAGAATTAATAGTAAGACTCATGCAGTTGTTAAATTAAGTGATAAATAATATTTGGAAAAATAAATGAAGAAAAAAGAGATAATTATTGCTAGTTGTTTATTTATAATTTTAATATGTGTTATATTTGTATGATTATAATGATAAATTAATAAATGTGATTAGTGTTTGGAATAATGGATGCTTAGGTTATAATGGTGTTATAGAAGAGTATTTAGATAATTCTGATAAGAATATATTATTTAATTATATTGAGAGATAAAATTAAGGAATGGTTTAATAGCTATTCTTTTTTTTGATTTTTAAGTTTTTTAATTTTTGTAAAAAAATAGCGATAAATGGCTTGAAATAATAGTGATTATAGGGTATAATAACTTCTAGTTTGACTGGTTTAGATGTGCGAGGTTGCTGATACGCTAGGAGATGTTGTGAGATATTTTCTTAAAATATCAGGGTATTCGTTACGGAATCATGTTTATACAAGATATAGACGAAGGGAGGACATAAAATGTCAAAGGTAAGAATCAAACTAAAAGCTTATGATCATAGACTTCTTGATACTGCTTGCGCTAAGATTGTAGAAACTGTTAAAAGAACAGGAGGAGTTATCTCTGGACCTGTACCTCTTCCAACAGAAATTCAAAAGATTACTGTTTTAAGAGCTGTACATAAATACAAAGATGCTCGTGAACAATTTGAAATGCGTACTCACAAGAGACTTATTGATATTAAGGATCCTAGTAAGGAAACAATGGATGCTTTAACTCACTTAGATATTCCAAGTGGCGTTGATGTTGAAATTAAAACAAAATAATTAGATGGAGGAAAGAAAGATGAAAGGAATCTTAGGACGTAAAGTCGGTATGACCGAAGTATTTACGAAAGATGGAAAAATTATTCCTGTTACTGTAATTAGCACTGAACCTAATAAAGTAATGCAAGTTAAAACAACTGCTACTGATGGTTATGAAGCTATTCAATTAGGTATTTCTGATAAAAAAGAAAAAAATGCTACAAAAGCAGAAATAGGACATGCTAAAAAGGCTGGTTCTGCACCTAAGCGCTTCTTAAAAGAGATTAGAGTATCTAATGCTAGCGAATATCAAGTTGGAAGCGAAATTAAAGCAGACATATTTGAAGTAGGACAAAAAGTTGATGTTACTGGAACAAGTAAGGGACATGGTTTTACTGGTGTTATTGTTAGAAATAATCAATCAGAAGGACCTAAAACTCACGGTTCAAGATATCACAGAAGACCTGGTTCAATGGGTACAATGAGACCAATGAGAGTTTTAAAGGGTAAAATGCTATCAGGACATATGGGTGTTGATACAGTTACTGTTCAAAACTTAAGCATTGTAGATGTTAATTTAGAAGACAATTATATTTTAGTAAGTGGTAATGTACCAGGTGCTAAAAAATCATTAGTTGTAATTAAAGAAGCTGTTAAAGGCGGAAAGAAAGGTACTTTTGATTTAGTTTCTTATGAAACTGAAGAAAATGTTGCTGTTGAAGCTCCAACTGCAGAAGACGCTGTTACAACTGAGGAAGTAAAGTAGGTGTTATAGATGGCAAAAGTAGATATTATTAACCTTAACGGTGAAAAAGTAAAAGATATTAAATTAAACGATGCTATATATAATATAGAAAGTAATGAAGTTGTTGTTAAAAAAGCTTTAGACTTACAACTTGCTTCATTAAGACAAGGAACACATAAAACTAAAACTAGAGCAGAAGTTTCTGGTGGTGGTAGAAAACCATACAAACAAAAAGGAACTGGTAATGCTCGTCAAGGTTCTACACGTGCTCCACATTATAGACATGGTGGTGTAGCATTTGGAGTTACTCCAAGAGATTACACTTTCAAAATGAATAAGAAAGAAAGAGTTTTAGCTTTAAGAAGTGTATTATCAATGAAAGCTAAAGAAAATAATATTAAAGTTATTGATTCTTTAACTGTTGAATCTCTTAAAACTAAAGACTTAAAAAATATGCTTTCTAATTTAGGATTAAATGGTAAAACATTATTTATTACTTCAAATGATGCTGAAAACTTATATTTAGCATCAAGAAACTTAAATAATGTTGGTGTGTTATTAACAAGTGAACTTAATGTTTATGATATGTTACATGCTGATACTATTGTTTTAGATGAAGAAGCAGTAAAACAAATAGAGGAGGTGCTTAAATAATGAAATCTGATATTATTTATTCACCAGTTATTACTGAAAAAACAACTGCCTTAAAGGCACAAAATGTTTATGTATTTAAAGTAGCTAAAGATGCTAATAAATTACAAATTAAAGATGCTATTGAAAGCACATTTAAAGTTAAAGTTGTTAGTGTTAATACATTAAATACTAAACCTAAGAAAAAAAGAGTTGGAAAATACTCTGGATTTAGAAAAACTTATAAGAAAGCTATCGTAAAACTTGCTGACGGTAGTTCTATAGAAATGTAGGTGTTTTTATGGGAATTAGAAAATATAAACCAACAACTAATGGTTTAAGAGGTATGAGTACATTAACAAATACTGAGATTACTGCTACTGCTCCTGAAAAGAGTTTACTTGTTAGTAAATCTAAAACTGGTGGTAGAAATAATCAAGGTAAAACTACTGTTAGAGATATCGGTGGTGGAGCTAAGAGAAAATATCGTATAATTGATTTTAAAAGAGATAAATTTGATATTCCTGCTAGAGTTACTACAATTGAATATGATCCAAATAGAACAGCAAATATTGCTCTATTAACTTATAAAGATGGTGAAAAAAGATATATTATTGCTCCTAAAGGATTAGAAGTTGGTAGTATCGTTATATCAAGTAAAACAGCTGATATTAAAGTTGGTAATACATTACCACTTGAAGCAATTCCTGTTGGTACAGTAATTCACAATGTTGAATTAAAACCTGGTAAAGGTGCTGAACTTGCAAGAAGTGCTGGTTCATCTGCTCAAATTCTTGGTAGAGAAGGAAAATATGTTTTAATCAGATTACAATCTGGTGAAACTAGAAAAGTTTTAGGTAGTTGTCTTGCAACTGTTGGTGTAGTTGGTAATGAAGATTACGAATTAGTTAACATTGGTAAGGCTGGTAGAACACGCCATATGGGAATTAGACCTCATAACCGTGGATCTGTTATGAATCCTAACGACCATCCACATGGTGGTGGTGAAGGTAGAACACCTATCGGTAGAAAAGGGCCTGTTACTCCTTGGGGTAAACCTGCTCTTGGATATAAAACTCGTAAAAATAAGAAAGCATCTAGCAAGTTAATTGTTAGTAGAAAGACTAAATAGGAGGATATAGATGGCAAGAAGTTTAAAAAAAGGACCTTTCGTTGATAAGAGTCTTATGAATAAAATTAAAAAATTAAATGAAGCAAATAAAAAAGAAGTTGTTAAAACTTGGTCTCGTCGTTCAACTATCTTCCCAGATTTCATTGGACATACAATTGCTGTTCATAATGGAAGAGAATTTATACCAGTTTATATAACTGAAGAAATGGTTGGTCATAAATTAGGTGAATTTGCATTAACTCGTAAATTTACTGGCCATGCTGGAAATAAGTAGGAGGATTAGATGGAAGCTTATGCAATGCATAAAATGGCTATCGTAGCACCTCGTAAAGCAAGAATGACTCTTGATTTAATAAGAGGAAAGTCTGTTAAAGATGCTAGAGCTATTTTAAATAATACTAATACTAAATCAAGTAGATTAATCTTAAAAGTTTTAAATTCTGCTACAGCTAATGCTGTTAACAATTTAAACTTAAAAGAAGAAGAATTATTTGTATCTGAATGCTTTATTAATCCGGGACCTGTTTTAAAGAGAATTAAATTTGGTTCAAGAACTAAAGTTGACAGAAGAGATAAAAGAACAAGTCATATAACTGTTAAAGTTAGTGACGGAAAGGAGGCATAATTAATGGGACAAAAAGTAAATCCTAATGGATTAAGACTAGGTGTTAATAAAGATTGGCAATCTAAATGGTATGCTAAAAAAGATTATGCCACAAAATTAAATAATGATTTAAAATTAAGAGATTTCTTAGCAGGTTACTTAAAAGATGCTGCTGTTGCAGAAATTATCATTGAAAGAAAACCAAAGAGAAATGAAATTAAAATTCGTACTGCTAAACCAGGAGTTATCATTGGTAGAGGCGGAGAAGATATTGAAAAACTAAGAAAAGAAATCAAAAAAGCTATTGGTGAAGATTTCTATGTAACTATAGTTGAAGAAAAGAATCCTAATCTTAGTGCTCAAATCGTTGCTGATACAATTGCTAAACAAATTGAAAATAGAGCAAACTTCAGAACAGTTCAAAAACAAGCTATCAAAAATGTTATGAAAGCTGGAGCTGTTGGAGTTAAAACTGCTGTTTCTGGTAGACTTGGTGGTGCTGAAATGGCTCGTACTGAAGGTTATACTGAAGGTACTGTTCCACTACATACTATTAGAGCTGACATTGATTATGCAACAGCTACTGCTCCTACAA
Organism: uncultured Mycoplasmatota bacterium; assembly: GCA_900553855.1. Classification (GTDB taxonomy): domain Bacteria; phylum Bacillota_I; class Bacilli_A; order RF39; family UBA660; genus CAG-533. The sequence continues at coordinate 78,708 of USFG01000002.1, read as the reverse complement.
CTTATGGTAAAGTCGGAGTAAAAGTATGGATTTATAAGGGAGAAATTCTTCCAAGTAAGAAGAAAAATGGAGGCGATAACAATGTTAATGCCTAAGAGAGTTAAATATCGTAAACCTCACAGAGTTAGTTATGAAGGACATTCTAAAGGAAACCTTACATTAACTAATGGTGAATATGGTCTAATGGCCAAAGAGGGTGGATATGTTAATGCTAAACAAATCGAAGCTGCTCGTATTGCGATGACTCGTTATATGAAACGTGGTGGAAAAGTTTGGATTAATATCTTCCCACAACTAGCTCGTACTCAAAAACCTTTAGAAACTCGTCAAGGTACTGGTAAAGGTGATGTAAAAGAATGGGTTGCAGTTGTAAAAGAAGGAAAAATTATGTTTGAAATTGCTGGTGTAGATGAAGCTACTGCAAGAGAGGCTTTAAGACTTGCATCACATAAGATTTCTGTTAAAACTAAATTTGTTATGAAGGAAGGGGTTAATAATAATGAAAACTAGTGATATTCGTAAAATGTCTAAAGAAGAAATAGAAAAACAAATCGTTAAGACAAAAGAAGAATTATTTGATTTAAGAATGAAAAAAGCTACAGGAACATTAGATAAACCTCATAGAATTCATGAATTAAGAAAAGATGTAGCTAGAATGAAAACTATATTAACTGAAATGGATGGGAGTGAAAACTAATGGAAAATAAAAGAGCTGAATTAATAGGAAAAGTTGTAAGTAATGTTAATGATAAAACTATTACAGTATTAGTTGAAACTTATCGTAAAGACCCATTATATAAAAAGAGAGTAAAATATTCTAAGAAATATGCTGCTCATGATGAAGCTAATAAAGCTAAAGTAGGAGACACAGTAAGAATTGCTCAAACTAGACCTTTATCTAAAACTAAGAGATATGAACTAGTAGAAGTTATTCAAGAAGCTGTTGTTCTATAGGAGGTTTTTAATATGTTAATGCAACAAAGTAGATTAAAGGTTGCTGACAACTCTGGTGCTCGTGAAGTTATGGTTATTAGAGTACTAGGTGGAAGCAAACGTGTTTATGGAAATATTGGTGATATTGTTGTTGGAACTGTTAAAAAAGCAATTCCTAACAGTAATGTTAAAGAAGGAAAAGTTGTTAAAGCTGTTATTGTTAGAACTAAACAAGGAGTTAGAAGAGATGATGGTAGTTATATCAAATTTAATGACAATGCATGTGTATTAATTAAAGATGATAAATCACCTATCGGAACTCGTGTATTAGGACCAGTTGCTCGTGAATTACGTGATAAAGAATTTAATAAGATCGTTTCACTTGCTCCTGAGGTATTATAGGAGGATATATGAAAGTTAAAGTTGGAGATAATGTTAAAGTACTTACCGGAAAAGATAAAGGTAAGGAAGGAAAAGTATTATATACTTTAAGAAAAAAAGACCGTGTAGTTGTTGAAGGCGTAAATATTGTTAAAAAACATATGAAACCATCAAGAATGAATGAAACTGGTGGAATATTAGAAGTTGAAAATCCTATTCATGTATCTAATGTAAAAGTATTAACAGCTAAAGAAAACAAAAAAACAAAAGAAGTTAAAGAAGTAAAAACTGAAAAGAAAGCTACTAAAAAGAAGGGCACAGGTGATAAATAATGAATTCATTAAAAGAATTATATAATAAAGATATCAAACCAGCACTTAAAGAAAAATTTAATTATTCTTCAGTTATGGAAATTCCTAAATTAGAGAAAATTGTAGTTAATATTGGTGTTGGAGATGGATCTCATGATGATAAATTAATAGATGCTGCTAGAGCTGATTTAGAAGCTATAACTGGTCAACATGCAGTTATTACAAAAGCTAAAAAATCAATTGCAGGATTTAAATTAAGAGAAGGACAAAGTATTGGAACTAAAGTAACATTACGTGGGGAAAATATGTATGTATTCTTAGAAAAATTAATTAAAATTGCTTTACCTCGTGTAAGAGATTTTAGAGGTATATCACCAAAAGCTTTCGATGGTAGAGGAAATTATACTTTAGGAATTAAAGATCAATTAATTTTCCCAGAAATCGATTATGATAATGTAGTTAAATTAAGAGGTATGGATATTGTTTTTGTTACAACAGCAAAAACTAATGAAGAAGCTTTAGAATTATTAAAAGGCTTTGGACTTCCATTTAGAAAGTAGGTAATGAGAGATGGCAAAAACTAGTTTAAAAGTTAAAAATTCAAGAACTCCTAAATTTAAGGTTAGAGCATACACTCGTTGCGAAAGATGTGGAAGACCTCATGGAGTTTTACGTAAATTTGGATTATGTCGTATTTGCTTTAGAGAATTAGCAAATGAAGGTAAAATCCCAGGCGTAAAGAAATCAAGTTGGTAGAAAGGAAGTAAATTATGGTAAACGATACAATAGCTGATATGCTTACAAGAATTCGTAATGCAGGTCAAATGAAATATGCTAATGTTGCAGTTTTAAATACTAAGATGACTAGAGAAATAGCTAGAATCTTAAAAGAAGAAGGCTATATTAATGATTATAGTAGTAATGAAGAAACTAAAATGTTAGATTTATCACTAAAATATGGTGAAAATAAGAAAGAAAGAGTTATTACTGGTTTAAAGAGAATTAGTAAACCTGGTCTTAGAGTTTATGCTAAACATGATGAACTTCCAAGAGTACTTAACGGACTTGGTATTGCAATTATTTCTACAAGTAAAGGAATTATGACTGACAAAGAAGCAAGAAATGCTGGTCTAGGAGGAGAAGTACTTGCCTATATTTGGTAAGGAAAAACTGATATTATGAGTAGAATAGGAAATAGAGTAATACATATTCCTTCTGATGTAACTGTTACATTAGATGGTAATAAAGTAACTGTTAAAGGACCTAAAGGTGAATTAACAGAAGAATTTAATAATTTAATCAGTATTAATATTGAAGATAATAAATTAACTTGTAAAAGAGCTAATGAAGAATTATTTACAAAATCAATTCATGGTACAACAAATGCTTTAATTGAAAATATGATTATTGGGGTATCTAAAGGATATACAGTTGAACTTGAAACTGTTGGTGTTGGATATAGATTCCAAGTATCTGGAAAACAAATTAATGTTTCAGCAGGATTCAGTCATCCAGTGGTTGTAGATATTCCTGAAGGGATAACAGTTGAAGCACCATCTACAACTGAATTAAAATTAAGTGGAATTGATAAGCAAAAAGTAACTGAATTTGCGGCTAATATTCGTAAGATTAGAAAACCTGAACCATATAAAGGAAAAGGTATTCGTTATAAAGGCGAAGTTATTAGACGTAAAGAAGGTAAGAAGGCTTCTAAGTAGGAGGATTTATGATAAAGAAAGAATCAAGAAATGTATCTAGAGTTATGAGACATGAAAGAGTTCGCAAAAATGTTTTTGGAACTAAAGAAATGCCTAGACTTAATGTATTTAGATCAAATAAAGAAATTTATGCACAAATTATTGATGATGAAAGTCAAACTACTTTAGTTGCTTCATCAAGCGTAATGTTAAAAATCGATAATGGTGGAAACATTGAAGGTGCTGCTTTAGTTGGTGCAGATATAGCTAAAAAAGCTGTTAAAGCTGGTATTACTAAAGTAGTATTCGATAGAGGTGGATACCAATATCATGGCCGTGTAGAAGCTTTAGCAAATGCTGCTAGAGAAAACGGATTAGAGTTCTAGAGGGAGGGAAATAATGGAAGAAAATAAAGAAGTTATGACTACTGAAGAAGTAAAAACTGAAAAAGTAGTTAGAGATAATAAAAACTTTAAAAATAATAAAAATAGAAAATCTAATAAAAACTTTGAACCAAAGAAAAAATTATTAGAAGAAAAAGTTATTTCTATCACTCGTGTAACTAAAGTTACTAAAGGTGGAAGACACTTTAGATTTGCTGCTACTATGGTAGTAGGTGATGGAAAAGGTTTAGTAGGAATTGGAACTGGAAAATCTATGGAAGTTCCAGAAGCTATCAAAAAAGGTATTCAAGCTGCTAATAAGAATTTAGTTAAAGTTGACATCGTTGATGGTAGAACTATTTCACATGATCAAATTGGTAAATGTGGAAGAGCTAAAGTATTAATTAAACCTGCTAAAGAAGGTACTGGTATTATCGCTGGTGGTGCTGTTCGTGCAGTACTTGAAATTGCTGGTGTTAAAGATATCGTATCTAAATCACTAGGAGCTAACACTCAAGTTAATGTTGCTAAAGCAACTTTAGAAGCATTAAAATCACAAAGATCAAAAGAACATATCGCTGAACTTCGTGGTAAGAAAGTTGAGGAGTTATAGTATGAAATTAAATGAATTAAATAAATTACCAGAAGCTAAAAGAAGAAAAATTGTAGGTCGTGGACCTGGTTCTGGTATGGGTAAGACTTCAACTCGTGGAGAAAACGGACAAAAATCAAGAAGCGGAGCTTCAATTAAACCTTGGTTCCGTGGTGGTGAGTCTCCAATTTACCGTAGAATTCCTAAGAGAGGATTTAACAACGCTAACTTTACAGTTAGATATGCTACAATCAATTTAAGTGACTTAAATAGATTTAATGATGGTGATGTTGTTACTCTTGAATTATTAAAAGAAATGGGAATTATTAAGAAAGAATTATCTGGATTAAAAGTTTTAGGTAATGGAGAATTAGAAAAGAAAATTACAATTAAGGCTAATAGATTCTCTACAAAGGCTGTTAGTAAGATTGAAAATGCTGGTGGAACTGCTGAGGTGATTTAATATGTTTGCAAATCTTAAAGGATTATTTAGTCCTTCAAATAAGGATTTACGCAAAAGAATATTGTTTACCTTAATGTGTTTAGCTATATTTGCTCTTGGAACTAATATAATAATTCCTGGAGCAAAGAGCATTACTAATAACATAGGTTTCTTAGAGTTATTAAGTTTAGTAAGTGGAGGAAATTTAAAAACATTTTCAATTTTCTCTTTAGGTGTTATGCCTTATATTACTGCTAGTATTATTACACAGCTTTTGCAAATGGATATTATTCCATATTTTAAGGAATTAAAAGAAAGTGGAGCAACAGGTAGACAAAAAATTAACAAAATAAATAGATATCTTGGAATGCTTTTAGCGTTTGTTCAAGCATATGTATTCTCATTAACCTTATTAAAGGGAGATGCAATGACAACTATTAAATCAACAGTTTATTTAACTGCTGGTACTGCATTTCTAATTTGGCTTGGTGATGAGATGACTAAGAAAGGTATTGGTAATGGTATGTCATTAATAATAATGGCTGGTATTGTTAACAATTTACCTTCAACATTTATTACTGCTTTTCAAAATTTAATTATTAATGGAAGTTATAATATGACTTCTGGAATAATCTTATTTGTTTTATTTATAATTGTTTATTTAGCAATTATTTTAGGTGTAGTTTATATGCAAATTGCTGAAAGAAGAATACCTATTCAATATTCGAATCGTACTAGTGGAGCTTATGCAGGAGAAAAATCATATATTCCTATTAAGCTTAATACTGCTAGTGTTGTTCCAGTAATATTTGCATCAGCAATAATTGGAATTCCTTCTGTTATTGCTAACATATTAAATAAAGAAGCATTTACAAACTTCGTAAATAATTATATTGTTTATACAAGTTATACTGGATTTATATTATATATGTTATTAATATTCGTATTTGGATATTTTTATACATTACTTGAGTTAAATCCGGATGAAATGGCAGAAAATTTAGATACTAATCGTAGTTATATTCCCGGAATAGTACCAGGAGAAGCTACTAGTAAGTATTTAAAATATGTAATAACTAGAATTTCTACTTTTGGAACTTTAGGACTTATGGTTATAGCTGCATTACCAATTATATTTACTAAGATTTCTAATTTACCTTCTAATGTAACATTAGGTGGTACAGGGTTAATCATAGTTGTAGGTGTTGCACTTGAAACTTATAAACAGTTAGAAAGTTCTATAATTTCAAGAAGTTATACTGGTTCTAGAAAAAGAAGAAGAAGTAGATAATGAAAAATATTATATTTATTGCGCCTCCAGCTGCTGGTAAGGGAACTCAAAGTGATTTACTTGTTAAGAAATATGGTTATACTCATATTTCAACTGGTGATTTACTAAGAGGTGAAATTGCTAAGCAAAGTGAGATTGGTAAAAATATAAAAGAATTAATGGATAGTGGCAATTTAATAAGTGATGAAATTGTATCTACGCTACTTAAGAATAAATTAATTAGCGTAGATGGTCCATTTATATTAGATGGATATCCAAGGGATTTAAATCAAATTGATATATTAAATAAAATATTAAAAGAGATAGATAAAAGAGTAGATATTGTAATTTACTTAGATGTACCTTATAATTATTTATTGGATAGAGTAACTGGAAGGTTATTTTGTCCTAAGTGTTCAAAGAGTTATCATAGAACAAATTTAAAACCTAAAAAGGAATGGATTTGTGATGATTGTGGTGAAGAACTTATTAGTAGATCTGATGATAATGAAGAAACATTTAAACATAGGTATCAAACTTATATTGATTGTACTAGTCCTATAATTGAATATTATAAAAATAATGGTTTACTTGAAGTTATTGATAGTACTGATATAGAAGGTACTTTTGATAGAATAGAGAAAGTGATTAAATAATGGTTAGTATTAAAACTAAAGAAGAAATAGCTTTAATTAAAGAATCTGGTCATATTACTTATTTAACACATCAATATTTAAAGTCTTTAATTAAACCTGGTATTACAACAAAATATATAGATGATGAAGCTGGAAAATTTATAAGAGAACATGGTGGAATACCAAGTTGCTTAGGTTATGAAGGCTATCCAAGAAATATCTGTGTTTCAGTAAATGATGAAGTTGTTCATGGAATTGGATCTGATAGAGTACTTAAAGAAGGTGACATTGTTACTTTAGATATTTGTACTTTGTATAAGGGATACCATTCTGATTCAGCTTGGACTTATCCAGTTGGAAAGATTTCGAGAGAAAATGAAAGATTATTGCATCATACTGAAAAAATGTTGTTTGTTGGTTTAAAGGAAGTTAAGGATGGAGCTCATTTAAACAACATTGGTGCACGTATTAGTGAGTATGCTCATAAATATCATTATGGAGTTGTACAAGAATTATGTGGACATGGTGTTGGACGTGAGTTACATGAAGACCCTGATGTACTTAATTATGGAAAGTATAATACAGGTATGAAGTTAAAAACTGGTATGGTTATTGCGGTTGAACCGATGATAACGGCTGGTTCCAGACATATTAACATCTTAGATGATGACTGGACTATTGTTACTAGAGATGGTAAGAATAGTGCTCATTTTGAGCATACAGTAGCTGTCACAGATGATGGATATGAAATATTAACGGGAGAGTGAAAAAGTGGCTAAAGAAACTAAAATTGAAGTTAATGGTAAAGTAATAGATTGTATCAAAGACGAATATAAGGTTGAATTAGAAAATGGAGTCGTAGTAACAGCTCACGTTTCTGGTAAAATACGAATGAATTACATTCGCATCTTACCGGGCGATAAAGTTACTATTGAATTTTCACCATATGATTTAACACGTGGGCGAATTATTTATAGAAAATAAGGAGGAACAAAAATGAAAGTTAGACCATCTGTAAAAAAAATGTGTGCTAAATGTAGAATTATAAGAAGAAAAGGTAAAGTTATGGTTATCTGTGATAATCCAAAACATAAACAAAGACAAGGTTAGGAGGAATATTAATGGCTCGTATTAAGAATGTAGAATTACCAAAAGAGAAAAGAACAGAAATAGGACTTACTTATATTTATGGTATAGGTAGAAGCACTGCAACAAAGATTTGTGCTGATGCAAAAGTTGATCCATCTAAAAGAATTAAAGATTTAACTCCTGAAGATGAAGCAGCTTTAAGAAAAGAAGTAGATAAATATACTACTGAAGGTGATTTAAGAAGAGAAGTTCAAATGAACATTAAAGGTAAAATGGAAATCAATTCTTATCAAGGAACTAGACATAAAAAAGGATTACCTGTTCATGGGCAAAGAACTAGTCGCAACGCTAAGACTCGTAAGGGTAAAGGTAAAGTAGTTGCTAATAAGAAAAAAGTAGGTAAATAGGAGGTAAATTATGGCTTATAATAGAAGAAAAAGAAAAGTAAAAAAGAATATTCCTGAAGCACAAGCACATATTCATTCAACTTATAATAATACTGTTGTTTCTATAACAGATAAAGATGGAAATGTAATAAGCTGGGCATCAGCTGGAACAATTGGATATAAAGGTTCTAAAAAGAAAACTCCATTTGCTGCTGGACAAGCTGCTGAAGCTGCTGCTGGAGCTGCAACTGCTTCTGGTGTTAAAAAAGTTGAAGTATTTGTTAAAGGATTAGGTAGTGGTAGAGAAAACGCAATTCGTGCTTTACAAACTGCTGGTTTAGAAATTACTGCAATAAATGATGAAACACCAGTACCACATAATGGTTGTAGACCACCAAAACGTCCAAGAAATTAAGAAGGGGAGATTTTTATGAATATGAATTTTGAAAAACCTGAATATAAAATAACTGAATATGTTGAAAAAAATAATTATGGTAAGTTTGAACTTGAACCATTAGAAAGAGGATTTGGTACTACAATAGGTAACGCACTAAGAAGAGTAATGTTATCATCAATGCCTGGTTCTGCAATTACTTCTGTTAAAATCGAAGGAGTTATGCATGAATTCCAAAAAATAGATGGTGTTGTTGAAGATGTTACATCAATTATTTTAAATTTAAAAAGTGTAGTTATTAAAAACCATACTCATGAAAACAAAAAAATCCATTTATATGCAGATAAAGAAGGCGTAGTTAAGGCTGGAGATATCGAAGTAGATGCTGATTTAGAAATTGTAAATCCAGATTTAGTTATTTGTAATTTAGTTCAAGGCGGAAAAATTGATATGGAAATGACTGTTGGATGTGGTCGTGGATATGTTGATTCTAAAGAAAATAAAAAGATTTTAGGTGATACAGTTCAAGGATTAATTCCAATTGATTCATTATATAGTCCAATTGAAAGAGTTGCTTATGAAGTTGAAGGTGCTCGTGTTGGACACAATGAAAATTATGATAAATTAATTATGGAAGTTTATACTAATGGTTCTATGAATCCAGAAGAAGCTATGGCTTTAGCATCTAAAATATTAATTGAACATTTTAATATTATTGCTAATTTAAATGAAATTTCAGATGCTACTGGAATTATGGCTGAAAAGAAAGTTGATCAAATCACTAAGACATTAGAAACTCCTATTGAAGAAATTGAATTCTCAGTTAGAGCATATAATTGCTTAAAGAGAGCTGGAGTTAATACAATGCAGGATTTAATTGATAAGAGAGAATCAGAAGTTAATAAAATTCGTAATTTAGGTAAAAAATCTCTTAAAGAAGTTATAGATAAAGTTAAAGATATGGGACTAAAGTTCCGTGATTAGAAAGGTGTGTAAGTATGTTATATCGTAAATTAGGTAGAGAAACTCGTATTAGAAGAAGCATATTAGCTGGACTAACTAAAGATGTAATCAATCATGGATATGTTGTTACTACTGATGCAAGAGCAAAAGAAGTAAGAAAATTCGTAGATAAAATGATTACTTATGGTAAAGATGGTTCTTTAGTTGCAAGAAGAAAGGCTTTAGCTTTCTTACATAATGATAAAGATACTGTTAATAAAGTATTTACAGAATTAGCTCCTAAGTATGCAAACCGTAATGGTGGATATACTAGATTAATTAAATTAAATGAACGTAGGGGCGATGACGCAATGCAAATTAGACTTGAATTAGTTGACTAATTTAAGTCTTTTTTTTATAATTATTGGGATAGATATGGTAAATGAAAAAAATAAGCTAATTAAAGAGTTAATTATAGATGTGATATTTACACTTGGATTAATAGGACTTACAATAATTGGGACAATATATGTTTTTCCAGAAGTTAATAATGCAAAGGTGGAAACAATAGAAGAATTTGAATGCGAAAATGCTATAAATTGTAGTTGTAAAAAAAATAAGTGTAAATGTGATTATTGTAAAGATGATAATTGTAAAAAAATTAATTGTCAAAAAAAGTTATAAAATAGCTTATTTTTTTGATAATTGACTTGAAAAAATATGAAAACGTGATAGAATACAATAGAAAATTTGTATTTTTACAAAGTTAAGAAATAGGGGATGGTTAAAAAGGTGCAATATGGGGTGATGTTATGGCTGGAATATCTAATGAAGAAATTACCGAAATAAGAAAAAAGGCTGATATTGTTGAAGTAATAGGTTCATATATAAATCTAGCACCTCAGGGGAAAAATTACTTTGGTATATGTCCTTTTCATAATGATCATTCACCAAGTTTAAGTGTATCAAGGGAAAAACAAATTTATAAATGTTTTACATGTCTTGCTAGTGGTAATGTTTTTACGTTTGTTCAAAATTATGAAAATATATCTTTTATAGAGGCTGTTAAAAAAGTTGCTGATAAAATAAATTATAAATTAGATATTAAAGATAAAATAGTTAATAAAAATAGTAAATATTATGAATTAATGGATTTATCTAATAAAATATTTGTTAATAATTTAAATAGTAATTTGGGATTAAAGGCTAAAGAGTATTTAATAAATGAACGTCATTTAAGTGAAGAGGCTATTAAAGAATTTAATATTGGTCTTGCTCTTAATGATAATAATTTAAATAAGCTATTAAGTTCTAAAGGATATTCAGATAAAGATATAATTGAAATGTCACTTGCTAATAAAACTGATAATGGTTTACTTGATATGTTTAGAAATAGAATTACTTTTCCAATATGTAATCATGAAGGAAAAATAATTGCTTATTCGGCTCGTATATATCAAAATGAAGATACTAGTAAATATATAAATAGTAAAGAAAGTGTTATTTTTAAAAAGGGTTATACTTTTTATAATTATGATAAATGTAGATTAGAAGCTTTAAAAATTAAGTCAGTTATATTAGTTGAAGGTCAAATGGATGCTATTAGGGTATATACTTCAGGATTTAAAAATGTTATTGCTTCAATGGGAACAGCTATCACAAGTAATCATATTAGCTTATTAAAGAAGCTTAATGCTAAAGTTATCCTAATGATGGATAATGATAATGCAGGAGAAAAAAGTACCATATTAAATGGTGAAGAATTAATAAAAAATAACATTGAAGTAAGTGTTGTAAGATTAACTGGTGAGAAAGATCCTGATAGTTTTATATTAAAAAATGGGGCTGATGCATTCAGAGATGCTCTTAAAGGTGAAATATCTTTTTTTGATTTTAAGTTAAGATATCTTAAGAAAGATAAAAATTTAAATAAGGCTGATGAATTAGCAGAATATATTAATAAAATTATAGATGAACTTAATAAGTCAGATGATGATATTTTAAAGAGTGTTACAATTAATAAGATTGCTGAAGATTATAATATAGATAAAAAAATATTAGAAGGAAAGTTAGTTAAGATAACTCCTAGGATTGATAGTGTTGTTGTTAAAAGAAAAAGACCTAAATTAAATCAATATCATCAAGCGGCGGAAGCAATTCTTTATTTAATGATGAATGATCCTAAGTTTATAAGAAAATATAAGATAGAACTTAATTATTTTCCAGAAGAAAAATATAAATTAATTGCAAATGACATATTAGCATATAAAGAAATTAATGGAGAATTTGACATTGCAGACTTTATGACGTATATTAATGATTTGGAATACAAAGAAGATATTTATCGAATACTTAATGATTATCAAGACAAAATATTACCAGAGGAATTTGATAATTTTGTTGCTATAATAAATAATTGGATTAGAGAAAGTAAGATAGATAAATTAAAAGAACAATTAAAAAATGAAACTGATGTTAAGAAACAGGAAGAATTAAATGATTTAATAATTAAAATTAAAAAAGGAAGTGAAGATTAATGGCTAAAGCTGTTAAAGAAATTAAAACATTTGAAGAAAGAAAATTAGAATTAATTGAGAAAGGTAAAAAAGAAGGGTTTATTACTTTTGAAGAACTAGCTAATAGTTTAAAAGGATTAGATATTGATAGTGATGCTTTAGATGAACTTTATAATGCTTTTTTAGAAAATGGAATAACAGTTATTTCTAATGAAGAAGAATCTTCAAGTGAAGAAGGTTCTGGAAAAATTAAAGAAGAAGAAGTAGAAATATTAAATGATGAAGATTTAACTAAAGATATTAATATTAATGATCCTGTTAGAATGTATTTAAAAGAAATTGGAAAGATTAGTTTGTTATCACCAGAGGAAGAAATGGATTTATCTATTAGGGTTGCTAATGGAGATCAAGAAGCAGCTAGATTACTTGCTGAATCTAATTTACGTTTAGTTGTATCTATTGCTAAGAGATATGTAGGACGTGGATTGTTATTCTTAGATTTAATTCAAGAAGGTAATATTGGATTAATGAAGGCAGTAGAAAAGTTTGATTATGATAAAGGGTATAAATTTTCAACTTATGCTACATGGTGGATTAGACAAGCAATTACAAGAGCTTTAGCTGATCAAGCTAGAACAATTAGAGTTCCTGTTCATATGGTTGAAACTATTAATAAGATGGCCCGTATTCAAAGACAATTAACATTAGAACTTAATAGAGAACCTAGTGAAGAAGAAATTGCTAAAAAAATGGGTGTTGGAGTTGAAAAGGTAAGAGAAGTTATTAAAATAAGTCAAGATCCTGTTAGTTTGGAGACCCCAATTGGTGAAGAAGAAGATTCTCATTTGGGTGATTTCGTTCCTGATGAAAGAAATATGTCTCCAGAAGATTTTACTACTAATGAAATTCTTAAAGAAGAAATTAAATCCGTTTTATCAACCTTACAACCTAGAGAACAACAAGTTTTAGAGTTACGTTTTGGTTTAATTGATGGAACTAGTTATACTTTAGAAGAAGTTGGTAAGAAATTTAATGTAACTAGAGAAAGAATTAGACAAATAGAGGCTAAAGCATTAAGAAAATTAAGACATCCTTCACGTGCTAAAAAATTAAAAGATTTCTTGGTGGATTAATGAAGTTGTCGTTAAGACTTAAATCAATTGCAAATTTAGTTGATAGTAATGATGTAGTTGCTGATATTGGTTGTGATCATGCATATTTGGATATTTATTTAGTTATAAATAATATTGTTCCTAAAACACTTGCTTGTGATATTAATAGAAAAGCTTTGGATATGGGAATTAATAATATTAAAAAATATGGTTTAGAAGATAAAATAGCAACTAAATTATGTGATGGAATAACAGGTATTAGTAAAGATATTAATACGCTTATAATAAGTGGTATGGGCACTTCTACAATAATTAAAATATTAAGTAATGATAATGTTAAAAATATTAATAAAGTTATTACTCAATCAAATAATGATTATTATGAATTAAGAAAATATATGGTTAATAATGGATTTTATATTAGTTATGAAGAAAGCATTTTTGATAAAGATAAATATTATATTAATATGGTGTTTTTAAGAGGAAATAAAAATTATAGTAGTAAAGAATTAAGATTTGGTACTATGATGTTTAATAAAGATTATTATGAACATATGGTTAATAAATACAAATATATTTATAGTCATATTCCTAAGATGAAATTGATTAAAAGATTAACATTAAAATTAGATATAAAATATTTAGATAAATATATAAATAATTAATGTTATTTCTTTTTTTTTATGATATATTTTAAATAGTAGGTGTTTGGCATTAATGAAGAAAAAAGTGATATTGTGTATAGTAGGTATGTTTATTCTTTTAGGTGTTATGGTATTAGTTATATTCAATTACAAAGTGTATCGTAAGTTAGAGTTAATAAATGTTAATGTGTCTAATTATGATGAAGAAAATAAGGTATTAAAAATTAATTTACAAAGAAAGGTTAGTCCTTTTAATAGTGATTTTTATTGTCATGCTGATGGAGTTAAAAATACTTATAATGTTAAAGGGGAAAATAATAAATGTGAATTAGTACTTGATATTAATGATTCTTATACTTTATATTTAAGTAATTCTAAAAATGATAAGAGTAATGTAATTAAACTTAATGATGTATTTAATGGAGTATTAAGTTTTAAATTTAAAAATGATACATTATATATGATTAAAGATGAAAAAAAAGTAATTGATTATTATGATGTAGTATTAGATAAAAAGGTTGATTATTCTTTTAAGAGTAGTGATAGTAATATAATTGATGTAGTTGATGGAAAAATTATAGCTAAGTCAGAAGGAAATGCTTATGTATATTCAGATAAGATTCAGGATAAACTAAATGTAGTGGTAACTAATATTATTACTAAGCCTTATGGCTACTAAAGATAAAAAAACTTTACTTCCTTGTGATGCTTATAATGAGGAAGAAGCAGAACTTTTAGATAAAATATTAGAATATAAGATAAATGATGCTGGGTATCAAACGAGAGCTGGAGCAGTAGCAGCAGCAAGATTTTTAACATTAGAATTTAATTATAGAATACCTTATTTCTATGAAAACGGAAGAGTTCCAATAAGCAGTACTAATAAATTTAATATTAATACTCATATAGCCGATGGAGAAGGTAGATATTATAAAAAGGGATTATATTTATCTAAAAATAAATATAAAGATATAACTGCTTCTTGGAAAGGTCCTTCAATATGGGGATGTGGTCTAACTAATTTAGAAACTGAACCTAGATGGGGATATATTGTTGGTAAGAAGATGCCTAATGGTTTAGATTGTTCTGGTTTTGTAACTTGGAGTTTAAAAAATGCAGGGTTTGAACCAGGCGATGTTGGAGCAGGAGAGAGTCCTGATAATGATAATCAATGTACTGATTTAGGTGAGTTTAAATACCTTAGTCAAAATATCAATAATATTAAAGTAGGAGATTTGTTAAATTGGTGGGGACATATTGCAATGTTAATTGGAATAGATGGTGATACTTACTATGTTGCTGAAAGTTTATCATATATTGGTGGAGTTAGAGCAATGATTTATTCTAAGAATGAATTACTTAAAACGTTCGAATATGTAGTTTTAATGGATAAATTTTATAAAAATGATGGAAATTATCAAAAATTTTGGTAAAATAGATAGTGTAATATAGAATTGGAAGTGATATAGATGCATAAAAATGGTTATAAAAAAAGAATAGTAATTTTGACAATATCATTATTTATTACGTTATTAATTATTGGTGTGGGAGTTGCTTATTCATATTTTGCAATGTCACTTCGTAATTTAGAAACATCAAGCACGATTTTGGTTGATTCAGGATCTGTAAGTTATAGCTTTGAAGGTGGAGAAAACAGTATAAATGCTAATAATGTAACGCCTGGGTGGAGTGGATATAAGTATTTTTCAATAACGTCAATAAATAAAACTTCTAAAACTTATACTTATAATATAAATCTTTATGTTGATTCAAGTAATTTTGATATTGCAAACGAACCAGGTAATAGTTACTTAAGTTATCAGTTATTTAAATGTAATTCACAAGGAAATGGCTGTACTACATCATTATCTAATGGAATTGTTAATCGTAATTTTTATGAAATAAGTTTATATCAGGAAAGTATAAGTAAAACAACAGCTGGGACTAAATATTATTCTTTGGTTTTAAATTATCCTAAAGATGATAATAATGTTCAATCTCAATATGGTCCTGATGGAAAATTGTTTAATTTCGCAGGTCATATAACAATTACATCTGATGATAGATTATCACAATAAAGTGTAAATAAATTGTCCTTATTTGCACTTTTTATTATTTATAAATATTTATATGTTATTATATTGTTAGGTGGAAGAAAAATGAAAAAAAATGAAAAAGTTAAAAATAAAAGTAATAATAAATTATTTCATAAAATATTATCTTTTATTTTAGTTGTTGTAACTGTGTTTTTATTTAGTACAATTATATATTTAAATATGTTACCTTTAAATTATTTAATTAGTATATTTGTTGGGTTAACATTAATTAGTTTATTTTTAGTTTATAAATTGAATCATAGATCTTTGGTTATAACTAAATTGTTTGTTACTTTTTTAAGTATTTTAATGATAATTGTTGAAACATTTATATCTATTTATTTAATCTTTTCTTTAGATTTTATTAATAATATTTTTGATAATAATAAATATTCAGAAGTATATGGTATATATGTAGTTAAAGATAGATATAAAAAAGTTGATGCTCTTAATGATAAAACAATAGGAATATATAGTAATGATGAATATATTGATAATGCTTTAGAAAGTTTAAATAATAAAATTAAATATAGAACAAATAAATATAATTTAATAGATGATGCTATTGCTGATGTTTATGATGATAAGGTTAGTGCTTTAGTTATAAATGAGGCTTTAATTGATTTATATAAAGAAGAAAAGGGATTTGAATTATATCGCTTATCAGAAATAAAACTTAATGTTAAAAAAGATAGTGATTATAAAGAGGTTAATGTTAAGAAAGATTCATTTACTGTTTATTTAAGTGGAACAGATTCTAATGGAAGAGTTGCTAATTCAGCAAGAAGTGATGTTAATATTTTGGCAGTTGTTAATCCAAAGAAAGGAAAAATATTATTAGTTGCTACACCAAGAGATTATTATGTTACTTTGGCTAGTAAAGGTGCTAAAGATAAACTAACGCATGCTGGTATTTATGGAATTAATGAAAGTGCTAAAACATTAGGTAATTTATATAATGTTGATATTAATTTTTATGCTAGAATTAATTTTACATCTTTTGTTAAACTTATTGATACTTTAGGTGGAATAAATGTTGATGTTGAGAAACCTGATTATCGTTATAATTTAGATATTGATTGTGGTAGTGGATATGTTTGTGAGCAGAATTCTAATAGAGAATTTGGTAATAATTTAATTAAAATTAAATATGGTAATCAAACCCTTAATGGAGAACAGGCTTTAGCTTATTCAAGAAATAGACATCAATATGCGAGTGGAGATGTGGCTAGACAAAAGCATCAACAACAGGTATTAGAAGGTATAACTGATAAGTTAATGTCTAAAACAATATTAACAAAATATAATTCAATATTAAAATCATTATCTAATGGAATAAAAACTAATATAGATAAAGATACAATTTCTAAGTTAGTTACAAAACAATTAAAAGATAATATTGGATGGAATATTGAATCAGTTGTTGCAACTGGTAAAGATGCTTATAATTATGCTTATTCTACTGGTAAATCTAAAGTATATGTTATTGAGCCTGATGAAGAATCAGTTAATTCTATTAAGGATAAAATAAAAGAAGTTATTTCAAATGAATAGCTTCTTTTTAAATGACCTTATCAATAAGGCCATATTTTATTGCTTCTTTTGGGTTAAAATAATAATCTTTTTCAGTATCTTTATTTATTTTTTTAACTGATTTACCAGTTAATTCTGATAATAAATTATTAATTTTTTTCTTCATTTTTAGTATTCTTTCGGCTTGAATTTTAATATCTGATGCTTTTCCTTCAGCACCACCTAAAACCTGATGTATCATTATTTCAGAATTAGGAAGAGAATATCTTTTATTTTTTTTACCTGCTGATAAAATAACTGCTGCCATAGATGCACATAGACCGAGGGCTAGAGTAGATACATCACTTTTAACTAAATTCATTGTATCAATAATAGCTAGACCACTAGTTACTGATCCACCGGGTGAGTTAATGTATATATGAATATCTTCATGATTAAGGGAATCTAAATAAAGTAATTCACTTACAATTAAACTTGAGACATCATCATTTATTTCTCCATTTAAAAAAATAATTCGATTATTAAGTAGTTTAGAATATATATCATAAATTCTTTCTCCATTGTAATTCTTTTCAATAATATTTGGTATTAACATAATTTTTCTCCTAATAATATCTTAATATTTTTTAATAAATATATACCTAAAAAATAATGGATATTTTGATATATGATTTATTGTTTTAATAGATATAATTTGTTATAATTTTTTTAGAATATGAAAAGAGAGTAGATGTTATGGAAAACAATAATCAAAGAGTTCTTATATTTGTAACAATTGCAACTATTTTAATATTAGTTATCATATTTGCAGGAGTAACATATGCATTCTTTACTGCAAATAATCCGGAAGGATCAACAGCTGAAATAAAATCTGAAACAGGTCGTATGCTTATTACATATAATGATGGAACAGATAATATAGTACCAGTAACCAATATCCAACCAAGTAATAAAATATTAGTAAATAAAACATTTACATTAACTGGATCAAACACAACAGTAGGAATGAGTGAAGGTGATGGACTAGAAATGCCATATAAAGTAGGAGTACGATATACCTCAACATTTAGTGATGGCATGATGCATTATTATATAAAAGAAGTAGAAAGACAGGCAAATTCAAATGTAACAGTAAATTATGTAATAACACCTGAACCAGGTAAAACAGAAGATGATTATAAAAATCAAACAGTACCAGGAAATGATACATATACAGGATATACTCATGGAACATTTAAAAATGGTAAAAAATATACAGAAATGGTTACAGGAGAATTTCCTGCTTTAAAGACTGATCAAACCATAAAATTCAATTTAATAATACAATTTCCTGATAATAATGAAAACCAAGACTCAGAAAAAGGAAAAACATTTAATGGTAAAGTAGTAGTAAACTCTGAACCAAAATCTTTTGCCGAAGATACATGGGAAACAATAGCATATAATACCTCATCTAATGTATATAATGTCGGAGATACAAAAAAAGTTTTAATAGGTAATAATTCATATACAGTCAGAATTGCTAATAAATCAACACCACCAGAAAAATGTGGTTTGGAAGATTTTTCACAAACTGCTTGTGGATTTGTAGTAGAGTTTGTAGATATAGTGGAAAAAAGAAAAATGAATAGTACCGGTACAAATGTAGGTGGATGGAGAGATTCTGAAATGAGAACCTATGCAAATGGAGCTTTCTTTAATAGCTTACCAGAAGAATTAAGAAATGTAATAAAATCAACAAAAGTAGTATCAGGACATGGAAGTACAACAGGTGAAACAAATTTTACAACAACAGATAATATATATTTACTAAGTGCTCATGAGGTATGGGAAGACGGAACTAGTAATCAAGTTTCTTCTCTTGATACAGCCTATAATCAAACAAGACAATTAGATTATTATGCAGATAACCACGTAACCACAAGTGAAAACCGCTCATATGCTATAAAGAAGAATATTAATGGTAATGCTTCCACTTGGTGGTTTCGCGCGGCTCGTTCTAACGATATCATTAATTTCCTTACTGTCTCTAACACCGGCGCCTGGACTTACTATGCTGCTTCCAGTACTTATGGCCTAGCTCCAGCTTTCCGTATCGGATAATTGTGCAAACTAAGTGTAAAGCAGAAGATAGAAATAAAACAAGAATAGGAAAATCGGTTCCGGTAAGGAAACAATTGAGGTACCAAAAATAATGAAAGAAAAATATAATAAAAAAATACTAAATGTATATAAAATTAGTTTTAATATTAAATGTGAAATGTTATTTTTAGTAGCCAATTTAAAAAATAATAAAAATAGTAGATATAAAGATTCTGTAAGCGATTATTGTGATAAAGAATATAAACTATTTACTTATTTAATAAATTATAAAATAAGTAATTTTGAAGATATAGTATATTGTAATGTAACTATTAAATTAGCTAGAAGTTATTTAAAAGTTTTATATAATAAATTTTTTAGATATGTATGGTTTACAAGTTAATGGAATATATGATAATTATGAATGTGTAAGAAGAAAAAGAAAATTAAGAAAAATGATTAAAAAGAATATTGATATTAATGATATATATTGTTCTATTACATGTTTTAAGGCATATATAAGTTTAGGTAATTGTTATAATAATATAAAGTACAAGATAATGAATTAGTATTATTACTTTTTGCAACTGGTAGTCATAGTGACTTATTTAATAGATAGGGAAATATAAAAACCTATTTTTGAGAATTGAGATAGATGTTGTAAAAAATTTTTCCTTTACAATATAAGTAAATAAGTGTTAAAATATAGTTGTTACAGATTTAAGTGGGCTTTATATCCCACTTTTATTAATATTTAGGAGGCATATGAAAGAAAAGTTAGATATTATTAAAAAAGAGATTACAGAGCCAATGAATAAGATGGATATTATTGTTGATTCAATTGATTTTGTTAATGAGAATAATTATTACTTCTTAAAAATAGTGTTAGATAAAGTTAATGGAATTGATTTAGATACAATAGTTGAAGCAACAAATGTTATTAATCCAATAATTGATAAGTTGGATTTAATAGAAGAAGAATATGTACTTGATATATCAAGTAAAGAAAGAGGATAGTTATGGACGGAAAAGAATTTATTAAAGCCTTAAAAAATATGGCAAAAGATTTAGTTATTGATGAAGATTATATTTTTGCAAGTATGGAGCAAGCATTAATTACTGCTTATAAAAAGAATTTTCATTCTAAGAGTAATGTTAAAGTAGAAATTAATAAAGAAACTGGTGATATTAAAGTTTATACATATTATGTAGTAGTTGATGATTATATTGATGGACCAGAAATTGTTGATGAAGAGGGAAATATTACTTATGGAGAACCTGAAATTCCAGAAGATGCTCAAATGCTTCTAGAAGATGCTAAGAAAATTGATCCAGATGCAAAAGTTGGAGAAACAATTAAACAAGAAGTTACTCCTAAAGATTTTGGAAGAGTTGCAGTTTCTACGGCTAAACAAGTGTTAACTCAAAAAATAAGAGAAGCAGAACGTACTTCAATTGTTAATGAATACATTGGAAAACAAGATGAAATAATGGTTGGTATGCTTGCTATGGAAGATAATAAAAATTATTATGTTGATTTAGGACGTGCTAGAGGAATATTACCTAAGAGCGAAATGATTCCTGGGGAAACTGTTAAGATGGGATCTTCTATTAGAGTTTATTTAACAAAAGTAGAAGAAAGTACTAAAGGACCACTTATTCTTTGTTCAAGAAAAAATACTAATTTTGTTAAAAGATTATTTGAAGTTGAAATACCTGAACTTGCAGATGGAACTTTAGTTTTATATAATGTTGCTAGAGAAGCTGGTATTAGAAGTAAAGTTGCTGTTTATAGTACCGTTAATAATATCGATGCTATTGGAACATGTATTGGTGAAAAAGGAACTCGTATTGCAAATATCTTAAAAGAATTAAATGGTGAAAAAGTAGATTTAATTAAATATGATGAAGATGATGCTACATTTATTGCTAATGCTCTTAGTCCTGCTAAAGATGTTATTGTAAACATTATTGATAATACTAAAAATAGAGAAGCACTTGCCATTGTAAATAATGAAAACTTATCTCTTGCTATTGGTAAGAAAGGTATAAATATTAAACTTGCTAGTAGATTAACAAAATATCGTATAAATGTTAAGACATTAGACCAGGTTAATGCTGAGGGAAATGAAAACTAAGAAAGTACCAATGCGTATGTGTGTTCTTACTCATGAGAAATTACCTAAGAAAGAACTACTTAGAATTGTTATAAGTGATAATAAGATAGTAGGAGATTTAACTGGTAAATTAAATGGTAAAGGATGCTATTTAAAAAAAGATAAAGAAATTATTGAAGAAGCAAGAAAGAAAAAAGTTTTAAACCATATTTTTAATATGGATGTAAGTGATGATGTATACGAGAATTTAAAAGAATTAGTATAAGAAAGGAATGATACTTATATGACTATAAAAGAATATGCTAGTGAAATGGGATTTACAGTCCAAGAAGTACTTAATAAATGTCGTGATTTAGGATATAAAGCAACAGATGGAAATTTTAATTTAGATGATGATGCAATTATTATGCTTGATAACTCAATGAATTTAATTAGTACTGATAGTGATGCTTCATTTGAAGAAATTGATGCTTTAGATGATGCTGTTGATGAAATATTAGGAGATAATCATCATTATAGTGAAAAAAATCAAAAATTAAAGAAAAAGAATAATAAGGTTAATAGAGATAATATTGAGTATTTAAATAAGAAAAAAGATATGTATAAAAATAAATCAAAATTATCTAGTAATAAACAAGATGAAAATATTATCCTTTATAAAGAGGGAGATACTGTTGGAGATATTGCTAATAAATTAGGCAAGAGTAGTAATGAAATAATTATGAAATTAATGAGTTTAGGAACAATGCTTAATTTAAATCAAAGTATTGATTTTGAAACTGCTGAAATTTTAGCTCTTGATTATGGTATGACTCTAAAAAGAGAAGAAACAAGAGATATTACTAATTTTGAAGAATATGAAATTGTTGATAATCCGGATGATTTAATTAATAGACCTCCAGTTATAACTGTTATGGGACATGTTGATCATGGTAAAACAACTCTTTTAGATTATATTAGATCTACTAATGTTGCTGAAGGAGAAGCTGGTGGTATAACTCAAGCTATTGGTGCTTATCAAATTGATTATAATGGAAGTAAAATAACATTTATCGATACTCCAGGACATGCTGCGTTTACCGAAATGAGAGCAAGAGGAGCAAGTATTACTGATATCGTAATTATAGTTGTTGCTGCTGATGATGGGGTTATGCCTCAAACTAAAGAAGCAGTAGATCATGCTTTATCTGCAAATGTACCTATTGTAGTTGCTGTTAATAAAATGGATAAACCAGATGCTAACCCAGAAAGAATTATGGAAGAAATGGCTGCTTTAAATATTACTCCTGAAGCATGGGGTGGAACTGTTCCTTTTGTAAATATTTCTGCTAAAACTGGTATGGGCGTTGATAAACTACTTGAAACAGTACTTGCTATTGCTGAGGTAAGTGAACTTAAGGCTAATCCAAATAGATATGCAATTGGTACTGTTATTGAATCAAGAATTGATAAAAATATGGGTGGAGTTGCTAGTCTTTTAATTCAAAATGGTACTTTAAGATTAGGTGATCCAATTGTTGTAGGTACTACTCATGGACGAATAAGAACACTTCGTAATGACAAGGGTGAAAATATTTTAACTGCTGGACCAAGTACTCCTGTTGAAATAACAGGTCTTGCAAGTAATCCATCTGCTGGTGATAAATTTATGGCTTTTGAATCAGAAAAACAAGCTAGAGAAGTTGCTGAAGCTAGATTAATTGCATCTAAAAATAAAACAACAACTAAAGAGGTAATTAGTTTTGATGATTTATTTAATAAGATTAAATCAGGGGTTAAAGAAATAAATGTTGTTTTAAAATGCGATGTTAGGGGTTCTGAAGAGGCTGTTAAAAATTCTTTAGAAAAAATTGATGTTGAAGGAGTTAAAATTAAAGTAATTAGAAGTGGTATTGGAACAATTACTGAAAGTGATATAGTTCTTGCTAATGCATCTAATGCAATTGTTATTGGTTTTAATGTAGTTCCATCTGCTATTACTAAAGAAGTTGCTAAGAGATATAATGTTGAAATTAGATTATATCAAATTATCTATAAATTAGTTGAAGAAATGGAATCAGCTATGAAAGGTATGCTAGAACCTGAATACGAAGAAAAAACTATTGGTAACGCTGAAGTTAAAAAATTATTTAAATTTAGTAAAGTTGGTACAATTGCTGGATGTATTGTAACTAATGGTGTTATTAAGAATAAATCTAAAGTAAGAGTTATTCGTGATGGTGTAATAATTTATGATGGCACAATTTCATCAGTTCAAAGAGAAAAAGATACTGTTAAAGAAGTTAAAAGCGGTTATGAATGTGGTATTACAATCGAAAACTTTAATGATTTAAAAGAAGGAGATTGTTTTGAAACATATGAAATGATTGAGGTAAAAAGAAAATGAGTAAAATTAAATTAGAAAGAATTGCATCTTCAATTTTAAGAGAATTATCTTCTATTATTTATGAAGAAGTTCATAATGAGATAATTAAAAGTGTAACTATTACTGAAGTTAGAGTTACTAATGATTTATCAATGTGTAAAGTTTTCTATACTTTTTATGGAGATTATGAAAAACAAGAAGTTCAAGCAGAACTAACTAACGCATCTTCATTTTTAAGAACTGAACTTGCTAAAAGAATTGATATAAGAAATACTCCTGAAATTAGATTTGTTTATGATGAATCTACTGAATATGGAGAACATATTGATGAAATAATTGAGGAAATTCACGCTGAAGCAAATGAATAATGGTTTGCTAGTTGTAAATAAACCCAAAGGTATGACATCAAGAGATGTTGTAAATAAGGTTTGTCGTAAATTTAATACTAAAAGTGTTGGACATATAGGTACTCTCGATCCCTTAGCGGAGGGAGTACTTGTTTGTTTAATAGGTAAATATACTAAACTTGCTAATGTTTTAGTAGAGCATAACAAAGAATATATTGCATCTTTTAAATTAGGTATTTTAACTGATACTTTAGATATAACGGGTAAGGTTTTAAAAGAAGGTAAAAAAGAATTTAGTAAAGATGAAATAACTAGTGCTTTAAATCATTTTAAAGGAAAATATAATCAAGAAGTTCCTATTTATAGTGCTGTTAAGGTTAATGGTAAAAAGTTATATGAATATGCAAGAAATAATATTGATGTTAAGTTACCTAGTAAAATAGTAAATATTTATGATATTGAACTTATAGATATTAAGGACGATATTATTACTATTAAATGTAAGGTATCTAAAGGAACTTATATTAGATCTTTAATTAGAGATATAGGTGCATTTTTAGATACATATGCTACAATGACTAGTTTAGTTAGAACAACTTTAGGTAATTTTAATATTGATGAAGCATATATTTTAGAAGATATTGAAAATAATAATTATAAATTATTAAAATTAACTGATTTTTTAGATGTAGTTACAAAGAAAATTGATAATGAAGAAGATTATAAACATATTAAAAATGGTAATGTGATGAACATAAATACAAATAACTATATCTTATTTACTTATGAAGGTGAAGATATCGCATTATATGAACCATTTGATAATAAAATTAAACCATTAATAATGTTTTAAAAGATTCATGGGTAACTGTGAGTTTTTTATTTGCTTAATTAATTAAATGTTTGCGGTTTCAAACTGAAACCGCAAAATAAATTATAAAACAACTTAATCTAATTTTTTCTTGACATTAGTTTTCTTTTACATTAGATTAAATATACCTCCTTATTTATATTTTAATTAAATAAAATAATTGTAGGAGAGAGAATGAATGAATTAATTAAACAGGAAAAAATAGAAAATTTAATTTATGAAATAAGAGGAAAACAGGTAATGTTAGATTCTGATTTAGCAAGGTTATATGAATGTGCGAATGGTACTAAAAGCATTAATCTTGCTGTAAAAAGACATATAAATAAGTTTCCTGAACAATATATGATTCAAGTTAATGAAGAATAATTTGTACATATTTGTGGTCCCAATTTGGGACCGCAAAACAAAAAAAGATTTTTACCATATGTTTTTACTGAACAAGGAGTTGCCATGCTTGCAACTGTATTAAAAACACCAGTAGCTGATTCGATTAGTATGAAAATAATTGATGCATTTGTTTATATGAGAAAATACATATCAAATGACTTAATAAAAAACAATGATATTTTAGTTAATCATGAAAATAGAATTTTAAAACTAGAAGAATCTTTTAATAAATTATCAAGCAAACAAAATTCTATAATTTTTGAAGATAAAATCTATGATGCTTATTCAATTTTACTTGATATATTTAATAATGTGAAAAAAGAAATAATAATTATTGATAATTTTGCTAATAAAGAATTACTAGACACTTTAAAACATATTGATAAAAATATAATTATTATATCTAAGAATATAGATAATGTTTTAATAAGTAAATATTGTAAACAATATACAAATATAAAATTTATTAATAATAATTCTTTTCATGATAGATATATAACTTTAGATAAAAAAGAAGTATACGTAAGTGGAATGTCTTTAAAAGATATAGGTAAAAAATACAGCTACATATATAACATGAATGAGCCTTTATTTATTAATGAGTTAATTAAAAGAATTGATAATATAATAGATAAATAAATTGAATAACTTTATTATTTATTGTAATATAATACATAAGATTTAGAAGGTGAATATTTTAATGCAAACAAATAAAGAAGAAAGAGTTTTAAATTATTATGTTTTATGTAATAAATTAAAAGATGTTATTAGAACTGGTTGGAAAAACTGGAATGTTAAAAGAGATAGACTAGAAAGTGTTGCTGAACATGTTTATGGCGTTCAAATGTTAGCAATTGCTATGAAAAGTGAATATAGTTATGATATTGATATAATGAAAGTTATTTTAATGCTAGCAGTTCATGAATTAGGTGAAACAGTTATAGGTGATTTAACTCAGTTTGATATATCTAAAGAAGAAAAAGAAATAATAGAGCATGAAGCAGTTTCTAAAATATTAAGTGGAATACTTGATGGAAAAGAAATTGAAAATTTATTTCTTGAATTTGATTCGCATTCAACAAAAGAGGCAATGTTTGCTTATATGTGTGATAAACTAGAATGCGATTTACAATGTAAATTATATGATGAAGAGGGTTGTGTAGATCTAAATAAGCAAGATGGAAATAACACATTAAATAATAAAATAGTTCATGAATTACTTGCATCAGGTGCATCTTGGTCAGAAATGTGGTTAAAATTTGGACAACAGATTTATCCTTATGATAATAATTTTAGAAGTATTTCTAACTATGCAATAACTCATAAATTAAGAAAATAAAATGTGGTTTCAATTTGGAACTATAATTAAATTTATTAGGAGGCACTTATTATGAATATTTTAATAGTAGAAGATGATGATTATAAATATAAAAATATTGTTAGAGATTTAAAAGTGATAGTCGAAGATTTAAATATATTTAGATTAAATAATTGTATGGATGCTTTGATGTATTTTAGATCATTAAAAAATAATAGTGATAATGATTATGATTTATTAATTACAGATAATTATATGCCTCTTCGTAAGGATTCGTTTGATTTGGTACAATCGGCGATTTATATAATTAATAGTTTTAAAAATGATGTAAGTGAAAGTGTACCTATTTGTGTTTGTTCTAGTGATAAATTTAATGTTAAATGTGATTATGATTATAGTGTTTTATATGAGCCAACTAAAAGTTTACAGGAAAATTTTTCTAAAATAATTGATGATATAAATCGTAAAAAAGATGATTTAAAAGATGAAAAGATTTTAAAAATTTATATTAAATAGATGTCTTATTTATGTAAGTGAACATAAAATTAAAAAATAGAATTAAATATGTTGTAGATAATTAAAATATTTTCTATAATATATTTAGAGTTGCTGGTTTAGTATAGTGGCAATACAGAAGCATGGTAAGCTTCAGCGAACAGTTCAATTCTGTTAACCAGCACCAGATTGATAGGAAACTCGAACTTTTCGAGTAGTAATAAATATTAACTAGAAGTACCGTCTAGTTAATAAAAGAAGAAATATTAGAAAAAGAATACGACTACTTTGCTTAGTCGTATTCTTTGTTTATACTAAATTTTTGATAATTTAGAAACACACTTGCACATTGACATAATCAATGAGCGTGTGTAAAAGGATTTGTCCTTTTAAATCCTAAAAATATTTATAATTAATGTAAATATTTAATAAAAGTATGTTATAATAAACAATTAACAAAGGGAGGTTTTATTTATGAATCGATTAGAGTTTAATGAGGTTTTAAAAACACTTGGTATTAATAATCCTTTAATTAGCACAACAGGTAGATATGGTGAAAGTGAACAAGTTCATTTTTGGCAAAATATTGCAATATATTTTGAAGGAAGTTATTATACAGTAGTTAGAGGAAAAGTACCTCTAGAAGTTGCAAATATTATTTATCAAAAATATCCAAATAATCCTTATGAAATAAGAGTTGATGGTGGTTGCAATGATTATGTTCCAAATGAACATGCTGTTGATGATAAATATAAAAGAGAAATACAAGAGCATATAGAAAAAGAACATACCTCTGATGAATATTTAGAAGATTGCAAAAGGTCTAGAAAAAATTTATTAAGAAGAAAAAGTGATAATAAATATATTGAAACATATCATATTGATTCAAAAGAAGGTTTAGTTATTCTTTTAACTGAATTAAAAGATTACTATGCAAGAAAACAAGGATTACCAGAAACAGAAGTTCAAAAATTTGATGATATAATGTTTAGTATTAATACTGAAATTTTAAGGAGAGTAAATCCAAACATTACAACTTATGATTGGATGCAAGGAAGTAAAGAGTGTTCCCAATTGTTTAATGAAACACTTCAAAAAAATGAAACTACTGGTTATGGACGTGCTTTGAGAAGATTAATAGACAAATTTGATAAAACAATTAATCCATTTATTAATGAAGAAATAGAACTAGATTCTATGGAAAATTATTTACAAAATATTACTATTAATTCAAATACATATAATTCAGTAAATGGAGAAAATAGAAAAAATTGCTGTTATGTTTCTATTAAAGATAAAAAAACAAACAACGAAGTAAAATATTATAGAAATCCAAATGGTTTCTCATATCAATTAATGTATTGTTTTGGACCTAAACAATATGCAACAGTATTACATTACTTTGATGAAAAAGATTCAATTGGTATAAATGACACAAAAGAAAAAAGTGGAGAATACATATACATAGAATATTTTGGTGATAATGTAAAAGATAAAGTAGACATTAGATATAATATTACACATGATATTGCTGGAAAAACTTACAAGACTAAAAAACCTATTACACAAGAACAAAAAGATTATATTTATGCTCAGCTTGAATATGCAATAGAATTGGCTTCTACAATTACAATTGATAATATGAAGAAAAAAGGATATTCTAAGAAATTAGTATCAGATAAAAAATAAAAAGGAGGAAATATATCTATGAAAGTAAAAACAACTAATGCATTAATGAAATATTTAAGAGAACAACATAATATTTCTATTGATGGTTCAAAAGATAAAAAGAATTTAAGAAATATTGGATACTATCATGGTTACAAAGGTTATAGATATATTAAAAATCCTAAAAACAGAATAACATTAACTAGTTTTGATGAAATAGTATCTATCGTTGATTTTGATACTAAATTAAAAAGTTTATTATATTCACAAATAATGCAAATAGAAACTATTTCTAATAATTGTGTTTTACAAACTTTAGTTGAAGAATATAAAACTGATAACTTTAATGATGTTTATGAATATGGTATGACTGATTATAGAAATTATAAAAATGATAATGAATATAAAGAAAAAATGAAACATCGTATTAAAGTTCAAAACAATATATATTCTTCATTATCGAAATGCTACAATAACGGGAATAAAATAGTTAGTCATTTTTATTCAAAAGATCGTTATGTACCATTGTGGGGAATTTTTGAAATAATAACTTTAGGTGTATTCGCTGATTTAATAAAAAGTTTAGAATTAAATGTAAGGTTAAAAATAGCTAGACAAATGAATATTAATAAGGCTTATGATACAAATGCATTATTTCCAGAAAAAATAATGTATTTAATAAAGGCATTAAGAAATTCCATTGCTCACAATGATGTAGTATTTGATGTTAGATTTAAAGATACCAAAGTAGTAAGTTCATTATGTAAATTTTTAGAAAATGAAATCAATTGTCAAAATGTAGATTTTAATACTATTACAGATTATATTATTCTTATTTCATTTTTATTAAAAAGCTATGGACTTCCAAAAACTGAAATTAATAGATTTATAAATGATTTCGAAAAAATAGCAGAAGAATTTAGAAATAAGATTTCTATTAATATTTATAATCAAGTTATTTACACAGATAATAAGTTAAAATTAAATGCTTTACGAAATTATATAAAAAAATAGCATATATATTGCATAATTTTACTAATTATGGTATATTATAAATGTGAATGGCGGTGAATGTCTTCGGACTACACCTGAGCAAGTTGGATGCGTCTAACTTGCTTTTATTTTATATAAATGATATACTTATATTAGTTAATAGATATTACTAACTATATCTTTTGTCTTAGAAGTTGTTCTACTTCTTCCCTTAGAGCACCATTATTTTAATATTTTGAACTTTGTAAGTTCTTTTTTTCTATAAATATATTGAAAGTGAGGAAAATATGTATAGGTTAATAAATCATTTGTTTAATATTAATTTAGTATTACTCTTTGTCTATTTAATTATCGTTATAATTTTATATATTTTTAAAAATAAAATTAATAATAAGGTTAGCAGAATAATTTTATTATGTCCATTATTTATGGCAATTGTTCATTATATTTATTATTATGTTCCTAGTGATTTTCAGTTTAATATTTTTTTGATAGTTTATATTTATCCAATATTAATTATTCTATGGCAGTTGTTTAAAAGATTCAAAAAGGTATTTAAAGTTTTATTTTATATATTAATGTTTTTTGGAATGTTTGGTTATATTTTAACTTATTATGTTACTTTACAAATGGATAATTTACATGTATTAACAAGATATAAATATACGAATAGTTTTAATAAGACTATAGAAATATTAAAGAAAGAATACGTATTAAATGAACAAAAAAAGATAGATTATAATTATTTGTATGATAAATATTACAGTTTGATTAAACAGGCTGAAGAAAATAATGATGAAAAGTTGTATATGAAAACAATGTATGAATTTTCTTCTAATTTTAAAGATGGTCATTTTATTTTTAATATATTTGATGAACAAATAAAAAATAATTTTTATAAACAATATTATAATAAAGATTATGGATTTGGAACTATTTTATTAAGTAATGGAAAAGTTTCTGCTATTTTAGTTGATAAAGATAGTGAAGCATATAAAAAGGGTTTAAGAGATGGAATGATTGTTACTAAAAAAAATAATTTAAATGTTGAAGAGGTTATGAGAGATATGGTTATTCCTCAAAAGAATTATCCAGTCTTAGAAGATGAATTACTATTTAAATCTTTTTATTTATTTGCTACTGGTAATGAGAAAGTTAATGTAACTTTTATTAATAAAGATGGTAAGGAAAAGAATATTGAAGTAAGTTCTATTAGCGATGAAAATAATAAACCGGAAAAATTATGGAATAAAATTATGTATTATGATGAAAAACTAAATAATTTTGATACTAAGGTTATAAATAAAAATATTGGTTATATTGTTATTAATCACGAAAATACTGATATATTTAAGGGATTAATTGGTTACGGAATTGATGATGCTTCTTATTATATGAATGAACTTTTAGATAAAAAAATAGGTAACTTAGTTAAGCAAGGTATATCAACATTAATTTTAGATTTAAGAAACAATAATGGCGGATATTTAGTTGAGGCAGAGGCAATAGCATCAATGTTTACGAAAGATAGCTATTTTGTTCTTAAAGAAGCTAAATATAATAGTAATTTGTTTAACAAATCTTACTTAAAGGGAAATGGTAAATATAGTAATTTAAAACTAGTTGTATTAGTTAATTCAAATACGATTAGTTCTGGTGATATTTTAACTTATTTATTAAAAAAGAATGAGAATACAATAGTTATTGGTTTTACTAATTCAAATAATTCTTCACAAAGTATAGGTGGATTAATATTGTTAAGTGGCGGTAAATCTTCAATAGTGTATCCTACTTATAAAGCATTAGATGAAAATGATAATATTTTTATTGATCCTGATTATAATAGAGATGCTACTTTAAAATTGGATGTTAGAATTAATTTAAATAAAGAAAATATTAAGGATATAGTATATTCTAATGATGATTATGATTACTTATTAGAATATGTAGTAAATAATTATCTAGAAGATGAGAATTAAACGGATTAAATATGATAAGTAATGGAATTATATAATAGAGAGTAATAAAGAAAAAATGTTATTATTTCTAAATCATCTTAAATGTTAATAATTAGTGCGTAATTTCCATTTATAATTGGTAGTGTTTTTCCAAGTAAAATGTTATCTTTGATTTAAGAAAAGGAGAAGATAAAAAAGAATTTAGGTAAAAAAATAGCTGAATTAAGAAAAAAGAATAATTTATCACAAGAAGAATTAGCAGAAAAAGTAGGTGTTGCTAGACAAACGATTTCTAAATGGGAAATTGGTGATACTACTCCTGATATTAATCAAGTAAAGATTATATCTAAAATATTTAATATAAGTATTGATGAACTAGTAGATAACGATATTAATAATGTTATAGTTGAAAAGGTTAGTAATACGGAAAAGTTAGCAGGAATTACTATCAAAATATTAAAGGTATTTGGTATAATGCTTATTGTTTTTATTACTTTGATATTCTTATTTGTTATAATTTTTATGGTTGATATGCCTAGAAATGATTATGATATAGTAGGCAGGACTAAAATTAGTTGCAACTTAGATAATGAGAAATATGAATATGAAGCAGAATACAATAAAAATTATCAGGTAATAAATAGTGGAGGAGATGCTTATATAATGAATCATACTGATATTGAAAGTTATGAAGATGTTAATAAGATAGTTGCTCATATAGAAGATTATTTTAAGGATCATGGTGGAAAGTGTACTGTCGTAAATGATAATTAATATTAAAAAATTGTTGTAGAATTATTAGAAATATTAATTGGATTTTACTTAAAAAATAAAGATAAGAAAACAAATTCTTATCTTTATTTTATAATAGATTCTAATGCAAGATAAATCATTTTATTTAAATTAAGTTGTCTTTCTTCTGGAGTGTAATCATTACCTTTTTCAAAAGGACTATCAGTTATGGTAACTAAACAAGTAGCTTCTTTATCTAAATAATCAGCAATACTGTAAAGTCCAAACGATTCCATTTCACTAGCAAGTAATTTAATATTTTTAGGTATCTGTTTATTTAAATGGGGAGTAGGAATATATGGTTCAAATATTTCAGAAGTATATAATCCACCTTTTTTTAATTCCATACCAAGATTTTTTGCTCTAGTTTCAATTGTTTGATTTAAATTATTAGAAGATGAAACTTTCTTAGCGTTACTTTTACACATAGCGTATCTTATATTAGAAAAAGAAAATGAATAACTTCCTAAAACAATATCTCCAACTGATATATTGGGATTAAAAGCACCAGCTGATCCTATTCTAATTATCTTTTTAACATTATAAATTTGATACAATTCATATGCATAAATACATACACTTGCACATCCCATTCCTGATCCTATAACTGTAACTTTTTTACCTTTATAGTAACCAGTATAACCAAGCATATTTCTAACTGTATTAATTAATTCCGCATTTTCTAAATAAT
This sequence comes from uncultured Mycoplasmatota bacterium, assembly GCA_900553855.1. Classification (GTDB taxonomy): domain Bacteria; phylum Bacillota_I; class Bacilli_A; order RF39; family UBA660; genus CAG-533. The sequence goes on along the minus strand of USFG01000002.1, from coordinate 45,268 downwards.
TTTCTGCAATATATTTAGCCCTTAGAGGATCACCTGGAAGTAATACTCTAGAAGCTATATTTTTCTTATCTGTTACAATATGTATTGGATTCACTTTTATCAACCTACTTTCTAACTTATTATATCATGATAATTATAATTTAAGAAATAAACTTACAGTTTAAATAAAAACATTTATAAATTATTAATATTTAGTTATAATAATATTGGAGGTTTTATTCTTATGCTATTAAATAAAGAAAACTATGGAAGTTACAATTTATATACAATTAAAACTGATCGATTTAAAACATGTCATGTTGAAATAATTTTTAGAAATAATGTAGTGCCAGAAGAATTAACAATTAGAAACGTACTATTTGATACTTTATTAGAATCAAATAAAAATTATCAAACTAATAGATTATTAAATATTAAACTAGAAGAATTATATAACGCATCTATTTATACAATTACCAATAAAGTAGGTAATATGTTATTAACTAATTTTTGTATCGACTTTTTAACTCCTAAATATAGTGAAGAAAAAATAGTAGAAGAATCTTTTAAATTATTATTCGATTTAATATTTAATCCTTTAACATCAAATAATGAATTTGATAAATCCACTGTTGATTATGTTAAAACTAAGTTAGAATCAGAAATAAAATCTATTATTGAAAATCCTCGAAAGACAGCAATAATAAACGCTTTAAAAACATTAGGTGATACTCCAACTAGTTATGAAGCAAGTGGTAATTTAAATGATTTAAATAAAATTAACAACTGTAATTTATATGATTATTATGAAAAAACTATTCAAAATGACTACATTGATATTTATGTTATTGGTAATTTAGATATGGAAAAAGTAAGTAAAATAATTAAAAAATATCAAAAATTTGAAGTTATAAAAAATCACGATATTACAGTATATACTAAAGAAGAAAAAAGAAAGTTAATTAAAGAACATAAAGATACTAATTATTTCCAAACTAATTTAGTTTTCTTACTTAATCTAAATAATTTAACTGAACATGAAAAGAATTATGTTGCTAATATTTATAATATTATTTTAGGTGGAGGATCACTTCAAACTAAGTTATCTAAAAAATTAAGAATTGATAACTCACTATGTTATAATGTTCAATCTTCTTATTTAAAGTATGATAACTTAATTATGATATCTACCGGAATTGATATTAATGGAGAAGAAAAAGCTATTAAATTAATTAAAGAAGCTATTAATGAAATGAAAAATAATATAACTGATGACGAATTAAATGAATCTAAAGAACTAATTTTATCCAGTCTAAATATGTTAGAAGATTCTCCCGGAAGAATTATTGATAATGAATTCTATATTAATTTAGGTCTTATTGATAAATTAGAAAATAGAATAAATAATTTTAAAGAAATAACAAAAGAAGATATATATAATTTAGCAAACAAAATTAATATATGTACTATTTATTCTTTAAGAGGTAATTTAAATGAAGAAAATTAAATTAGAAAACACAAATGAAGTTTTATATTATGATAAATTAGATAATGGCTTAGAAATATATATGCTGCCAAATAATAATGTTAATAAATTTTATTTAACTCTTAATACTAGATTTGGCTCAATAAATACTAAATTTAAATATGATAATAAAGAATATGATATGCCTAAAGGTATTGCTCATTACTTAGAACATCTGTCTTTTAATATGGAAAATGGCTCAGTTTTTAATCATTATAGTAAAATTGGGTCATCAATTAATGCTTTTACTACTTATGATATAACAAGTTATAATGTTACTAGTAATAATAGGTTTAAAGAAAATTTAGAATATCTTCTTGAATATGTTTATACTCCTTATTTTACTAAGGAACTATTCCAAAGTGAAAAAGGTGTCATTGAAGAAGAAGTTAAAATGTATAAAGATGATCCAGGGATGACTATTGTTAATGGTACTCTTAATAACGTATTTGTTAATGATGAAAGAAAATACCTAGTTGGAGGTACTGTTAAAGATGTTAAAAGTATAAAATTAGAAGATGTAATAACTTGTTATAATGCATATTATAATCCTAAAAATATGTTTTTAATAATAACAGGTAATTTTAATCCTAATGAAGCATTAGCAATTACTTCTGAACAAATGAATAAATTAAATATTAATAATGATTTTAATGTTAAAGATATTTATCCAAGAGAACCAGAAAAAGTAAATAAAAAAGAAGAAATAATTAAAATGAATGTTGATAAACCTAAAGTATCAATTGGAATTAAAATACCTAAAAATAATTTTAAAAATTTAAAATTAGATAATTATTTACTTAAAATTTATATTTCAAGTATTTTAGATATTAATTTTGGAAATACATCTTTATTATTAGAAGAATTACAAAAGGGAAGTATTGTTGATGATTTAGATTATACAGTAATAGAATCTAATGATTATTTTATAGTTCTTATTTTATCATCTACTTATTATCCGGAATATTTTAAAGATAAAATAATTGAAAAGTTTAATTCTTTAAATATAGAAGATTCTGATTTAAAAAGAGTAGCTAAAGTTAATATTAGTAATTATATTTTATTATTTGATTCAGTAGTTGCTGTTAATAACTATATTATGGATGAAGTAATGGATAACAATGAAGTAAATACTGGATTTATGAATATAATGCGTAATTTAAATATCGATACATGTAAAAAAATATTAACTAAATTAAATAATTATGATTATACAATATGCAAGATAATGCCTAAAAATAATGAATAGCGAACATAATGTTTGCTTTTTTAATATATATATGCTATAATATAGACATATTTAAGGGGGAAAATTAAAATGGAAAATATGATTATAGCATTTGATTATGTTGGAATGGATAACAATATACATACTGAGGTATATAGACATTATAAAGAAGAACCATTTATAGTTAGTCCAACTGTAGAGTTTGCATATATTCCAGCAAAAAGAATATTACAAAGAAATTTAGCATCAATTGTATCATTTAATGTTTATTATTTTGATAATGAAGGGAAATATATTAAAGAATCTTATTATATTTGTAGTAAAAAAAATAAATATAAAAAATTTTTAAATAAAAATTATGAAAACGAAAAAGAAAAATTAGAACAATTGAAATTGCAAATATCTTTATTAAATATTCTTAGTAGAATTAATAAACATGCAAATGATACTAATGTTTCGTTAAATGAGACAGTCGGAGATTTTATGAACCATTCTCATCTTTGCAAATCAAGAAGTGAATTACTTACTAAATTAGATGAGTGGATATCACTACAAGAAGAAAGTAAAATTAAAAGAAAATAATTTAATTACCGGCAGGGAAATCAAAACCCACCGGAATTTTTTATTTAAATTATTTTTTTTATATTCATTATCAACATATAAAATACCATCATTAAAATCGGGAAGAATATCACTTTCTTCAATTTCTACATCAAATAAATTTGCAAGTTTAACTGTGTTTACTTTTTTTATTTCAATCGTATTGTGATCAATGTAATATTGATTTGTATCAAATGCAATATCAAGATTTGTTTTAATTTCATTAATTTTATAATCTAAAATATCTTTATTCATATTTTTATTCATTAATTTTATTTTTCCATTCTTATCGGTCTATTCGACAATTCAAATTTATATGAATCTGTGTTGCATATTATATCATATATTTTTGAAGAAACAAGTTCATATTTTCTTGTTAAAAAAGTATCAGGTATTTTAGAACTAATTAATATATCACATTTAATTTTTTTTAAATAATGTTGTCCTATATTGTCAAAACCAAGTACTTTAACGTATTCAATATCATATTTTTTTCTATCTTCTTTAGTTAGTCCAATTAAAATATGAATAAGCATTCTTCTAATTCGATTATAAGTATATCTTTTTGATTTAACCTTACTTATTAATTCATCCAAAGTTTTACAATTATTTATTTCTTTAATTAGTTTATATTCAATACCTTCATCAACAGTTAAATATCTACTTAAATCCTTATCAGTAATAATTTTATATTTAATTAACTTAAATAATAACTCTTCATTAATCTTATTAAAATTAGGAACATAATTAATATATTTTTTTACATCAATATTATTTTTAATTTTTTCTCTTATGTTACTTGCACTTACTATATTATCTTCGCTTATAGTATCTAAATAATCACTTGTTCTTTTAATAGTAATAGGTTCGATATTATAATTATTTTTAATAATAGCTTTAATGTAACTAACTCCTAATAAATCATTGGGACTGTTTAAATTAATACCAATTCCTTTATTTAAAGCAGTAGGGTAATTAATTCCTTTTTTAATTTCTTCTTTAACTTTTAAAGAAAAATCATCTTCTAATTGTTTTTTTGCTATTAATGTAAGTTTATCTAACTCATTAGATTCACTACCAAAAATTATTTTATCTACTTTCATATAATTTAATATTTTGACACTTGCATCAGCAAAGGTATCAGCTGAATTAGATGCAAACACGAAAGGAAGTTCAACGACTATATTAACGCCATTATTAAGTGCTAATCTAGTTTTATCCTCTTTAGAAAGAATACTAATATCGCCTCTTTCTCCAAAATATCCATTAACACACAAAATAATTATAGAATCTGGATACATTTCTTTAATTTTATTAATATGATAAACATGACCATTATGAAATGGATTATATTCACAAATAATTCCAATAGTTTCCATAAGCACCTCTTTCAAACTCGAAAATATTATAGCAAATATTCTAAATTTATGATAATATTTTTATAGTGATTAATATGGAAAGACTAAATATTTATTTTATGCATTCAAATAAATTTGATTATGAAAATTTAATATATAAAAAAGTATTAAGTAGTAGTGTATGTTTAATGCAAAATGTTATATTGCCTTATAGTGATAATAATAAAACTAAATATGCTAAAGATTTGATTAAAAGTGCTGATTTAGTAATAGTTGATTTATATAAACCATCTTTTGGACTATCTTTAGAACTTAGATGGTTATCTAAAATTAAAGATAAAAAAGTTTTATTTTTATCTCAAGATAATATGATTCCTAAAAAATACCAAAAAATAGTAACTGATTTAACTAAATATGATGAAAATAATACTTATATTAAATTAATTGAAGATTTTATTAATAAAGAATTAGATAGACGTAGTAAGATTAATGGTGATATTTATACGTTAGGTGAAATTAATTAATAACAAGAATAATTAACTTGTTATTTTTTTTATGTTTTGTTATTGTTTTCTCGTTAATTTTATTATATACTTTAAATGTAAGGATGTGATAGGTATGAGAAAAGTAAAGATATTAATATTTAGCATTATAGCATGTTTATTTATTAATGTAAGTGCTCTTACATATACTGAAGAAGAAGTAGTAAATAGAATTAATTCATCTAAAGTAAGTGTAAATGAGTTACTGGGGGATTTAATAAATTGGTCTGATACAAATAAAAATGCAACTAAAAAATTAGTTAACAGAGACTTTGTTAAAAGTATTAATTCTTTAGATTTTGAAACTAACTTAAATAAGACAATAAGTAAATTAAGAAGTAGTGGAGAAACTAAGGCTGCTGATGATTTAGAAGCATTAAAGGAAAAACTTTTAAATAATTATAATAGTTATAAAGAAACATTTAAAATAACTAAAACTTATTTAGAAGAAAGAAAAGATTATGGAGTTAATGGTAATTTAGATGTATTTATTGCAATTAGAGAATTAGCTAAATACAATAAATCAAGTATAACTACATTAGGAAAAATCTATCATAGTGATGGATTTAACTATGTATATGATAATATTGATAAATATACTATTGATGAAGTAGTTGATAAGTTTGACTATGTATATGAATTAGATATTGTTAATAAATTATTTAATAAATCTGATGAATTTATGACAATTTATAATGATTATCATTTAGAAGATTATGATGATTTATTTAAAGATTACTTTGGAAATTATTATCGTACTTTAAAGAAAGATTATTATAAATTATATGATAAATTAGAAAGCAAATATCAAGCTATTCTAGAAAAGAAAGTTAAAGAAATAGTTGACAATACAGATTTAACAAGTGATGCAAGTATTACAAATAGAAATAATAAATTATATGAATTAATAGATGAAATAGATTTAACATGGAATAAGTTAAATACTAGATTTAATAATATTGATTCTAAAATTAAAATAGCAAGTATTAAAAAATATACTAAAGAATATCAAACTGAAGCATTAAATAGATTTGAAGAAGCAAGTAATTATGTAAGAAAATATATTATTGATAATCTTAAATTAGATGTTAAAAATGATTCTGATAGAAAAGTTTTTCAAATAAATATGTCTAGAGAAATGATTGTTTATAATGGTATAAGCTTAGATGTATCAATAGTTGAAAAATTAGTAAGTAATTATGGATCTCTAAGAGCTACAAATTTATTTGGAAAAAATTTTGGTACAGGTAGTAGAGTACAAATTATTAATAATGATTTAGTTGTTAAAGATTTCTTATTTATAGTTAAAGGTGATGTTAACCCATCAGGAAGATTAGATATTTCAGATGTAGTTAGAATGGCTAATAGAATGTTTGACAAAGTTAGTTTAAATGAATATGAAACTATAGCAGCTGACATGAATGATGATAATAAAATTGATATTACTGACATAGTATATCTATGTAATAAGATATTTAATTAGGAGGATTATATGAGAAAGATAAAAAATTTACTAATACTTGTACTTGCTATCCTATTTGCAGGAAACGTATATGCTGCATCAGCAACAACAAGTATTTCAGGAACTAATACAGTTAAAGTTGGAAATACAACAAAAATATATATTAAATTAAACGCAAGTGATCTTATTGAAGGTGTAGATGTAACTTATGCTGCATCAGGAAATATCACTGTAACAAATGCTACTATTAATAGTGGTTTGACACAAATGGGAAAAAATGGAAATAGATATATTTTATATGCACCATCACCAATTAAAAGTGGATCAACTATATTAACACTTACAGTTAAAGGTACTAAAGAAGGTACAGGAACTATTACAGTTTCTAAAATGGAAGCAACAGTAAGTGGTGGAACAGTTAATGGTGGATCTAAATCTTACAATATTAATGTAAAACCTGCTAAAACAGCTGCAGAAATTAAAGCTGAAGAAGAAGCAGCTAAAAAGAAAGAAGAAGAAAGAAAAGCCCAAGAAGAAGCAAATAAAAAAGCTTTAGAAGAAGCAACAAAATTAGTAGAATCAGCAGAAAAATCATTAAATAATGATGACTATGAAACAGCAGTTAAAGCTGTAAATAGTTTAGTTGATTCAGATGCTAAAAAAGCTTTAGTTGAAAGATTAGATAAAGTTAAATTCAATATTGAAGTTAATAAAGCAGCTTTAGAAAAATGTTCTTCATCAGAACCAAATCAAGGAACATGTTCTAATGCAAATTGTACTAAATGGATAGTTCTTTCAGTAATCTTATTTGTTGGGTTATTAACTGAATCTGCATATTTAGTATTTAGAAAAAAATAACTTTAAATTAAAGACCTAAATGGTCTTTTTTTTAAATAATTGCTGAATATTTATCTATATAATATAATTAAAAAAAATGGGAGATTTTAATATGAAATATATAGTTTTATTAAGAGGAATAAATATTAGTGGTAAAAATAAAATATCAATGAATGAATTGAAAGAAGAATTACTTAAAAATAATTATACAGATGTTTTAACATATTTAAATAGCGGTAATATTATTTTGAAAAGTAATAAAAGTGAAAAAGATATATCAGATGATGTTAATAAAATAATTATGAATAAGTTTAATATTGATATACCTGTTTATGTTATTAAATTAGAGGAATTAATTGATGTTTTAAATAATAATCCAAGTTGGTGGGGAATAAATAATAAAGATATTTATGATAATATAATATTTATAATGTCACCTACAAAGGTAGAAGAAGTGATAGATGTAGTTGGAGAACCAAGTGAAAATATTGATAGAATTAAAGTTTATAAAAATGTTATATTTTGGTCTTTTGATTTAAAAAATTATAGTAAATCAAACTGGTGGATTAAAACAGCAAGTACAAGTATAACTAATAAAATTACTATAAGAACAGGAAATACAATAAAAAAATTAATCAAAAAAGTAAATGAATAAATTTACATTATGTTTTATAAATGATATTATTTTAATAGGTGATAGAAAATGGCTGAAAGAAGTAAAACTAAAAAAGAAATAGTAGAAATGTTATTAAAAAAAAATCTTGAAAGCAATGATGAAGAAGAATTAATTAATATGTTAATTGATGAACCAATTGCTGTAGATACTGATAAACAAAGTGATATAAATCGTTCATTTGGTGATAAGGTTGCAGATAAAATAACTGAAGTTGCTGGCAGTTGGAACTTTATAATTGGAATGATTATTTTCTTATTATTATGGATCCTTTTAAATATTTATGTATTAGAAAATGCTGATCCATATCCATTCATATTACTTAATTTATTATTATCATGTATTGCCGCGTTACAAGCTCCAATAATTATGATGAGTCAAAATAGGGAGGCTAAAAAGGATCGATTAAGAAGTTCTAACGATTATAAAACAGATTTAAAAAGTGAACTTATTTTAGAAGAATTACATAGAGAAATAAGTAGATTAACTACTAATCAAAATAAAATATTAAAATTATTAGAGGAAAGAGAAGAAAATAAAAAAGATTAAGGAGAAATTATGGATAAATATTTAAAAATATTTTTAATTGTTATAATTTCTATTTTCTTACTAGTTGTTGTAGATTTAACTTGTATTTTTACAATTAACAGACCAATTATTGCTATAAAGAAAGATAATGTATATTATGGAATATTTTATGATTCATATGATTGTATGGAATATTCTGTATTACAAATACAACCTAAAAATAGCAAGTTTTCTTGCGTTGTTTCAAAAGAAGTATAATACTTCTTTTTGTGTAAATTAAAGGGAGAAAAATATATGAAAAATAAAATATTAATTATAAAAGTGTTGTTGGTAGTGATTATATTTGGAGGATTAATCTATTATTTAAATTCATTAAATAATGCTAGTGTTACTTTAACTAAAGATAATGAAGAATATACACTTGAAGGTGTTTCTATGAAATTAAAAGATAATACTTTAACTAAAAGTGGTGCAACAATTATTATTACTGATGATAATGAAATTAAGTATACGTATGAAGAATATTATAAATTAGAAAAAAGAATTGATCATATTTGGTATGAATTAAAACCAAGGGGTGATACTGTCTTTAATGAAATGGGATATTTAGTAGATGATAATAATGAACTTGAAATGGATATTGACTGGTCTAAAACATATGGTAATTTAACAAGTGGAAAATATCGAATTGTTAAGAAAATATATGATGGAGAATATAAATATTTTAGTGTAGAATTTGATTTATAAATCTCATTATATTTGTTATTTAAAATAGAATTATAGTAAATTTAAATTTATTTACATGGTATGAATTAAAGCAACAATTAAAGCAACAATTAAAGCAACAATTAAAGCAACAATTAAAACAATATCAAAATAACAAAATGTAACTTAATTGTAACTTTTAGTGTGATATAACTTAATTGTTGAAAGGAAGATTATATGGAAATATTAAAAGTTGAAAATTTAACTAAAGTATATGGTAAAGATAGCACTAAAGTTGTTGCACTTGATCATGTATCTTTTAGTGTAGAAAAAGGTGAATTTGTTGCGATTGTAGGAGCATCAGGTAGTGGTAAGTCAACATTACTACATTTAATTGGCGGAGTAGATAGACCAACAAGTGGTAAAGTTTATGTTAATGGACAAGATATTTATAAATTTGATGATGATAAACTTGCTATATTTAGAAGAAGACAAGTTGGATTAATATATCAGTTTTATAACTTAATTCCAATTCTTAATGTCGAAGAAAATATTACTTTACCTCTAGCGTTAGATGGAAGAACTCCTGATAAAACTAAATTAAATGATATGATTAAACTATTAGGTTTAGAAGCTAGAAAAAATCATTTGCCAAATGAGTTATCAGGTGGACAACAACAAAGAACAAGTATAGGTAGGGCATTAATTACAAATCCAAGTATAATACTTGCAGATGAGCCAACCGGAAATTTAGATTCAAAATCAAGTGATGAAATAGTAGCACTTCTTAAAAAAACAAATAAAGAATTAAAACAAACAATTATAATGATTACTCATAATATGGAAATCGCTGCATGTGCTGATCGAATTATTAAAATTGAAGATGGAAAAATAGTAGGTGAATAACTATGAACTTACTAAAAAAATTAACTATTAAAAATTTAAAATTAAATAAAAAAAGAACTATCGTAACCATTATTGGAATTATGTTATCAGTTGCGTTAGTAACTGCAGTTGCAACTATGTATGCTAGTGGATTAAAATCTTTAATAGTTTATGAAAAATATGTTAAAGGTGATTTCCATGTTGAATTTATGGATGTTCCAAGTGATGATGTTAAAAACATAAAGAATAATAATGGTGTTGAAAATGTCTATTTAACACAAGAGATAGGTTATGCTCCTTTAAAGGATTCTAAAAACAGTGGTAAACCATATGCCTATGTAATGGGCTTTGATAAAGGTGCTTTAGAAAATCTATCAATTAGATTAACAAGTGGACGTTTACCACAAAACGAAGATGAAATTATAATACCTACTCATTTAAAAACAAATGGAAGAATGGACATTGAAAATAACAAAGAAATTACTCTAGAAGTTGGTGAGAGGGTATCTGGTACTTATAAATTAAATCAATATGTTGGTTATGATGCTGATAATGAAAAGATTATTAATACTAAGCAAAAGACATATAAAATAGTTGGAGTTTATGAAAGATCAGCAACTAATATTGAACCATACATTGCACCTGGTTATACATTTATAAGCTATATTGATGATAATAATTTTACTGGAAATGTGAATGTTTATGCTAAATATAATAAAGTTGGCAGTAAAAATCATATAAAAGTTACTGCTGATATTATTGGAGTTAATGCAGATGTTCTTAACAAATATTATTATGGTAGTTTTGATAATGAAGAAGAGTTAATTAATGTTCATGAAGAACTAGATAAAGCAAGGTATGGAACCGATTTTAATGGCTATTTGATTGCTTTGGAAACTGATCCAATTAATAATAGTGGAATTGGTAATTTAGGTTATGTTGTAATAGTTGTTTGCATTATTATAGTGTTTACTTCTGTATTTTGTATTAAAAATAGTTTTGATATTTCAATAACTGAAAAAATTAAACAGTATGGGATGCTTAGAAGTATTGGAGCAACTAAAAAACAAATTAAAAATAATGTCTTTTATGAAGCAACTATCTTGGGATTAATTGGTATTCCTTTAGGTTTATTACTTGGATTTATTGCATCATATATTTTAATAATTATTTGTAATATTTTACTTAAAGATTCATTAACTGGTGGACTTAATATGGTTCTATCATATTCTGTAATATCATATATAGTTGCAATTCTATTAGGTATTATAACAATTTATTTATCTGCTCTTAAAAGTGCAAGGAAAGCATCTAAAATAAGTCCCATTGATTCAATTAGAAATAGCGCTAATATAAAATTAAATAGTAAAAAGTTAAAAGTACCTAAATTAATTAATAAAATATTTGGAGTAGGTGGAGAAATATCTTATAAAAATATTAAAAGAAATAAAAAGAGTTATCGTACAACTATTGTATCTTTAACTATTTCAGTTTTGGTATTTATTTCCTTAACTTACTTTATGAATACTTTTATGAATGAAATAAAAAAAGAAGTTAGTGCTTCTGAATATAACATTGATTATAATATTACTAGTAAAGAAGATAAAAATATTATTAATAAAATAAATCAAACAGTTAAATTAGATAATATTAAAAATTATAGTATTATTAGAACAACAAATGGAACGTTTAATAATCCTAAATATAATATTGAACATGAAAATATTAATGACAATATTTATATTGTATCAATTGGAGAGGAAGCATATAAAAAATATCTTAAATCTTTAAATTTAAATTATGATGATGTTAAAGATAAAGGCATTTTAGTAGATGAAATTAAATATTCTGTTAATAAAGGTGATAAGATAGTTAATAAACAAGATAGATTATATAAATATAATAAAGGTGATATTGTAAGCATGAACTTATACATCGAATCAAATGAAACAAATATTAACTTATCTGTTGGTGCAATATCTGATGTTCGTCCATTTGGACTTCAAAGAAATGATGCAGATGTTTACATTGTAGTAAGCGATGAATATTACGATAAAATTAACGGTGGAAGTCAATATTACAATGTTTATTTCGATAGTACAAATGCTAGTAAGCTACAAGATGATATTGATAAGATTTTAAAAGATGAGAGATATCATATTGATAATAAAGAAGAATATGTTAGAATAATGCGAAATTTAATTTTATTAATTGGTATATTCTTATATGGTTTTATTACAGTTATTACTTTAATAAGTGTTACTAATATATTTAATACTATAACAACTAGTATGGAATTAAGAAAACCAGAGTTTGCTATGTTAAAATCTGTTGGTATGACAACTAAAGAATTTAATAGAATGATAAGATTAGAAAGTATCTTTGTTTGTATTAAATCACTTATCTTTGGTATTCCTATTGGTTTAGCAATATCTTATGTTATATATTTATTATTAAGTCAAAATGAAGACTTAAAATTTGAAATACCATTTAATGGAATTATAATTTCTAGTATATTTGTATTATTATTAATAAGTTTATTAATGAAGTATTCTATTAGTAAAATAAATAAACAAAACATGATTGAAACTATTAGAAATGAAAATATATAAAACTTTCCTTAGGGAGAGTTTTTTCTAAAGTTACTATAATTATATGTTGCATATATAGAACAATGGTGATATTCTTAAAATGGTGATTATATGAAAAGTAATTATGAATCTGAATTAGAAGAAATATTATATCAAGATTTTAACTTTGATTTTGTCTGTTTAAGACATGAGTTAGGATTAACTCAACAAGAAATGGCTGATAAATCTCATGTTTTAAGAGATAAAATTGCTAAAATTGAAAGAGGAATATATCCACCAAATATTAAAAGTGTGTTAAGAATTTTAGGACCTCTAGGATATACTTTAAAAATAGAAAAAATAGATAATGATAACGATAAATATGTTTAAGGTCACAAATTGTGATCTTAAAGAAATGAAACAAGCTAAAATTAATATTTATTGTACAAACTTGAGGTCACAATTTGTGACCTCAAGATGAAAAAGTTATACCAAAAGCTTAATATAATAGTGTAATTAATCTTCAAGGTCGCAATTTGCGACCTTGAACAAGAAAAGAATGCGATTCTAAATTTGAGGTCGCAATTTGCGACCTCAAGTGTAAATACTTAAAAAATATTCTTCAAGGTCGCAAAATGTGATCTTTAACACGATTTGTAATAGAAAATGAGGATTTAATGAATGAAATTATAATAAAAGATAAAAAAATAGAAAATATGATTTTTGAAGTAAGAGGAGTGCAAGTAATGTTATCTTCGGATGTTGCTACATTATATCAAATTGAAACTAAGCGATTAAATGAAGTAATTAAAAGAAATATGGATAGATTTCCAAGTACATTTTGTTTTCAACTAACTGATGAGGAAATAGATAGATTATCTTTAAGGTCACAATTTGCAACCTTAAACAAAAGCAATAATTTAAGAGGATATAATATCAAATATCTTCCATATGTTCTAACTGAACAAGGAATTATGATGTTATCAGGTTTACTTAAAAGTGATATAGCTGTTAAAGTAAATATCCAAATCATTGATGCTTTTGTTAAAATGAGAAGATATTTTGCTAATAATTTTAACACTAATGAATTATTGTTAAATCACGAAAATAGAATTCAATTACTTGAAAATACCTTAGATTCATTTAAAGAACAAAGAATAAAGAAAATATTTTTTGAAGGTCAAATATATGATGCTTATTCAATTCTTATAGATATCTTAAATAAAGCAAAAAATGAAATAATAATTATTGATAATTATGCTAGCAAAGAATTATTAGATATTCTTAAAGATATAAATTTAAAAATTATTATAGTTTCTAAAAATATTGATAGCGTTCTTAAAGAAAAATATACAAAGCAATATAAAAATGTTGAGTTTATAGATAATAATTCATTTCATGATCGTTTTATAATACTAGATAGAAGCAAATTATACACATGTGGAGCAAGTTTTAAAGATTTAGGTAAAAAATGTTTTGCAATTAGTGAATTTAATGATATAAATTATTTAGAACAAATTATAAATACATTAAATATTAATTAAAAAGAAAGGAAAATAATTATGAATATTTTATTAATTGAAGATAATCTTAGTATAATTAAAGGGATAAAATATAATTTAGAACAAAATAATTATCAAGTTGTTGCAAAAACAAATATAAGTGACTCCATTAATTATTTAAATAGTAATAATAAGATTGATTTAATAATTTTAGATGTAACTTTACCAGATGGAAATGGTTTTAATTTATATGAAAATAATATTAAAGATTTAAATATACCAACAATTATTTTAACAGCCGTTGATGATGAAGATAATGTTGTTAAAGGATTAGAGTTAGGTGTTAATGAATATATTACTAAACCATTTAGTATGAAAGAATTACTTACTAGAATAAATCGTATTATGGTAAGGAAAAACAATAATTCTACAATTAAAATTAAAGATATAACTTACAATTATGACAAAATGGAAGTTTATAAGAATAATCAAAAAATAGAGTTATCTTCATTAGAATTAAAAATACTAAATTTATTATTTAATAATATCAATAAAGTAGTTACTCGTAATTTATTATTAGATAAAATATGGGAATGGACTGGAAATGATGTAGATGATCATACAATTACGGTTTACTTAAAAAGAATTAGAGAAAAAATTAATACAGATATTATAATAACAGTAAAAGGGATAGGTTATAGAATTGACAATGAAAAATAAAAAGAAATATTCAAAATTAATAATGTTTACTTTAATAACATTTGGAATTATTATTCTACTTAATGTCATGTTATATTATCACGTAAATAAGAATTATAATAATAAAATAGTGAATATTATCAGCACTATTAAAGAAAAATATCCTGAAATAAAAGATGATGAAATATTTGATATATTAAAAAGCAATGTTAAAACAAATACTTTTAATAGATATAGTTTTGATTTAGACGGAATAGTGTTAATTAAAGAAAATAAAACTATATTTGTAAGTTACTTTATTATCCTATTGTTTGTATATTTAATTATTTGTTTAGTATATCTAACAATAATTATTAATAATGATAAAAGGAAAGAAAAAGAAATAAATGAAGTTATAAAAATAATTGAAGAAATAAATAATAAAAATTATAGTTTTAAAATGAAAGATATCAATGAAGAAGATTTATCGTTACTAAAAAATGAAATATATAAGACAACTATTATGTTAAATGAAATAAGTGAAATATCAAAGAAAGATAAAAAAGAACTAGAGGAAAGCTTAGAAGATATATCACATCAATTAAAGACTCCATTAACAAGTATTCTAATAATGATTGATACCTTATTAGATGATGAGGATATGGATCAAAATACTAGAGAAGACTTCTTAAGAAATATGAAAAGAGAAGTTATGAATATTAATTTTTTAGTTAAATCAATTTTAAAATTATCAAGATTAGATACAAACACAGTGAAATTTATAAGTAAAAAAGAAAGTGTTAAAGAAATAATTAATGAAGCTATTTTAAATGTTTCTTTATTAAGTGATTTAAAAAATGTAAAAATAGAAACTAATTTAAGTGATTCGTTTATTACTTGTGATTATAAATGGCAAATAGAAGCATTAACTAATATTTTAAAGAATTCAATTGAACATTCATATGAAAATAATAAAGTGTTAATTGAAAGTAGTGAAAATAATGCTTATGTTAAAATTACAATTAAAGATTTTGGCACCGGTATAGCAAAAGAAGATATTAATCATATATTTGAAAGATTTTATAAAGGTAAAGATTCTGATTATGATAGTATAGGTATTGGACTTGCCTTATCTAAAAGTATAATTGAAAAACAAAATGGAAAAATAAGTGTTGAATCAAGTGATGATGGCACAACATTTATAATTAAATACTTTAAATAAAATTATTTTTACATTAAAATAAATATAAGATATAATTTAATTAGAGATAGGAGTTAAAAAGTATGGATTTAGTAATTATGGCAGCTGGAATGGGATCAAGATTTGGTGGTTTAAAACAAATTGAAAAAGTACATAAGAATGGAGAATTTATTATAGATTATTCAATTTATGATGCTATTAAAGTGGGATTTAATCGAGTAGTGTTTATAATTAAAGAAGAAAATTATGAATTATTTAGAGAAACAATAGGAAAGAGAATTGAAAAAAATATAGAAACTGTTTATGTTTTTCAAAATAATAATAATGTACCAAAATGGGTTAATCTACCTGATACTAGAGTTAAACCATTAGGAACAGCTCATGCAATTTTATGCTGTAAAGATATCGTTAAAAATAATTTTGTAGTTATAAATTCAGATGATTTTTACGGTTATGATGCATTTAAAGTTGCAAGTGAATTTCTAAAAAATAATCAAAATAATAATGAATTTGCTAATATAAGTTATATAGCTGGTAATACATTAACAAATGTTGGAGCAGTAAAAAGAGGAGTATTAAAAATAACAAATGGTTATTTAGATACTTTAATTGAAAGTAGTTTAGAAAAGGAACAACATTTAATAAAAGCAACGCCTTTAAATGGAGAAGATAGTTTCTATATTGAAAATAATAGTTTAGTTTCAATGAATATGTTTGCGTTTACTCCCAAAATATTTGAATTATTAGAAAATGAATTTGATATATTTTTTAAGGATAACAAAGATAATTTACAAACTTGTGAATATTTACTACCAGATGTAGTTTGTAAAGGAATAAAAGATAATAAAATAAAAGTTAAAGCTTTATCGACAACAGCAGTTTGGTATGGAATGACATATAAAGAAGATAAAGAATTACTTGTTAGTGCTATAAATGAAATGGTTAAACAAGGACTATATCCTGATAATTTATGGAATTAATAGCAAAATAAAAATAACGAATTTACGTTATTTTTTTATTAACTAGCGAAATGTTGTTTGATAAAATAAATTTCAGGAACAACTAATTGTTTTGGTGGTTACCACTCAAATTCTATAAAAGAAAGTGGGTGGTAGTTATGAGTAAAAAAATGTTATATTTTATAATATTTAATTTATTTATAATAATAATTTTATTAATTATGTTACTTTTCAAAGTAGCTAACTAATAAAAAAATACCAAAACACATGGGGTTTTGGTATAACCAAACTTTTGGTAACCACCTAACCTCTAAAATTAGATGTTCCTTTTTAATTTGTGTAAGTCTTGCTTACATATTCACAATAGCAAATAATAAACGAAATTTCAAGAATTCTATCTATTTATTTACATTCATTATTTTTTCAAAAATAACATTTCGATCAATTATTTCTTGTTTCTTCTTATAAACAGGAATTAAATGTAAATGATAATGTTTAATAACTTGAGTCATTCCATAGTTAACCAAGAATACCATACCATCGGGGGTTAAAGTATTAAATAATAATTTACGTATTTTTTTAGCAACATCATTAATATGACCTAAAGTTTCATTATCCATTTCATCAATATCTGTAATATGTTTTTTGGGTATAATTAAAGTGTGACCATTAGCATCAGGATAAGCATCTAGTATTACTTTAACAATATCATCTTCATAAATACATAAAGAATTACATTCATTTTTATTTATTTTACAAAATAAACAATCCATTTTATCACCAAATTAATCTTATCATAAATTTTAATAAATAAATATACTTAATAGATTAAATAAAATTATTATGATATACTTTTTGTTGTTAGAAAGAGGCAATTTATGAATATTGGATTAATTGGAACAGGTGCCTATGGTCAGGCTATGGCTATGATGTTATTAAAAAATAATAATGATGTTATAATGTGGACTGAAAATGAAGATAAATATAAATTTTATAGGGAAAATAATAGAATTAAGAGTTTAATAAATGGTGTTGAAATACCTAAAGAAATTAAATTAACTAATGATATTAAAGAGGTATGTTTAAATAAAGATATAATTTTTATAATGACAACAGCACATTATGTTGGGGAAATATGTGATAAAATTAATCCTTATATAAATAAAAAAACTATAGTATGTATTGCATCAAAAGGTATTGAAAATGTAAGTTGTAAATTTTTAAGTGATATTGCTTATGAAAAATTAAAAACTAAACATATTGCTATTATTTCAGGACCATCATTTGCTGTTGATATGGCAAATAGTTATCCGGTTGGTTTATCTATTGCTTCTCTTAGTAAAAAATCTATTAAACTAATTAAACAGTCTTTAATTAGTGATTCGGTTAAGTTAAGGGAAACAACAGATTTAATTGGTGTTCAAATATGTGGAAGTATTAAAAATGTTATTGCTTTAGCTGCAGGTATGTTGGATGGTATGAATTATCCAGAATCTACTCAAAGTTTTTTGATAACCGAGTCTTTAAACGATATTAAAGAACTTATTAAAGCATTAGGGGGAAATCCTAAAACTTGTTTATCATTTGCAGGAGTGGGAGATTTGCTTTTAACATGTACATCAACAAAAAGTCGTAACTTTAAATTTGGTAAATTAGTTGGAAGTGGTGCTTTAAAAGAAGAAAAAGAACAATTTCTTGCTGATAATACAGTTGAGGGATATTATACTTTAAAAAGTATTTATAAATTAGTTAAGAAGAAAAAAATTAAAATGCCAATAATTGATGTAATATATAAAATAATTGTTAATAATGATGATCCTAAGTTATTAGTAACTTTATTAATAAATAAAAAATAGAAAAGAAGTGATTTAAATGACCTTTACTACTCAAATCAAAGATGAAATTACAAAAGATAATTATGCTTCACCAGATGCATTAATCTCATTATGTATTTATTTAAAATTAAATAGTGAAATAACTGATAATAGTGTAACTATATATACAGAAAATGCGTCAACTGCTAGATGGATATTTAAACTTTTAAAACAATTTTATAATGTTGATATTCATTTAACATCAAGAACTATTAAAAGATTTAAGAAAAGAAATATATATATATTAGAAATAAAAAATAAAATAGATACTATTGTTAATGATATTGATAATACAATAAATAATATTACAAATGGTAGTAAAGAAGAAAAAGTTGCTTTTTTAAAGGGTGTATTTTTGTCTAGTGGAAGTATTAATGATCCTAAAAGGAATGTTTATCATTTAGAATTTTTGGTTAAAGAAGAGACTATGGCTAAACTAATAAACAAATTACTTCATTATTTAAAATTTGATAGTAAAATAATCAAAAGAGAACATGAATATATGGTATACATTAAGAAGAGTGAACAAATAAGTGACTTTATTAAATATTTAAATGCTATTAATGCTTTATTTTACTTTGAGGATATAAGAATATATAAAGATCATAAAAATATGGTTAATAGATTAAATAATTGTGAACAAGCTAATTTAGAAAAAAGTTTAAAAAATAGTACTATAATTGTTAATAATATAAATTATTTAAAAGAAAATGATTTAATGGTTCTTTTAGATGATCGTACTAAAGAAATATTAGAATATAAATTAAAATATCCTGATACTTCTATGGACGAACTTGCTAAGATAGTATCGTTGGAAACTGATAAATCGATAACTAAATCAGGTATAAATCATCATTTTAGAAAATTAAATGAAATTATAAAGAAACACAAAGAAAAATAATTAATCAGTGGAGAATTCTTCATTGATTTTTTTATGCATATTTTTTTAATAAATAACTAATATTTATAAGAAGTATCTATAAATTATAAATTTATTAAAAAATTTGCGAAAATTCAATTGACAAATTTATAATTTTTCTTTAGTATAAATAACTAACAAGAAATGTTTGCTAAAAATTGGTGGGAGGTTGTGGTTATGGAAAAACAAGATTTGCGAAAATTTAAAAGAAAAGATTTATTAGAACTTTTATTAAAACAGGCAACTAGGATTAAAGAACTAGAAGATGAAATAATAGAAATTAATAAAGAATTGGAATCTAAAAAAATCAATATTAAAGAATCAGGATCTATTGCCGAAGCTGCACTTAAATTGAATAATATATTTGAAGATGCCCAAAAATCTATTGACGATTACGTTAGTAATGTTAAGGATAGATGTGAAGAAATGATTAAGGAAACAAAAAATAAGTGTACTGAATTATCAAAGAGTAATAATAGAAAAAAAGTGAAGGTTACAATTAAAAATTCATCAATTAAAAAAGGTAAATTAAAATGAAAAATAAAAAAGATATTAATTATAATGATTTATCTATTGATGATATAAAAAAGGAATTAAATAAAGAAAAGTATAAGAATAGTTTTAGTAAAATACTTATAAATACATTATTTGTATTGATTATAATATTAGCTATAGGCTCAATTATTACAACATTATTTATGCCTGTAGTTGAAGTTACTAATTCAAGTATGATTCCTTTAATAAATGATGGAGACATTGTTTTAACCTATAAAACAAATAAATTTAAACAAGGAGATGTAGTAGCGTTTTATCATGGTAATAAGATATTAATAAAAAGAGTTATTGGAATAAGTGGGGATTATGTAAACATAGATGTTAGTGGGAACGTTTATATTAATGGTTCTTTAATACAAGAAGATTATGTTAAAGAATTAAAAAAAGGAAATTCAAATGTTAGTTTTCCTTTACAAGTTCCAGCTAATTCAATATTTGTGCTAAGTGATGTAAGAGATAATATTTTTGATTCAAGAATAGAAGAGATTGGTTCGGTTAAAGAAAGTGATATAATTGGAAAAGTTATTTTGAAAATTTATCCAATTAATAATATTAAATTCATATAATATTTTATCAGGGAGGTTTTATGAAAAAAATATTAAAAAAACTTTTAGGAGTGATTTTAACTTTCATAATAGCATTTAATCCAATATTAAGTGTTTGGGCTGCTAGTAATAGTGAACAGATTGTAAGTAGTGGTGGAACCACTAAGGGTGATAATGTTGAAATTAGTAAAACAATTGCACCTAGTGAACTTGAAAATTATTTTGATATAACACTTAAGGTACAAACTCAAGAAATTGCTAAAGAGCAAGATGTTGCAGTAGTAATTGTTATGGATATTTCTAATACGATGCTTCAATATAAACTTGCAAATGAAAATAAAACAAGATTAAAAGCTGCTTTAGATGCAAGTCAAACTTTCTTAGAGACATTTGGAAAAAATTCAGAAGGAGTAAATGCCAAAAGAAAAATAGGTGTTGTAGCATTTAATAGCAATGGACATATCTTACAAAATATGACTGATTGTAGAAATGTTAATGATGGTATCAGTATTGCGTCAACAATTGCAACTAAAGCAAAGAAGATAACTCATTCAAATTCAAATGATAATAACTATGAAGCAAACCCTATTTATACAAGTGATCCAACACGTTTTACTAATATTCAAGCAGGTCTTCAAGTAGCAAATGATTTACTTTATAATGATAATGAAATAAAAAATATTCAAAATAAATATGTAATCTTTTTATCAGATGGTTATCCCACAACATATATTTGGCGTGATTATGAAGGACATGCTACGGTAAGAACAGATACAGGTATTTTACATGATGATTTATTAAACAGAACCATGACATATGGAACTAATTATAGTGAAAGAAGTGCAAGAAAAGCAGAAGAAAAGGCCAAAGAACTAAGAAATAAAGGAACAATCATCTATTCAATAGGTACAGGTATTGATAACAATTTTATGACTATTCCAGAATATGAAAAGAAAATGGGCCAAAGTTTTTCAACAATAGATAGATATAATAGGACGGATTATGCTGTTGGTGTGCCATCTACTGCTTCTACAGAAGCAGCAAGAAAACAAGAAGACCTACAAAATTTTAGACAATGGCTAGGTGGAAAAGATAGTACTACTACTACAGTAATTGGTGATGGCATTGGGTCTGGATATGGTAGTGGACATTACTTTGACGTTGTCAAAAATAGTACTGAAATGAAAACAGCTTTTTCAACCATATTTGAAAATATTAAAAAACTAACTGAAGCATCATGGGTTGCCGAAGATCCTATGAATTCTGATAATGCTGCTATTAAAGATGTAATCGAGTTTGTTGGAATTTATGATAATAAAGGAAATCTTTATGATAGTGTTAAATATAATAGTAGTGTTTCTAATAATACATCTAATAATACTGCATCATATAATAAAACTACTGATAGAATAAATTGGAATTTAAAAGAATCAAAATATATTAAAACAATAAGTGGAAATAAAACTTACTATAATTATGAAATCAAATATAGAGTAAGATTAAAAACAGAAGCTAATAATTTTAAAAGTGAAGCCATTTTAAAAACGAATGGCAAAACAACGCTTTCTTATGTTGTTAAGGAAACTGGTAAAGCACCAAAACTTAAAACTTTACAATTCAAAGTTCCTTAAGTTAAGGGGTATTTAGGAACATTAACTTTTAATAAATTAACTGGTTATAATAATTCACCATTAGGAGGAACAACTTTTGAATTAGAACATTCAGACAAATGTGAATGTATGAATGAAAGAAAACATATGAATGCTAACTTTAAATTAACTAGCACTTCAAATTCTAATGGTAAGGTAACATTTAACAACATTCCATCTGGTCATACATATAAATTAAAGGAAGTAAAAACAGATGATTATCATACCTTAAATGAAACAATTTATGACGTAAAAGTTAGTTATGGTAAAACAATACATAATATCGAAAATAGTACCGTTATAAATGATATTAATACTAAAGATTTAATAATAGTTAAAGAAGTAAAAAATACGACTACTGATGAATCATTTGATTTTGAAATAAATGCAACGTATAAAGAGGAAAAATTAAATGGTACTTATCAAGTTATTAGAAATGCAAATAGAAAAGACACTAATGAAGAAATAACTTTTGTAGATGGTATTGCTACATTTAAACTTAAACATAATGAATCAATAACAATTAAAGATTTACCAATTAAAATAAATTTTAATATTAAAGAATTGAATATTGATGGTTTTAATGTTAAGTATCAAGTTAATGATGGGGACATAAAGAAATTTAATGATAAAGAATTAGAAAATAATATACTTGAAGATAATAAAAATAATATGACAATTAAATTTATTAATTCTTCGGGTTACGTAATGCCTGGAACAGGTAGTAGTGGAATGCTAATATTAGCAATAATAGGGACATTATTACTTTTAATACCTATTTTGTATATATCAGTTAATATCTTAAAAAAGGATTAACTAAGAAAGGAAAGGAAGAAGAAAATGAAAAGTATTAAAAAATTAATTTGTATGTTATTCCTGCTTGTACTTTCAGTTGTGAATGTTAGTGCAGCAGAAAAGGGTACAATAACAATTAACAAAGCAATTGTTAATGAAAGTTATAATATCTATAAAGTATTAGATTTAGAAACTTATGATAAAGTTAATAATCATTACATTTATAGAGCAGCTTCACGTTGGGAAACATTCTTAGATGGAGCAACTGATTATTTAGAAGCAAGAAATGAAAATGGGGATAAATATTATGTTTGGAAAGATGGAGTAGGCAAATCTAGGGCTAAAGAATTTGCTGAAAAAGCTTATAAATATGCTAAAGATAATAATATTGCACCAACTAAGACTACAAAAGCTACATCTACTTCAGTAGTGTTTGATAATTTAGATTTAGGATATTACTTAGTAGATTCATCAGTAGGAGCGTTACTTCATTTAACTACAACAAATCCAACTGCTATAGTTAATGAAAAAAATACATTAAATCCTAATGTTGATAAAAATGTATTAGAAAATAGTACGGGAGAATATGGAAAACAAAATGATGATATAATTGGAAGTACTATTAAGTATAAAACAACAATTACTACTGGTGCTGGTTATGGAAATTATGTTTTATATGATGTAATGGATAAAGGTTTAACATTTAATGCTAATTCAGTAGAAGTTAAAATTGGTGATGAAGTTGTAGAAAGTACTAATTACACAGTTAAAACAGATGTTACAGGTTATACATTTGTAATTGAATTTAAAGATGAATTTATTCTTAAACAACCTAAGAATACTAATATCGACGTATATTATACTGCAACTTTAAATAAAGATGCTACTATTGAAGGTGATGGAAATATAAATGAAACATTCCTAAAATATGGTAATAATATAGAAACAGATAAAAAGAGAACTATTACATATACATATGCATTTGATATAATTAAAACAAATAAAGAAGGAGTAGAATTAACAGGTGCAGAGTTTATTTTATTAGATAAATTAGGTAATGAGATTAAAGTTATATTAAAAGATGAAGAAACTAAAACATATCGTATTGCAACTGGAAATGAAATAGGTGTCAATATTAAAGTGGGTAAAGCTACTATTGAAGGATTAGATAAAGATTCCTATAAATTAAAGGAAGTTGTTAGTCCAGAAGGATACAATAAATTAACAAGCCCAGTTGAATTTAGCGTTAACGGAAAAACAAAAGTAACTATTATTGAAAGAACACTAGTTAATGTTATTAACTATACTGGTTCTGAATTACCTGAAACAGGTGGAATTGGTACTAAACTATTTATTACAAGTGGGTTATCATTAGTTCTTATTTGTGGATTAGTATTAGTTACAAAATTAAGATTATATAAAAATATCTAATAATAATTGTAAAAGTATATAGAGGAGGTTGAAGTAATATGAATAAAAGAAATACTATTATAATGATTGTATTGTTTTTCATAGGACTTTTAACTCTCTTTTATCCTACTTTAAGTAATTATTATAATGAAAAGATGGGATCAAAAACTATTTATAATTATGAAAATATATTAAATAGTTATGATATAGATAAATTTAAACAAATAAAAAAAGATGCTATAAATTATAATAAAAAATTGTCTAAATTAAAGGAACCTTTGTTAGATTATGATGATTTGAAAAATTATAATAAGGTTCTTAATGTTAATAAAGATGGAATGATTGGATATTTATCTATCGATAAAATAAGAGTAGAAATTCCTATTTATCATGGTACAAGTAATGATACATTAAATAGTTTCGTAGGACATGTTGAAGGAACAAGTCTTCCTATTGGTGGAAAAGGTACCCATAGTGTTTTATCAGCACATAGAGGTTTACCATCTGCCAAACTATTTTCTGATTTAGATAGATTAGAATTAGGAGATACTTTTAAAATAACAGTTTTAGATGAAGTGTTAACATATGAAGTTGACAAAATATCGATAGTTAAGCCAAATAATAGTAAAGAATTAAAAATAGATAAAAATAATGATTATGTAACTCTTTTAACTTGTACACCATATGGAATTAATACACATAGGTTATTAGTGAGAGGTAAAAGAGTTGATAATAATATTAACAAAGTTTATATAACAACTGAAGGATTTAAACTTAACAAATTAATAGTTATACCTATTTTAACATTACCTATAATAATATTATTAATATTAATTATTATTATAAAACCTGTTAAAAAGAATAACGAAGATATATATAGTAAGTATCTTTATCCAAATGGGAAAGATTATTTACTAAGGAGGTAAATATGAAATATTTAAAATATTTATTTATTTTAATAATGTTATTTTCTATAGATGTTTATGCTGATAATTATAGTGTAGACTTTAATAAGAAAGGTAAATTAAATATTACGTTAACAGATAAAGAAGAAAATAAAGCAATAGAAGGAGCAGAATTAACTTTATATAAAATAGCAAATGTTAGTGAAAAGGATTATCATTTATTTTATGAATATGTTGATAAAATAACATGTAATGCTTCACTTGATAATTTAGAATCATCAACATTAACAAATGAAATTAATTCTTGTCTTAATGATGATATAATTGTTACGAAAAAAATAACAAATAAAGATGGTATAGTTTTGTTTGATAATTTAGAGTTAGGTTTATATTTAGTTAAACAAACTAATAAGGTTAAAGGTTATTCTACTATAAATTCATATTTAATTACGATACCAAAAGTAGTAGATAATAAGTTTACTTATGAAATAAGTAGTAAACCAAAGACTGATATTTTAAGATTAATAGATATTAATGTTAAAAAAATATGGAATACTTCTTTAAGTAATAAAAATGACAAAGAAAATTTACCTCAATATATTGAAGTTGGATTATATAAAGACAATGAATTAATTAGTAAAATAAAATTAAATAAAGATAATAATTGGAGTTATTCTTGGGAAGATTTAGAAAAAAGTGATAATTATGATATTATTGAAATAAATGTTCCTAAAGGATATACTGCAACATATGAAAAAATAGACAATACAGTTGTTATTACAAATACAAAAACGTTAGTGCAAACAGGTAATAATAATTATTTAGCCTTAATAATTGGGTTATTTGGTGTTACATTTATAATGTTAGGTATCTTTTATAATTTAAAGGTTAAAAATGAACAAGGTATCTAAGATTTTATTAGGAATAGGTATTATATTATTATCTATTTCTTTATTTCTTTATGTATATTATTACATGGAGGATATTTATTCATCTAAAATGGTAAATAAAACTATGAATGAACTAATTAATAATACTAATATTAAAAAGAGTGATAATGGATTTGATATTAAAATAATTGATAATGAAGAATATATAGGATATATAGAAATTCCTTCTTTAGAGTTATTTTTACCTATAACTAATGGTTATTCTTATAATTCGTTAAAAAAGACTCCAGCATTATTTTATGGTAATTTAAATAAAAATTTGGTTATATGTGGACATTCTTACAAAGCACATTTTGGTGATTTATATAAATTAAAACAAAAAGATAAAGTTATTTTTATTGATGTTAATAACAATAAATATGTTTATGAAGTTGAATTAATAGAAACACTTAAATCTACTGATGTTAAGGATATGATTGAAAGTGATTTTGATTTAACTTTATATACTTGTACCAAAGATGGAAAAAATAGAGTTACAGTAAGATGTAACAGGGTGTAAAATATTTGCAAATTATTTATGAATTGATAAATTGACTTTAGTAATAAGTTTTTTATTACAATTACAAAAGGAGAAAATAATTATGAAATTTAATGAATATTATGAAAGTTTAAATACGGAAATTAAAGAATATTTTAAAATAATATCTTCACATTTTCCTAAATTTTTAATTCCGTTTATAGAGAGTAAAACTTTAATGAGATTAAAGGATGTAAGTTATTTTTGTGGTGCTATTAATGCGAGTTCAAAGGTCTATAATTTTAAATATGATATTTCTAGATTGGATCATTCTATTTCTTGTGCATTACATGTATGGAATTTTACTTATAATGATATTTTAACATTAGCAGCGTTGTTTCATGATGCTACTGCTCCAGCACTATCTCACGTAGTTGATTATTTAAATGGTGATTATCTAAATCAAGAAAGTACTGAACTAAATTTAGAAGAATATGTTAAGACTTATGATCCTGAATTATTTAACTATTTTAAAAGAATTGGTATAAATATAAAAGATATATCTAATTTTAAAGATAAAAGTGTTGTTGATTTACCTAGACCTTGTTTGTGTGCTGATAGGATAGATTTTGTATTTTTAGGTAATTTAGCTTGGTCTAGAAATTTAACAATCGATGAGATAAAAATAATATATCCTCATATAATAACAACCATAAATGAAAATGGTGAAGAAGAATTTGCGTTTGATGATGTGTATGTTGCTGATAGAGTAGTTGAACTTAATGATATTGTAAATAACTTAACAAGACAAACTGATGATTATGAGGAAATGAATATTTTATCTATAATTGTAAAAAGGTTAATAGATTTAAAGTTAATTAATTATGAAGAATTGTATGTTTTAACTGATAAACAAATATTTGATTTAATAAAGTCTTGTGATGATAAAATTATTAAAGAACTATTCTATAGGTATCAAAATATGGAAAAAGATGTTACTCCTACAAAAGCAAATATTAAAAATCGTAAATTAAATCCTTTAGTTAAAAATATTAGATATACAAACTTTTAATAAATTGTTATAATTAACAAAGAAAGAAGGAAAATAATATGCAATATAAAGTAATAAAAAATGCTGATAAAATAGTTAAGAATAGTCCTTATGTAGTAAATAATCCTGAAAAATATAAAAATAAATGGAAAGAACTATTTGGTAACTCTAATCCAATTCATTTAGAACTTGGAATGGGTAGAGGTGATTTTATTATTGATATGGCTAAAAATTTTCCTAATATTAATTTTATTGGTTTAGAAGTGGTAGATTCTCAAATGGTTATGGCTGTTGATAATTTAGAAAATAAAAAATTACCAAATTTAAAATTAATAAATATTGATGCAAAAGAAATAATAAATATTTTTGGCAAAGAGATTGATACAATATATTTAACTTTTTGTGATCCATGGCCTAAGAAACAAGATGAAAAAAGAAGATTTACTCATCCCGTATATTTAAGATTATATGATCGAATCTTTAAGAAACATAAACATATTATATTAAAAACTGATAATAAAGGATTTTTTGCTTATTCTTTAGAATATCTTTCTAGTTATTGGTATACATTTGAAAAAGTAAGTTTAGATTTACATCATGATGAAAGAAATATTCCAAATATTATGACTAATTATGAAAAGCAATATTTTAAAGAGGGAAGACCAATCTATTACGTAGATGCTGTATATGAAGATTAATACCATTAATAGTGGTATTTTTTTATTTATTCTACTTAAAATAAAATATGGTAAAAATTAGGAATTCAAAATTATTAAAATTGTTAATTATTTTGGTAGATATCTTACTTTTATTAGTAGTTATAAGAGAGTGTAAGATAACACATTTTTGTTGTACTATTTTAAATTTAATTAGTCCTGTTATAATTGGTTATGTTATTGCTTGGATATTAAAACCAATAGTTAATAAATTAAGTAAAAATTATAGTTATACTGGCAGTACGATTATATGCTATTTTTTTATTATAATTGCACTATTAATATTTGGCTATTTTTTAGTTCCTTTTATTAAAGATGAATCCAAACATATTATTCCAATGTTAGAAAGTTTATATAATCGCATACCTAACCATATTTTATCTAAAATAGATGTTAAACAATTAAGTTACAAATTAATAAATATAACGATAAGTGTTAAGGATGTTATTTTAAATTTATTTTATAGTTTATTTATATCTTATTATTTTTTAGTTGATAATAAAAGAATAACTAAATTTATTGCTAAATATACACCTGGAAAGTTGGTTAATGAAATAAGCACTAATTTAAGATTATTTGTTAAAGGCACTCTTTTAGATACAGCTATTTTATTTATTATGACAATTATTTCTTTTAAAATAATTAAAATGCCTTATGTATTATTATTATCTCTTCTTATTGCAATAACTAATATTATTCCTTATATTGGACCGTATATTGGAGGTGTGCCTGCTATTTTAATTGGTTTTACTGTATCAAAGTCAGTTGGTATATATGTTTTAATAATAGTAATTATTTTGCAATTTATAGAATCAACTTTTATTCATCCAATTATTATGAGTAAATCACTTAATATTCATCCTATTATCATTTTAATTGGGTTAATTATATTTGGTCATTTTTTTGGCATAATAGGTATGCTTGTTTCAACACCTTTAATAAGTATAATAAAAAGCTTATATTTGTATTATAAGCCTTTTAAGAAACTTCTAAAAAGATAGTTTTGTTATATTCATGTTCAGTTATATTATATCCTTCTAAAGTAGGAGTATCTATTAAATAAAATTTATGAAGTAGGGTATCTCTATTGGACCCTTCAGTTATAGGATCATCCCAGGTTAGATCTAAGTGTAACCATTTATTATTTAGATAGACTGCATTCCAAACATGGGTTGATGATGCAATTCTTATATTTGGTACATTAAATCGATCTAGAAAAAGTGCCATAGCATCGGCGTAACCATTACAAGTTGAATATCCTTCTAAAAGAGTACCATAACTTATATATGATTTATATTTTGAATTATTGTTTAAGGCATCCGAATCATATTTAGTATTATTAATAATATAGTCATGGACTGCTAATATTTTATCTTCTAAACTCATGTTATTATTAATAATATCACTAATTATCTCATCTATTTTTTTATTAACTGCTTTAATATCTTCATCACTATATAATTTATCAACAGTTATATTTACTTCACCAGTAGTATTATAAGATGTTGTAATCTTTTTTTCACTGTTAAATGGAGAAACAAAATAATTAAGTATAGATAATGTATCATTTTCACCATTACTTATTTTTTCAATATCACTAATACAATTTACATATTCCATAGGGCAATAAAAAGTAAAATCCTTATAACCTCTATCAAGAATAGAATAATAAATATCAATTAAATCTTGCTTACTATAGGGAACAAAATTCTCACTTTGTTTAACATAGGAATAATTAACATTTTTATAGTAGTCGTTAGGGGTATCTAAGACAATTTTATGGCCAGAATCTAATAATTTGGTGACATAGTTAATTATGTCATTTCTATAATAGTAAACTAATCCAATTAGACATAAATAAAAAACAACTTTAAATATCTTCTTCATATTATCACAACAATAATATATCAAAATATATAAAAAAAAGAAATGATTTAGTTCATTTCTTTAACTTTTTTATTTAATCTTGCTTTTTGTCTAGCACAAGTATTTTTCTTAATTAAACCTTTACTAGTACATTTATCTAAGTTAGATACAGCGGTTTTTAAAATGCCATTTGCTTTTTCTTTATCATTTTCTTTAATAGCTTTTTCTAATTTCTTAATACTATTTTTTACTCTTGAAGTATATGAAGTATTTGAAGCAGTTTGAACTTTATCAGTTTTTACAGATTTTTTAGAACTTTTAATATTAGGCATATCTAGGCACTCCTTTCCAAAATTCATTATTGATTATACTAAAATTATTGTAAAAAAGCAATTAAATATTGATAAAAAATATATTATTTGTTATCATTGTTATAGAAAATAGAGGTTAATGGTATGCAAATGGAGAAACTTATTAAAAAACAAGTTACATTATCTATTTTTTCTTTTGTACTTATTGGTTTATTAATAATTGGTACATCTGTAGCTTATTTAAGAGGTGTTACAACTACAAGTTCATATAAATCGAAGATTGGCAAATTAGATGTTTTGTTTACAAATGGAAATACGATTAATTTGTCAACGGATCCACTTGAGGATGAAGTAGCAATTAGCAACACAGATAATATTTATAATTTTCAAGTTAAAAATAATGGTGAGGCTAGCGAAGATGGTGTTCCTTACACGTATAAAATATTTTTATCTTCAGAAAATTCAAATTTAAATTTTGATACTAGATTTATAAAATATTGTTTAATTGAAGGAGAAGAAAGTGATATATCATCAACGCCTATTACTTCTGCTAATTGTAATCCTAAATCAATAAGCACAGCAGCAACATTTAATAAACTATTACTTACATCAAAAGAAAATTTAACAACTACAACGGGAAAAAATAGTATGTATTATCGTTTAAAAATATGGTTATCAAATACATATGGTGATATGTTTATACCAAATGATGTTATTGGAAAAAATTATAATCTTAATATATTAATTTGTGGTCAATCTGGAACATCTTTGTCAGATTTGACTTCTTGTTAGAAAGGAAAATAATAATGAAAAATACGGAATTAATATTTAAAAATAGTGAGGAAAAAGAAGCAACTGAAAAAGTTCTTGCAACTTTTAAAGGAAAAAAAATTAATGAAAATATAGATACATTAGTATCAGAAATTTTAAACTATGCTAAAAAGATAGATGAAATATTAAAAAGTGTTGATATTGAATCTTCTTATTTAGATATGGTTAGTAATTTAAATTCAACTAATGAAATAGTTTTAAAAGAAGATATTAATGATGAAAAAGTCAAAGAAAATGTTGAAGACTTAATTAAAAGAATTAATACTAGAATTAATTTAATTCATAGTAATGATAAAGTATTAAAAGAATTAACTGAAAAATATGATATTGATAATATAAATTTAGAAGAAGAAATAAAAAATGCAAATTTAATATAGACGTAGGGTGATAAAAATGAACATTAATTCAACATATAAGATTTTAGATGAGTTAGGTTTAAAAATTAGTGATTATAAACTATTTGGTGAATTTGTTAGAAACAATAATAATTCATATGAAGAAGCTATTGATATAATTAGAAAAGCAAAAAGTGTTAAAGATAAAAAAATTAATTATACTGATTTTGAAAAAAGAATGGTTGGTTATTTTAAAGAAATTCAAAGATTAATTAATAAAGATAGTTTATTTGTTTTTTCTAATGAGGAAGATAAAGACAATTTTAAAAAGTATTTTCAAAGTATTATTGATAAATATATAATCATTTATAAATTAAAAGATGATAAAGATAATTGTAAGAAAAAGGCTGATGAAATAGTTGAACTAAAAAATGAAATAGATAAAATAAATAATAATTATGTTTCTTTAACTCCGGATGAAATTGAACAAATAAATGATTTAAAATTTAATTTAGATATAAAAAATATGGAGTATCGTAAACTTTTATCATCAATAGAAGAAACTAATAAGGTTATAACAAAATATTCTAATAAGAATGAATTTGTTAAATTAATATGGATGATTAGTAAAGATGTTTCTAAATTGAGTGAGTTAATAAATAGATTATCAATTACTAATGAAACAAGAAATGATTTAACTAAGATTTTGGATGAAGTAAGTAAATATTTTGAATCTGTTGAAATTGAATGTATTGATGATATAAATAATTTTATAAATATATGTAAATCTGCGGGAATTATTTCTAAAGAGAAAATCGATAATATAAGTATTGTTAATATGCCAGTTGGTAATGATGATAAAGATAATGTTTCAAAAAAAGATGTAGAAATTAGTAAAGATGTTGCTAAAGGAGAAAAAAATACGCATACTTTGGAAGTTGGAGATTTAGTAACATATAATAATTTTCTTGATTATGAGGGTTATAATTATGAGGGAAAATTAAAACCTAATGTAGTTTATAAAGTGTCTTATGTTTTTTTTGATAATAAGGGTACTGAAATGTTTTATTTAGAAGGTATAGATCTTCCTTTTCCAACTACCATATTTGATTTAGTGCCTAAAAAAGATAATGAAATTGAACAAACATCGAATATTGTTTCAAATAGTGATTTAAATCACAAAAAATTTGATTTAAAAGAAACATATACAAAAGCTTTAGAAGGATTACGTACTAAAAAGATTAGTTCATATATTAAGAATGCAATAGCAAAATTATCTGAAAAACATTATATTGATGAAAATGAAGAAGAGATGAGCTTAGATAATTATTCGCCTGATGAATTAATAAATTTAGAAGAATTTTCTAAAATATATGATGAAGTTAAAAGTGGTAGAAAAAGATAAGAAAAGAGTGGTTAAAGATGAGTGTCGATACAATAGTAACGTTAGGCCGTGATCGTAGATATTATTTAGTAGATGAAACGATTCAAGATAATAAAAAATATTTTTTAGGAACTAAATTAAATAATGAAGATTTACCTACGACAGAATCAGAAATATTTGAAGAATTTAAAGATGATAATGGAACTTATTTAACTCCTGTTATTGATGATGAAAAATTAAATTCATTAGCAGCTATATTTTTAGCTAAGTTTAAAAAATTATTGGAAGAAGATTAATATTTCTTCTTTTTTTAGTATAAATTTTTGATTATATATCAAAATACTAATAAAGAAGGAGAATAAATGAAGAAAAAAATTATTTTAATTAGTCTATTTATGTTATGTTTTATATTAACGGGTTGTTCTTTAAATAATACACCTAAAGCGAAAGTTGAAACTTTATTAATGAAATATCAAAAAAATAGTGATTCGGTAATGAGTGAATTAGATGATTATTTAAATACTTTGAATATTAAAGATGATGCACACGAAGAATATAAGAAAGTATATACTAAACAATATAGTGATTTAACTTATAATATTAAAGATGAAATGATTGATGGAGATACTGCTACGGTTACTACTCAAATCGAAGTATATGATTATTATAAGATAGATAATGATGCTACTAAGTATGTTAGTGATAATCCAGATAAATTTTCAACAAACAATGTTTATGATAGTAAAAAAGTTTTAGAGTATAAAATTGATAAATTAACTAACGCTAAAGATAGAGTTACTTATACTGTTGTTTTTAACTTAACTAAAGTGGATAATGAATGGAAAGTTGATAACTTAAGTAATGAAGATTTAGAAAAAATTCATGGTATTTATGCCCATTAAAATTATAAGAGAACTTAGTGTTCTTTTTTATTTGTTTTTAATTTTATTTTATTGTAATCTATAATTAAGAGGTTATTATGGGAAATTTAAAATTAAGAAAATTAATTGAAAGAGATACTATTTATAAAGATAAGTATAAAGAATTTAGGCATACTTGTAAATTTGAAGTGCATTCTATTCTTAAAGTATTTAATTTGGATGGAAAGTGTTCTTATTATGATGTTGTAAAATGTAATGAATGTTTATCATTTAAATCAATAGCAAAAAAAGGAAATATTTGTGGTTGCATATTTGAACCATTAACAGAAGAACAAAAGAAATTACCAATTATTGTAGCTAAATTTAATTACCGAAATTTATTTGTATCATTTTCAATGTTAGAAGATGTTGCTTTGATAGGTGAAAAAAGTAGATGAGAAAATTTTTACGTATATGATTTATCAAGTTGATAAATTTAATGGTAAGTAAGAGAATAAAATAATTTTAAAAGAATACATTTATATAGGTGATGTATGAAAAAATTGTTATTAATACTTATATTATTAGTTCCTTTTGTTGTTAAGGCAGAGGAAATGATTATTGAGGCTCCAAGTGCTATTTTAATGGAATATTCAACTGGTAAAATACTTTATGAAAAAAATGTTGATGAAAAGATGGCTCCGGCTTCTATGACTAAAATTATGACAATACTTCTTATTGAAGAGGCGATAGAAAGAGGAGAACTTAATTTAACAGATGATGTTATTATTAGCAATAATGCTTCTAGTATGGGAGGTTCACAAGTGTTTTTGGATCCTAATACCACTTTGAAGGTAGAGGATTTACTTAAATCAATTATTATTGCTTCGGCTAATGATTCAGCGGTGGCTATGGCAGAGAAAATAGCAGGAACAGTTGATGCTTTTGTTAATAAAATGAATGAAAGGGCTAAAGAACTAGGATGTACAAACACGAATTTTGTAAATGTTCATGGATTAGATGCTGATAATCATTATACAACAGCAAGAGATATGGCTATTATTGCTAGAGAATTAATTAAACATGATGATATTTTTAACTATACAACTATTTATGAATCTTATTTAAATAAACCTGATGGAACAAGTATTTGGATGGTGAACACTAATAAATTAATTAAATATTATAATGGATTAGATGGTTTAAAAACTGGATTTACTAAAAATGCCGGTTATTGCTTAACAAGTACGGCTAAAAGAAATGATATGCGTTTAATTTCAGTAATAATGAAAGAAGAAACTAGTCAAAAAAGAAATGAAGAAACTACTAAATTATTAGATTATGGTTTTACAAATTATAAAATAAAAACGATTGTTAGTACGAATGATAATATTGGTTCTGTTTATATTTTTAATAGTAAAAAAGAAAATTATGATTTATCAATTAGTGGAGATGCAACCAACTTAGAAGGCTTAAATGAAACTAATAATTATAGTTATGATATTAACTTGGATAAAGTAAAGGCTCCTTTAAAAGTAGGTGATAAAATAGGTACATTAGATATTATAAGTAATGGAAAGATAATTAAAAACATAGATATTACTATAAAAGAAGATGTTATTAAAGCTAATATCTTTGATTTAATGAAAAGAAATTTAAAACTTATTTTAGCGTTATAAATACTTAGATATAATTTCTAGGTGTTTTTTTATTATAAAAAATATAAAAAATTTTCTAGAAGAAAATTATTGTTGCTAAAAATAACCGGCAAATTGAAAAATATATAATTATGTTGTTAGGAATAGTAGCCAATTTATTTATGGATTTTATTTTCTTTATCAAAAATATAAAAATAAATAATTAGAACATATTGTAAATATAAATTATATTAAAAAACTTTTAGATGTGTTAGATTAGCATATAATTATTTGATATATAAAAATAGGTAAAAAGGGGGAATTATAGAAACTATTTCTAAAAGAAATATGTTATTGTTCTTAAATACGTAGTATATTTAATTTAGAAGATAATTTAAAAAAAATTTTTAACAAAAAAATATGATACAATATATTAAGATTATAGTTATTTATCAAGGAGGTGTTTTATCATGAAAAAGAAAAATAAAAAGCAAAAAGATTTACTAGAAAACAAATTTGATGATTATTTAAAAAAGTTAACTAAAAATGAAAGATTACTCATTAATGATTTTTTTGTGTCTTTTGATGAACATTGTTTGTTAAATAAAGAAACTAAAAATAAATTAAGAGAAGATTTTAAAAATGCGATTGTTTATTATAATAAGAATAATGTTAGTTTAGAAGAATCTCTCAAGTATTTAGATGTAAGAAACTTAGGTGGATTTTATGCAAGACCTCCTGTTTTATGGTTTCCACTTGATGATGCAGCAAAAATATATCCTTTATCAATGGCTCATGATAGAATGGCAATATTTAGATTATCTGTATATTTAAAAAAAGAAGTTGTTCCGGAAATTTTACAAATGGCTTTGAATTTTACTATTAAAAGATTTCCAACTTTTGCTACTACTTTGAAAAAAGGATTTTTTTGGCATTATTTAGATACAACTAAAAAAAGATTTAGCGTTGAAGAAGAAAATGATGTTCCATCTCAGCCTATTAAGGTATCAAGCAGTGGTTCACAATCATTTAGAGTTAAATATTATAAAAATAGAATTAGTGTTGAATTTTTTCATGTTCTTACTGATGGAACTGGTGGAATGGAATTTTTCAAATCATTAGTTAATGAATATTTAATCTTGTTAGGAAAAAAAGTTTCAAAAAACAATTTAATATTAGATATTAATGATGAGCCAGTGTTTGATGAATTTGAAAATGCATTTGAGAAGGTTCCTAGTTCTGATTCGGCTTCTGGTTTTATTGATAAAATGGCTATTCAAATGGATGGAAAATTATCTAAAGTTAAACCATGTAAAATAATTCATTTTAAAATGGATACTAAAGAATTAAAAAATGTTGCTAAGAGGTATAATGCAACTATTACTTCTTATTTACTAGTTCTTATGTTTATGGCTGGTAAGAGTGCGACTGATAAATTACAAGGTGATGTAAGTATTCAAGTACCAGTTAATATGAGAAAGTTTTATCCTTCTAAAACTTTAAGAAATTTTTCGATGTATTGTGGTGTGAGGATGCCCATAGGAAAGATAACTAAAATAGAAGAAATGATTGATGAAATTAAGAATCAATTAAATGTTAAAACTTCTAAAGAAGAAATGAGTAAAATGATTACTTCAACTAAAAAACTAACTAACTTGTTAAAATATGTTCCTCTTGCGATTAAAGGCCCTATTGCTAGAATTGTCTACGGTTTTCTTGGCGATAAAATATTTTCCAGCACATTATCCAATTTAGGTGTAGTTAATTTTCCTGACGAAATAGCAAAAGAAATAGAAAGTATGGATTTTGTTTTAGGTGCTGGAATAACCAATAGAGCGGGTTGTTCAGTTGTAAGTGTAAATGATATAACAACTTTTTCGATAAACAAAATGACAGTAGATCCAACCTTTGAAGAAAAAATTTATGAATTATTAATAAGTGATGGGTTAGATGTTACAGTAGAAGGAAGTGCTTTATATGAAGATTAAAATAACATATCCTAAGGTAGCAAAAAGTAAGTTAGAAAGAAAAAAGTTAATTGCTATTACTAAGTGGCCTATTATTATAGCTATAGTAACTTGTCCGATTGTAAATATTGCAGTTGGTGGTAAAGCTTGGAGTTTAGTAGTGTTATGGTCAATTTATATGTTATGGACATTAGTTATTTCACCAGATTTAGTAGAATACAATCGAATTAGTCAGTTTGTTAAATTAATAACTTTAACGAGTATTTTGTTAACTATTATAGATTTATGTTTAGCTCCTGGATGGGCAATAGAAGTTGTATCAATATTAAATTTTAGTGCTTTATTTGTTGCTGGAGTATTATTTTTTACAGATTTAGAAAGACAAAAACAAAATATGATGCCACTATTATTTATTATATTTTATTCAATTGTTACAGCAGTTATTGGTTTATCACTTTATCATGAAGAAGATAACTGGGCTTTAGCTGTTATGGGTGGGGTAGCATTTTTATTATTAATATCGATGATGATTGTTTTAAAAGGAACTTTTATTAATGAGTTTAAAAAAAGATTTCATACTATGTAATTATTAAAAATTAAGGTTGGTAAGTTTATGAAAAATAAAAAAATAGTTATTGTAAGCGTATTTGTTATAATTTGTTTGTCTCTTTTAGGATATTTACTTTATTATTTTAATTTTATTCCACATAGAAAATATACTAATGAAGATTTTAATATTAAAACTTATGTTAGTAGCATTGATAAAGACAATGATGGAATTGATGATCAAACTGATATATTAATAAATACAAGAAAATATATCGCAACTAAACCTAAATATAAAAGCAAATATTATGGCACTGGTTATCCTGATGATAATTATGGGGTATGTACAGATGTAGTTGCGTTTGCTTTAAAGGATGCTGGTTATGATTTAAGAGAATTAGTTAATAATCATGTTAAAGAGAATCGGAATTTATATGATATTGATGTGATTGATAAAAACATAGATTTTAGAAGAGTATTAAATTTAAAAACTTATTTTGATTATAATGCGATTAGTTTAACAACTGATGTATTAAGAATAGAAGAGTGGCAAGGTGGAGATATTGTTGTTTTTAAAAGACATATTGGTATAGTATCAGATAAAAGAAACCGAAAAGGAATTAATTTTGTAATTCATCATGCAAATCCTTATCAAAGATATTATGAAGAAGATATTTTAGAAAATAGAGATGATATAATAGGACATTATCGTATAAGTTAATGTTATTTAATGTTTATTTAATAATTTATTATAATTAAGTTGATGATGCAAGTGAATATCTTAGAATATTCTTATAAATTTATAATAAGTAATATTGTAATAGATAAAATTTCCAAATTAATTATGAATTTATCTAAAAAATCAAGTTATACTGGAACTATAAATGGTGATAATACAGCTAAAAATATAGAGTTAGTTTTAGATAAAACTTCTAAAATTAAATTAACAGGTGATTCATATGTTACAAAATTAACAAATAGTGATTCATCAAATAGTAATATTAATTTTAATGGATATAAATTATATGTTAATGGAGAAGCTATAAATTAAGGAATAATATTAAATGTATTATTTCTTTTTTTGCAAACAAAAAAACGAATCAATCTGATTCGTTTAATTTTTATAATGGGGCGAAATGTGGGGATCGAACCCACGC
This sequence comes from uncultured Mycoplasmatota bacterium, assembly GCA_900553855.1. Lineage (GTDB taxonomy): Bacteria > Bacillota_I > Bacilli_A > RF39 > UBA660 > CAG-533. The sequence continues at coordinate 5,316 of USFG01000002.1, read as the reverse complement.
ATACCGGAGCCACAATCCGGCGTGTTAACCACTTCACCAATTCCGCCATGAACAAAGATAGTTTATCAAATAACTTGCAAAATTGCAAGTATTTGTTGTATAATTTGGTTTATGAGGAAATTTTTAAGTGAAAATAAAGATTATATATTAAATATGTTCCTAGTATTTGGAACAAATGCCTTTTTATATTTTATAGTAAAACAGTTTATACCAAGTTATCATTTAATTACATTAAACATAGATGATAAGATGCCACTAGTACCATTTTTTATTATTTTTTATAGTATTTGGTATCCTTATTTATTTGTTGTATTTTACTTTATATTTAAAAAAGATAAAGGTAAATTTAAATCACTAATAAAGAAATCTATTCTATGTGCTGTTATAGCTGACTTGTGTTTTGTGATTTATCCGACAATGGTTTCGAGACCGGAAGTTAATGGTTTTAATTCGTTAGTAAGTTTAATGTTATATATTACTTACATAACTGATATACCAGTAAATTGTTTTCCATCTCTTCACTGCACATTTGCACTTCTTGTCATGTATGCAGTAACGTTTGATAAAAACATGAATAAGGTATTTAGAATCATTGTTGGGATAATTAGCCCATTAATATGTCTATCTACCGTTTTAGTTAAACAACATTCAGTTATAGATGTAGTAGGAGCTTTATTTTTATCATGTATTATCTATGTAGATTTTAAAAAGAAAAATTGGAGGAAAATATGCTAAAACTATTTAAAAATCTAACTAAAAAAGAAGTCGTTTATATGATAATAAGTTCATTACTTATTATTTTTCAAGTTGCCTTAGAACTTAAAATGCCTGATTATATGTCACAAATAACTGTATTAGTTCAAACTGAAGGAGCAAATTTTAGTGATATATTAACAAGTGGTGCATATATGCTTTTATGTGCAATAGGCAGCTTATTATCAGCAGTATTTACTGGTTATTTAATTGCTGAAATAACCAGTAAATTTAGTTTAAATACTAGAAGTAAATTATATAAAAAAATTATTCATTTAGATACCGATAAAACTAAAGAATTCAAAACATCTTCACTAATAACTAGAACAACTAATGATATAACACAGGTTGAAAATTTGCTTGGTTTTGGTATGCAGATGTTAATTAAAGCACCGCTTACAGCAGCTTGGGCTATTACTAAAATATTAAATAAAAATATTGAGTGGAGTATTGCTACAATTATTGCCGTTCTAATATTAATATTTACATTATTAAATATTATGCTTAAAGTGTTACCTAGATTTAAAATAGTACAAAGTTTAATCGATAAATTAAATGGAGTAGAAAGAGAAAATCTTCAAGGAATTAGAGTAGTAAGAGCGTTTAATGCTGAAAAATATTCAGAAGATAAATTTGATAAAGTAAATAATGATTTAACATTTAATCAATTAAAGAATCAAAGATTATTTGCAATTCTAAGCCCAGTTATGTATTTAGTTATGAATGGATTATCTTTATCAATTTATATAATAGGTGCTATACTAATAAGTAATTCATTATTAATAGATAAATTAACTTTATTTAGTAACATGGTTGTGTTTTATTCATATGCTATGCAAGTTATAATGTCATTTTTAATGCTTGTTATGGTGTTCATGATGCTTCCTAGAGCAGAAGTTTCAGCTAAACGTATTAATGAAGTATTAGACGCCGAAGATAAAATAATTGAAGGAAATATTATTAAAGGTAGTGAAGTTGGAACAGTTGAATTTAAAAATGTTTCATTTAAATATCCTGATGCCGAAGAATATGTTTTAGAAAATATATCTTTTAAAGCAAATAAGGGAGAAACTATTGCCTTTATAGGATCAACTGGTTCTGGTAAATCAACACTAATTAATCTTATTCCAAGATTTTATGATGTAACAAGTGGTGAAATATTAGTTGATGGAATAAATGTTAAAGATTATCAAAAAGAAATACTTAACAATATAATTGGATATGTTTCACAAAAAGCAGTTATTTTTAGTGGTACTGTTAAAAGTAATATTAAGTTTGGTAAATCAAAAAATAAAATAAGTGAAAAAGATATATTAGATGCTGCTAAAATAGCTGAAGCTAAAGAATTTGTTGAGAAAATGGAAGATACGTATAACTCTCATATTTCGCAGGGTGGAACTAATATTTCAGGTGGTCAAAAGCAAAGATTATCTATTGCTAGAGCTGTTGCTAAAGATCCAGAAATTTATATTTTTGATGATTCATTTAGTGCTTTAGATTATAAAACAGATGCAGTATTAAGACATAATTTAAAGAAAAATAAGAAGGATGCTACTATGTTAATTGTTGCTCAAAGAATTGGAACAATTATGAATGCGGATAAAATTATGGTACTAGATAATGGTAAATGTGTTGGAATAGGTACACATAAAGAATTACTTAAAAATTGCGAGGTATATAAAGAAATTGCGTTATCACAATTATCAAAGGAGGAATTAGAAAATGCATAATAAAAGACGTAATGATGTTCCTTCAAAGCCAAAAAATTTTAAAAAATCAATTATGAGATTATTTAAGGAATTAAATAGTTATAAAGTGTTGGTAATTATATCAATAATTCTTGCTGTTGCATCAACAATACTTACAATATTTTGTCCTAATAAAATGGCGGATTTAACAGATGAAATTAGATATGGCATAACAATTAATACAAGTGCGTTAAATGAGGTTGTAACTAAAACTCGTGAGAAACTTCAAGAGAAAAGACTAGAGAATATTGAAGTGAATGGTGTAGCCATTAGTCCTCAAGATCAAATCGTATTTATGTCTATTATGCAGAAAGTTGATGGAGAAGAGAAGACAAGTCTTTATAAAGCATATGAAGAATTACCTGAAAGTATAAAAGATGCTATTAAACCAGTAATGAATATGGATAAAATTAAACATATCGCAATACTTCTTGGTACATTATATATAATAAGTAGTTTATTTAGTTATTTTGAATCATTAATAATGACAGATATTTCTAATAAATATGCAAATACGTTAAGAAGTAAAATTAATGCTAAAATTAATAGATTACCTTTAAGTTATTTTGATAAAACTTCATATGGAGATATCTTATCAAGAACAACTAATGATGTAGATACAATTGCATCATCATTTAATAACTCATTATCTACTTTAGTTAGTGCATCAGTTCTTTTAATAGGTATTACATTTATGATGTTTAAAACTAATGTGTATATGAGTTTAGCAGCTATTTTATCAAGTATTATTGGTTTTGCTTTAATGTTTGGAATTATGGGAAAGAGCCAAAAATATTTTGATTTAAGACAAAAAGAATTAGGTGCTTTAAATGGACATATTGAAGAAGTATATTCTGGATTAAATGTAATTAAAACTTATAACGCAGAAGAAGAAGTTACTAAGAAATTTGATAAATATAATGAAAAAGTATATGTTGCTAATAAGAAGAGTGAGTTCTTTTCTGGGCTTATGCATCCATTAATGGGATTTATAGGAAATTTAGGTTATGTTTCAGTATGTGTATTAGGTGCAGTTCTGGTAAGTAAAAATATTATTACATTTGGTACAATAATTGCCTTTATATCTTATTGTCGTTTATTTACATCACCTCTTACTCAGTTAGGACAGGTTGTTGCATCTCTTCAAGGTGCTGCATCAGCAAGTGAAAGAGTATTTGAATTTTTAGATGGTAAAGAATTAAGCGATGAATCATCATTTACTAAACATTTAGATAAAAAAGATGTTAAAGGGAATATTGAATTTAAAAATGTATCATTTAGTTATGATGAAGGTAAAGAAATAATTAAAAACTTTAGTGCTAAGTGTAAATCTCATGATAAAATTGCTATTGTTGGTCCAACAGGGGCTGGTAAAACAACTATGGTCAATTTACTTATGAAATTTTATGAAATAAATAAAGGTGATATTTTAATTGATGGAGTATCAACTAAAGAATTAACAAGGGAAAATATTCATGATTTATTTACGATGGTTTTACAAGATACTTGGTTATTTAATGGAACGATTAAAGAAAACTTAATATATAATAGAGATAATATAACTGAAGATGAAATAAAAAAAGTATGTAAAATAGTTGGAATTGATCATTTTATTAAAACCTTATCGAATGGATATGATACAGTTATTAATGATCAAGATCAAATATCAATTGGACAAAAACAATTATTAACAATTGCGAGAGCTATGCTTTCTGATACACCATTTATAATTTTAGATGAAGCAACATCTAATGTTGATACTAGAACTGAAGAATTAGTTCAAAAAGCAATGGATGAATTAATGAAAAATAAAACATCATTTATAATTGCGCATAGGTTATCAACTATTAAGAATGCTGATTTAATACTAGTTATGAAAGATGGTAATATTATTGAAAGTGGAAATCATGAAGAATTATTAAAACAAGGTGGCTTTTATAGTGAACTTTATAATTCTCAGTTTAGTGAAGAATAAAACGAGTGAAAAAATTCATTCGTTTTTATTTAAAAAGAAGTTAGTTTACTTGAATTTAAAACTATTAATGATATAATTTTGTTATAGGGTAAGGAGTGAGAGTAATAATGAAAAATAAAAAAGGTTTTACATTAGTTGAAATATTAGTTTCAATCGGATTACTGGCATTATTAGGATCAGTAATAGCTATTTCTTTAAATAGAGTATTCAAAGATAATAATAAAAAACATTATAATGAATATGTGGAAAAAATTAAATCATCAGCAATGTTGTTTGTTAATAATACGGTAGATATTATAAATGATTTAAATGATAATTCATTTAAGATAATAACAATAGGTGATTTAATAGATAATGGTTATGTAAATGATACATTAGTAAATCCAAATACGGATGAAAAAGTTGGTAAGGAAGAAAAAATACAAGTATCTTATGATAGTGATCATGAATTAATAGTAACGTATCCATATAACAATTCTGAAACAGAAGCATATTTATATACTTTAAATTATAGTGTAATGTATGGAGATACAACTGATAATTTATGCTATGTAGGGTTAAACACTAGAAGTTTACAATTAATAAATCCTGATGGTACTCCAGTTAAAGATAATAATTCTAATAAAATATTAGTTCCAGAACAAAATATTAAAGCATATATGGAAAATGGTGAAGAATGTACAAACCTAACAAGTGAAAAAATAGGAACATATAAAATAAGATATGAATATACTAAAAATTATAAGGAAAAACTAAATCAAAAAAATGTAGAAAAGAAAAGTGCAGAAAGAACAATAACAGTTAAACCAAGTAAGCCTGTGATAAATAATTTTGAAGTTG
>USFG01000001.1 GCA_900553855.1 uncultured Mycoplasmatota bacterium | reverse complement strand
TGCATAGTTAAGGCTCCATAAAAAAATTCACGTCAGATAATGACGTTTTTTTATATACTAAATCATCTCTCCCATCCCAACAAATCCTAAATTTATCATCATTTCATAAAATTTAAATTATTAATGATTAAAAATATTGAAAGAAACAAATAATTAAAAAAGTAAGACCTGAAAATAAAATACTATAATTTGTTTTTTTAATTAATAATATCTTCTTTTATAAAATTACATCTAACACAAACAATATATCTATCTTCATCCTTTATCTAAATTACCCATATTAAATCATATAAATCATATTTCTTTATCAAAACATAATCATCTGCTGTTTCGCAAATCAAAACATCAATAGCATAATCAGAATTCCTGCCTCGCACAATAAACTTATCAAAAAATAATTATATAAAAATACAATAATAAAAAAATTTACAATAAATTGTAAATCCTTATTATAATAAATGCTATATAATTTAAAGTAATCCTAAACACCTACACTCATAGTCTCAGGTAAAGTACTTCCTCCATCAATTACAATTCCTTGTCCAGTTATATAACTTGATTCATCGCTTGCTAAAAAAGCCGCTAATTCTCCCAGTTCCTCTATACTACCAAGTCTTTTCATTGGTATACCAATTCTTATTCCCTCAATTACACTCTTAGGATCATCACTATTTGAATCATTAGCAATACCATCTACCATAGGAGTCATAATATAACCAGGCATTATTGCATTTACTCTTATATTTCTCGTAACTAATTCCATAGCTAACCCCTTAGTAAAACCAATTAGAGCAGCCTTAGTTGTAGCATAAGCACACTCCCCTACATCAGCAACCATAGGACCTGTAACACTAGATAAATTTATTATACTACCATTATTATTAAAACAAGTAAGAGCAGATTTAGTCACATTCCAAGTTCCCTTAATATTAATATCTAAATGAAAATCTCTAACCTCATCACTCATTTCTTCAAAAGTTTCTAATTTAGCAACACCAGCGTTATTAACAAGAACATCAATATTACCAAATACTTCCCTTGTCTTTTTAATTGCTTCATCAACACTTACTTTATCCCTTATATCAGCACAAAAACCAATAACATTATATCCATCATTTTTTAAATTAATAACAACATCATTTACTGACTTATCATAATCGATTATAGAAACCTTAGCACCATATTTTAAGAACACTTTAACAATACCAAGACCATTTCCCATCGCACCACCTGTAACTACACATACTTTATCTTTTAATTTCATAAATCCTCCTCTATTATAGAATATCAAAAAAATAACTAAATTAATAGTTATTTATTACAACCAGAAGTACAATAACTTGGAAATGAAGCCTTAATCATATCAGAAAGTCTTTTCTTAAGACCATCCAAATCTTCATTTTTCCAATATTCCTCTGGAGTCTCATATCCCTTAGTATCAAATGATGATTCATCATCAAAACCAACAATTTTACCATTATTTACAGCAATAACAGCAGGAACATATATTCTTTTATTCCCTTCATTATCATATTTTAAATAATCATTTAATAACTGGGCAGTTTTTTTATAACCACTTGTATTATTTTTTCTATCATTTAAAATATTAAAATAATAAATCTTATCTAAATGTTCATTTATGGCAACTTCATTTAAATAAGGAATATACCCCCTACACCAAGGACATTCAGGAAAACCTAAGTATACAACACCAGTTCCATTCTCTAGAATTTTATTAATCTCATCTAAGTTTCTATATACAAAAACATTATTAACTGTAAAGTCATATTCTTTAGCAAATCTTTCGGCATCACTCATTTTATCTTTTTTAAACAAAAAACTTAATGAAATAATTAAAATCAAAACTGCAATAATTCCAAAAATAATATACACATTTTTCTTTGACATCTCCATTATTTTTTTCTTCACAAAAAATCACTTCCTAACAAAATAATTTTATTATAATATTTCAAAAATTTCTATAAAATCCAAGTTGATAAACTCAACTATCAGTTTAGTTACTAAAAAACTATATAAATTTCTATTTTATAAAATATTAATTATCTTCTAAACAAAATCTATCATTATTATCAATATAAACTAACCTCTTTTATAGCAATTATTATATATACTTTTCTATTGAATAGTATTCATCAAAAGAAATTCTATATATTCCATTATAAGGTTGTTCAATAAAATATTTATTCTTTTTCTTATAAATAAACAAAGTTAAAATATTACTTTCACTATATTCAATATTTATTTTTATTACGTTTTCAGCATTTACAGGACTATCTTGTACACTTTTACTAGTTGTAGTTCCTTTAACTTTACTTATAATAAACATAATATCTTTAATTTTTTCTTGTTCTTCTATCATAACTATCTTATCGTCTTGTTCCATATTTATACTATAAACACTATCATCTAATGGCAAATTCAAAGTATAAGAATACTTTTTAGTTTCATTATAATACAAAATCCCTAATACAACGCTAGTACACACAAATATCACTATTAAAATAATCAATTTTTTATTTTTTATCATTTTTACCTCATAACAAATATAATCATACCAATAAAATTATCAATTTTTACTATCTCATCATTTCTTTTTGAATCCAAAACATAACTACATTAACAATATAATCTACCTCAGCACTAGAAAGATCATGTCCTTTTTTTATACGATGAATTCTTTCTAAACAACCTCTGCAGCAACACCCAGTAGCATGCTGAGCAATAAAAACCGGATGTACTTGTCTCATTGGAGTTTGCTTTCCATCATTATTAGGACATTTAGGAGCAATTCTTTTGATTATCAAATCCCTTGCATCTGCCTCAATCTTTTCTATTCCCTTAAGATTTACATAATCTTTCATATTTTTATTTAAATGAAAAGAACTCCTAAATTTACTTTTAGATAAAGAATCTAATAAACTACCTATATCTTTATTCAATTATATCAATCCTTTACTATATCACTAAATTTATAATTTATAACTTTTTCTAATTCATTTAATTCTACTTCCACCTGATAACCTATTTTTCCTCCACTAAAAATTATCTCCTTAAAGTTCTTAGCAGAATCATCTATAACAATTTTAAACGGCTTTTTTAATCCAATTGGCGAACATCCACCATGAACATATCCAGTTAATGGTAACAGTTCCTTTTGATGAATCATTTCAATACTTTTCTCGTTAACACTTTGAGCACATTTATTTAGGTCTAATTCTTTATGAACTGGTATCATAAATACATAATTTTGTTTAGACTTTGAAACAGTTACTAATGTTTTAAACACCTTATTTGGATTCTCATTTAAAACACTTGCAACATCCACACCACTTACTGCTTCAGTATCACCATAGAAATATTCATTATACTTTATTTTCTTTTGATCTAATATTCTCATCACGTTTGTTTTTTCCATACATATTTTCCTTCATTAATTTAAAAATTTTTATAAATAATCCTCATTAGCAAATTCTACTTTAAATAATAATGTCTTATTGGTTTTAAATTTTCATCTAACTCATAACAAATCGGGTTCCCAGTTTCTAACTCCAACTTAATAATATCTTCATCACTTATATTATCTAAATACTTTATTAATCCTCTTAAACTATTTCCATGAGCAACAATTATAACTCTTTTACCGCTTTCTATTTCTGGTTTAATATCAGAATTCCAATACTCAAGAACTCTCTTTATTGTATCTAAAAGATTTTCTGTTTTTGGTAATTCATCTTTATTTAAATCCTTATATTTTTCATCATTACCAGGATATCTTGAATCATCTTCTTCTAATTTAGGAGGCCTTACATCTGTACTTCTTCTCCAAAGTAAAACTTGTTTTGCACCATATTTTTCTCTTGTTTCATCTTTATTTAATCCTTGTAAAGCACCATAATGTCTTTCGTTTAACTTCCAACTTCTTCTAATTTCAATATTTTCTTCTCCCATTTCCTTCAAAATATAACCTAAAGTATCTTCTGCCCTTTTAAGTACTGAAGTAAACGCTAAATCAAAACAAAATCCTTTTTCTTTTAATATTTTACCTGCTTCCTTTGCTTCTAAAATACCTTGCTTAGACAACTCAACATCAGTCCAACCAGTAAACTTATTTTCTAAATTCCACACACTTTGCCCATGTCTTACCAATACTAATTTTATCATATACATTTTCTCCTTAATATAATCTATAAAAATTATATTACTAGTCGCATCCTATATCAAGAATTATTAAATATATAACAAATACTATAAATTTACTTTATCTTAATTTTTATCTTTCCTTTAACACAATAAACTGTATTAGCACTATCAAATAGAAACTTATCATCATAAATATTATCTGTATAAAAAGAATTAAAAATTTGATTAGGATATTTTTTTTCTAAAACAGTTGCTTTGTTTTCTCTAAAACAAAATGTTGTCACTATCCCCGTATTTTTGTCTACTACACTTGATAAACTTTCTATATTAAAATACTCACATATCGGATTCATTAAAAAATCCGGTGATCCAGTTATTATTAAATCATTACTTTTCATTTGTTCTTTATACCAATTATTTATTTTTGTTATATTATGATTCCAAAAGCTTAATAGCAAATCATCAACATCTTTTACATCAAGTAAAAATCTACAAAAATCATAACTTTTATTATCAATATCAATTAATCTATTTTTTATTAATATATAATCTACAACATATCTAGGAACATACTTAAAAATATTAGGATAATATGTTAAACAATACATAAAAAAATCAAAATAACAATTTCCTCTATAAATTACACCATCAAAATCATATAAATTTCTTCCATTATTCACAAGTTATTCCTCCAAGTAAAACTTATTATATTATAGTAAAAAAATTAAAACAAGAAAAAAGAACGCTTCTATACATTCTTTCACTACATTATTTAACATTATTATAAATTTCTTTACCAAATAATTCTATAATTATTCCATTTTCAAAATTATTATTATATTTACCATCTATTTTATATCTATGCACCTTAGACACTTTATAAGCAACGGCTTTATATTCAATTGTTCCACCATCATTTAACGCATTACGTCTAGGAAATAACAAAATAACTAAAACAATAATTATCAAACCAATTAAAACTTTTTTCTTCATCACACACTCCTACTTAATTATTGATTTTAAAAACATCTCTAATTCAACTATATTAATACCATTAGTTTCAATATCATAATTAACATTATTATAAATAAATTCTACAAAATAAATATTTTCATATTTATAAATAACAAGTTCATTATCATTAATAGTAGATTTTAAAGCACTATCCCTATCAAAACCATAATCTCTTATTGGTTTACCTTTACCAGAAAAAGCAACCCTTATATTTCTTTCATCATTTTCATTAGAAAAATAATAAACATAACAATTTAAATTATCATATTTACTCTTACCTATGTCTCTAGTATACACGCTATAACCATTAAACTTATTTAAATCATCAGGAACCCATGCATCACTTAAATAAGAATCAGCTTTTTTTATAGATTGAATTTTAATATCAGCATCAATCTTATTTACACCAGCACTACTAATTTCATTAACCAAAATTCTACTATTATCCCCGTTACTAGCGTTACCACCACTTCTAAATACTAAGTTTCTATTATAAACAAATACTCCCCCAATAATTAAAACAATCACAATTACAGCATAACGTAACATTTTTATCATATTAATACCATTTTTATTTTTATATTTAATTAAAATTTGTTCTTTCATCTTTTGACTATCAAACTCATCATCAAATATTTTTTTGAATTCCTTTCTATTAAACATTTTCATCACCCCTGTTTTTCATTACAACTTTAAGTTCATTTAAAGTTCTATATAGATAATGTTTTACGTTAGATTCACTTATCTTAAGTAATCCAGCAACATCTTTAATACTCATATCTTCATAAAAATATAGATAAAAGACTTTAAAAACTATTGCCTTCTTCCCTTTCAAAAAATCCCATATAAACTTAATATCTTCTTTTTTTATAAACTCATCTTGTAAATCAAAATCATCAGGAATATTACAAGTTATATCAAATTCCTCATCTTTAGAAAATAAATTAACTAACTTAACTTTATAATTAAAACGATAATATTCATTAACTTTATTTTTAGCTATTCCCATAACATACGCATTACCATTATCAATATTTATTTTATTAATCTTCTTAAGTAAATCAACATAAACATTTTGTACAATATCTTCTACATCTTCCACATTTGAACAATTACAAATAACATATTTTAAGATATTCTTATAAGATTCATTATACAATTTATCAAATTTATTTAAGGTTTCTTGATCGATCATTACATCCACCTCACTAATATAGTTGTATATTTTACAAAAAAGTTCCAAAAAAAAGCAAATTATTTTTCATAACTTACTTATTTATTATTATTTTTTACATATAAAGCCGAATTTATTATTCCCACTAAATTAATTCCAATTGATAACCCAAGTAATAAGCCACTTCTAAATTCATTAGTACTACTACTCTCATTACCATTAAAATATATAACACATATATAAAATATTTCCTAAAATAATAAGGAATAAACCTAATGTTAAATTTTTTTTTAATTATTTTGAAATAATAACTTTATTAAATATCTTATTAATAAATGGTTTAAATATTAAATAAATCAAATAACCAATAACCGCACCAAAAACATTTGTAATTAAATCTGTTATATCAGATGATCTAACACTTATTAATGTTTGTAACAATTAAATATCTACTAATTAATTTAACACTTGTTTCTTCTTACTAACATAATTAGTAATAATAACAAAACAAACACCAAATATTAATACAATTCCCATATTAAGAATTAAAGGACTAACACTACTTAAACTAAAATTATCCATAACTTTTAAAGCCTCATTATTAATTACAAAATAATAAGTAGGAAAAATATGAGCTATCTTAATAACATAATCTGGCATAAATTCAAACGGTACAAAGCATCCACATAAGAAAGAAGATCCAAGTGAAATAACATTAACTATCCCACTTATTGCGCCCTTATTTTGTGTAATATTTCCAATTAAGAAACCAATACATAATGAACATAAACTAAACACAAAAGAATTAATTACATACCATAAACCATTCATACTAATAAATAAATCTTTAAAAATAATTAAAGCAAGAATCATATAAAGAAGCCACATTCCAATTATAACAATTGAGCAAGCCTCTAGTACAATTCGGTTATATTTTTTATAATCATAACTACTAACTATCGTTCTTTTTCTAACATTCTCACTCTTTAAACTAGCAAGAATCATACTAATTGAATATACACATCCAGCCAAAATTGCATAATTTAAGAAGTTAAAAAATCTAGCCATTCTACTTAAACTATTAGTATCAAGTTTACTTTTAACCTCAACATTCACATCAAGATTTAACGCATTATCTAACCTATCAAATAATTCATCACCATCATAATAATTATTATAAATATTAAAAGAATCAAAATAATTTTGAACTAACATCTTTCCATAAGAAGATCCTTTATCACCACTAATTTTGTATTCAACACTCACATCTTTACTATCTAACAAATCATCTCCAAAACCATCTGGAATATAAACTACTAAACTAACATCTCTATAAAAAAGTGCATCGTCTATTTTTTCTTCATTACCAGTATCTATATCTTTAACTTCCATATGATTTTCTAAATACTTAATAAAATGATTAGTAACTCCATTTTTACTTTTATCATTATTAACTATAATCACACTAGGCTTAACCTCTTCGAAACTATCTACATTATCACTAGTTTGATTAACTAACGTAACTGATATGAGCATAACAGTATAAAGTATAATTAATCCCTTTAACTTATTTAATATCTTTAAAATAGTTTTAAATACTATCATACCTTTCCCTCCTTAAACTTGCAAAAGAAACTACAAATGCAATTAATACAAATATTAATAGAAAACATACATCTCTAAAATATCTATTTAAAGTATCATAATAATATAAAGAATAAAACCCATCAGTTATTAAATTACATGGATTAATCAAATTTAATATTGGAACATTTTTATCTATAACATATTTTAAAGTAACTCCAGTCATACCAGATAACACCGACAAAAACATACTAATTGCAATTGTAATTCCTGTCTTTGCACCCTCACTAACTCTAAGTGCAGAAGCAATTAAAACACCTAAAGATATTCCTGCTAAATCACCAACAAGCAAAAGCAAAATAACAAGCCCTAGATTACTTCCAAAATCCGCATGTAATATAAACTTTAGAAATATCATCAAAATAGATAAACCAACTAAACTAACTAAATATGACCCAATTATCGCACTTAACACAATATTACTTTTCTTATTAGGAGAAACTGCAATTCTTTTTCCCTTATCACTCATATTTGCTAAGGAATTATTAATAGCCGTAAGCCCTAACATTCCACCATACATAACAGCCATAGCAATTAAACTATAATATTCAATTTGCATATAACTTAAATTATCTTTTGAAACATCTATCATCTTAACATTACTTTTAATATTTTGAACAAATCCTACATCACCATAAATAATTTTATTTTGTTCAATCTCATTAACTACATATCTTAAAACTGTCTGATTCATTCCATTTTTTCTTATAACAACATTTGGTTTATTACTACTAAAATAAATATATCCCTCAATTTCACCATCTTCAAGTAAAATATCCGCATTATCTTTATCAGTATATTTAATATTAAATAACTTATCACCACCATCACTTGATAAAGCATCTAATGTTTTAACATACACTTCGTCATTTCTAAATTCATCATTATCAACAACAGCAATATCAAATACCTTAAGCATTTCATCACTTTCTATATTAGAAAAAGCCATATTAAAGAATACTCCTAATATTATTGGAAAAATAAAAGTCCAAAATATCAATACTTTATTATTAAACAATATTTTTATATTATATCTTAAATTATGAATAAACATTAATCTCTTAAATCCTTTCCTGTAAGTTTTAAGAATACATCATTTAAAGTAGGACCTTCATGCTTTATAGTTTCCTTTATATTTGCTTTCTTCTTTAATTCATCGCTAGTTCCTTCTGCAATAATTTTTCCATTATCAATAATAATTATTCTATCGCAAAGAATTTCAACTTCCTCCATATAATGAGTAGTATAAACAATTGTAGCCCCGTTATCTCTTAACTTTTTAATACCATCTAATATATTATTTCTACTTTGTGGATCTACCATAGCAGTCGGTTCATCAAAAAATATCAAACTTGGTTTATGAGCAATTCCACAAGCAATATTTAATCTTCTAAGTAAACCACCTGATAATTGTTTAGGCAAATACTTCTTAAACTCACCTAGCCCAACCAATTTAATAGCATCTTCAACATATTCTCTTCTTTTATTCTTATCACTAATATATAATCCACAAAAATAATCAATATTATCATAAACATTAAGTTCATCAAAAACCGCAACATCCTGAAAAATAACTCCAATTTTAGATTTAATATCATAAGAATCAGGCGTCATTTCTTTTCCAAATATTTTAATACTACCCTTTTGATACTTTAATAAAGATAAAATCGAATTAATAGTAGTGCTTTTTCCACTCCCATTAGGCCCAAGTAATCCTAAAATTTCTCCTTCATAAACATCAAATGACAAATCATCAACTGCTCTCTTACCCTTATATTCCTTAACTAAATTTTTAACCTCTATAACTTTATTCATACTTATTTATCCTTTCTCTTTAACCCATCTTTAATTATTTTATCCACAACTTTCTTCTTAATATTTCCTCTGTTATATTCATAAAGTATCATTGAAACATATTGTTCTCTTAATAATTGACCTAATTCTTCATCACTAAAATCACAAGTTTTATTAGCAACCAAATTAGCTATCCCATTAACATAAAACCACATTCTAAAATTAAACATCTTCGCATTTTGAATACTTAATCCTGTTTGCATAGAAATAATTTCATAAACTTTACCAATCGATTTATTATAATCTACAGAACTTATACCATCATTATCACCATTAAATAAAATTTTAAAAAAATTAGGTTCATCTTTAGCAAATTTAATATACTTAAGACCAGTATCTTTATAAGTACTACTATCATTTAAAATATAATTAAAATAAATATTAGAAATTTCTTTATATAAATCATCTTTTATTTCATCCATATTTTTATATAAATAAAATATTGGTTGAGTTGAACAATTTAATTCTCTAGCAACTCTTCTTGCATTAATCCCATTTATTCCATCTTTTCTAACTATATCTAAACACACTCGAATTATATCATCTTTATTTATTTTTCTACTTGCTGGCATATAACCTCCTAATTTATAACACAAGTTACATATCTAGTTTCATTTTATAACAAACGTTATATTTTGTAAAGAAAAAAACTTAAAGAATAAAAGTCTATTAAATTAACTCTAAATAAACACTTTTAAGTTTTTCTTCAGGCACGCCTAAATCTCTTAATATTGCATATGCATACTCTATACTCATATTTAAAAAACAATCATCTTTATTTAATATTTCCTTAATAAGTTTATACTTTTCAAGTATCTCTTTATTATCTTTATTTTCTTCTATTAACTTATCAACTCTTAACTTTAATACATCAATCATTTCTAGCTTCTCCCCTTAATTCCTGGTATTTGTGGATCATCATTAGCAACATATTCAAATATGCCTTCATCAAACTTAGATTGTAATTCTTCACTTGTTACCACAACTAACTCCCTATTCGGATTATAGTAAAAGTAAACTGTTTTATCAGGCATATTTTTAAATCCTACTTTATTTAAAGCAACTATTACACTAGGCATGGCAACTTTATCTTTATCAAAAGGCTCATTATTCCTAATAATTATAATCTTAACATTATTTTTTCTTTCTTCTTCATTAAATAATATTTTTCTTAAATGTAAAGCATAAGATAAAGAATCTATTCCTACCATACCTTTTTTATTTACCTTATCAATTAATATAGATAATCTTTCATCTAAAGAAACTTCTTTTAAATTAGTAGTTCTACTTGCATATTCACTTAATAATTCTTCAAAAGTTTCTTTATGTAGAATATCATCGCTAGCCTTATCTTTTTCCTGACTTGCGACTAACATATACATTTTTTGATATGCATTTACAAATTCAGTCATAGTTTTTAAATTCTTATTTAAACAATTAATTCCTATTAAAGGTTGATTTATCTTAGCATTTGCAATATCTCCTTGAAGTATTGACGTAACCGAATCAGCATTTACCAAAAACTTTCCACACCTAAAGTCTAAGTTAGCATGTCCATCCCCATAAGCTTCTCCAACAGAATATTTATAATTACTTGCAAAATTAATTCCTAACATATTCAAAAATTTAGCATAAATAATATTAAACTCAAAGCAAACAACTTGGTTATTTTGTGGAGTTATTAAAGCTATATGACTTGTGCTTCTATGTTTTTCTGTTGCAACTCCCATTTGATTAACAGCATAATACTCTTCATCATAAGTTAACACCTTACACATTTTAATATAAATATAAATTGCCATTTCCAGTTCACTTGCATCATAAGGAAAACCATCCATAATTACTTTTTCTAAATCACTATCAATTTTAATTTCTTTATATTTAACATCAGTTGTAACCACATATTTATTTATTGCTTCTAAATCAATTACTTGCATTGAATATAAACTACTATGTCTCTTAACATAATTATCAGGTAACTCATAATTATCAATAATATTATTTTCCCTTAAAAATTTACAAGTTGCATAAATTAAATGTTCTTTAGGTACATCATTAATATCTTTTATATTATCATCATGACATATTTCATTAAATTTATCATCACTTAATCTCATTAAATTCATCATATCTTCAAACGGAATTGAATAATTAACACCATCTATTAAAACTTTATATTCATAATTTTTATATTTTTCTAAAAACTTATCATACGAAATATAACTTCTTAATTTTTCGAATCTCTCTTTCTCTTCAGTATTTAAACTAATTTGATTTGTATTTATTAATTCTTTAATTCCATTAATAATAGTTGTTTTATCATATCTAATATTTACGCCTAAATCACCATTAATTATAGATGCAACTATAAATTTATCAGTGGCATCATAAAAATAACGACATGCATACTCGAAAAACTTATCATCTTCTAATATTCTTTTTAAAAATTCCGCATAAACCTCGATATCACCAATCATTATAATTTTACTATTTTTAATAAAATCAATATCTTCTTTAGTAGTAAACAATGTACAATCAGACATTCTTTGTAAATAAGGATATTTTTTTAATTGTTTTTCAATCGTTAATTTTTCCATACTATCCCTTTCTATTTTCTAAATTCATCATCATGTTCCTTAAAAAAATTATAATAAACTAATACATTAGGTAAATCAGTCCATTTTCTAGTTCTAACAGGAATATCATCTAAATTATATATCTTTGCATCATACAAATTTAATAAAAATGGTGAATGTGTAGAAATAATAAATTGACAGTTATAAAATCTAACTGAATCTTCAATAAATTTCTTTAACTTTAATTGATCCTCAGCTGATAAACTATTTTCCGGTTCATCTAAAATATAAATACTATCTTCATCAATTTCTTTTTCCCAAAACATAAGAGCTGACTCTCCATTTGAGTTTTCAATAATATTATTATTTGCAAGTCTTTCTCTAACAAATTTCGACATTGTTTTTCTCTTAGCATCACAAACGTTTCTAAGTTCTTTATAATCGTTAATAGAATAATCACTATTAAATTTATAATCTAAATATTCCTTAGATAATGCTTCTTTTTTACGATTTACATTTGAGTTAATTGATCTAATATCTAACAAATAATCAAATACGTCATCACTAGTTACAAGTTTGATTTCTAAAGGCTCATCATAAGCCATTTCATACTTACAAAGTTTAACATACTCATCAAAATAAAAACCCTTATTTATTCCATTTAAAGTTTTTGCATTAAGTTTTTGTGATATCATATTAATTAATGTTGATTTACCAGAACCATTTCCACCATAAAATATTGTTATATTATCAAATTCTATATCTTCAAATTGTTTAGAAGAAAATAAATGTAAAGGATAATAATTATTAAATATATTTCTTATTTCTAAAAAAACAGGAATAATTGTTTCAGTATCACCATCTAATAATTTAAAACTCTTTAAGTAAATCATATAAAACCACCTACCAAAATTATAATATATTTTAGCTAATTTTAATAGATTCTACTTTAACCAATTTACAAAGTCAAAATTATTTTAAGTAGAATTTAAGAAAGATTTAAGCAGGATATATTGTAAAGAATAACTTAACAAAACATCTATTTTAATGTATATTTATTATAGGTGAATAAGATATGACAAAACATAAAAAAATTAAAAGAAATATCAAAAGAAACTTTTTCGAAATATTAATCATACTTTTGGCATTCTTAATCATTAATAATCAAGATAAAATTAAAAATTTATTTAATCAAAATAATAACCAAAATCAAAATGACTACATAAATATGAATAATGATTTATTAAAAGTTCACTACTTAGATGTTGGTCAAGGTGATTCAATATTTATTGAACTACCTAATAATGAAACAATGTTAATTGATGCAGCAGAATCTTATCAAAGTGAAAACATAATAAATTATCTAAAAAATTTAAATTATCAAAAAATAGATTATGTTATTGGAACCCATCCCCATACAGATCATATCGGTGGATTAAAAGACATTATTAATACTTTTGAAATCGGAAAAATTTATATGCCTAAAGTCGTATCAACAACCAAAACATATGAAAGTCTTCTAATGGCAATCAAAGATAAAAATTTAAAAATTAACACTGCTAAAGCAGGCACCTCAATAATTGATACTGATGCTTTAAAAATAAACATTTTAGCACCAAACAATAGCACATACACTGAACTTAATAATTATTCAGTAGTAACTAAAATAACTTATGGAACTACTAAATTCTTATTTATGGGAGATGCAGAAAAACTAAGTGAAAATGAAATTAAAGAAGATGTAACTGCCGATGTAATTAAAATAGGTCACCATGGTTCTAACACATCATCAAGCATCGATTTTATCAAGAAAGTAAACGCTAAATACGGAATTATTTCCGTTGGTTTAAACAACAAATACAATTTACCCAAAGAAGAAACAATTACAAACTGGGAAAATTCTGGAACTAAGATATATTTAACAAGCATAAATGGAACGATTACAGCTATATCAGATGGAACAAACATTAAAATAGAAAGTGAGAAATAATATGACAATAACAATCGATCGAATAGAAGGAAATTATTTAATAGTTGAATTAGAAAATGGTAAAATAATTAACTTACCCAAAGAATTAATTCCTAACGCTAAAGAAAATGATATTTATACAATCACTTTAAATAAGGATGAAATGAAAAAAAGAAAAAATAACATTAATAATTTAATAAATGATCTTTTCATAGATTAGGGTGCCCCTTTACAGCACCTTTTTTTAATCAAATAAAATAAACATTAATAATTTTATTTTAATCATTCTAAGATATTCACTTAAATTATAAAAAAATTTAATCATAAAAAAATTCCTCCCTTCTATATATATTTATTACCCAAAAGAGTGGAATTTACTTTTTTTATTTACACATTTTTACAAAATAATTAAAAATTTTACAAGAATTATCATCCATTATATATTCGGGATGCCATTGTAATCCCATAATAAACTTCTTATCTTTAACCTCTACTCCTTCAACAATATCATCATCACTAATCGCATTTATTTTTACCATATCATTAAGTTCAAAATCAACAATATCATGATGAACACTGTTTACAAGCATAACATCAGTTCCAATTATCTTATAAAGTAAACTATTTTTATCAATATAAACATTATGTGCATATTCAAACGGATTCTTATAATGATTACTATAATTTACTCTCTTCTCCATTGCAAACTTATCTCTATTTTTAGCTAAACAACTACAAATTGCTTGAAATCCCAAACATATCCCAAGTAAAGGTTTATCGTTATCTAATGCATACTTAATTATATATTCATCAAAATTATAATAATAACTTCCTCCCGGCAAAACAAACCCATCACACTTATCTAAAATATAAGATAATTTATCCTCATTAACCTTATCCATTCCTTGATTAGTTCCATTATAATTATAATCTTCCGTTGGTAAAACACTTACTAAACAAACATCATCATATCTAGCTAGGACTCTTCTAATTTGTTCATGTACTTGACATATATCTTGACCATCTAAATTATTATACATTCTTGAAACAATACCAATTAAAATCACTTTTATTTCCTCCAATTAATTATATTACTTAACGGTAAAACTATTGTTAATTGTGCTAACACTATACAAAAACAAAACATCTTGTCCCTTAAATTCAACATAATTATCTAAAATATTTGAAGAAATATACCTAGTATCAATAACAATTATCTTTTTATAAGAACTAATTAATAATGGTACTAAAGAACTACCATAAGAATCTCTAAATACAATTAATTCATCATCACTACTTGCTAAATTATTATAAATTGTAAGCAATCCCTTTGCTCCACCTAAGTATATATCATATAAATCCCAAGAATTAATCTTACTTTTATCATAAACATTTATATCTATTTTATTTAAATTATCATATACAATCGCATTATCAATATATTCATTAGATAAAATATTAATATTATCTTCTTTTATTTTAACTGGAACTTGGTAAGAATAAACACCCTTAAAAACACCAACATTTTTCATATTATAATTTATATCTTTATAATAACTATTACCCATTTTATCTAAAATCACATTTGCTACTTTAACAATATTTTCCTGTTTAAAATGACTATCACTATAATAATAATCTTCTAAAGATAAACTACTCATAATATCTATATAATTAAAACCACTTAATTCACTATTCATTTTACTTATTAGTAAATCATAATTCATTTTTAAATTACCATTATTAACAAAATAATTCTTATCAGGTACAACACTATAATATATTTTAGAATTATTTAAATACCTTTTACTTATAGAGTTAATTCTATCAGTTAAATTCTTTAAAGAACTTTCATTTAATGGATATTCTTGCTTAATCAAATAATCATTATAAACATAGACATCATGATAATTATTTTTTATAGCTAAATCTAACCTAACTTTATTTTCTCTTATATAATCTCTCATCACAAATTGATCAACTGCGTATTTATCAAAATTACTAAAAAATGTACCATTAAATATATTATTTACTGAAAACTCCGGAAAACTTGCTAATCTTCTTCTCTCACTAATTGAAATATCTTTATCTTTAGAAAATATATTAACAATTAGAACTATTACAAGAATACCACCAAATAAAATTGAAACAATTATATTTTTAACTTTATCAATCATATATATTCCCCTTAAAATCTAAAATATAAAAATGGATTATAAGAACTATCTATTAAATACATAGTAACAATTATTAATAATATTAGTAAATAAATAGGCTCCAATATATTAATAATTTTTTTACCTTTACCATTACTTATTTTAATAACTAAATTTTTAACATAATTAGTAGAACTAATTACACCTAACACAATAAATAAAACATATCCCTTTAAATAATATAAAGTTACATTATTTATAAACAACTCTCCATTTAATCCAAACAATCCCTTTATAATATTAAAAGCACTACTTAAACTATCACCTTGAAAGATAACAAAACTAATCATAACTAAAAACAAAGTATAAATACCTTTAATAAATTTAGGAACATTACTAAAATATTTCTTTAAAATAAATTTTTCTAAAATTAACAATATTCCAAAATATAATCCCCAAACAATAAAATTCCAACTAGCACCATGCCATAATCCCGTTAATGACCAAACAACTAAGATATTTCTAATTTGCTTTAATACACCTTTCTTATTACCACCAAGAGGAATATAAACATAATCTCTAAACCATGAACTTAATGTCATATGCCATCTTCTCCAAAAATCAGTAATTGACTTTGCCATATATGGATAATTGAAGTTTTCAGGAAAATTAAATCCTAACATTTTACCTAGTCCAATTGCTATATCAGAATAACCTGAAAAATCAAAATAAATTTGTAACATATAACTAATTGCAAATATCCAAGTAAAAAGTACAGACTTATCACCTAAATTTAAGTATATATTACATAATTCTCCCAAATTATTAGCAATAATTACCTTCTTACTAAGTCCAATAATAAAACGTCTTAATCCATTTGCAAACATCTCAAAAGTAACATTTCTATTATCAATTTCATTATTTACATCTTGATATCTAACTATTGGACCAGCAATAAGTTGTGGAAACAAAAATACATATAAAAAGTACTTTAATATATTACTTTGAACATTAACCTTTTTATTATAAACATCTATTTCATAACTAATAATTTGAAATGTATAAAAAGATATACCAATCGGTAAAACAACATTTAGTAAATTCAAATTACTATGAAATAAATTATTAACATTAATAATTACAAAATTAAAATATTTAAATATTCCAAATAATAATACATGAATAAATATTCCAATAATTAAAATATTCTTGCTTTTATACTTATCTATTAATAATCCTACTACATAAGATATCAATACCTCTATTAACATCAATAATATATACTTAGGCTCTCCATAAAAATAAAATAAAACAGAAAACATTAACAAAATTATATTTCTAAATTTTTTAGGAACAACAAAATAACATATTAATAATAAAGGTAA
Source organism: uncultured Mycoplasmatota bacterium (assembly GCA_900553855.1). Classification (GTDB taxonomy): domain Bacteria; phylum Bacillota_I; class Bacilli_A; order RF39; family UBA660; genus CAG-533. Next base: position 173,768 of record USFG01000001.1, on the reverse strand, counting down.
AAAATAATAAATAAAACTAATACTAGTAAATACCATATCAAATTCCTTTCAAATAAAACTCCTTATATAAGGAGTTAACTTTAATTTATTGTACTTCTGGTAATTCTTCAAAACCTAATGAATTGTTTTTTATTAATTCTTTTCCATTACTATTATTTACATACTTCTTGAATGCATCATAAACTGGTTTAGCCCAATCTTCTTCACTCATAACATAGATAATTGTATTGCCATAATTAGTTAAATAAAGAACGTCAGCAGAAACACATAACCATTTGTTCATATCAATATTGTTATACATTTCTTCTTTAACTTTCTCAATATTTACACCATTTTTGAATTTAACAGCTACAAATGAATAAGCCTGACTTGACATTACTGGTTCTGATGCTACTATTGCTTCTACATCATCATTATTTGATAAACCAGTATATGATTTTAAAACATCTTTATCATTCAAGCTAATTTTTTGAGTTCTTAAATCTGGTAAATCAGCATTAGATAATTTATAAACATCATTCATCATTGATTTTAATTCACTATTTGTATTTAGTTTTATATCTCCAGTATTCTTATTATTTAAAAAATAAATTAGAATACCTACAACTAAAACAGCTACTATTCCTATTCCAACATACAACTTTTTATCCTTCATTTTATCATCCTCATTTCTATCCTAACTATACCAAAATAAAACTTGGCCGTCAATTAGCCAAGTGATTTCTATAATTCTTTTACACTTTTAATATCTGCAAGTTCTAATCTATATTTTTGTTTAACATCAGGATACTTTTCGTGATCAACCTCACTCATAAACATATCATAAGGTCTAATCCATAATTTATTATCACCATATAACGCTCTATAAACAACATATTTTTCTTTAGTTTCAGAATTATAAGCAACATCAATTACCAAATAATAATCACCCTTAAAATGTCTATAAACCCTATTAATTTGTAATTCTCTCATAAATAATTTTCCTTTCTACCAAGAGCTTCCTCCGCCACCGCCGGAGCCGCCGCCAGAAAATCCTCCACCACTAAATCCTCCACCTGATGAACTTCCACCAGAAGATTGTGGAACTGAATTCATAACTCTACTAGCACTATGAATTGTACGATTCAAAGAACGATTAAATCTATAATAATCAAATGCATCAGCTGATTCATACCAATCAGGAGGCGCAATAGCAATTCCTTCAAATTGTTTAATCCAAGCATCACTTACACCTAAAACATAAGCATATGGTAAAATATTATAAAAGTATGATGGATCATCATGAACTAAACTTTCTAACTTATCTTTTTCGGCAGTTTCTAAAAATTTCTTAAATCCATTAACTTCTCCTAAAACTTTATTACCATATTCTGTTCTTTTAGTAACAATTAAGTAAAAGAAATATATTAAATAAGTACATACCATACATAATATAAATCCAATTAAGTAAACAGTATCATAATAAATATATTCAAAACCAATTATTGTAAAATTAGCAACAGCTAATGCTAGTACAAAAAAGAAAGCAAAACCTAACGCACTATTTAATCCTTTTTTAGTACAATTATTATCATATATTATTGCCACAATTATAAGTGCAACAATTCCAATTAAATTACAAATTATGATTGAAAAAATTACATCACTTAATTTATATCCTAATGCCGGAATAATTGTTGATAAAGATGAAGTTATTAACATAAATAAAAATAATATATATCTTTTATTACTAGATTTATTATTAAATATTTCTTTTCTATTAGCTGTACTATTTTTTTTAGTTAAAATTGAATTTATTGTTAAATAAAAACTTTCATTTAATTCATCACTTGAAATAGAATCCCAAACTTTTTTAAATAATCCTCTGAAAAATAATTCTTCCTCTTTATTATTACCATCATATTCTTTAACTTTTTGAATAGTAAATCTACTTTTACTCTTCTTATCTTCAACTATTTTGATATAGCCTTTACTTGCTAAATAAACTAAAAGTGATACAGCATCATTTGAATTAACACTTCCTTTTTTAGCAAACGCAACGTCCAAACTATTCATATTTTCTGGCGGATAAAATGATACAACATCAACTACTTGATCATCTTTACCATATTTTTTCCAAATTAAATAAGAAATTAAAACACCTAAAATAGGAATGACATAATACCAACACTCTAACAAGCTAGAACCAACAGATTTTCTAATAAAATACCCTTCAGGTAATTCCATTCTAACATTTAATCCTTCACCAGCTAATAATGTTCCCTCAAAACTTCCTGTTATTACATTACCATCAACATCATAACTAATATTATCAGTGTTACTTTCACCATATTCGCCATAACTAAATCCGAGTTTACTAGCATCAAATTCTTTAGGCATTGTAATTTTAAAAGTTACATTACTAATATCAGTATCCCAATTTGTACCAATAATATTAAAATACAATTCATCATACTTATTATTTTTATCAAGCCCAATATCATAATCATAAGAAATAGTATAAGAATGTTTTCCATTTATTGTTTTATCAGCACTACCAATTTTAAGAACATAATTATTATTTTCTCTAGAAGAAGCAAATTCTTCATTAACATGAACATTTGATATTAATACCCTATTTCTTTCCCTAGTACCATCTTGTCTAATAATATTGTTATATAAAGGAATTCTTCTAACAATCCCATGCTTACTAACATTAAAATAAGTATCAATATTTTCTTTTATACTATATTTATTATGTTCATCAACAACTATCTCAACATCGTATTTAGTTATATCATAATCATTTGCATAACAATTTAAACTAAAAAGAAAAAAAGTAAATATGCAAAATAATAAATTTATAATTTTTCTATTCACTTTTTTCACCTTCTAAAATTTTACCTTAACATTCTCTCTTTCAGTAGCATCTACTTCAAACATAGTTCTAGTCTTAAATCCAAAAATACCAGCAACAATATTACTAGGAACCATTTCTATTTTATCATTATAAGTTCTAACAGTACCATTATAATATTTTCTTGAATTAGCAATATCTTCTTCAATTTTACTTAAATCTTTACTTAATTCTTTAAAATTTTCATTAGCTTTTAATTCTGGATAAGCTTCTGCTAAAGCCATAATCTTCGTTACACTTTGGCTTAACTTTTGATTAGTTTTAACCTTCTCATCATCACTCATACTTTCATATGGAGTATTTCTTAATGAAATAACTTCTTGTAAAGTATCTTTTTCATGTTTAGCATAACCTTTAACAGTTTCAACTAAATTTGGAATTAAATCCCATCTCTTCTTTAAATATACATCCATAGTAGAAAATGCTTCTTTGCAAGTATTTCTTAGACCAACTAAAGAATTATATGTTGATACTATCCAAAGTACAATAACTACTATTACAGCTATTAATATCCATAGCCACATAATTATCACATCCTTCTACATAAATTATACTATTAAATATATAAAAATAATAGTCCAAATTTTTATCATGTTAATAAAAAGCAAATGACGTCTTGTAACAAAATGTGTAATATATAGTTACAAATATGAATAAATATATTCAATTAATTATATCATGCATAATTAGAAGCATAATATTTTATAGATATATTTAAAGGGTGTAAAATCTTCTTACACTAATGCCAAATTTGGTCTGAGTAAGTTCATAAAACCGAAAGTATACATGCATAACTGGGAGAGTACTTAAATATATTTAAAATCCATAACATTATGTTGTGGACTTATTTTTAATCAGAGAGAATAATGAAAAGAATAACAAAAGTAATTAGAAAAATATTAAATGAAATAATTGAACAAAGTCATATTGAAGGAAATTAAAACTTCTATTTTTTTACGATAAATTACCAATTTTTACATAAAATTTTTTAACAAATCTATTTGTTACACATTTTTTCCAACATATTTTAACAATTTTTTACATTTTTCCATTTTATAATTATTTATTAGTATCAAAAAAGCAAGCAAAATTTAATTTACTTACTCTATTTACTACTCTGTTCTAAGTGCTTCAACAGGATCTTTTTTACTTGCAATTCGTGATGGAATTAAACCACCTATTAAAGTCAATACTACACTTAAACAAATTAATATTATTGAACTAATTAATGGAAGTACCGCAGTTATATCCGGATTTCCCGTTAACTTATGAATTAACTGATTAATAAACACTAACAAAAATAATGATATTCCAATACCAATTATTCCTGATAGCAAACCTATAATAAAAGTTTCGGCATTAAATATAGATGAAATATTCTTTTTAGAAGCTCCTATTGCTCTTAAAATACCAATTTCTTTAGTTCTTTCTAATACACTAATATAAGTAATAATTCCAATCATAATACTTGAAACAATTAAACTTATTGATACAAACGCAATTAATACATAACTTACACTATCAACAATCTTTTTAACAGATTTCATTAATATACCAGTAGTATCAGTATAATTAATTACCTTATCTTCCTCATTATTATTTTTAACTTGTTCATTATAATTATCAATAAACTTTAATACATTTTCTTTACTATCAAAACTATTAAAATACAACGAAATCATACTTGGATTTTCAATATCTTGATATCCTAAACTACTTAAATTAGTACTTGCACTTCCCATCTCATTGCTAGAAAATGCATTCATTAATCTACTTAATTCTTGTTCACTTAAATTAAACTTAAATGCTTTAGCAATTTTATCTTGATCAACATTAAATGAAGAAGCAACATCCTTAACTAAATTATTACTAAGTTCTCCAACCGTAGTTAAAATATTAACCTTCATTTTAGCTTCTAACATACCATCAGCCATCTTACTACCAGTTAAACTAACAACACTAGATTTTAAGAATATCTCTAAAGAACTATTAATTAAATCTTTATTAAATAACACTCTAACCTCTGTTCCATCGTTAAAAGAACTATCATTTGCCGAATAAGATCCAATATAACTATTTAAAAATGCGAGTAACAAACCTTTATAGGTATCTTTAAACACATTAGCTGGAACATAATAATTCTTTTCAAGTTCACTTAAATTATTAGTAACACTATCATTATTTATATATTCGTTAACATAACCACTAACCTTATTTAGACTAATAACTTTATAAACTATATCATCTTTAGTAACGCTTTCCCTCGGATTACTATCATAATCATTAATAAATCCATTCATAATATCATTTAAAACTTTATTAAAATCATTTAAAGCACTACTATTATCAGTACTAATACTTTCTTCAATTTTTTTAGTATAACCACTTGTCATATTTTTAAGTTTATTCTCATCTAAATTAATTCCAAAAGCACTTTGAAGCATATCTTTATCTATACTTATCATATCTTCAAAATTAATATTCGCATTAATCTTTTTACCATCAAATGCTTTATTAGTAAATACATCTATATTCTCATTTTCAAGTTGCTTTTTAACAATTTCACTTTCACTAGCAAGATCAATAATATGTTTAGTTAAACTACTAGGATATGCAACACCTGCCATTAAACTCATTGAGGAATTAGATGAATTAGGTGCAACAACACCAACTATTTTTAACTCTTCCGCATTATCATATATCTTTTTAACATAATCACTATCTTCACTTAAATCTTCATAAACTTTATATTTAGAATTATATTTATACATATCACTTGGATTAACCAACTTTAACTTAACATTCATTAAATCTTCATAAGTAAATTCCATCGGATCATTTTTAATATTTACTTCTTTACCAGCCATAATATCTTTAATCATATTATTAAGTTCACTACTATCTCTTAATCCTAAAGAATAAACAAGTAAATCACTTATAGTGTTCTTACTTGATAAAACAATAACCATTTCATTATAATTTTTAGGCCAACTGCCTGCTAACACATTATAATCTTTTTCAAGAGAAGATATATCATCAATCATTTGATTAAACACTGAAGAAAAAGAATACATAGAACTTGCACCAAAAGAAGAAAAAAATTCACTTGGATTTATTTTAGTAATCTTATTAGTAACATCTTTTGTATAAATTAAAGGTTCAACATTATAACTATACTTTATTGTAGAAATATCATTTTTTATTAAATCATAATTTTTATCTATATAACCTTTAAATGTCTTTAAATCATTACTTTTAACATTTCCAAACATACTACTTATATATTGTTTTTCAATTACTTTATCCCCTTCACTACCACTATCATCGCTAACCATTGTAAGCAACATATTTGTTAAATCACCATGTTCAGTTGTAATTGTTAAAGGATAACTGGCTAAAGTATCTTCTTGTAGTTTATCTATATAATTTTGAAATCCAGTCGATAATCCTAAAATAAGCGCTATACCTATAATTCCAATTGAACTAGCAAATGAAACAAGCAAAGTTCTTTTCTTTTTAATCATTAAATTATTAAAAGATAAACTAAGTGCAGTTATAAATGACATCGATGTCTTCTTAACATTATCTAACTTTTTACTAATTTTACTTTTCTCCTTACATGAATTATTATCACTTATTATCTTCCCATCTTTAAGTTCAATTATTCTAGTTGAATATTTTTTAGCAAGTTCCGGATTATGTGTAACCATTATAACTAATTTATCCTTAGCAACTTCTTTTAATAACTCCATTATTTGTACACTTGTAACTGAATCCAAAGCACCAGTTGGCTCATCAGCAAGAAGTATATCTGGATTATTTATTAATGCTCTAGCAATGGCAACCCTCTGCATTTGTCCACCAGATAATTGATTAGGTCTTTTATTAATATGATCTTTTAAACCTACTTTATCAAGTGCATCTATTGCTCTTTTTCTTCTTTCCGCTTTAGATATTCCTGCTAAGGTTAAAGCAAGTTCTACATTACTCAAAATAGTTTGATGACCAATTAAATTATAGCTTTGAAATATAAAACCAATCTTATGATTTCTATAAGTATCCCAATCTCTATCATTATAATTTTTAGTACTGACTCCATTAATAATTAGATCTCCACTATCATATTTATCTAATCCACCAATAATATTTAAAAGTGTTGTTTTACCACTTCCTGATGGACCTAATATTGATGCAAATTCATTATCTCTAAAATTAACACTTACATTGTCAAGTGCTTTTTGAGTATAATTATCTACTTTATATTCTTTAGAAATATTTTTAATTTCAAGCATAATTATATACCTCCTAGATAAATAATATTTTATCACATAAATTAATTTTATTGAAGAATTTCAAAATATATAACTATCAAAATTTAAGTAAAAAAATAAAGGAATTACCCCTTCAGATTAACGATGTGGCTATCCCTTGAAAAATTCTTACAAAACTTTACACTTTACTTAACAAAAAAATGTAAAAAATACAAAAATTATATTATATTTATTATAGAAGAGGTAATTTTATGGAAATAACAAATAAAAATCCTAAAATAATAATGCTAGCTGGTAAAGCCCGTGCTGGTAAAGATACAACAGCTAGTTTTATTAAAGAATATGGAGAAAAAAATAATTTAAAAGTTATAAACTTACAATTTAGTTTTTATATTAAATATTATGCTAAATTAATAAGTTCATGGGATGGCTCTGAAGAAACTAAACCAAGAACCCTATTACAACAACTAGGAACCGATATTATTAGAGACAAAATTGATAATTATTATTTTATAAAAAGGATCGTTGATGATATTAAAGTACTTAGCTATTTTGCTGATATAATCACTATAAGTGATGCAAGATTACCAGAGGAATTAGATACAATAAATAGTATATATCCAAATGTCATCAAAATAAACATAGTTAGACCTGAATTTGATAATAGTTTAAACCAAACTGAAAGTGTTCACCGAACTGAAACAGCTCTTGATAATTATGATAAATATAACCATGAAATTATTAATGATGGAACTTTAGAAGAATTAAAATTAAATGTATTTAATCTATTAGATCATGATTATGGAAAGGAGGAATAAAAAATGAAAAATATTTATGTAATAACAGGAGGCACATCTGGTATTGGTTTAGCAACAGCCAAAACGATGCCAAAAGAAAACAGTTTAGTAATAATAAGTGGAAGAAATGAAGAAAAATTAATAAACGCAACAAAAGAAATAAAAGAATGTGGTATTAATGTAGAATATTATGTATGTGATACATCAAATCGTGAAAACGTAGAAAAACTTGCTATATTCGCTAAAAGCAAAGGTAACGTAGTAGGTGTTGTTAACTCAGCAGGAGTATCAGGTACTGGTGTTTCATCAGAAAACGTTTTAAGAATTAATGCTTTAGGCACAAAATATATAAATCAAGAATTTTTTAAAGTTATGGACGGAGGATGTATTTGTGATGTTGCTTCATGTTCAGCATATACACTGCCTAAAATTTTAATTCCCGAAAAATTTTACTATTATGCTCTAAGAGATGAAAACTTATTTTTAGAAAAAATGATCAAAAGATGTAAACTATTAGGAAAAGAAAAGGCATCTCAAATTGCCTATTGTTTATCTAAAAACTTTGTTATATGGTATGTTAAAAATTCTGCCTATAAATATGCTAAAGAAAAAAATATTCGCGTTGTTTCAGTTTCACCAGGATTCGTTCATACTCCAATGACAGTTAAAGAAGCAAACGAACCAGGTACGCAATTATGCCTACATTATTCTGGATTTGATCGTGGTGCTAAACCAGAAGAAATAGGTTACTTAATAAGTTCAGTTATTAATCCTCAAAATGGTTACTTAACCGGTACTGATATCTTAGTTGATGGTGGAACAACATCTGCTGGCTTTGGAATCAAAATAGTTAATAAACCAGACTCAAGACCTGAAATTAAAGAAAATTGGTAAAAAAACTAAAAAATGATTAGTGAAAACTAACCATTTTTTATCTTGATAAAAACTACCAACTATAATTTAGCTAATAATTAAAAATTCTATTACTATTTTTTAAATATAGACAAAAAAAGAAATGAATTAATTATTCCAAAATATTCATTTCTTTTTATTGTTCTTAACCTTGTTTTTAGTACTAGCCTTTTTATTCTTTTTAACACCATGTTTACTTGCTTTATATAAGTCTAAGTATAAACTAGTTTTATTAGCTAAAATATTATTTTTTAAAGAATCAATCAAAATAGTTCTCTTATCCACTTCACTTAATTTATCAAAAAATTTAGTTAATCCCTTATCTTTATAATTCAAATTATATCTTGTTAATAATTCATCTAAAGTTAAATCTTCAATTAATTTCTTCTTCTTTAGTAACTTAACAATACTATCTTTATATTTATATCCTAAGTATATTAATCCAACTGGAATAATTAAATAAAGAATCACAAACATATTAGCTTTTTTAACACTTATATTAATAGTATAAACCGTATTAGATGTATCAGGAGCAGTAACAGTTATATAAATAACACTACCATTTTTTAAATTCTCATTTCCACTAATTACATATGATGCATTTTCATCATCAAGAACCGGACTAATATCTAAACTTCTATCATTTCTTTTAATTTCCAAATTATAATTTCTTACTTTTTTACTAAATTTTAAATTATAACCTTTTATATCAATAGATTTTAAATAACTATTGTTAGAAAAAGATTCTATTGGTTTAATAATATTTAAAACATAAGTTTTTTCATTGTTATCTTTATCTACTATTTTTATTAAAACTATATTATTACCAGATTTAATATTAACCTTACCAGCATTAAATCCTTTAACAAAATTACAATCTTTATTTAAAATCTTAGGTGAAATATTTACATAATTAACTTTACTACCAACTTCGATATTATAATCATATATTTCACTTTTAAAATCAAAAATAATAGTATCGCCCGCATCATTTTTAATAATTAAATCTTCTAGTTTTTTATCTATATTATTATCAACATATTTTTTATTAACAATATTTAAGATATATGCTCTACTAGCACCACTTTCACTAGTAACAATTATTGGAACAACTACTCTTTCTAAATGTTTAGTTAAGGTTATCTTTCCAGTACCACTCACATTTGCAAAATTATTATTAGAAATAGCCTCAATATTAATCTCACTTAAATCAGTTTCATAAGTATAATTAAATTTATTATTATCAAAGTCATCAATTACAACATCATTAATCATAATACTTTTTAAAAAATTATCATCACTAATAACTTTAACCTTAGTACTAACTTCTTTTACTTCTTTTAATTCACTAGAATTATAAATTCCATAAGATATATTTGAAACCTTAACATCATATTCTCCAGATTTATCAGCTTTAAACAATAAAATTCCAAATTCTTGTAATCCATTTACAACATTTTGTGATAAACTTTCATTATTTTTTACATTCCATAAATTTGAATAATTACTCCTAACATCAATTAAAGAAAGCCCATCAAGTTCAGCTATATCATATTTAATATAATTATACTCATCATCAGATTTAAAAGAAAATCTACAAATAACTTGATCATTTACATTAATTTTATTTTTATCACAAGAAAGTAAAAACTCATTATCCGCAAATACGACTTTTGGTAATAACAAAAAAGTAAATAATAAAATAAATTTTTTCATACCTATCCACCCATTAATAATTATTTATAAGAAAACTCGAATCTAGTATCTTTATCATGACCAACTAAAGTTAAATCACTATTACTAGATACATATACATCATATGACAGAGTCAAACTATCTATTAAATCTCTACCATTAATTTTATAAAAAAATGTATTAGAACTTAATTTAATATAATCTCTATTTATATCTTCAACTTTTAAATTTAAAGCACACTTTTCATCATCAGTTGCAAACTTAATTTCATCATTAATCATAACACTATATTTTTCACCATGATTATTACACTTAATATATAACTTATATGTATCATCTACTGGTTTAATATAATTATAGATTAAAAAAATACCTAAACAACACAATAGAACTATAACAATTTTTATAACTTTTTTCATATTAATTAGTTCCCTTCTTCTTCCTTTATAGTATATCATGTAACTTATTTTTAGTAAATTAGAAAAAGAACTCTAAAAATTTAAAGTTCTTCAAAATAAATAATTTTAAATTTAATAATTTAACTTATTTCTCCATCATTATTTTTTTTAATAGAATCATATAAACCACCTGCTGATAATGCTGAAATTAAACATATAACTAAAGCACTCCATATATTTGTATCTAACTTTAAAAAATACACTAATATTCCTGATAATACTCCAATAGCAATATTTTGAAATGGAATATATTTACTATCTAATCCTAAATACTTACTAATATATCCAATGATTAAAGTCATAAGTGAAATAATACTAGGAATTGTTATTTCCATTTGCATCACCACTCTTCCAGTTATGCTCCAAATACATAATCCTTTTTTCATGATTTTTAGTTGTAATAAGTACTTCTTCCATTGAATTAGTTAGTCCCACTATCGTTACATTTAATCTAGTTAAATTATTATTAAGTTTAATTATAGGTGTTACTATTGAAATTAATGATACAATTAATCCAACAACAATAATTATTGTACTATCCACATTCCATCACCCATATTATTTTATGTTACATAATGACTTATCGAATTGGCATATATCACTTTTATTTTAAAAAAATTTATGTTAATATTTATACTAGGTGAAAGCCATGAGTAAAAAGAGTAACATTAAAAATTTATTTAAAAAATTAAAAAAGACAAACAAGATATATCGTATATCTTTCTATATACTATTTATTCTATATTTAGTATCAATAATTTTATTTTCTTATAGTTTAATATTATTAGGAAATATTGAAACTTTATTTAGAATTATTTTAATAATATTTTTATATTTAAACTTAATTTTATTTTTATTTATTGGACTATTTTTATTAATTTTAAAAAAACATATAATTTTAACCATTTTATTAGTTCTTACAACCATCTTTACTGGTGCTAATTCATTTGGTTACTATTATATAAATAAGACCTATAAAATAGTAGATAATATAAGTAAAGATAAAATAATTTATACAACTAATTTAATTAGTTTAGATAAAGATATTGAAATAAAAACTATCGGTTTAATAAATAATGAAGAAGATATTGAAGGATATATTTTACCTCAAGAATATATGGCTAATAAGGGAATGAAAGTAAAAATAACAGAATATGATTCATATGAAAAATTACTTGATGCCTTATATAATAAAGAAGTAGATGCTATATTTATAGATGGAAATTATGTTTTAAAATATAATAATATTGAAAAATATATAAACATCGCAAACGAGACATTTATAATAGATTCTTATAGTAAACAAATGAAAAATCAAGATACAGTAGCATCAACCAATAAATCAGTTACTGAACCATTTACAGTTTTACTACTAGGCGTAGATTCAGAATATGATGGTTTATCCAACAATGCAGCATTTAATGGTGATTCTATAATGTTAATAACATTTAACCCTAAAACATTATCAGCAACTATCTTCTCTATTCCAAGAGATACATATGTACCAATTGCTTGTAATAATAACAAAAGTAATAAAATAAATTCAGCAGCTGGATACGGAACTAAATGTATGATAGATACAATTCAAAATTTAATTGATATTAATATTGATTATTATGTAAAAATTAACTTTAAAGGTGTAGTTTCTTTAGTAGATGCCCTTGGTGGTGTTACTTTAGATATAGATAAACCGGATTTTAGAAAAAATGGAAACATTAATTGTGGCGATAAAATTTGTGAACAAGATTCAAATCGTAGTTTTGGTGAAAATTTAGTATATATCACACCAGGACCCAATCAAACTATTAATGGTGAACAAGCTCTTGCTTACTCAAGAAACAGACATCAATTTGCATCATCTGATTTTAAAAGAATCGAACATCAACAAGCAGTTGTTACAGCTATCGCTAATAAAACTAAAACAATTAGATCAATTGATACTTTTTATAAATTATTAAATGCAGTATCAAATAATATTGATACAAACATGTCAACTAAAGAAATATTAAATTTCTATAATGTAGGTAAAAATATCTTACTTAATAATAATTTTGATGATAATAACTTTATAAATATTCAAAAAACATACCTAAGTGGTTACGATTTAACAATATATCAAAATGGTTATGATATGTATACATTCCAATATTATGAAAATAGTTTAAAAGAAATTGTAAAAGCAATGAAAGAAAATCTAGAATTACAAGAAACTGAATTAATTAAAACATTCTCATTCTCAGCAAATAAAGAGTTTACTATCCCTGTTATAGGTAAAAACGTAACTTCAGGAACAAGAAATGAAACCTTACCAAACTTTATTGGCTCATCTATAGAATACGTTAAAGAATGGGCAAGTTCTAGAAATATTACCATAACAGAAGAAGAATATACATCAAACGATTGTGAAAATAACAAAATAACAAATCAAGATATTCGAAGCGGAACACTTACTAATAACATTGATAACTTAAAAGTTACAGTATGTAAAAATATCGCCGAAACAGAAGAATAGAAAAAAGATTATATCCTAATATTAATTTATTAGAAATATAATCTTTTTATTTTATGTTGGAATACTTAATTTTTGTCCTATACTAAGTAAATTACTAGATAAATTATTTAATGATTTTATCTCATTAACAGTTACATTATAACGTCTTGCAATACTATAAAGATTATCTCCGCTCTTAACTGTATAAATAATTGTACTAACATTTTCGCCAGTACTTTTTCCCGGAATAATTAATTGTTCTCCAATACTTAAACTATTATTACTCTTATTATTCGCGTTCTTCAAATCATTTACACTAACATTAAAATTATTAGCTATACTCCATAAAGTATCACCCTTTTTAACTACATAAACATTATTTGGAACATTAGAACCACTACTAATTATTAATTTCTGTCCAATAGATAAAATATTACTAGTTAAATTATTTAGAGACTTAAGTTCATCCACCGTCATATTATTTCTTCTAGCAATTGAATACAAACTATCACCCTTTTTAACTATATAATATTTATTATTATCAGCACTAGAACTATTATCACTATTTTCACTACTATCTTTAACAATTAATGAATCACCTATTGTTAAATTATTACTAGTCAAATTATTTAGAGATTTTAACTTGTCTACAGTTAGACCATAAGCCCTTGCAATACTCCACAATGTATCTCCTTTTTTAACAACATAATAATCGCTACCAGCAAGAGGAACATATTTATAACCAGCATATTCAGTTACCGCTTTAACAACAGCCTCAGTATATTTTTTATAATTATTTTTAAGTTTATTAGCATCACTTGTATTATCTAAAAAACCATATTCAACAATTAAAGCTTCCGTATTAGGCGTATTCCTCAACATATAATAATAATCTTTATTATAATCTCTAGGTAATCTTCTTTGATAATATTTTCTAACTAGTTGTCCTTGTTTTTCTAATTCATCTAATATTTTCTTAGCAAGTGTATCTTTATTTCTTAAAGCATAAATTACTTCGGCACCTTCTGCACCTGGTGATGGTCAAAGTGCAACTATTTTCTATTTTTTCTTACATATTTTTTTCTAATATAAAATCTCTTTATATCACTGCTATATGTGATATTCGCAAAACTAATTTCGGCAGAATTTTTTACATAAATAATCTTTCCTACATATTGTTTATATGTATCCATAACTATTAGTAAGTAATAAACAGTATTCAATAACATTATTGTATCTATCTTTCTATTCGAAAAATATTTCCCATGTTGACTAGGATTTCTTCTAACTTTTTTATTTGTTTTAATTTTAATTCTTTTATTAAAATCAACAGTTTCATATATTACATTAATATTATCATTTAGCACTAAGATCGGAATTACTTCAAAATTGTCATCGGATGTATTATCAATTATTTCTACTATAGGTAGCAATATATCTTTTCTTTTTAAGCAACCCTTATCTGATAAAAATTGCGAGCATAATTCATCTATTACTGATAATATTCCTGTATTAGCCAACGCATAATCCTTCTGATAAAACGAATTTTTTATTTGTTTTAATATTGTTTTATGTCTATATGGAATTTTGAATAATAATTCATTAAACAATTTTTCAAGTTTTGCTTTATCAAAATATTTTAACATATATTTATCAAATTCTTTTTCTGAATTTACTATGGTTGTCAGGCTTTTTAATTCGTCAGAAGAAATGTCATAAGGGATAGTCCAAATATATTCACTTAACTTTTCTGAATATTCTATCCAATTTAGCAAACTATCTGGATTTTCTCTCGCTTTTTCCCAACTCTTTGATAATTCATCAAAATATGATGTCATTTTAGGTAAACTATCAATTATCTGTGATGTAATCGGTTTTAAAGCTTCTGAAAGTTTTTTTGCAATTTCTTGCATTGGATTCATCTGTTTTACTATGCTAGAAATCAGTTCGTTTTGCATAGAAATAATTGGTTTCATTGTTTCCACTAATCTATGATTAAAATCAAAATAACTAGGTTTTATACTCTCTAAAATTGATTCTGAAAACTTTTGTAGTGGAGAAGATAAATTAGTATTAATTAAATCACTAAAATAATTATTTATTTTTATTGCTGGTAATAAATTTTTACTAAAACTATTGGATATGGATAATGGTGAAGGAATTTTAACTATAGGAAAATCATTTTTTATAACATTTGAATTCAAAGGGCTAGATAATAATTGATTGGAATTTTCTTTCTCATATTCAGATAACTCTATAACATCATCTGGATTCCCTATTCTTTTAATATATTCTAGACCACCATCTACTGCTATGCTGCCACAAGTACATCTTTTTAAATCATTATTATCTTTTGACTCAATAATATCTTTACATTTTTTACATTGCGCTTTATTACTTATTATTTTATTTTCCATACTACTTACTCCATAATAATTAAAATATAACTTTATTTCATTTCAATTTCTTTTTCATCTACATATTCGTAGTTTAGCGCATTATTACTAGTAACTACACTTTCACCAATTTCTTTTTCTAAGTCTTCTCTGGCATTACCAGCAATTTTACCACCACGTCTTGCTACTTCAATATTTTCATTTAAGCCTTTTGGATTTTTCTTTTTAGCTATTTCTCTTGTTGCAATTTCTCCTAAATCAGCTAATGCTACTTCAACATCTGTCATATTATCTCTTAATGATTCTTTTCTAAGACCTTTAAATGATTTATATTGTTTTGCAGTCATACCAGACCATTCTTTATAAATTTCATTTGTTAAAATTGCATATTCTTTTTGTTCAGTTATTCCGCCATCTTTCCATACATCAGTTAGTTGTTTTCTATCTTGAATACCTTTTATTCTTTTAGCAATCCATTTTTCATCATAACCCGTTGCTCTATACAAATCTATTGATCTTTGAGCTGCTAGTGACGGATCAAATGTTTCATCTATTCTCTCACTACCCAATTTTGCTAGCCATTGTTTAATTGGTTCTGCATTCTTACTAGGAATTGATTCAATAATTCTAAACATCCCTTCAATATCAACAACATCAGTATTATAATATTTACCATCAGAAGCTTTTAATTTAAGTTGGTTACAATTTGTAACCGACTCATTTCCTTCTTGTTTTAGTCTATGTTTTAATACTTTCCAATAATTTCTTGGATTATCACTTTCAGATACAACTCCAACTATGTCAACAACACTAATATAATATTTTTCATCTTCTTTATCCCATACAGTTCTAATAGTTTCATTTTTAAATATTTTATTTACTAAATGCATTTTATCTTGATTCATAAGTTACCTCCTACTCTATTTCAAATTCAGATAAATCAATTATATCTTCAAAATTTTATTAAATAAATCTTTATGATTTAAATCTATACTAATCATACATCATATCTACATAACTCATTACACTATCTTTAATACCCATTTTTTCAGCATATGAAGATAGTTTAACAAGATCCTTATCCTTTCTTTTTATATACTCTCTTATACTATGTTTAATATGTTCAGAATCCATTCTATTTTTAGATCTAATAATATCACATATACATCTTTCGACGTCATATGCTTTAACTTTATTACCTATAGGTGTTTCTACTTCAACAAGTCCAAGTTCATAAATATCATTATCAACATAAAACACATTATGTTTTCTTAAATGAACACTATTATAACTTCGTTTTACTGTTATATCATATACAACAGTTGAAGCCTCTATAGATAGGCCATGAAAATATAAAGCAGTCATATGAGAATATATTATATTAGGCATACTTAAACCAAAGACATAATAATTATCTTCAATTTTATTAGTATCAATATAAATACCGGTTGCTACTTTTTTTATAAGTTCTTTTTCTTGCATAATTGAAAGATACATCCTGTGTATATCAAACATATCTAATTCCTTTGAAGTAATATATCCATTATTTTTTTTCATAAGTTCTTCAATAATTTCGATATTACTTTTATCTTGAAATTCTTTTATAGTTAATTTTTCCATACTATACCTCTTTTTGACTTTTCTACTGAAATTATACCATAATCAGTAATTTTGTCAAGTCAATAGAATTGTTTTTAACATTTATATCAGTTTTGATGATTATATATTTAGCAATTCATGCTATAATAGAAGACATTTAGGAGATGATATCGTGTTTAAAGATATAGAGAAAAATTATAAAAAGAATTTAAGAGAAACTAAATTTAATAAATTCTACTGGATTACATCATTTTTATTAATTTTAGGTTCTTCGTTATTACAAATTTCCGATAATATTAAGCCGTATTTTATTTATACCTTACTTTTTATTTTCGTTATAGGATATTTTATAATAAATTATATTAAAACTATGAAAAATGTTAATATAAAAAAGAAAATTAATATTATAGAAAAATTAAAAATTTATAGTAGCGAAGTCGAAAAACAAAATTTTAATAATATCATACTATTATTGAAACAATATAACTTCAAAACTAAAAATGATTTGAAATTAGCTATTGATTATTATAATAGTGAAAAACCAATTAAAGTAGAATCAGATTATCTAGGATGGATTGTTTCTATTTCATTAACATTATCATCCTTTATTGAAATTGCATATAACACTGAAACACAGGCAATAGATACAACCAAAATATCAGTTATACTTGGTTCTGCGTTAGGAATTATAATTGGATTTTTAATACCTATAATCATCTTTAAAATAATAATTAATAAATCATTCACTTCAAAGAAAACCATTCGTTCAAACTTGAGTGATGACTTATCTTATATATATTTAAACTTTGATAAGTATAAAAATCAGCTATCAAAAAAGCAATAAGTATAACTATATAATATTCAACTTCTGCCCATCTTGGGTAGAAGTTTTAACTTGTGTCCAAGTTGAACACAAGTTATAATTTGGCTTACAAAAAATTATATTACATGTTAATTTGTCATTTTTTTAACCTCGTAGCGATATGCGACGAAGTTATAACTTTCGACCAACACGGTCGTATGTTAACCTTATCCCAATTTGGGACAAAGTTATTTATCTTTAGGTTTCGGACCAATTTGGGCCGAAGTTATAATTGTGATATATACGAGTTTTAATTTTATGTACTATTCTGTGCATAATGCACAGAATTTTTAAATCATGAATTTATAGAAAATTTCAATATTTTTATTCTTATCAATTTCAATTTTATCAATTAATGTTTGTAAAAGTTCTCTAGTAGGTTTCTTTATATCAATTAATTCTCTTATTCTTTTTTCATATTCTTCTAATTCTTTTGTTTTGATACTTTCTTTTTTAATATTTTTATATCTTTCTAAATCTAACTGGGACTTATTCAAAAGTCTTTCTGTTTCCTGTGATAACCTTTTATAAGTAGCCTCTGAAATATTACCTCTAAACTTATCTTCATATAACATATCTATTTTTGAGATATATTCTTTTATCTTATTTTCTAAATATCTTATCTTTTCCTTATTATCATTCTTACTACTATTTTTATCTGCTATTTCCTTTGATAAGACTTTAGAATCAATTTTATTAATATAATCTTTACAGGTTGTTCTTACTACTTCAAGTAAAGCTTCTTCTAATTTATCATATGGCATAAAATGTGGTTCACATAGTCTTCTTCTTGGATCTCTTGCATATTTATTACAATTAATAGTCCAATAATTATGATTTTTTCGGTACGTAATAGTTAATGCATTACCGCATTCTTTGCAAAATAGTAAATTTTCAAATAATCTTTTTTCTCTATTACTAACACTTACATTAGTCCTTTTGACATTACCTTGTATTCTTTCAAATGTTAGTTTATCAACTAATGGTTCATGTGTTCCAGGAACTATGTCCCAATTGCTTTTTGGAAGAGATTTTTTCTTTTTAGATTTATAATTTACTTTGGTCTGTGTACTTTGAACCATGTCACCTGTATACATTCTATTCTTTAATATCTTTTTAACTGATGATGTAGTCCATTGTTCATTATATCTCATTTTAGAATTAGGATTTTTTCGTTTTAAACTGCTAGGTGTTTTAATTTTATTATCATTTAAATATGAAGTTATATCAGATAACCCTACACCATTAGCAGCCATTTCAAATATTTTTTTAACTACTGGCGCATATTCTGGATCTGGTATTAAATGCCCTTTTTCTTCTGGATCTTTCATATAACCATAACTTGGATTACTTCCAATAAACTTACCTTTCTTTCTTTTATCATTTAAAACACTTCTAATTTTAATAGAATTTTGCCTACTATAATAATCATTACAAGCAATTATAAATGTCGATGAATCATTACTTGCTTGATTAATTGCACTATCGTAGTTTTCTTGTAATGATATAAATCTTATATTATTTTCTGGAAAAAAGTTTTCTATATAATATCCTGTCATAACATGATCTCTACCTAATCTTGATAAATCTTTTACTATAACCAAATTAGCCATTTTGTTTTTAATGTCTTCAATCATTTTAGTAAATCCAGGTCTTTCAAAATTAGTACCAGAATATCCGTCATCAACATATTCTCCAACAAATATAAAACCTTTTTCTTTTACAAAATTCATTAATAAATTTCTTTGATTAGTAATACTTTCACTTTCTGATTCATAAGATTTTCCTTCATCTGCTTCAGATAATCTTATATATATGACAGCTCTATAAATATTATTTGGCATTTGTATCAATCCGTTATACATTTATTACTCCTTTCTTTTTTGTATAACAATCAAAGCCATATAAAGTATAATACTTTATATTCAAACTCGCGAATGTGCTAATTTTTAATTAGTACACTTTTTATATATTTATTTAACAAATCCACCAAATTAAGAGCATTATCATCTTTTTTAAAAGTTTCCGTAATTTTAAACATAAGCCACCTCATAAAATTTTATGAGTGTCTTTTTCATTTTATTTCTTATTCCTCCTCGTATATATCACTTAATAATTTTTTTAATTCTTCTTGTTCTTCAATAGTTGCTTCATTTTTAGGTATTAACTTACCATGCCAGTATTCATTACCATCTTCATCTTTATAATAAATACTATCTTCTTTTTTATTTAATTTATTATTATATTGTTTAAAGTTTAGTTTATAGCCTGTATTAAAATTATCTTTAATACTTTTTAATTTTAAATTTAAGACTTCTGATAATTTAATTATACGCTTAGAATTATTTGTACTCGTATTATCGTATTGAGTCTTAATATAACCAAAGGTGGCTAAATTACTTATACTTTTTGATATAGTTACCTGTGTTACATTATAAATATCACAAAAATATCTATTAGTAGCCCAACAATAACCATTTTTCTTACAAAGACTTATTATATGAATTAATAATAATCTTTCTAAAAAAGTTAATCTATTATCTCTTAATACGGATTTTAAAATAAATACATTTATGAATTCTTCTTTATCCATAATAATCAATATATAAGATATATCTTGAGACAATAAAAGTGCACTTTTAAATACTATTTTCCCTAGGTGTTTTCATCTTATAACAAATTAAAATAAAAAGAAATTGTACAAAACATGCAAAAGGAGTACATTTCTGTACTCCCAATTATTATTCATATTCTTGGATTTCAAGTTTACATTTATCTCTATATAATTCTTTAATTGTTTCAATTGACAACTTATTTTCGGCTAATAATTTTTCTATAAATTCCACCCATTCATTTGTATATTGATAATCCTTATGCGTTTGATCATAATAGCAATACTTTGTATTTGTATCAAAAGGATCTTTAGACGGTTCTAATTTTTTAGAAGGTTTTATTGAAAATATATATGTCAAATATGAATGAATATTTAAGTTGAATTTTGGATATTTCTCTTTTATTTTATTATTTATTGTACCCGGAAGCATTTTATCTGCGTTTGTTATACTTTTTATTACTGTTTTGTTTTTGACTAAAGCTGTAAGCCTTTCTACTTCTTGTTTTTCTTCTTCTGTTAATTTATCCCAATTTAAAAATTGAATTGCTAAATCTCCTTTATTTGTATTTGATATTATTGGTATTTGCACTAATTTAATACTATATTCTTGCATAGAATAAACTTCTGAGGATAAACTATCTCTAAACTTATCAATAAATTCATTTATTTTAGACATTTCTTTTGATAGTAACATTTTGCTTGATTTATATGATTTTTCGTTTCTTAATTCCGAAAATTGCAAAGAAAATGGTAATGATACATTAATAGAATATTCTTGTCCAAAATTTTCAATTATAAAATTTTCATAATTGTATAACAAAGATTGACACTCACCAAATATTTTTATCTCTAAATCCGTACAATTTAAATAACTATGCTCAATTTTATTACGTAATTTTATAAAAAATATGTTATTCATATATGCTGCATTATTAAGTTTTTTATATCTATCCATACACGTCTTTAATTCCCAAGTACGTTTTTCACCATCAATTCTTTGATACTTTCCATTTGAATCCTTGTAAAAATATTTTTCACCTATTGTTTTATGAAAATAAGCATGAAACGCTTTTGTCCAAGCTATATTCATATGTACTATGTAACTTTTTATTCGATTTTCTAATTTAGGTTTATTATATATTTCAACTGCCAATAATGCATTATTAATTGAATCCTCTAGCAAGTCTTTTGCTTTTCCTTTTATTAACATACTGATACCTCCTATAACAAAAAAAGCGCAATACAAAACTATTATAAGCCTATACTAGCGCTTCCTTTTAATTCACAAATATTATATCATTTTTTCTTATTATTTTAAATATCTTCTAAATGTATTCTTAAACAATTCAACATTATTGCTCATCCATTCAAAGGCTTCATCCCAAGATTCAGAATTAGGATCAACATCTAAATTAGATACTAATTTGATTCTTGATGCTTTTTTACCTTCTAATGGCATCCATTGTAAATTTGATGATATCTTCTCATTAATTTCTTCTTTATATTGTTCTAATAAATAATATAAATCTTTATTGTCATTTATATAAAGTTCACATGCAATTTCATGTTTCTTAGTATTATAAGTTAAATCTAAATGACAATCACTTCTACCTATAAAGATATTATACCAATGTTGCGGCAATGGTTTAATAAGTGAAAAATTAACTTTTTTATCTTCACAATAATTTTTAAAATCTTCCCAAAAGTTTAATTGAATAGTTGAAGCATTACTCATATTTTTAGAAACATTTTTTCTAATTGCTTTAGCCCAATTATTTGGTTTACTTATAATTTGAAATTTAGGAGCAATTAAAGAATCACCAATTTTCCACAATTCAATTTGAACTAAGAATATATTAATATGTTCATCAGAATGTTCATTTAACCAATCAACAGCTTGTTTATGTTCATCTCTAACATCTTTAACAATCCATATCTGTATGTCTGCATCAAATCCAGCAGAATAAACAATTACTTTTCCCAAATGGTCATGATTAGTCATTTCTAATTGATTTTCAATTATTATTGTTTTATCTGTTTCCTCTTCATGAGCTTTAATATCAACATTATATCTTCCAGTAGAAGCTTCTGTTTCATCTACAGTAATATTAAATCCAAGTTCTTCACTTAGTAACTTAATATTATTCTCTTTAGCCAACCATTTTGTAAAATCTGTGGCTTCATTTTTCCAGACTTCTCTTAAATTTGTTATTTTTTCTAATTTACCTAAATTATAGTTCATTTTTAATCCTCCAAAAATTGCAGATATTTACTATATTGTTCAAACATTATATTTTTTATATATTGTTCCATATATTCATAATCCGGATTATCGTTTTCATCTACTGGTAACAAAATTTTTTCTTTACTAATTCTAAAATCATTTATTTCTCTATTAAAACTATATTTATTCCCTATTCTTGAAACTATAGTTGTTAAAAACAAATAAATATACTTATTAAATTTATCATTTTTTAATGATGTGATATGATCGCTACCAATAAATTCATATTGATGATAAAATGATGCGCCAACAGAACCACTATTAGCAATAGTAATACAATTATTAAATCGCTTACCTTCTTTATTACTAATAAAATTATCAACACCATTATTCATCATTGTCGAAGAAACATATGGAACTTCCCCTGATTTATGATCACTTTTTTTTAATCTTTTTCCTCTATTTACAGAATCAAAAATCTTCTTTATATTAAATTCTTTCCATTTTTTATTATTTAATTCTTCTATTTCTTTATATTCAATTTGGCACAATGTTTTTTTACAATAATTTTTAATACAGTCTATTTCTTTTTGTAAAATAGATTTCATATACTCTTCCATAAATTTAAAATTTGGTTCTTCTTTATCATTTACAGGAAGCATAAAACTTCTAGCATCAGACCTAGAGCCAGTCAATCCCATCCCATAACCGAATCCACAATTTTTTATTGAATCATTCAAACATCTTGTTATAAACAACCCAGAATATTTATTAATTTTAGATGAATTATAATAATACATTTTATTTCCTGTTATATATGAATAAGGTTGATAAAAATACTTTGCATTTTCTGCACCTAAACTTATTGTATTTGATGGATTAATTTTATAATCATCGTACTTTACTATTGAAAAAAGTCCATTATTTAAATTCGTTCTAGTTACATAAGGAATGCCTTCTTCATCATTTACAATAAATTTTAATTTTTCACTATGATATGCTTTAGAATTATTTGAATTACCAAGTACATCCTCTATTTTAAATTTTTCCCATTTAATATTTTCCTTTAACATTTTATTTATTCTCCTCAGCATCAAATAAGAAACCTCTATCATGTGTTATCATATTTATTTCAAAAGTCAAGTAATCTGCTATTGTATTTTTAAAATCTAAATCCTTTGGTATTTCATCATTAAAATAATAATACGAATGTAACCATTCATCATCTGAATCAATAGAAGTTTCTACACAAAACTTTGTTGGAGCTTCAATTTTATTAAACCATACATCTAATAAATGTTGTTTTCTATCCTTTGCACGTTCTGTTTCTACTAAACCTTTATGTTTTTGAACTTCATAACCATCATCAGAAAAATCAATAAATTTACAAATTTTATCTTTATGATGTGGAATACCAGCAGTAAAAACTGCAATACAAGGATTTGTACCCACGCCGTAAAAAGTATTAGTATTTAAAGTTATTACACCCTCAAGAGTATGATGCTTTAATATATTTTCCTTTATACTTTGCTCATACTTATTTTTTCCAGTCATCGTACTTTGAGGAACAATGACAATTGCTTTACCGCCAACTACTAAACTATCTAATAAATGTTCTGTAAAACTTAATTCGCATTTTTCAGGGCTAACTTTTCCCATTGAATAAGGTGGATTCATCATACCTACTGTTGAACCTTTTAATTGTAATTTATTAGCGTCTTGTGCCAAAAAATCGTCACATATTAAATTACTTTTTCCATCACCTCTAAGAATCATATTTGTTGTTGCTATAGTAAACATATAAGGCTGAAGTTCATAACCATGCAGTTGATTTCTTTTTATTGACGTTTTTTCATGTTCATTATTTGCTTTTTTTAACATATCATGCATAGCTGACACTAAAAATCCAGCAGTTCCACAACAAGGATCTAAAACTACATCTTCAGGTTTTAAATCAATTAATTCACAAAATAAATTACATATATGCTTTGGTGTTAAAACAATCCCTAATGATTGACCATCTCCACCAGAATAGCTCATAAACTCGCCATAAAATCTACCTAAATAATCTTCTGATGTTTGATTATATCTAATTGTTTTATATAACTTATTATACAAATATTCTGTGTAATATTTTAACGGTGTTTTCCCTAAGATATCATTTTTTTCATTTAAAATGACAGTATCTTTAATAATCGAAAATTGGGATAATAATTTATCTTTTTTAGTTTCAGGAGAAACTTGAGATCTATCTAAATTATCTTTGATAGCATTGTAAATTTTTGAACCATCAGTTTTAACTTTATCACCAATTAAATCATCTATAGAAAAGTTTTTGTATTCTATTTCTTTCAATGCTAATAAAATCCCACTAACTACTAAAGGTTTATCCTTATCACTTAAATTCCCATAATTTCTTAAATATTCATGTAATTCTTTTGCATCTTTCAAAATTTCAGCAGTTGTTTTCTCTTCATCTGTATCTTCTTTTAAAATTTCTCTTATATAGTATTCATCTATATTATCACTATTAAAGGAAATAAAACTTTCAACTTCTGGCAAATCCATAAAGTATTCTCTGCCATCCAAATAAATAGGTTTAATAGTATGATGTTTTTCATCACCACTTATCCCAAATGCAATAGCTTTCTTATAATTTGTATTATCTAATATATGTTTAGCATAAAAATAGGCTCCATTTAACGCATAATCTGTAATAGATGAAACATTCATATCTAATATACCATTTTCATCAAATTTTGCCTGTTTATCATTATTTGCTTTATCTTCAATTACTATAATAAAATCTTTAACTACACCACAATATTCAGGATAACCATAATTTCCAGTTCCCTTTTTTGAAGCTGTCTTCAAAGCCTCATCTATTTCTTTTATATTACATCCTTGCGCATCGATTTTAATCTTAGCATCCTTTAATAAATCATATACCCATAAATCAGTTTTAACTTCTTTTTTTGCCATACTACTTTGACTCCTTCTTTAATTTTTCTTCTATAGCTTCAATAACAAATTTATTTATACTATAACCTCGTTCTCTATCCTTTTTGTTGTTAACTATATTTCTAATCTTTTTATATAATTCGTTAGACATTCTTAAAGGTATTGGAACTCTTTCTTCTTTCTTTTTATCCATATTATCCCTCTTTATTTATGATACCATTATATCTTGATATAATGATATCACTTTTTGCAGATTTAATCAAGGGTTTGGGACATTTCCCACATACGAATTTCGTACGGGAGTACAAATTCAGTGCTGGCTAGACAATAAATATACTCCTACAAACAAAAAACACTACCATTTCTGATAGTGTTAATTTCTTTAATAATATCTTTTTAATCTTAATGGATTACTATTTTTTACTACTAAATTATATTTGATTTTTAATATTTCTTTTACCCTAGGTATAAGTTTATTCATATCGCATCTACAATTAAATACATCTATTGCAGAGTTAATATGATTTCTTAAAGAACAATCTGATAAACAATGTCTACTATATCCATTTGCTAAATAAAATGCTACTAGATCTGGAATTACATAATTATTTAAATAATCATTAACATTATTATAGAAAGGTAAATATATTTCTTCAAATTCTTTATCAGTTATATCACACATAGATATATTCCTTTAAAATTATTTCTTCTACCCTATTTTTTATATTATTCATTTTACCTATCCATAGCATTTGATTACTACTTTTTAATTCTTCAGTAATATTTTCTTTTTCAGTTAGTTCTTTAATTAACTTCTGCACCTTCTCCATAACAGTAGTATCAATATTATGAAGATATTCATTTAGTTTATCGTTAACCAGTAAATCAAAATATAATCCTAATTTGTATTTCTTAATATAATTTAATCTTAATAACCCATATTTTCCTATATTATATTGTTTTTTATTTTCTAATATTAAATCTGGCAATAAAAAATCACCTTTCTTAGTGTAACTAATATTCATAACAGTTCTCCATTCCTTTTCATATTTATTTGGCTTTAATCGTTATACATATTTTGTTACACAATGACTATCGCCACCCCCAGCATTAATATGATTAGAAATAACAATAACATCTTTCCCATTACCATATTGATCAAGAACTCTTTGTGGTCTTTCCGAAGCTGGCAAATCAACGTCACTATTTCTCGTTAATTTAACTGGAACACCAAGTTCTTTTAACCTATCATACATATACTTACTTATATCTAAAGTTAAATTTTTTTCAATAATCCCATTACCAATAGCCCCAGAATCACTACCACCATGACCAGCATCAATTACCACCTTTTTAGCCATTTATCATCACACCCTATATTAATTTATGCATAATTAAATAAAATGCCTATAAAACACCTAATTCAACAAAAAATATCACAACAATTAATGTGATATTCTTTATTATACTATTTTTTTCTTCTTAGAAAAGAGAACAATCCTTTACGGCTACTCTTAACTTTAACATTACCTACTAAAAATTTAATTAAATCATTTAATTCACTATTGCTATCCAATCTTTCATTTAAATTAGGAACATTTCCAACAATTTTTAAATGAGTTTCATATTCAAAATTATTTAAACTATCATTTTTAATATTACTTCTATTTAAAACTATATTACAATTTAATAAATGTTCATATTCCTTTTGATTTCCCTTAATTATTTTATACAATTTAGTTGATCCAGGATCAACTAAATATACTAATTTATTGCATATTTCCTTTACATCAGATCCATTTAAATCAACAATAAATACATCAATATCCTTTAAGGTTTTTATAATAGTTTCAAATTGAACCCTACTTTGACATGTAATAATTCTATCATCCTTAAAATATAAAGAATCATTATTAAACATTTCAATACCTTTAACTTTTTTACTTTTACTTATTTCTTTAACAAGCATATACATTAAAGTAGTTGCACCCGCATGAGGAGTTCCATTTTCTATTCCAATGATTATTTTATCAGTCTCAAATCTATTACTTGTTTCCTTATCAGAAACAATACTATCAACCTTTAAAAAATCATATCCTTCTAAGTATTTTCTAACATCATCAAAAGTATTATTTCTTTCTAAAAGTTTATTAACAGCACTATCGCTTGTTGCAAAATTATAGTAACCTTTTTCAATCAATTTACCCAAAAATTCTTTACTATTAGCAACAAAACCATCATTTAACAAAATAACCACATTACTTGGATCTTTAAAAAATTCCAAGAAATTATATAAGTAATTATCATCATAATAGTTTTTTATAGATGTCAAATCTATTATAGCTTTGTCAAAATTAACATTATTTAACTCTCTATCTAAATCTTCTCTAGTAAATTCACCAACTAAAGTTTTAACCGTATTAACAGAAAGCATATTAATAACATTACTATTTTCATTTTTTATTATTATATACATTTTTTCAACCTACTTACTATTTAAATCAAAACTTTCTACATATTTTACATATTCAGCCTTACCTCTATTAATAACAAAACAGAAATTATTTGGTACATCATCTCTCATATTAGCAACTTTTTGACTTATATTAATTGAGTATTGCTCATTAATTCCATTACCAAGCCAAATACCAAAACTCTTATTAATATTATTTCTATACCAAGATTCACTTTCTACTTTTCTAATCTTATCGACACTATCGACTATAATAAAATTAATAATATCTAAATCCTTACACTTAGTAAACATATCTTCAAATATTCTTTTATTATCAATAGACAATTTACCCATTAAATCATCAATACCAATTATCATACAATAAATAGGTTTAATATTACTTAAGAAATCACGATTATAATTATTATCTTTATACATATTATATAAGTCATTAATATAATTACATAATTTTCCTACAAAATCATCAAAGCTACCATCAACATATTGATAATATTTACGACTATCTTCATTAACTTTAAAATCAGTACTATTTATAACTATTAACTTTCTATTTTGCTTAAAAATAATTTGATTAATTAATGGATTAATAAATTTATCAATAGACAATAAATCTAACGTACTTATTAAATTAATTATATTCTTTTTAAAATCAAATGTACTGATATTAAGACTATTTTTATTTATACCGATAGCAATATCGCTTGTTTTATTTAATATTGTACTTACACTATTTTTATCAACAATTTCAGGTAACACTGGAATTTTTTTAACTTTAAAATTATTTTTATTAAAAGTACTAATCTTATTTGCTATAGTTTCATTAATGTTAGTATCACTTATAACTGCACTTTGAAATTCATAAATATCATCTATCTTAACAATACCTCTACCAAAATTTTTAGCAGGGTAATTTCTTCTAAATCCATTAATAATACTAGAAAAATCATCTTCATTATTTTGATTTAAAGCATATATTAAAGAGAAATTTTGTCTTAATCTAAATCTTACCCCATTAGGTGTATTAACAGTTAATACAAAATAAATACCATATTTATAACATTCTCTTGTAATACTATTTAATGTATCTGAATATTTATCATAAGCCTCAATATAAGCCTCATAATTATTAATTATGACAACTATATTAGAAATCTTTCTATTACTATTTTTAATAAAATTAACAAAACTACCACCATAATTAGCAAATAATTTTTTTCTTTCATTTATAGTAGCATTAAGCATTTTATATAAATTTTCAATTCTTTCTTCATCATAACCAGAAATAATATCACCAACAATTGCTGAATCATTAAAACTGTTAAGAGCTCCACTACCAAAATCAATTATATAAGTACTTACCTCAGAAGATGAATAATCATTCATAAATGAATACAACATTGTCATAATAAAGTTTTCTTTACCACTACCAGCAGCACCATAAATTAATACATTACCATTTTCAGTTAAAGGTACTGTCAAAACATTTTGTTCTTGTTTGTTTGGAACATCATATTCACCAATAATAGGATTTAAAATAAAACTATTCTTTTTAAAACTATATTTTTCTCTCAAACTATCAACCAATATAATAGGTGGTAATTTAGGCATCCATAACTGTTTACATTTTATATTTTGTTCTTTAGCAAGATTTGACAAATATTTAACAATATTAGATAGTTCTTCACCATTATTGTTTGCAACAACATTAACTTTCGGTTTAGTATCTACTTTTCTAGTAACATATCCAATATTATTTATAAAATCTACTGAACTATCAACATCTTTTTTTATGTTATCAGACGGAACATATGTACCACCAGCATAAGCAGCCTGTCCAATTGTAAATACTTCATCATATCCAACTTGAAAATAAAATCTACCTGTTTGTTTTAAAAATGCTGCATCATTCTTTTTAATAACTTCGTTAGAATCAGATGTATCCTGAACTCTTAAACATACCCTAAATCTTGTATTACTCCAAATTTGCGGATCAACTACTCCACTTGGTTTTTGTGTAGCCAAAATTAAATGTACGCCTAAACTACGGCCAATTCTAGCAGTAGAAATTAATTGTTCCATAAACTCTGGTTGTTGATTTTTTAATTCAGCAAACTCATCACATATAATAAACAAATGAGATACAGGATCAGTTAATATACCTTGTCTAAACATTTTTTGATATTTATAAATATCAACAGTTGATTCCCCACTAATTTCTCTAGCCTTATTAAATAAAGCTTGTCTTCTTTTAAGTTCAGATTCAATACTAGCTAAACTTCTCTTAATTTCATTAGCATCTAAATTTGTAATTGTTCCAACTAAATGAGGTAATTTAACACCCGTTAATTTATTTTCAAAAGCACCAGCAAGTCCTCCACCTTTATAATCAATTAAAATAAATTGAACTTCATATGGACTATAATTAAGTGCCATTGATAATATATAAGTAATAATAAATTCAGATTTACCAGAACCAGTCATACCTGCAATCAAACCATGAGGTCCATGGTATTTTTCATGTAAATCAATAGTAATTAATTCACCATTTCTTCCAACACCAACCGGAGCAGATAAATTAAGAACAGGATTATTACCACTCCATCTTGCCGGACTATTTAATTGTTCAACTCTACCCACATCGTACATTTCCAAAAAGCCAATCTTTAAAGGAAGTTTACCTTCATTATCACTTTTTATATCAATAGGTGTATTAGCAAGAACTCCAACACACTTCTCATAATCAATTACATAACTAAAATCTATATTAAATTGTAGACTATTATTAATATCTAAATTATTTTTAACTTCACCCATAAAGTTATTACTAGTAATTAAACTTAGATCAATAAATGATGTACATTGATCTGGGAAATTAGTCATTTTTCTATCCATCATAAAAATACTAAACCCATTATATTCATTTTCTAATACATTTTTAATAAAATCAATTTCTCTAATCTTTTTAAAACTATCAGTAATAATTAAATATAATTGTTCAAAGTTTTTTTCTTTGTTATTTTTTCTTTCTTCATAAATCCGATTTAAATAATAACAAACTTCCTTATATTCATCATTATTTGTTGCAAAAAATCTAATACTTTTATCATCACTAAATAAATGAGGAGCTAATCTTAAAAATGCCCATTCGTGTTCATGCTCTTCATCTGTTAAAACTACAATCTTTAAATCATCATAACTATGAAAAGCTAAAATTTGTATAATCAATTTTTTAACATAAGCATATAAATAATCATTTCCAATAATTCCACTTATATAATTTGTCTTTAATGAATAAGGAATAGGAACATTTTCTAAAATTTTAGGTTCACTCCCTAATCTTTCAACAAGTTTTTTTAAATTATCTTCTTCTAATGTAAATCTTTCCTCAGGATAATTAATATTAATTTTCATTGGACAATTACCAGTTCCTAAATTAACTGTTAAATAATCATCATCAGTTACTCTTCTTTGCCACATAATAGAACTTCTGTTTAATATTACATCACTTGCTTCTTCACTACTCAAATAATGCATTTTTAAAATAGAGGTTTGTTCATTTTTAGCCTTACTAATCTCCTCAATTTTACTATCAATATATTTATTATATTTTTTTTGCCTTTTTCTTTCTTTACGACCTGTTTCAAATTTTTCATAAATTCTTGTCATAAGAGGCCATATAAATATACTAGCAAACATTGCACCACAAATAATTAAAGATGGAGTAGCATCCTTCATTGTCATAGTACCACTATTAACACCATTTAAAGTATTATATCCCATCATTAAAGATGTCATAGACATAGTAATCATTGGACCAATTGTAAGCAAAAAAGGACTTTCTTTATTTTCAAATTTAGCAGGTGGTTCATCAACTTTTATATCTAAAGTTTTAAGCATAGGAACAATTCTAGGTTTCTTATAAAAATAATCATTCTCATTATAAATAGGATAATAATTATCATCATTACTTATAGTAAATTCACCGTATTTAGAAGGTATTATACCAGTAGGCAAAATATCTAACTTAACATCATTTAAATTAATATTATTTACATATAAAGAATAAGAAACACCATGATTATCATTACCATTAATAATAATTCTTAATCCATTAATAAAAATAATATCTCCAATTTTTAATTCAACTTTATTAAATAATCTTACATTATTTACATAAACATTACCCTCATTATTAATAACATATATTTTATCATTTTCTTTTTTTATATAACATTCTACATCTTTACATACAGAATATTTTATAAAACATTTTCCACTTTTTCCAATAGAAAATCCTTTTTCTAATTGTTCATTAATCTCATAACAATTATATTGTTCTACAACAGGAGAAACATATATTAAAAAAGTATCTTTATCATATTCATTTTTAACTTTATAAAAATTATAATTGTCTAAATAAACAAATGGATTCATCACATCATTAACAACAACATAAGCATTATTATTACTAACAAGTTTCCATTTGCCATTATCAGAATCAATTAAAATTATATTTCTTTTATTTCCATTAATATCAAACCCATCAATCCAATAAGAGCCTTTAATTTCACTAGGAAAAATAAAATCTCTAATAGATCCATTTCTAATTACAGATACTCTCATAAAGTTAACCTCCTCTATCATAATAAAATTATACAACATTATTATTTTTTTATAAAGAAAAACATACAAGCAATATTCTCATATGTTTAATAATTAATTATAAAACTGATAACTATAAATTTATATAAATACTCTTTAAACAACTACATATTATAATAGTTATTACCATTAGGAACAAAACTTTCTTTACCACGTCTTCCATTTACATATCCGGATCCATAAAAAGAATCATAATCATGAGAAGGAACTCCAGACAATAATACATCGCATACAGCATCAACAACTTCATCAGGTGGGCTATTTAAAAACTGTTTATACTTACTATACAAAGCACCCTCATATTGGCTTGGATCAAATAATTGTTTTATTGGCTCACCAGCTCCGCCAGAAGTAAAATATTTTTTAGTACGATTTGCTCGATTTAAAGCTGAACTCATAACATTGGCAGCCTCATAATATATTTCACCACTAGAATAACCAGTATTTAAAGAAACATCTTCACGAGTTACAATAGCAAACAGCTTATTTGCATCATCATCAGATAAATTATATGCTTCTTTTAAAGCAATAACCTTTTTATTTAATAATTCTTTATTAACAGTAAAATCTTTACCCAAGCCTTTTTCACCCAAGCCTTTTTCTTTATAATAATTACTTGATTTAATGCCACCAATTAAATCACCTCGATAATTATCAAGTAAATATTTTCTTACAACCTCTGTCTTGGCAACATCAATAGAAGGCAAATTCTTATTTAAATAATTGTCAAATTTTTCAAATAATTTACAATATTCATAATTAGCTTTTATATCATTGCACTCTTTATCATTAAACCCATACTGATTTTTAATAGAATTTAAAATATCTTTATCAGATTTACCTGATTCTTTTAAATCACCATATAAATTAGATAAATTAATTATTAAATTGTTTTTATAATCAAAATTAAAATATGATGAATTCTTATCTTCCAAATGGTCTGAAATATCATCTTCCATCATACCTAAAATATTTGAAATAGGTTTACAAATATCATCTTGAATTTCGCTTATCATATTCGTAAGACTTGTTTTAACACTATTTAATTCCGAAATATAATAATCATGATCTTGGCACTTATCAGCTGCTTCTTTTGCTTTACTAAATTCACCATTACCACTAAATGCCGCAGCAAGATTATCACATACATCATCAACAGCATTCTTACCAGATTTTAATTTTGAATATACTATTTCCACTATCCATTCTTCCTTTTAACATTATTTTTTAAAAAGTCTCTATATGCAACTGAATATTCATTTTGCAAATTACATATGTTATTGTAACAAGCATTTCTTTGAGAAGTAGATTTGTTGATTAAAGCACTTACCTTATATGTTAACTCCGT
Source organism: uncultured Mycoplasmatota bacterium (assembly GCA_900553855.1). Classification (GTDB taxonomy): domain Bacteria; phylum Bacillota_I; class Bacilli_A; order RF39; family UBA660; genus CAG-533. The sequence continues at coordinate 139,106 of USFG01000001.1, read as the reverse complement.
ATGATATCTTCCTCCATCAGAAATTATATCATCCATTAAAGAAAATCCAATATAATTGTTATCATCATCAACATATCCTTCCTTAATATCATTAAAGGCTGAATACAAACTATTCCAACCATAAAATCCTAATTTATTATAAAGATTTATCAATGCCATTTCTAAATCTTTATAGCATTCGTATAATTTTTTTTGCTTTTCAATATCACTTTTTATTACTTCTAAACTTCTTGCCAATTATCATCAGCTCCTACTAAATAAGTACGAGAATTGAGCCATTACTAATGTTAGCATCTTTTACCAATAAATTAGAATCCAACTCAATTCCATTTTCTCTCTTAATTAATCTAAATGTTCCAAAATTCATATCATTATTATAATTATTTCTGACATAATCTAAAATTATATTCTTTAAACTACCTACTTTAATAATATTAGGAACCTCTAAATCAAAACTAATATCCAATATCGGTAAAGAAACACTAATCAATAATTTATTATTCATATCACTTCACCTCACAAAACAAAACAATTAAGCTCTAGATATATTGTTACAAGCTTTACCAAGATTTTCGATAGCGTTAACTAAATAACTATCATATTTGCTTGATACATTTGAAAATTCTTCAAATCTGGCTTTAGCGTTTTCGATGTTAGCACCCATAGTCCAATTGCTAAATAACTCGTCTTTTTTAAAATTAAAATTAGTAATAAATTCCTTATAAGACGAATAAATATTTTTAAGCGTTGTTAAATCATTCAAAGCAGCGGGTTCAACATAATATTCTGTAGTACTAATTACATTTGGAATAGCCACATATTCATAAAAACTATTCAAAGTAGTTCCTACACTACCCATACCACCATTTGCTTGCCTTATTTTCTGTAATCTAATCATACTATTAGCAGCATTAGAAGTTACGCTCATCGCACTATCAACTAATTTACCTAGAAAGCCATATAATTCAACTAAATTATTTATATGCACCATTGCATCATTACCAACCCAGTGTACTTTTAAATTATTAATATTATTTTTTAATTCATTTATTAGATTTTGACCTTTTTGTTTAGCTAGACTATTTAATCCTTCACATTGATCATATCCTAAATCTAAATTAATTACACGTATATCCATATTCATACCTCCTCTATATTTAAATAGGTTATACCTAGAATAAATTTATCAAAAATAGATAATAAAATAAACATTATGAAAGAATTGTTTACACTTTCTATACATAATTATTATGTTCTCTCAGATTTAAATCATACAAAAACTCACTAAACTAGTGAGTTTATAATCCAACATAACCACCAATTCCAAAAGGAATTCCCGTAACATAAAATAGTAATATAATAACTATCCACATTAATAAAGTTCCAATTGAATAAGGTATCAAATATTTAATATTTCCAAATAATCCTTCATCATTATCAGAAGTATATAATTCCATAAATGCTAAATAGATAACAAAATAAGCCATAATTGGAGTAATTCCATAAGTAACACATTCCCCTGCTCTAAATACTAAAGTAGCTAGTTCTGGAGTTAATCCTTCATTCATAAATAATGGAACAATTGATGGACTAAGAATAGCCCATTTGCTAACTGATCCAGGCAAAACTAATGTAGATAAAGCACTAAAAACAAAAGTAATTAATACTAGCACTATACCACTTAAACTACTAGAATTTACCACATTAGCAAAATATGCAGTTATAAGAGTTCCAATATTACTTGATTTAAAAACAAATATTAATGTAGAAGCAAAGAATAAATATACTAAAACATTTCCAATTTTATCTAAGCTATAACACATTGAATCAAATAAATCTTTCGCATTTCTTATCTTTTTAGTCGCAACACCATAAGAAAATCCAAGAATAAAGAATAGTATAACAACAACAAATACATATCCTTGACTAAAGAAACTATTATACCCAAATAATTTATCTATATAATATTTTTGACTATAATCTAAGAAATTTCCTCCTAATGGCGCATAAGGAATAATATTATAAACGATTATAATTAAATATATAAAACCAAAAAATAATGAAATTAATAATCCTCTTTTTTCTTTTTTAGTTAAATAATCTTCTGTTTCAGTCATTAATTCATAATGTCCAAGTTTTGGAATTGTAACTTTTTCTGTAATAGAAGATATTATCGAAGCAAGTATTATTGAAGCAAGTATCATAACAACTAAAAACGCAAATACCCCAACATTATAATCTTTAGATAATAAATTAGCGGCTTGATTAGTATAAGCAACTAAAGATGTATCAATACTACTCATAAATAAATTAATTCCATAACCACATGCTATTGATGCAAATGCACATATTATACCAGCTTTTGGATGTCTCTTACCATATTTAAATAATAAAGCTGCAAGTGGTATATAAACTATAAATCCTAAATCACCAGAAATAGACGATAAAATACATATAAATGATAAAACAAAAGTAACAATCTTTTTATTAGTTTTTCTCGTTAAAATATAGAAAAAAGAATCTAAAAATCCTGTTTTATCCATAATTCCAATACCAATAAGTGTAATAATTAACATTGATAATGGTGTAAAAGACGCAAAGTTAGAAACAGCATTACTAAATATAATCTTTAATCCATGTAAACTAAATAAATTTTGACTTGAAACTAACTCTCTAACATAAGTACCATTATTAGATATTTTATTATACGTAGTAGTAACATTAAATAAATTTAAAACACCACTTAATACTATAATAGCAAATATTAATAAACAATAAGAAAATATCGGATGTAAACTATGTTTATTTCTAATCTTTTTTATCCTCTTCATTAACTATTCTCCTTAATTTTTTTTCAAATTCTAATCTATCCATCATAATTTCATGATTACAATTTACACATTTAATTTTAATATCTACACCTGTTCTAGTAATCTGCCATAAATTTTTTCCACAAGCATGATCTTTTTTCATAACAACGTAATCATTAATTTTATATTTCATATTAATCATCCAAATCTATATTTAATAATTCAAAAATTCTATTTAAATCTTCTTCTCCATTAAATGGAATTACAATTTTATTATCGGTGACATTTACACATACCCCTAATTTTTCTTTTAAAGAATTCTCATAAATTCCATATTTATTAACTTTAATAGATTGTCTTGTCATTGGTTTTCTTTTAGGAATAGACATATCTGAACTACTTATTTCCTCAAGTTCTCTAACAGTTAATTTTTCATTAGCAACCTTATTTGCTAATGTATTAACAACTTCTTCATCATCTATTTTAGATAAAACTCTAGCATGTGAAGCACTTATATCTTTGTTATTAATCATTTCTTTAACCGGATTAGGTAAATTTAAAAGTCCCAATGCATTTGTAATATATGATCTACTTTTTCCAAATTTTTTAGCTACTTCTTCTTGACTCATACCTGTATTTTCAATATATTTTTTAAATCCTTCAGCTAGTTCTAAAGGTGATAAGTCCTCTCTTTGAATATTTTCTAAAATAGCAATATCCATCATTTCCTGATCAGTAAAATCTTTAACAACAGCCGGAATTGTTTCAATACCAGCTAATCTACTAGCTTTAGTTCTTCTTTCTCCAGCAACCAATTCATATCCTTTAATACTTTTTTTAACAATAATTGGTTCCACTACTCCATGTATTTTTATTGATTCAGCAAGTTCATTTAAAGCTTCTTCATTAAAATAAGTTCTCGGTTGATATGGGTTACTTCTAATTTCTGAAAGTTTAATTTGTTTAATTTCATCATTGTTACTAGCAGTATCAACAATATTTTGTTCAAACGCATCTAAATCAACATTTTCACTTCCAAATAATTGCTCTAACCCTTTACCTAAAGCCCTTCTTTTATTCTCCATCTCTTTCTATAACCTCCTTAGCTAAATTCATATATGCAAGTGCTGCTCTACTATTAGGTTCATATTCATTAATAGGCATACCATGACTTGGTGCCTCAACTAATCTAATTAATCTTGGAATTATAGTATTAAAAGTTTTATCTTTAAAATATTTTCTTACTTCTTCAACTACTTCATATCCTAAATTTGTTCTAGAATCTAAAAGAGTTAAAAGTACGCCTTCAATTTTTAAATTAGGATTTAATCTAGTTTGAGTCATAATAATAGTGTTTAAAAGTTGACTAATTCCTTCAAGCGCAAAAAATTCACATTGAACAGGAATAATAACAGAATCACTTGCAACTAAAGCATTAGTTGTCAAAACACCTAAAGAAGGTGGACAATCAATTATTATATAATCATAATTATCTTTAACTTCACTAAGTGCATTTCTAAGTTGTTCATTCTTTTTAAATTCAGAATCATTATGTCCTTTTTCTAATAACTCATAATCAATACCAGCTAAATTAATAGTAGCTGGAATTATAGAAAGTAAATCAAAACTAGTCTTTTTAATAGCCTTTTTAATCGTACTATCCCCATTTAACACATCATAAATACTGGCTTTAATTTCCCCTTTATTTACACCTAAACCAGTAGTAGTATTACCTTGAGGATCTAAATCTATAATTAAAGTTTTTTTACCAAATTTACCTAATGAAGCTGCTAAATTAATACTTGTAGTAGTCTTTCCAACTCCACCTTTTTGATTAACTAAAGAAATTATTTTTGTCATATTACCACTCTTTTTCTATCACTTTTTATTTTATCATATATAACCAAACTTGTGTAAAAAAATGTTCTTTAAATAACAAAAAAAGAACATTACTTTTCAGTATTGTCCTTTTTCTTTTTAGTTTTAGCTACTTTTTCTACTTTTTCACCGCTAACTTCTTGATCATCTTTTGGTAAATGTCCATTAGCAACTAAATAATCTATTTCTTCTTTTGTTAAAGTTTCTTGCTCTAGTAAACTTTCAGCAATTAACTTTAATAAATCCATATTTTGTTTAATAATTTCGGTTGCTTTAGCATGACATTCATCAATAATTTTACGCATTTCCATATCAATCTCATTAGCAACTTCATTAGAGAAATTATGTGATTTATTATAATCTCTGCCTAAGAAAACACTTCCTTCTTGTTGTTCAAATTGTAATGGTCCTAAATCACTCATACCATATTCAGTAACCATCGCTCTAGCAATTTTAGTAGCCTTTTCAAAGTCATTATGTGCTCCAGTAGTTATTTCACCAAACACTAACTCCTCAGCAGTTCTACCACCAAGTAAACCAGTTATTTCTTCTAATAAATCAGTTTTAGTAGAACAAATCTTTTCTTCACTTGGAATCATCATATTATATCCACCAGCAGAACCTCTAGGAATAATTGTAACTTTTTGAACAACATTAGCATGTTCTAATTTAAGTCCAATAACAGCATGTCCTGCTTCATGATAAGAAACAAGTTTTTTATCATTTTCACTATATTTTCTTGATACCTTAGCAGGTCCCATTAAAACTCTATCAGATGCTTCATCTATTTCCGCCATTCCAATAGCTGGTAAATTTCTTCTAACAGCAAGAAGTGCTGCTTCATTAAGTAAGTTTTCTAAATCAGCTCCACTATATCCAGGAGTACGTTTAGAAATATTTTCTAAATTAACATCACTACCAAAAACTTTATTTTTAGCATGAACATTTAATATAGCAAGTCTTTCCTTTTGATCAGGTAAACTAACTGTAACTTGTCTATCAAATCTTCCTGGTCTAAGTAGTGCCGGATCAAGAACATCAGGTCTATTTGTAGCTGCAATAATTATTATTCCTTCATTAGCGCCAAATCCATCCATTTCAGTTAATAACTGATTTAATGTTTGTTCTCTTTCATCATGTCCGCCACCTAAACCAGTGCCTCTTTGACGTCCAACCGCATCTATTTCATCAATAAAAATTAAACATGGAGCAGTTTGCTTAGCTTGTTTAAACATATCTCTAACACGAGATGCACCTACACCTACAAATAATTCTACAAAATCAGAACCACTTATATAGTAGAAAGGAACATTTGCTTCACCAGCAACAGCTTTAGCAAGTAATGTTTTACCAGTTCCTGGAGGCCCTACAAGTAATACACCTTTAGGAATTCTAGCACCCATTTTTTGAAATTTCTTTGGATTCTTTAAGAAATCAATTAACTCAGCAACTTCTTCTTTTTCTTCAGTTAAACCAGCAACATCACTAAAATGAGCTTTAGCTTCTTCACTTAATTTAGCTTTACTTCTACCAAAATCCATACTATTATTATTACTCTTACCTAATTTAGTAAGTAACCATAGCATAGATCCAACTAATAATACAGTAGGAATAACATTAAGTAATACTCCCCCAATATTATTTCTTTCTGGATTTTCTCCAGTAACCAAAGTAATATTATTACTTTCTGCATACTCAGTAACTCTATTTACTACTGATTCAGATAAAGGTGCATTGACTTCAAAACTTTCTTTATCTGAATATCCATTTAAAGTACCAGTAATATAATAAATACCAGCACCACTCTTAGCAGTTATTTCTAATTTATTTACATCCTGTTTATCTAATTCAGATATAAATTGATCATAAGTAAGCACATTAACTTTGTATTGTGATAATTCATAAAATGTCATAATACCAACAATAACTAATAACAATACTAAGTAAGGCATACTTTGTTTAATATAATTATTATTATTTTTTTTCATCATTATTCTCCTTTTTTATATACTTGATTATTATATCATACTCTTCATTAATTTGCCTATCAAATTTACTCTTTTTAACACCAGGTATCCACAAAATTTTTCCATCATCATCACAAACTATCGGATACCTATCTCTATCTAATTTGTTAATCTTAGCTTCACTTAAAATCTCACCAACTTTTTTACTACCATTTTTAAGTTCAATCCTGTCACCAAATTTTCTAGATCTAACATGAATTGGCTTCTTAATATCACTCGAATTTAGTCTGATAATATAATTACTTTTAACAATATCAGTTGAATATACTTTAAATATTTTACCCAAACTAAGATCTAACTCATCTTCAAGAATATAATCATAACTATTAATTTCTTCCTCATCTTTAATTTCAATCTTATTATAAAATTTATATGCTAACTTTCCCTTAGTCAAATTAACAACCATATTAGCTTTATCACTATAAATAAGATTTAAAACTAGTTCCAAATGTTTATCTTCTATATAACTAATATCATCACCATATATTTCAAATAATATCTTCTGAATTAATAATCTAACCATAAAACTTGGTAAATTAATAACATCATTAATATCTAAATACTTCTTATCATCATAAAGAACACTTTTATATCCAATTACTTCTTCATCAACATAATGATAATAATCAATTATATTATTGCTAAACTTTATGAATTTTTTATGAATTTTTGGATTGATTTCTTTTAGTTCAGGTAATATTTTATGTCTATAAATATTTCTAGTATGAACAAGTTCTAAATTAGTTTTATCAATTGCATACGGTATATTATTTATTTTATTATAATTATCTATATCATCTTTAGTAACAAATATTAAAGGCCTAACCAAATTATAATTATTAACTTTACTATTAATTTCAAATCCAGCATATCCTTTAAAAGAAGATCCTCTACTAATTCTCATCAAAATAGTTTCCATTAAATCATCACCATGATGAGCAGTAAATAAATAATCAGATTTGTACTTTTTAATTATTTTATCAAAAAATTCATATCTTTTAATTCTAGCAATATTTTCAACATTTCCCTTTGGATAATTATTAATTACAAATCCTTCAAAAACTAATTTACTTTGTTCACAATATTTTTTTAATAATTCATATTCTAAATCAGATTCTTCCCTTAATTTATGATTTACATGTGCAACTATTACTTTAATTCCTAATTTGTTTAAAATATCCAACAAACACATTGAATCAGGACCATAAGAACAAGCCAAAACAACATTAGAATTAATATTTAAACTTTTAATATAGTTAATAACTTCTTCCATATTTCCTCCAATTTCAATAAGTAGTTTACCTTAATTACTAAAATTTGTAAAGATAGTAATAAATTAACCGTAAAACGGGTATCCGTGCATAATTCCTTAATAAATTAAGTAAAATACTAATAAAGAAGTAAGGAGAATACAAATATGAAATTTAAAGAAGCTATAAGCAAAAGAGTAATTAATTTGTGTAGTGAAAGAAATATTACACCAAATAAATTATCCGAAATGTCAACAATTCCATCTTCAACATTAAGGGATTTAATAAACTGTAGGATAAATAATCCAAGTTCTTTTGTAATTTATCAAATATGTAAAGCATTAAATATTTCATTAGAAGAATTTTTTAACAATGAACTATTTAACTTTAACAATTTAGAAGATTAAACATATCTAAAAAAATAGATATGTTTTTTATTTAACCAAATAAAAATCTCATAAACACTAAGTTTATGAGATAAAACTGTAATATAAAACCTATCTTTTTGAGAATTGTGGGGCTCTTCTGGCCTTTTTAAGACCATATTTTTTACGTTCTTTAACTCTTGGATCACGAGTTAAGAATCCGTTAGCTCTTAACACTTTACCATAAGCATCATCTCTGTTTTGATCAGAATCTTTATCATATTCTTTTAAAGCTTTAGCAATAGCAAGTCTAATTGCACCAGCTTGTCCAGAGAATCCACCGCCATTAACTTTAACAACAATATCAAAAGTATTTTCGTTATTAGTTAAAACTAATGGTTGTTTAACATCAAGAACTAAAGTTCCATAAGGCATATATTCATCGATATTTTTTCCATTAACAGTAATATTACCTTTACCAGCAGTCATTCTAATTTGAGCAACTGATCTTTTTCTTCTACCTGTAGCAGTAATTTCTTTCATCCTTAATCCTCCTAATCAATAGTTATAGTTGTAGGTTTCTGAGCAGCATGATTATGTTTATCATCAGCATACACAAATAACTTACGGTACATATCTCTACCTAATGGTCCATTAGGAAGCATACCCTTAACAGCTCTTTCTACCATTTCAACTGGATATTTTTCAATCATAGTCATAGCGTTTCTTTCTCTAAGTCCTCCTGGGAATCCAGAATGATTGTAATACATCTTATCATTTAATTTGTTACCAGTTAACTTAACTTGACCAGCATTAATAATGATAACATAATCTCCACAATCAATATGAGGAGTAAAAGTAGGTTTATTTTTTCCTCTTAAAATATGAGCAGCTTTAGTAGCAACTCTACCTAGAGGTTTACCAGCAGCATCAATAACATACCACTTACGATCAACAGTTTCTTTAGTTTGCATAAATGTTTTCATATTTCTTAAATCCTTCCTTTATCAATTACTTCAATTATCACCCACATAAAAATCAGTAACCAATAAAAATGTACCAATATGAATTATATGAGATCCTTACCTAAAAGTCAAGAAAAACATAATAATATTTTAGCCAAAACCCAAAAAAGTAACTATAAATAGCTACTTACATCACTTATAATATCTAAAGCATTTAATTTATAAAGCATTTTATTATAATTTAAAGCTTCTTCCATAAAATATTGTTCTTTTTTATTTTCTTTATTTATATAAATATTCAAATATTTCGCATTACTACTAGTTATTATATTACTAATCTCTAACTTTTTAATTATATTCTTATAACTTACCCTATAAACTTTACTAAAAATATCAATTTCTTCAAAATTAATTTTTTTTCTATTTTCTCCAAATTCATTAATTAAAGATTTAGTTGGAACAAGTAAAGATAAGGCAAATGCATCAGTTAAATTAGATTTATTACTCTCATTAGAAATAATTAATAGTTCACCTAAAAACTTAGCCACATTAAATCTTTGAGAATAACCATCATATTCTTTAGGAACAATAATAACTGGAATATTGTTAATATTTTCATAAAATCCAATAAATCCTTCCGTAACGCTTGATTTATCCAAAGTTAAAACAATAATGTCATGTTGTTCTAACAAATAAATTAGATTATAAATAGGTTCATTAATAGGGATTTGAAAAAATATCCTTAACTTAGTAGCCAAACTTTCTGACTCATTAACTGTATTAATAATATGAACCCCAAATTTATTAACTAACTTAATATTTGACTTATTTAATAATTCAAAATAATTGTCAACTTTATTTTGAATTAAAGATTTAATTTTTTCTATCTTTGCTTCACTAACACTAGTACCAACTCTTAAATTAGTAAACTTAATTGACGCTGTATCATCAACTCTTAAAATATCATCTAAAGTAACATTATATATATCAGCAAGCTTATTTAATTTATCTAAAGAATGATTGACTTTATTTCTTTCATATTTTAACAACCCCGGAGCAGATAACCCCACTTTACTACCAGCATCAGTTAATGATAAATTACATCTTAATCTAAATAACTTTAAATTATCTCCTATACTTTTCATATAACACCTGTTAATATCTTTCTAATTAAATTCTAACAAATTAACTCAAAAAAATCAAATTAAAATTTTTTAAGATTTTTAATTTACATAATAAATTTATTGTGTTTTAATAATTGTAAAGGGTGGTAAATAATGTACGAAAATAAAATGAATTTAATTAATAATTTAGCTAAGGATTTAATATACTTTTTTAAATCAGAAAATAACGTTACTTTAAGTAAATTAAAAAAATATTTATCTAATAGTAATAACTTAAATGTCAACATAGATAGTCTAATTAATTTATTAGAATCTAATGGAATAATTTATTATTATAATGATAAATATAAATTATTTAAAGAATATACTAATGAAAAAGAACTAGAACTTAAATTAAAGGAAAATCCAAATCTAATTAATGCTGAACTTATTAGTAACTTTAATATGAATATTAATAATGAAACAATCCCTAAAAAAGATTTATTTTCGTATCTTTTAAATTACACTGGCTTTAACAAAACTATTAATGATATTTTATTATTTTTAAAGCAAAATAAAATTATATTTGAAAAAGATAATATTTTATACATATCTCTTAATGATAATCAAGAAAAAGAATTAATTAAAGAATTAAGATCATCTAATATTAAAGATTATACTAAATTAATTGATTTTATAAAAAATACTAAAATGGTAAATATAAATAATTTTGTTTTAAAAATAATTAAATTAACAGATATTCAAACTAAAATACACGATATAATAGATGAATTAATCAAAGAAGTTATTATTTATGAAACAGAAAATGAATATATAAATTTATTTAATAATCAAATAATTGAGTTACCACTAAATACATTAATTGCTCGAAACTTTTTAACTGAATTAATTAAAAATGTTAAAGAATATTACACTAATCAAAAAGAATCAAATAAATCAGAATTAACCAAAATTATTAATAAAATTACTCCACCAAATTCAATATCAGCAGATAATTTAATATCTATTCTTGAAGATGAAGGTATTATTTTCGAATTAGATGGTATTTATAAGTTAATGCCAACTGATTATCGCATTGGCAAAATTCAAAGTAGTGCTAAAGGAAATCCCTATTTAGTTCTTGATGATGGAACTAATTTGATGCTAAATAAAGAAACAATAAATGGTGCTTTACCAAACGATGAAGTAATATATTATCTAAACACAAATAAAAAACCAAAAGAAGGAAAAGTAATTAAAATAATTGAAAGAGCATCATCTCCCGTTCTTTGTGAAGTAAAAGAAAAAGATGGTAAAAAAATATTAGTTCCACATAATGTTAAAGGTGTATTAAACTTACGAGTAAATAAGAATGAACTTAAAAATTTATTAAATGGAGATTATATATTAGTTAAACCAGATAAAGAAAAAATAAACGATGGTTTTAACTGTCATCTAGTTAGTGATAGAATCATATTAACAGATACTAACTTAAGCCCAGCTCTAGCTTTAATTGCAATTGAACATGAATGTAATCCTGACTACTGTGAAGAAGTATATGAAGAAATCAAAAATATTCCTGATAAAGTATCTAATAGTGATATTGAGTCTAGAAAAAATCACGATTTTAGAGATAAAACAATCTTTACAATTGATGGAATATCTACAAAGGATATGGATGATGCCGTTGGAATTGAAATTCTTCCTAACGGAAATTATCAAATTACTGTAAGTATTGCCGAACCAAATCATTACGTAAAAAAAGGAACAGCAATTTATAATGAAGCAATTCAAAGAGATTTTACCCTTTATATGCTTAACACAGCAATTCACATGTTTCATCCAAAACTTGCAAACGGAATCTGTTCATTAAATGAAGGTGTTGATAGATTAACTAAAACTGCAATTATTGAAATAGACCAAGAAGGAAATATTGTAAATTCCAAAGTATGCAAATCAGTTATTAATTCTAAAAAGAAAATGACATATGACGATGTTAATAGTATCATAGAAAATGAAGTTACTCCAGAAGGATATGAACCATTTGTTAAAGATATAACTCCAATGAAAGAAATTACAGATAAAATATGGGACAAAAAGGAAAAAGAAGGCTTACTAGAACTTAATGCTGTTAAACATGAGGTAAATATTGATAGTAATAATAATGTAACATTAGTTGAAGAAGAACGTGGACCAGCCCAAAAAATGATTGAAATACTAATGATACTTGCAAACACTGAAATAGGAACACTTCTAAAAAATTCACCAATGCCTGGAATATATCGTGTTCATGAAGAAAGTGATAAACAAAAAATTTACGCATTATGTAGTCTATTAGAAGATTTAGGAATACATATTGATAGAAAAGAAATTGAAAAAGATCCAAGAATTGTTAAAAAAATAATTAAAGAAGCTCAAAAATTTAATAATTCTCAAGTTGATTTAATTTGCAATCTAATACTTCAAACATTTAAACGAGCTAAATATACAACAACAGAAGGAATGCATTGGGCACTAGATTTACCAATTTATACACACTTTACAAGTCCAATTAGAAGAATAGCAGATTTTATAGTTCATGAATGCTTAGATGATCTATTTGAACTATACGATACAGATGAATTAATAATAAGAGATAATTACAAACCAGTAAAATACGAAACAAATATTCCTAAAAAAGAATATGCTTTAAAGAAAATGGAAATTGATGAAATTGCCAGAGAAGCAACACGTAAAGAAAGATTATATGATCAAGCTGAAAATGAAGCCGCTAAATTAATCTTATTAGACTCTTTAAAAGAACAAATTGGAACTAGCTATAATGCCACAATTCAAATGATCTTAGGAGAACACTTAGAAATTAAAACTGAAGAAGGAATTGAAGGTATTATTTACTTTAATAACATAAATGGAGACACATTTGATTTAATTTCTAAAACTAAAAAACGTTTCTTAAGAGGACGTTACACTGGTGAAACATATAAGATTGGAAACGAAGTAAATATCACAATGATTAACATAGATGAATTTTCCGGTGATATTGAATTTAACTTAAATTATAAACGAAAGAATCTTGCATCAAGAGGAAAAGTATTAACTCAAAAACCAAACAAAAAATAACCTATGAACTAAATCATAGATTATTTTTTTATTCATTAATATTCAAATTATGTCCTCTAACATAAGAAATAAATTTATTTTTGAAATTAGCTAGTTCATCATTACTTAAAGTATGATCTTTAGAGCCAACCACATAACTAATAGTTATGTTTTTATTTTCTCCATTATCATAAATATCTTTTAAACTTCTCTTTATAATTAAGTCATCACTAAATCTATCAAGTATTTCTTCAACATCATTATATAAAGTATTATTTTTTACAGTAATAGTGTAATCAAGAATTACACTTGGATACTTACTTACATCTTCATAAATATATTGTTTATCATCAATTTCTTCAAATAAATCAAAATCTATATCAGCACAAACATAAGTCTTTTTCTTACCAATCTCTTTAGCGATATTCTTGTTAAATACACTAATCTTTCCAACTACAACATTATCAACAATAACATCTAAGGTTAAATCTTTAATATAATATTCTCTATTTAAACCAAGTTCGAATTTAACATCTACATTTTTAACTGACTTAAATAAATACTTAACAATATCTTTTAACTGATAATAAAGATTAGCCTCTTCATTCATACTATCACATAATAATATATTTAAATGTCTCTTTGACTTATTATCATCAATAATAGTACCTATCTCGAATATTCCAAATTTATCATAATTATTTGAATTATTAACACTTGCTTCTAATAAGCTTAAATTTAAATCATTTCTTAAAATATTATCATCATTTTTACCTAATAATTTAACATTTTGAACATCAACATTTATTTTCTTTAAGAATGAAGTCTTATTCCATAAATAAGAATGAATCTCGTGTAAATTATATTTAGTAGCAAGTAAATACTTAACTTTATACTCTAAATCATAAGTTTTTTCTGGATTTCCAAAACTCATAGCCATCTTAAGTGGTACATGTTCAAAATTTTCATATCCATACATTCTTGAAATTTCTTCAATTACATCAGCGGCAATTGTTATATCTTTTGTTGACCTAAATGTTGGAACAGTTATTTTAAATTCATTAGGTGTATTTTTAACAATAAAATCTAAAGATTGTAAAATATTTATAACTAACTCATCACTAATATTAAATCCCATATATTTATATAAATAATTTTTATCTAATATAATCTCATTTTCTTTTTGAATTGTAGGATATACATCAGTAATACAAGAACCATATTCTGCATCTGGATTTTCATCAAATAACAACTTAATAAATCTTCTAGCAGCTGTAATTGCCATATTAGGATCTAAACTCTTTTCGTATCTTGCACTTGCTTCAGTTCTAAGACCTAATCTAACAGCAGTTTTTCTAACAGTAGATGCCTCGAATGTAGCAGACTCTAACACGATTGAATCAGTATCTTCTAATATTTCGCTATCTAATCCGCCCATTACTCCTGCAATTGCAAAATACTCACCATCGTTCTTAATCATTAAATCATCTTTAGTAAGTTTTCTTTGAACTCCATCTAAAGTAGTATAAGTATCAAAATCATTAGCAAGTCCAACCTCAATATCTTTAACAACTCTTGAATCAAAAGCATGCATAGGTTGACCAAGTTCAAGCATAACATAATTAGTTAAATCAACTAGTAAATTAATAGAACGCATACCAGCATAGTATAAAAATATTTGCATCCACATTGGTGTTTTATTATTAGTAATATTTTCTATTTTAGTACCAACATATCTATAACATAATTTCGGATTATCTATTTTAATATTTAAAGGTTTTTTATCAACAATAGTTCTATCAAGTTCTAAAGGTAATAAATCATGTCCAGTAATTGCTGCAACTTCTCTAGCAATACCATAATGTCCCCATAAATCAGGTCTATGTGTTAAAGATTTATTATCAATCTCAACAATTATATCCTCAATTGGAAATAATTTTTTAATATCTACACCTACTGGAGTATCTTCCGGAAATTCGATTATTCCAGAGTGATCATCAGAAATACCTATTTCTTTTCCACTACACATCATACCATAAGACATTATACCAACTAAAGGTCTAGGTTCAATAGTAATACCACCAATATGACCACCTACTTTAATACAAGCACCTATCATTCCAACTCTTACATTCGGAGCACCACAAACAATTTGTAATACTTCATCTCCAACATCAACAGTTAAAACATGTAATTTTTTAGATTCTGGATGATTAACGCAAGTTAAAATCTTACCAGTAACTATTCCATCAATATCTTTTCCAACTTCAGTTACACCTTCAACTTCAGCGGTTCTAATTGTAAACTTATTCCATACATCTTTAAAATCAATAGAATCACTATCTTTAATATGTTTTTTTAATATATTACAAGAAATTTTCACTTTTAAACACCTACTTTACATTAAATTTTTCTAAGTATCTTAAATCACCTGAATTTAATACTCTTATATCACCAATTTTATATTTCATCATTGCAAGTCTTGTTAAACCAAGTCCAAACGCAAAACCTGAATATTTTGTACTATCAATTCCGCCTTCTTTTAAAACATTTGGATGAATCATACCACAAGGACATAACTCAAGCCATCCTGAATTCTTACAAGTAGGACAACCCTTGCCATCACAAATAGTACATGAGCAATCTAATTCAAATCCCGGTTCCGTAAATGGGAAATATCCCGGTCTTAATCTAACCTTAACATCCTTCTTAAATACTTCTTTAAGCATACCTTCCATAGTATAGATTAAATTAGGTATTGAAATATTTTCATCAATAACCATTCCTTCTAATTGGAAGAAAGTATTCTCATGACAAGCATCTAAATCTTCATTTCTAAAGCATCTTCCTGGTACACATACTTTTAAAGGTGCTCCATATTTTTTCATACCTCTTACTTGTACAGCACTAGTCTGAGTTCTAAGAAGCATACCATTATCTAAATAATAAGTATCTTGCATATCTCTAGCAGGATGTGTTTTAGGAATATTTAAAGCCTCAAAGTTATAATATTCGCTATCCATTTCTGGACCAGCCATAACCATAAATCCCATATTTTTTAAAATGTCAGTAACTTCTCTACCAATAATTGTAACAGGATGCAAAGATCCATAAGTAACATCTCTATTAATAGTTGGATCAAACTTATCACTATCACCATTTAAAGCATTATCTAAACTATTACTAAATAGTTCTTCTAATTGTTTCTTTACTTTATTAAATAATGGTCCATATTCTTTCTTTTCTTCTAAAGACATATCTTTAATACCAGCCATATACTCACTAAGTTCACTTTTCTTACCTAAAAATAAAGACTTAATATTTAAATAATCTGCCTCACTTTTAATTTCTTTAGCTTTTTCTTCCGCATTCTTGACAAGTAAATCTAATTTTTCCTTCATAACTTTTCCCTCCAAAATAAAAAGTTCACTAATCTAAGGGTGCAAAATACTGCACGGTACCACCTTAGTTTATGAACTTTATTCATACACTTTAATAGGTTAACGCCCTAAACGATTAACGCTCCTATACTGAAATTCATTAATTACTTATATTTATAGATAATCTCAGCTATTATATCTATTCTCTTTAAATCCATAATTAACTACTTATATATACTCACCGCATTACAAAAACTATTCTATCATTTAAAATTTCATATTTCAAGAACTTTTATTTAATTACTCACCACTTACCAAGTTTTATTATTTAATAATTTTAAACCCTAATTCTTTTAAAAATTTCTCTATTACCTTTCTTGAACACCCCTTTCCCTTTTTTTCAAAATATTCATCACTCCACTCATAATATACTATATTTCCCTCACGTCTAAAATTTTTTTCTAATGAAGGATCAATTTGTTTGAGATATAATTCATTATTTGATTCTGTTTCCATATAACATGCAATAGCTTTATCATTTTCAAAAATATAAGTTGTACGTAACACAAATTGATTTGCATAACCTACAAATTCTGCTTTTAGTTCATCATATATAATTTGACTGCCATCTTCAACACTATTTTCAACATTTATTTTATTGTTAGAACAACCAACACTAAATAATAAAATAAAAACAATTAAAAATAAAAAATTTCCCCAATTCATAACACATATTACCTCTATAGACATAATATCAAAATTTAAGTTAAAAGTCTTTAAATTGTTAATTATCTATTAAAAAACAAATAATATAAAATCACCAAAATTAGAAAAATATTTTAAATAGCCTATTTTACTAGCGTTTTAACCTAAAATTTAACGTTTTAACAAGATTTATGTATATAAAACAAAAAAAGTAAACAACTAATGCTTACTTTTCCTCTAATTTAGACTTCAAATACTCTCCAGTAAATGATTCTTTAACTTTAACAATTTCTTCTGGTGTTCCTTTAGCAATAACTTTACCACCATCATCACCACCATTTGGACCAATATCAATAATATAATCCGCACATTTAATTACATCTAAATTATGTTCAATAATAATAACTGTATCACCATTATCAACAATACGTTCTAAAACAACAAGTAATTTCTTAATATCATCAGTATGTAAACCAGTAGTTGGTTCATCTAATATAAAGACACTCTTACCAGTTGGTTTCTTTTGTAATTCTTTCGCAAGTTTAACACGTGCTGCTTCTCCACCAGATAAAGTTGGTGCACTTTGTCCAAGCTTAATATACGGAAGTCCTACATCTATCATAGTCTGTAATTTATTTTTAATCTTAGGTACACTATCGAAGAATTCAATAGCTTCACTAACTCTCATATCAAGTACTTCTGCAATATTTTTACCTTTAAATTTAACGTCTAAAGTCTCACGATTATATCTAGTACCATGACATACATCACAAGGAACATAAACATCCGGTAAAAAATGCATCTCAATTTTCTTAATACCATCACCTTGACAAGCCTCGCATCTACCACCTTTAACATTGAATGAAAATCTACCCTTATCATAGCCTTTCATTTTAGATTCTTTCATCTCAGCAAATAAATCACGAATATCATCAAATACTCCAACATAAGTTGCTGGATTACTTCTAGGAGTTCTACCTATTGGTTCTTGAGAAATATCTACTACTTTATCAACGTTTTCAAGTCCTTTAATCCCCTTATTTTTTCCTGGTATTACCATTGTTCCGTAAACTTTAGCTCTTAGTGCTCTAACAAGTGTTTCCGTAACTAAACTTGATTTACCAGACCCAGATACACCCGTAACCAAAGTCATAGTTCCAAGTGGAAATTTAACATTTATATTCTTTAAATTATTTTGACTAGCACCCTTTATTTCAATAAATTTTCCATTACCTTTTCTACGTTTTTTAGGAACATCTATTTTTAATTCACCAGTTAAATATTTTCCCGTTAAACTATTCTTGTTTCGCATTACCTCTTCAGGCGTTCCAGCTGCAACAACCTCTCCACCTTGATCACCAGGTCCCGGTCCAATATCAACTAAATAATCAGCAGCTCTCATTGTATCTTCATCATGTTCAACAACAATTAAAGTATTTCCAAGATCTCTCATTTCTTTCAAGGAATTAATTAATTTATCATTATCCCTTTGATGTAAACCAATACTTGGCTCATCTAAAACATATAAAACGCCAGTTAACTTACTACCAATTTGAGTAGCTAAACGAATTCTTTGTGATTCACCACCTGATAATGTACTTGCTTCTCTAGCTAAAGTTAAATAACCAAGTCCAACATTATTTAAAAAGCTTAATCTATTTTGAATTTCTTTAACAATTAAACTAGCAATATTTTCTTGTTCTTTGGTAAGTTTTAAATTATCAAAAAAATCTATTAAATCTCTAATACTTTTCAAACACACCTCATAAATACTTAAACCATTAATTTTAACCGCTAAAACATCATCAGATAATCTAGCACCATGACATTTCTTACAAGGTAAATCAACCATATATGAACTTAGCCAATCTCTTATCCACTTACTTGAAGTTTCCATATATCTTCTTTGGAAATTATTAGCAATTCCTTCATAAGTATCTGTAACATATCTTTTATTACCATTCTTACTTACATATTCAAAATCAAATAATTCATTACTACCATATAAAATTATATCTAATTCTTTTTTACTAAGTTCAGATATTTTCTTATTTAAATCAATATTATAATATTTACAAACAGTCTCAAGTTCAGTTAAAGCAATATTTTGATCTAAACTAAATCCTTTAATTGCTCCCTCATATACTGATTTATTTTTATCAGGAATAAGTAAATCAATACTAATATTTTGTTTAACACCTAAACCTTTACATTCAGGGCAGGCTCCATATGGGGCATTAAATGAGAATAATCTAGGTTCTAATTCAGGCAAACTAAAGTTACATTCAGGACAAGCATAATGTTCACTCATTATAAATTCTTCACCATCAATTACATGTATTAAAACCTTACCACTTGCCATCTTTGTACTAAGTTCAATTGCTTCAAATATACGACTTCTTTCATCCGGATTAACAACAATACGATCAACTACCAAATAAATATTATCTTTCTTATTTTTTTCTAAGACAATATTTTCTGATAAGTCATGCATTTCTCCATTAACTCTTACTCTAGTAAATCCTTTTTTTCTTAAATCATCAAACAAATCTTGATGAGTACCTTTTTCACCATGAACAATAGGAGTAAGTATTTCTAACTTAGTTCCTTCATCCATAGCTAAAATCTTATTAGTCATTTCTTCAATACTTTGACTAGTAATTGGCACGTGATGATTAGGACAATATGGAGTTCCTACTCTTGCAAATAACAAACGTAAATAATCATATATCTCTGTTACAGTACCAACTGTACTTCTTGGATTATTGTTAGTTGTTTTTTGATCAATCGAAATACTAGGAGATAATCCTTCAATAGAGTCTACATCAGGTTTATCAGATCCACCCAAAAACTGTCTTGCATATGCACTTAAAGATTCAATATATCTTCTTTCCCCTTCAGCATAAATGGTATCAAAAGCAAGGCTACTCTTTCCCGAACCAGATACACCAGTCATAACAATTAATTTATTCTTAGGCAATTCTAAATCAATATTTTTTAAATTATTTTCTCTAGCACCTTTAATTATAATTTTATCCATATTACATCACTTCATTTCAGTAGTATTTTACCACAAAAATTAAAAATTAAACAATTAAAAAGATCATGTTTACACATGATCAATTTGTTAATTAAATTAATTATTTAAATTTACATATTTTGCCTGAATTGTAGGTCTGTTTCCGTTTATAATTGAATATTCACCATAAACTTTAACTATATCACCATTTATAAATCCTTTTTCAAAAGAACTATCATTAAATTCAACATTGACAAGGCTTTCATAACCATCATCAAATAAATTTAAATCTAATACAATATTCATAGAATTATATAAACCATCATTAGTTCCTGTTACTTCAACAACTTTACCAACTAACGTTACATCACTATACAAATATTTTTTAGGAACTCTAACTAAATCTTCATAACTAACTAATACACATTTTTGTGTATAAGATTCATAAGTTTCTTTATTAATTACCTTAGTATCAATAAAGTAAAAAATTAAAATACAAAACAAGAATACAATAGCAAGCACTGCAAAAAATATAAAGTCACCAGAAGTACGTTTATTTCTTCTACGACAATTAGGACATATAGTCATTCCCTTATCAAAATATTTGCCACAGAACTTACATTTTTGTTTATTTGTTAAATCTTCTACTTCTTTAATTGCAGTTTCTTTAATTTCTTTAACTACATTATCAATATCACTCTTTACTGTTTTCTTAACTGTTTCATTTAATTCATTAATTTTTTTAGAAGTATCTTTTTTAGTTCTAGTACTCTTTTTAACTACTTTTTTAGTATCATCTTTATCCATTTTTATCCTCCATATCCTATCATAATTATAGACTATTATTAAATATAATTCAATCTTTAATTATTATATTTATTAGACGGGTAAAACTAACAAATATATAAGAAGAAAAAAACAAATCATATTAATGATACATAAAAAAGAGTTAAATAAGGTGAGTGTTGGTTAAAATGAATTATCAATAATTAAATAAAACAAAGAAAACAGTAAAGAAAAACATTAAAAATGTAATAAATTAATTATTGAATATAAATTTTCCAACACAATAGTTTATGTAAGTAGTAGAAGATGACGAAATAAACTTTGAAATTAAACTAGGAAACATAAGTATTTTTAAACAAACAGTTAATACAATACTATCTATAACAAGTCCTGCTATTCTACTAACAAAAAACATTATAAATCCCACATTATCCTTATTTTCAGCTTTATACACAAACTTTTTATTTAAAAAATATAAAATAGTAACTGTTACAACAAAAGTAATAACATTAGCAATTAAATAATTAATTTGTATCCTATCATTTAAAAAGTAAAATAAGGCAAGTTCAATAATTCCACCAATAGTTCCTACAACACAGTATTTTAAATATTGTTTACTAAAAATATTTTTAATCATCTAAATCACCCAAATAATCATTTAAGATTTTGAATAAATCTTCACTATTTTTAGTTTTACAAATTTCATTTTTTATATACGCACTTTTTGGCATTCCTTTAATATACCATAATGCATGCGTTCTAATTTCAAGTATTGCTTGTTTTTCTGAAGTCGAATCTACTAATAATTGATAATGTCTTTTAAGCATTTCTATTTTTTCTCTTGCACTTGGTTTAAGTGGAATAATTCCTGACTCTAAATATGATACGCATTCATTAATAAGCCAGGGATTTCCAAGTACACCTCTACCTATCATAACTGCGTCACATCCAGTAAAATCTAGCATCTCTTTTGCTTTTTCAGCACTTGTAACATCTCCATTACCAATAACAGGGATGCTTACCATTTCTTTAACTTGTTTTATTATATTCCAATCAGCATTTCCGCTATATCCTTGTGCTCTAGTTCTTCCATGAACCGTGATAGCGCTAGCCCCTGCTTCCTCAATAACTTTAGCAACTTCCACTGCATTAACACTATTTGCATCCCATCCACTACGAATTTTAACAGTTACCGGAACACTTACTGCTTTAACAACAGCACTTACTATTTCTTTTATTTTATCGGGATTTTTAAGAAGTGCACTTCCAGCCTGTGATTTAATAGCCACTTTAGGTACAGGACACCCCATATTAATATCAATAATATCAGGATGCATTTTATCCTCAACTAATTTAGCTGCTTTAACAAATGAATCAACATCACTACCAAAAATTTGTTGAGCAATTGGCCTTTCCATATCACTCATTTTTAACAAATCGAATGTTTTTTCACTTCCATATACTAAAGCCTTATCACTAACCATTTCTGCAAATATAAGCCCGGCTCCCATTTCTTTAATAATCTGACGATAGGCTGTATTACTTATGCCTGCCATTGGTGCAAGGACTACCTGATTTTTAATTTCAACATTACCAATTTTCCACTTCATAAAAACATCACTACACTATAATATTATAAAGTCTTTTTAAATTCAACAATATCTCCTTGATGTAAGTCATATAGCACTTCTTCATCTTTATCAATATGCATCTCAATATAAGAATTATCTAAAATCTTAATCTTCGCATTTAAAAGTTTAACACCATTTTTAAATACATCAACAACTTCTTTATTTACTAAATGCATTTTAGTTGCTGTTTCAGGATCCATATGTATATGAGCATCTGACATAATTAATCCTTTATCCAAAGATACACTTCCTTTAGGACCAATAACTATTATTGGTAAACTATCATCTAAATCTCCACTTTGTCTTCTAGGCGGAATTACTCCTAGTATTTTAGCATCAGTATCATCAATTTCAATTTGATTATAATTTCTAAAAGGTCCAACAACTCTAATATGATTAATTATTGCATCATCAACCTTAACATCTACTATCATATTACTAGCAAATTGTCCTGGTTGATTTAAATAATTTCTTACAGTTATCTCCTCATCACCAAATAATTTCTTCCATACTTCTTCAGTTAAATGTACATGTCTATTACTTATTCCTACTGGTATATTCACAATATATTCACATCCTACCCTAATTAAATTATAGCTTTATTTAATTTAACTTTAAACATTTAATTGTTAAATATGTCAACTATTTTCTTATTTGACGCAATTTTAGCGGGAATAAAACTTGCAATATAACACAAAAATAAACTTAAAAAGAACAACAAAATAATATTTAATATATCTAAACTCATAATATGTTCAAAATTAATATAACTATACACAAATTTATTTATAACATTACTTACTAAAAGAATAAATATCATTGTTAAATAAAAAGAACACATACCAATTATTAAATTTTCAACAATAAATAAATTTTTTATATCTTTATTCCTAAATCCAATACTTTTATATATACCAATATCTTTATTTCTCTCCATTACCGATATATATGAAATAACAAATATCATAATCATCGATACAATAAGACTAATCACACTAAATAAAATTAATACTAAACTTATTCCATCTACCATTTTTTTGGTCAAATTAACAACTTCCTCCGCATTATCAAATATCTCATAATCTTTAAGCAAATCTTTAATCATATTTTTAGCTTTTAAATTATTAGCATAAATATAAATATCAGTTATTTCATTATCAAATAAATCATTAGAATATAAAATGCCACTCAAAGATTTAAAATAATCATTATTTGACTTAACAATTCCAGTAATCATTAACTCCTTATCATTTACCTTAAAAACATTATTTATAAGTCCATTATTAGATACATCTAAATAATTATATAATTTATCACTTATTGAATCTTCTTCATCATATAATATTAATACTTCATTCTTATTTTCTGGCATTCTACCACTTACTAAGTAAAAATAATTATTTGAAGGATTAACATAAGATATACTTTTAAATTCATAATCAATATCTCTATAATAAGTAATCCCATAAACATATTTTTTATCAATATTATTAACTAAACCAATTAATTTATCATCTATCTCATTCGTAACAAAAGAACCTTTTTTAACATTAACACCATTCTTATTTTCAACTTTATTACTAAAATCATCTACATAATTATTTTTACTTATAACTAAGGGATAATTAAAAAAGGATGATTTATTTAACGAATCTAATTCTTTATTAAATCCAGTTTTAATTGATAAAACAATTTCTAAACTTAATAATCCAATTGTAAATGCAAGAATAGTCAAAATATTCCTTAACAATTTATTATTTAAATTTTTAATTGCATACTTAACTAATTTTATAAATGATAATTTAATCTTTCTATTACATTTTATTTTGGAATATTTATTTTTATTTATAATTTTTAATTTACTGCATATTTTACCATCATTTATTTTAATAATACCATCAGCAAAACTATTAGCTAGTTCTATATTATGAGTAACAACTATAACCAATTTTTGCTTAGATAAATTCTTAAGTATTCTCATTACACTATAGGCATTCTCCGAATCAAGTGCTCCCGTAGGTTCATCAGCTAAAATTACTCTCGTATTTTGTACTATACATCTCGCAATCGCTACTCTTTGTTTTTCACCGCCACTCAAAGATACTACTTTTTTATTTTTTAAACTATAAATACTTAACATTTTTAATATTTTATTCACATTACATGGACTTCTTATTCTTCTAAGTTCAATAGGTAATAAAATATTTTCTAAAACAGTATATTTATCAATTAAATTATAATTTTGATTAATAAAACTAACCAACTGATTACTATAAAAAGAACTATTTATATTTTTTATATTATTTCCATTAAAAATTACCTTTCCACTATCCGGCTGTTCTAATCCACCAATAATATTTAAAAGAGTTGTTTTACCACTACCAGATTCACCAACTAAACATATAAGTCCTTTATTTCCAAACTTCAAATTTATTTTCTTTAAAACATCTCTATCATATTTCTTACATACATTTTTAAGTTCAAGCATTAAATCTATCTCCTTACAAAATGCATTTTATTATACTTAAACTTATCATGCAAATAACAAAAATTTAAAATTACTATACCAAAATTTATTAATTTAACCAACAAAATAAAAAAATCTGTATCATTTTTAATACAAATTTTTTATTTCTTACAAAAATAACAAAAAACTAAAAAAATTATAATAAATAAAATTCCAACAATAGAAAGTATAATTTTTTTCTTATCATCCAACTTCTTAATTTTTATGGTACTAATAAATGATAGTCCAACTAATATCATAAAAATAGATATAATTTCTGGATAAAATCTAAATTTAATTAACCATAAAAATAAATAAACAATCGGATAAAATATAGCAATAGATGTAATTGGCATTCCAACAAAGTATTCTTTATTAGATTCTTTACAAATATCAAGTGTATTAAAATAAGCAAGTCTAATCATTCCACACAAGCTATAGAATATTAATGCAAACCATCCAAAATAATAATTCTTTGGTAGTATATTAATTGTATAAACCAAAGGAAAAACACCAAATGAGATCAAATCAGATAGTGAATCAAGTTGTACACCATAAACACTCTGCATTTCACTAGACTTTCTTCTTCTTGCTAACTTTCCATCAAATGCATCACATATCCCAGCAATTATTAAACAAAATATCGGAATAACTTTACTTCCATTAATTGATAAAATACAACCCAAAAGAGCCATAAAAGTACCACTCATAGTAAGTAAATCACAATCTCTATAAAAACCTATAAACTTTTTCATAAACTCACACCCTACTTCTTAAACACTAATAATTTGCTAATCAAATAATTTCCAATAATAACAACAACTTGAACAATTACTTTAGCAATCATATCGTTTATATTTAAAGTTTTAACAAACAAAATCATTAACAATGTATCTAATACCAATGTAATAACCCTGCTTCCAGTAAAAGAAATAAACTCTTTAAAATAATTCTTATTTTTACTATTAAAAACAATAACTCTATTAGTAAAATAGGCAAATAATACAGATACAATCCATGATAACACATTAGATACTACTAAATCAAGATCACATACTTTAGCAAATAAAGCATAACTTAAAATTGATATAATAGTCGTACATCCACCTATAAATAAATAATTTATTACTTCTAAATGATTTCTATAAAATCCCCATAGTTTTCTAAATAAAGATTTAATAAAACTTGGCATATATTCTTTATAATCAATTAAATTTTCTCCTTTAACCACATAAGCTTTATTTGCAAGCTCTAAAATAAATTTATCATTAAAAGGATTATCACTATAACATTCTTCAACTAGACAATCTTTATATTTTTTATTAAAATTTTTAACCTTAACATCTTTACTATTATTTTCACCCTTAAACTTACCATTTTTAATATTAACCTCGGATGCAATTAAATCTTTAACACCTAACTTATCACAAACAGGCTCAAGTAAGAAATAAGGGCTAGCGGAATTAATAATGTCATTTTCATGATTGTTGTCTAAATAAAATTTCTTAATATTCTTATAATGTTCATTCCAAAATTCATTAACAACTTTTTTACCATCATCAATATTACTTAAAAAACTAAATAAAACTTCTTTAAATTCAGTAATATCTATAACTCCAAAAAAGTATTTAATAAAACTTCCCATTATTTTTAATATGTTTTTAAATTTAACATAACCTTTTTTATAACAATATTTTATAAAATCTACACTTGAATCTCCATCATAAATGGTATCATCAAAATCGTACATATTTATTTTCATATAACATCACATTACAATCATAACAAAAAAAACACTAAATTAATAGTGTTTACAAATTTTTAACATATAATACAATAAGTTTATAAAATATCTAAGTTTTTGTACTACTAATAAAAAAACTCAGTTTGATTAACAATTAATTATATCAATACTATTTAAATTTAAGAGAACAAATAAGTTTCTATAATTTTTCTATAATATCAATAAGTTTTGTATTAAACATTTTATTATTTGACTTATACTTTTTAGGATTAAATTTTTCAATATTAGTAATTAATTTATCTAATTCATCAATTTTTCCAGTTAATATATATCCCTCATTATAAAATTTATCTACAATTTGTTTTTGATGATCATTAACAGCTTCACGATACTCACTCATTCTAGGAAATGCAATAATTTTTTTATTATTTATTAATCCATCAAATATACTTCCTACACCACCATGAGTTATTAGAATATCACAATCTTTAACAAATTTTTCATACTCATCAAAATTTAAATGATTTTTAATTTTATAATTTTTAGGAACATAATCACTTGAATTAGACTGAACCGCAACATCTTTAATAATATTTTCATCAATAAGTTCGTCAATTTTACCAAGTAATCGATTAAAATTTTGAGTACTACTACCTAAAGTAACAAATATTTTCAATATAAACCTCCTATATATATCGCATTAGGATATAATTTAAGCATATCTTCCCATTGTACTATAAATACATCAGCAAAATTATAAACAATTCTTCCAGCCAATGATTTTGTAGAAATATTTGCATAAGATTCTATATATATAATCTTCTTGCTAAATAAATATCCAATAAAACATAAAGGTATTGCAGTATGAGATCCAGTAGAAATAATAACATCAGGATTAAAATCTAAAAATATATTTAAACTCTTGAAGAAGTTATAAAATATACCATATACATAACTTAACTGATACCTAGTTGTAGCCATCAAATATTTAGTTTTATATTCTAAATTATTATTACATTTTTCCGTAACCAATAAAGAATTATAATTATTAATTGTATCTTTAAGTTTCAATAATTCATTTAAATGTCCACCTTGACTAGAAACAAATAAGCATTTTTTTTTATCTTTTTTATACAAAATTTCATCTATAAAATTTTTCCAAATAAATTTAACATTTTCATAAGAATAATTTTTAATTTTATTTGAAATATTAAATTCATATTTTCCATCAAAATAACAACATATTGTATCAGCCATTTCTTCTAAATTACGATTTTTTATTAAAATACCAGATTTATCATCAATAATTTCTTTTGCACCTAATGCCGAATCAAAAGCTATACAAGGAATTCCATAACTCATTGCTTCCAATAAAACTAATCCAAAAGATTCTTCTAAAGATGTCATAACGTATAAAGAAGAATTGCTATAAATATCTTTTAATTCATCTTGAGTTAAAAATCCAGTTGATTTTATATACCTATTTAACTTGTATTGACTAATTAATTGTTCTAATTTTTCTTTTTCTTCTCCATCACCAACAATAGTTAATTTGATTTTACTATTTTTTTTATGTATTAAATTAAACACTTTAATCAAATCATCATAACCTTTTTCTTTAGATAATCTACCAACAGAAATAATATTATAATTTTTACATTTATTTTTATTAATAGGAATATTACTAACAATTTGAGGAATATATTTTACAATTACTTTTTCATTAACAAATAATTTTACATAATCATCATATAAATATTTACTAGCCGGTATTAAATAATCAATATTTTTCATTGATTTCTTTAACAATTTAAAATATTTTTTATTATTATGATGATAAACATGTTCTTCTGCAATCTTTATTGCAAAACTATTACCGTATTTATTTAATAATTTTGTAAAATCAATTCTAGATGAAATAACAATATTAGATTCACAATTATAAATATAATTACTTACTAACCACTTTTTTAAATATAAAATTTTAACTGATTTAATACCCTCTACAAATATATCTTTAATATTTTTTCGGCTAATAGCGCCTTTAAATTCATTACGATTTGGTTTCAAATTTGACAAATATTTAATTTTAACTTTGTTATTAACCTTATAAGGAATATAATCGAACAATTTATAAAGAGATACGATTTCAACCTCATAAAATTCACTTAACATATTAGCTTGATCAACAATAGATTTTTCTACGCCACCATATCCTAAATGAAGTGCCAAAATTGATACTTTATTATTTTTATTAAGTTTCCTACCTACACATTCCAATTCTTCCGAAAAAAGTAATAACAATAATGCTAAATATATTGATACAGCAGGAGCGATTAAAACATGACCACTAAAAGTAGAAACTCCAAGTATAAGCATTAAAATAATAAACAAGTAAAAAATATTCATATTTGTTTTATTAAAATTAATAATAAACAAATAAAATACAATTAAAAATGGAAATAAAGAAATTAATAATCCAACAATTCCAAAATGAAAATATAAATCACATATATCAATTTCAATTAATCTAGCTACATTAGTATTATTAACTCTATCTGTGTTAGAAAAGCCAATTCCAAACCAAATATTTGAATCATTATCCAAATCATTATATATACTTATAGTATTAGCAAGAAGCATATCTCTACCACTAACCAATGGTCTAATAATTTTAGTCATCTTATTTTTTTGGTAAAAAATATTTAACATACCTTGAATTTCTTCAACTTTAGCTTTATTATTATCATCAATTATAATGTTATTCTTATCATCATTATAATAATTATTTTTCATATATTTATAGTTATAAACTGCATAAGAATTTATCGTTAAAAAAATTGAAAAAGCAAAGACCAAAAAACATTTAATAACAACATTATTTATTCTAAATTTATTTTTGATAATACTAAATATAAACGATATCAATGTAATTATTAAGCATCCAAAAGTTGCAACCTTAGTACCTATCAACATTATAATAAGTATAATAGGGAAAAGAATTAAAAATGAATATTTACTCTTTTTGATAAATAAGTAAGCAAAAGGAAAAAGAATAATCATAATATTAGCAATTTCATTTCCTGCATAGAATAATCCAATATAACCTTTTAAATGCATTGGATATGTAGTATAAGATATACCAAATATAGAAGGAATAATTAGTAAAACAACATAAATAATCAAACTAAATTTAAAAATTTTAAGAATAGTACTTTTTGAAATATTATTATCATCAAAAAAACACAATAATCCTATAAAACAAATTGGAAAGTAAATTAATTTAAATAAAAAAGTAAATTCCATTAATATATAATTAAAATCAAGAAGATCATTTTTAGTCAAAAAATATGTAAACATATATATTGTTATAAGTACTAAAAAACCAACCGAAATTTTTTTAAACTTCGATCTTGATTTTAATATATAATATATAAAATATAAAAGTAATAAACTTTTAAATATTATACCAGGTGTAATACTAAAACTAATATTTCTTGTAATTAATGCTGTAAACAAATCTATAAATGGTAATAGTATAAAAAGAAAAGATATTTTACTTTCTTTTAACATAAAAACCTCCACTATTAAGTATTATTTTTAAATATCATAAGACTTATCAATTTCTTTCAATTCCTTAAATGAATCTATTTCTATTATATCACCATCAAAGCATTCTCTTAAATAAATTTTATAATTATTTTTGCAAACATCTAAAATTACTTGTTCCCAATATTTTTCTTTGCCACCAGGCATATTAAACACTTTAGTTATATCAGAAGAAATTTTTTCACCATCAATTGCATCATAATATGAAATACCATACATTTGATAACAATTATAGCCTCCTTGTTTTTCCCTTACTATAATCCCATTCTTAACATCAATACACCAGTCATCAGTAACACTAACTTTTTTTCCTAAAAAATTTGAATGATACTCATATTTTCTAATTATATTTGGATTATAAAGTAATAAATCAGATTCTAATACATAAGAATTTTTTAAGAAATCCTTAACAACATAAGCAGAAGATATATTATTCATTTCATTATAAAACTTATTATAAACTAATTTAACATTATTATATTTTTTTAACAATTCATCAAATTGTTCATGTAAATATCCAGTTACTATTACAATTTCAGGAATTTCAGCTTTTTCTACAGCATCAATTAAAGTTTCAATAATTCTCTTGCCATTAACTCTAACTAAAGGTTTAGGTGTATTTAAAGTAATAGGTACCATTCTAGAACCAAATCCAGCTGCTAAAAAAACAGCTCTTTTAACTCTATACGGTTCTAAAACATTAATACCTTCAGTAGTAATATTACCATCATTACTTACAAAATTCTTTTTAGTCAATGAAATCATTGCCTTATTAACAGTTCCTAAAGATAAATTAGTTAATTTAGAAACTTCACGCTGTGAACAACATTTATGTTCTCTTTCTAAACAAACTAATACCTCAAATTCATTTTCATTAATCATTAATATATGCCTTCTTTCTATTTTTTGATATAAAAATATTACAAATAATTTTAACAAATAAATTAATAAATAAGATTATAATAGAAACTATTGCAGCTTCTCCCAACATCATATTTCCTTCATAATTGTTAATTAATAATGAAATAGGCATTGTTGAAGCATTATATAAGAATGTTACAGCCGAAATTGTAATCATACTATTAATAAAAAAATAAGAAAACATCTCTATAATAGTACTTTTGGTACAAGGAATAATTACATCATTAATAATTTTAAATTTATTAATATTTAATGTGGACGCAACAACTTCAAAATTATTGTTAACTTTTAACAAAGCATTGTAGGCCATTAGGTAAGGTGATGCTATAAAGTGTATAATATTACATATTATTATTATTGCAAAAGTATTAAAAATAAAAGTTCCCTTAAAACCAACAGTATATGCAAGTCCCAGAACAATACCAGGAACTGCTAAAGTAATTATTGTAAATAAATGAATTACTTTAGACATTTTTCCTTTAATTCTAGCCGTATTATAAGCAGCAAAATAAGAAATAAATGTTCCGATTATTGCCACAAACAAAGAAATAACTAATGAATTTAATAAATAATCAAATATACCATTTTCAAATACATATTCAAAGTGCTTTAAAGAAAACGAATTATTTAGTACAACATTATCAACAAATGCATAATAAACAAATGATTCAAGTACAACAAAAATTAAAATCGTAATCAAAACAACAAATGACTTTAAAAATATAGATAAAACTTTATTAGAACTATAATAATCTTTATTACCAGTATTTTCACTATTATAATCCTTTACAAAAGTATCAACTAAAAAAGAAATTATTGCAGGAATAAGTAAAAACATAGCAATCATAGTTCCTTTTGAAAAATCTAGTAAACCAATAACTTCTTTGTATAAAAACACAGGTAAAGTATTAAATTTTCCACCTACCGCTATTGGAACACCATAATCAGTAAAAATCATAGTAAACACAGTAAATATAGATGATAGAATAGATTTTTTCAAATAAACCAAAGTAACATTTTTAAATATTTGAAAATTATTTAAATTAAGCGATTTTGAAACATAATACATATTATTATCAATATATTTAAATCCATCATCCAACATTAAAAATGCAACTGGAAAAGAATACATTATTGATCCAATTATAATACCAATAGGGCCGATAATATTAAAATCAAAATATCTAGATATGATTCCATTATTCCCAAATAAATTAATTAAGCCTAAGCCATGTGAAACAGATGGAATAAGCATTGGAAGAACAAATACAATCTTAAAAAACTTTTTAAATTTAATATTTATTCTATTCAATGTATAAGCAAGAATATACGCAATTAAAACAGATAGAACTGTTGAGATAGATGCTACTAAAAGTGAATTTTTAGATGCAGTTATAAACGCTTCAGAAGTAACTAACTTTCCAAAAGTATCCCACTTAACGTAAATAAACAATTTTGAAATTGGAAATAAAACAGAAATGATTAGAAATAATAACACTAATCCTCCTGTTTTACTTATTTTAATTTTTTTCATCATATATCAACCTTAACACATTTTTGAATTGATGTTATTTTTTCTTTTAATTGTTTGACTACAAAATCTTCTACATACTTTGATGCAGGATGTTTAAAAATTTCACTTGGTTTATCAATTTGCTCAATACAACCATCATTCATTATCATCACACGATCCGATATCGAAAATGCTTCTTCTTGATCGTGTGTAATAAAAATCATTGTAATATTAAATTTTTTATTAAGTTCTCTTATTTTATTTCTAAGAATTATTTTATTTTCCGCATCCAATGCGCTTAATGCTTCATCAAACAAAATAACATCAGGTTTAAGAGCTAACGTTCTAGCAATAGCCACTCTTTGCATTTGCCCACCAGATAATTCATCAGGATATTTATTAATGTGATCTTCTAAATTAACCATTGAAATAACATCCATTGCTTGTTTATAAGCTTTTTTCTTATCTTTTAATTTGTTTTTCAAAGCATAAGAAACATTTTCAAGAACAGTCATATTTGGAAATAAAGCATAATTTTGAAATACTATACCCATTCCTCTTTTAGAAATATCATATTTTGTTATGTTTTTATTATTTTTTAAAATACTTCCACTAGAAGGTTTTTCAATTCCAATTAATATTTTTAACAAAGTTGTTTTACCACAACCTGATTTACCCAGTATAGATAATAATTCTCCATCACTAACATTAAAATTCAAATTATTTAATACTAATTTATTATCAAAAATTTTTGAAATATTTTTAACCTCAATACTAGCCATTAACTTTTTCCCACTTGCTAATTAAATCTTGTTTGACGCTAACACTATCTATACCATCCATTTTTGCATCTTTTAAATTTGTAGGATAATTTTTAACTTTAACTTCTTGATTTTTAAGAATCTTATCAGGAAGAAAATATTCTTTATCATATTTTCCAAAATCATTCATTAACCACTCAAAAACTTCACGTACATTTTCTTTGTTTTCTCTTCCCTTAATAATACCAAAACTAGTAGTATTATATGGTGCACCAGTTTTTAAAGAAACAATTTTAAAATTATAACCTTCATTAATAGCTTCTACCCCTTGACTTGTCATTCCCATTGCAATAGCTATTTCACCTTGTTTTAATAAGTTTGTAGGCCCAGAACCAGATGTTGTAAATTCTCTTAAATTGTTTTTTAATTTCTTAAAATACTCAATAGCGTTATCTTCACCCATTATATTAACAACATTTAAATAAAATGCATAACCAGTTCCAGAAGTTTTAGGATCAGGAATAGCAATTAAATTCCTATATTCAGATTTTAACAAATCATCATAGGTTTTTGGTACTGATAAATTATGTTTATCAAAATAGTTTTTATCAATAATTAATGCCATAGTATATTTAGTCCAAGTTAAATATCTATTTGATTTATTAACTCCATCAAGATAAATACTTGTATCAAAAGATGATAAATCGGCAAAATTTTCTTCAAGATTGGCCATATGAGCTGTTTCCAAATCAAGAACAATATCAGCTTCTACATTTGTACCCTCATTTTTAATCTTTGCAGCACTATTTCCAGTAGATAAATATTGAACAATGATATCCTTATCAGGAAATCTTTCTGCTAATTGTTCTTTTAAAGCCTTATTTCGATTTTCCTCCATAGATGTATAAATTACAACTTGTCCATCTTTTTTTGAACAACCAGTTGTAATCAATAAAATAAACAAAAATATTAAACATATATATTTTTTCATATAATCAACTCCTATATTACATTTTGTTCATAATTAAACTATATCACCTTTAAATGAACATATCAATATGATAATAAAAAATATTTAAGCAAAAAAAATAAAAAAATAAAAACATGTATTTTCATGCTTTACTTTTCCTTTTTCTCTAATAAATTCTCCTGAATTATGTATCTAGGTCTTGCTTTAGTTTCACTATAAACTTTACCAACATATTCTCCAATTATTCCTAATGAGAACATTTGAATACCACCTAGAAGCCATAATGAACATGCAATAAATGTCCATCCTTCAACTGTAGCACCGCAAATTTTTCTTATTAAACAGTAGATGAGTACTACAAAACTTATCATGCAAATAAATATACCCAAATCAAGTATCATTCTTATTGGTTTTACACTAAAAGATGTTATCCCATCCCACGCAAAATTAAGCATTTTCTTTAATGGATATTTAGACTCGCCTGCAAATCTTTCAGCTCTTTCATAATAAACTATACTTGATTTAAATCCTATTAATGGAAACATTCCTCTTAAAAACAAATTAACCTCTTTATAATTAGCAAAATTATCTAAAACTATTTTACTTGTTAATCTATAATCAGCATGGTTAAATACAACATCTGCTCCCATAAATTTCATAAACTTGTAAAATGCTTCAGCTGTAAACTTTTTAAAGAAAGTATCATTTGCTCTTGATGATCTAACTCCATAAACAACTTCTGATCCATCATAATAATCTTTAAGCATTTCATCTATCGTATTAATATCATCTTGTAAATCAGCATCCATAGATATTACCACATCAGCATGTTCCTTAGCAGTCATAAGTCCTGCTACTAATGCATTTTGGTGTCCTCTATTTCTTGATAGATTAATTCCACTAAATAATTTATTTTCATCATTTAATTCACATATAATATCCCAAGTTTTATCCTTAGATCCATCATTAACAAATAATACTTTACTATCCTTAGAAATAGTTTTATCTTTAATAAGTTCATTTAATTTAACATTTAATCTCTTACTAGTTTCCCTTAATACTTCTTCTTCGTTATAACACGGTATAACTACATATAATGTTTTATTTTTCACTTCATCCTCCAAATATTATAATTTAATCTATTTATGTTTAAATAATATATCAGTTTTATATATCAAAAATAATATAAAAACAAATAAAATTAAATATAAAACAATTGCAATTAAATTATAACCTAAAGCATATAAAACACTTATCACAGAACATAGAATATCAATTCCATACATAATTAATACTGTCTTAGTAGTACTATTATTAAGCTTAAGTAATTGATGATGTAAATGTTCCTTATCAGGTTCACCAATATTTTCTCCCTTTAAATAACGTCTAATCATTGCAAACACAGTATCAAGTATCGGTAAAAATAAAATAAATATTGGAATAATTAAACTTGTAAATGTTGCAGTTTTATATCCTAGCAAAGCTATAATCGCAATAATAAATCCTAAAAAAGTGCTTCCAGTATCACCTAAAAATATTGAAGCAGGAGGTTTATTATAAACTAAAAACCCTAGCGTACTACCTAACATAATAACACATAAAACTACATCAAGCCCATATAACCTATCAAGTAAAACAGCAATAATAGTAATTGTTGCAAAAAATATTGCACTAGTTCCACTAGCAAGTCCGTCTAAACCATCAATTAAATTTATCGCATTTATTATAGAAATAATAAAGAATATTGCTAATGGATAACCAAATTTACCAAATTCAATAGATAATCCCAAAGCACTTATATTTGGTAAATAAATGTTACCATAAAAAACAACAATACAAGCAGCAATAATTTGCACTATAAACTTATATCTAGCCCTTATTGGTTTAATATCATCACAAATACCCAATAAAACAATTATAAAACCACCCATTAAAATTGAGATCATCTGCTCGTTTAAAGGAGCAAACAACATATAACCAAACATAAATGATAAAAATATAGCAAGCCCTCCTAATCTAGGCATTGGCTTTTTATGAACTTTTCTCTCATTAGGCATATCAATTGCTCCAATATGTTTAGCAACAACCTTAGCAAGGGGAACTAAACATATGGAACAAAAAAAAGTAACAATTAATATTTTAAACATATTATGTCCATTAATAATTATATTCATTCTACATCACACCTAAATAATATCATTTAATTGTTTTATTGTCTATTTTTTATTATAATCAATTATCAACAAAAATATTTTTTAATAATAAAATTAATTTATTTTTTTTCTAAAATCAAACTTTTTATAGAAGTTTTCTTATAATGTTCCTTTATTAAATCATTCTCGGGATTAAACAATCCAATATTTAAATCAATTAGATGATTATATTCAGCTTCTGTTAACTTACAGCCACACCAAACACGATCTAAAAAATTTTCATAAATTAATTCAACATTAGGAATTAAATAATCAAAATAATCATATCCAAATTTTTTACAAGCATCGTCAAATCTTTTCAGTGGATACATATTATAATCATAATTAATCAACAATTCATCAAAAAATAAACCTTTAAAAAATAAGGATAATTTGTCACCATAAACATACTCCATAACCTTACTCGAAATATATGTTGCTCTTAAAAAAGCATTTCTTTCTTCCGGAAAACAATCATAATAAATATCATAAAATTCTTGTTCATTTTCAAACACATTATTACTATATGAATAAATCATTCCGGCAAAAGAATAAGGATAATTTTTTACTATATAATCCTGCCTAGCATGTGATATTTCATGTATAAGAGTACACATTACAGAATAATAGGAAAGCATATGACGATCGCCAAAATTATATGTGCTACCAAATTCATCAAGCATTTCATAAAATTTTTTTAAAGATATTGATGAATAAATAATCGTATCATCAACATAACAAGAATTAAAATCATTTTCAAATATTTTAGTATTCCCCAAAATAATAACACCATTTTTTAAATTAATTTCACTATTAATTAAACATACATCCACAACTTTATTAACAAATTTTCTATCAACAGGTTTATTTTTATCCTTATAACTTCTAACAATTTTACTAAGTTCCGTAACCAATTGATAATCATTTTTACTTTTATCCATTAAATCTAATTCATTCATACCCTAATTTAATAGTAAACATTAACTAAATACAATCCACAAGCAGGTGCTGTATTATACTTACAATTTACTTTCTCCTTGTCTAACATCATCTTTATATCATCTTTATCAAGTTTTTCATTACCAGCCTGTATCAAAGCACCAACCATATTTCTAACCATATATCTGTAAAAACTCTTTCCCACAAATGTAATAGTTAAAAAATCACCTTTTCTCTTAAATTTAATCTTATATATAACACTATTATAGTTTTCTCTTGCACCAGAAGTAAAAGCTTTAAATGAATGAAAACCAATAAAAGCCTTACTAGTTCTTATCATTTTTCTTATATCTAATTTATTATTATAATTATAAACATAATCATTAATTATCGGATCAAACTCACCTAAATTAATAACATATTCGTATTTCTTCATTTTAGCATCAAATCTAGGATGAAAATCATCACTTACTTCTTCAACATAATTTATATGAACATAATTATTTAATACTCTGTTAATAACATCCTTTAATTTTTCAGTTGGAACACTTCCATTTAGTTCAAAGCAAACTCCCTGACTATAAGCATGAACACCTCTATCAGTTCTACCAGCACCTTTAACAGCAACAAAGTTTTTATTTATAATGCCTAATGCTCTTTCCAATTCTTTTTGAACAGTATCATAATCTTCTAATCTTTGAAATCCATAAAATTTAGAGCCATCATAGCTTACACTCGCAAAATATTTCATTAAAAAACACTCCTATAAATATCCTTTAATAAATCTTTTCCATCTAAAGTGTATTCCAAATTAGCTCCCTTCTCATTTGCTAATCTTACAAAATTATAAATTGGAGGTTCTTCAATATATTCCTCTTTAATTGCGTTAATAATACTTCCCTGATATTTAATAATTTTATTTTTACAAACAATAACATGTTTAACTAATTTGTTCATAAAATTTACATCATTACTAATTACAATAAAATTAATATTTAAAGAAGCTTTAATAAACTTAATAAGTTTAATAATTTTTCTCTTATACTTACTATTAAATCCAACATCAAAATAATTTAAAATCATTAATTTAGGATTTTTACTAACAATATCTAATAATAACAAAATTTTATATTCAGAATAAGACAAGTCACTTATCTTTTTATTTAAAAATTCACTATCTAAATCTAATATTTCAAAATAATCTTTATTATATTCTAAATATTTTTTAACTTTATATTTAACATTTATCTCATCTATTTTAATATTATCAATAAGAATACTTAAATCATCTATCTCACCATAAAATCCAACTAATTGTTTAACTGCAAAGTATCCATTATTAGGTTGATTAGAATACATTACTTCCATAATTCACCAACTAAAGAATTAATATCAAAATACTTTTCTTTTAATAAATCATAATAATTTAAGTTATTTGATAATTCTGCAATAAACGGCATATTCATTCCAATTTTACTCAAAACTTTATCATTAGATAAAACTTCTAAAGTATCTTCATACATAACTGAATGAAAATTATCTAGTACAACTATTTTAGTTCCTAATAAGAGTTCTTCACTATTACTTGTTACATTAAGTATTGAAATCTTATTTTCTTTTCCATATTTAACGATCTTTAATTTATCCTTATTATCTAAATAAGTAAGCATATCATCAATCCCAATAATTCTTGGATTAATAATTAATAATGATAATATTTTAATAAAAGCCTTTTCACTTCTAGTAGTTTGCCCAATCTCTTTATCAATGATATTATTTAATTTAAAAAATGTAACAAACTTTTTAATATTGCTCTCTATTGTTTTACTATCATAATTTAAACATTTTTGATAATATTCAAGTTCACTTTTAACTTTACTTGTATTGAATATAAAATTATTAAGTACTGCTGTTATATTTTTTCTTAAAAAATTAATATCATAATCATTTATATTTTTATCATCAATAAATACTGAACTACTATCGCTCTGATTAATTAATGTTTTAAGTAAATATGTTTTACCTGAAGCAATACCGCCAATTATATTAGTAAATGGGACTAATTCTAATTTCAAATTATAATCTTTAAAAGTTAATGTATTCATATAACCACCCTTGTCTTGCTTGTTATTATATCACTAAGTTTTTTATTTTAAAATATTCTTCTTCACAAAATTTAATATTTACGTAAAATAAAAGAATACATTAAATGCATTCCTCTACTTTTGTATCTCTTCTATGGCTTTTTCAAGTACTAAATCTTTTAATAATTCATCCCCATTTGATATTTCTATATCAGGTTTTAATCCAACTCCATCAATACATTCGCCCTTTGGAGTTAACCATTTAGCGCTTGTATATTTATACATAGTACCATCAGACATTTTATTTGTTTTTTGAACTTTACCTTTGCCATATGTTGTAGTTCCAACCAATATAGCCCCATAACTATCTTGTAACGCAGCCGCAAGAATCTCAGAAGCCGAAGCAGAACTTTCATTAACTAAAACAAATACTTTATAATTTCTAGATTCTTCTGTTTCATCGTATGTAACTTTAGTACCTAATTGCTCATTAAGTGAATAAATTACTTCACCTTTTTTTAAGAATAATTCACTTATCTTAGTTGCAGCAGATAGAAAACCTCCCGTATTACCTCTTAAATCTATAATTAAACTATTAATTCCAGTTGCTTCAATTTTATTTAATTTCTGATTAAATTGTTCATAAGCTGTCTCATTAAACTTAGAAATTTGTAAATATCCAATCTTATTACCATTTTCTCCTTCAATAATTTTTTCTTCAACAGAAGGATTATAAAAATCAGCTGTTTTTAAAGTATATTCTTTATCAACACCATCTCTTTGAATAACTAACCTTACTTCATCACTACTCTTAATTAAAGCGGTAATATCTTTCAAATTTTCAGACTCACTAACAAGCTTATCATTAACTTTAACTATTTCATCTCCACTAACCAATCCAGCCTCCTTAGCCGGTGTATTATCATAAACTTTAGAAATTATAATCTTTTTTTCCTCATCACTTAAATTTATAAGTACGCCTATTCCATGTTGAGTTCCCTTTAAAGAATCAGTTAAATTATCAGTCTGATCCTTATCTAAATAAGTTGTATAAGGATCTCCTAAATAACTAAACATTCCTTTTATCCCAGCATCAACTAAACTACCTAAATCAACACTACTATAATAATTTGATTTTATTTCGTCATAGGCTTTATATAATTCAGCTAAATACTCATCACCATTAACTGAAGTTACTTTTCCACATGAACTTCTATATACTAAATAACCAGTACAAAAACTCATCACAAGTGATGAAAATAATGTAATAGCTATAACTTCCCATAATTCGAATTTTGTTTTCTTTAAATAATCTTTCATATCATCATATCCTATACAATATCATAATAACATATTTTTAATAAAAACAAATAAAAAAACTTAGCAATTTTACACTAAGTTTTATTTTAAAGCATTCTTATAATCTTCTAAAGATTCATAATACTTTTCTACTTTACCATCTTTAATTAATATTAAAGCAGATTCATTAATTTTAACTTCAGATGATTTAGTTGGCTTTTTATTACTTGTTTCACTTAAATAAGCACTATTAAACTTATCATTCATATCAACATAATAAACTTTTAAAGCATCATCTTTATCTTTATATGAAGTAATTAAACCTTTATATGTAGAAGCATTTTTATCAGTACTACTATATAAGAATACATAATATTCATTATATGGTCTATTAAACATGTTTCCTACTATACAAGTATCGTAATCAATATTGATATTACTATTTGCTTTTTTATTATTTAAATAATTAGTTAAAAAGAACAATCCAACAGCAATAGCAATAACTACAATAGTTATAATTATTAAACTTTTAATTTCTTTAGTATCATTACTTTCATAATTAATAGATTTTAATTTTTTCTTTTTCATTATTATCCCACCTTCAATATCAATACTATCATATAATTTAAATAAATTCTATTATTTTATTAAAAATGCAAGTTATCGACCACTTTTAATATATAGAGTACTAATTTTGGTCGATAACCATCAAAATACTATCTATATTATTAAAATACTTTATTATCAATCAAAAAAATGCTATAATACCTTCCACAAGGGGAGAAATCAAATGAAAAACGAAATAAAAGCACAAAAATTATTCAATATTCACTACAATAAAAAAGTATTTACTATCTTTTTATGTGAAAACGGAAGAAAAACTTTTTTAGAATTATCAAATGGAAAATACAACTATCCATTATTAAATGATTTTCTAAACTTAAATAAAATATATAATGAAAAAGATTACACCACTATGTATTCTAATAATATTAAATCATCACTTCTTTATCCAAAAAAATATAAATTTAGAGAAGCCGTAGTTAACATAACGAGAGGAATTTCAGCTGTTTTAGTTGTATTAACAACTTTCGAAGCAACAAGTTTCTTACTAAAGGGTAAAACATATGAAGTTGAAATAAATAATAATGAATTACAAATTAAAACAAAGTATAGTAATAATATCTATTTTGATGATTCACAAAAATTGGATAAAAATCTTGGTAAAGAAAGTGTCCCATTAGACGAAGTAATAAACGCAATAAATAATAATGATAATCTAGATGAAAAATATAAAGAATGTGCTATTAAACTTGCAAAATATATAAACATGAAATATCCTTTAACCGATAATCGAATCTTTTACGACAATATTAAAAATATGAGAATAAAAAAACTTTCTGACAATATATTATACAAACATCTTGCTGGTATTTATGAAGTAGATTATAACATCATTAAAATTAAAGAAAAATGGAATAATAATGAAGAAGTAATACTACATGAATTAGCCCATTCATATCATCATTGGCATTCAAAAAATGATCTAGTAGGAACATATAGAGCAACAATTTTAGGATCATCACTTGATGAAGCAATGACTAATAAAGTTATTAGTGGAATAACAGACGTAAAGACTTATCGAAGAGAAGGAAAAATATTAGATTACCTCCTAACATTAGTTAACTATAATTACTATGATTATGAACATGGTGGAATAACCAAACTTTATAATATGCTTAAAGAAAAATACCCTATAGCCGATATAGATTATATATTTAATTGCTCAGATGCTATGTGTGATACTGAAACAAATACAGGCGAAAACATTAAAATAGAAGAAACACCAGAATTTCTAGATGCAATGTTTAATTTATGTATAGAAAGTATTAATCAAGACAATAATTTATACGTCAACATACTTAATTTTTTAAATTTAATAGATTGTAAATCTTATCCATCA
This sequence comes from uncultured Mycoplasmatota bacterium, assembly GCA_900553855.1. Classification (GTDB taxonomy): domain Bacteria; phylum Bacillota_I; class Bacilli_A; order RF39; family UBA660; genus CAG-533. Next base: position 95,587 of record USFG01000001.1, on the reverse strand, counting down.
ATTGCAGAAAACTATATAAATAAATATAATCAAATATTAAAAGAAATGAATAAAGATATAACTATATCTAATGACATTATAAAAGATAGTAAAAACATAAATAAATACTTGGCAGATTTTAAAAATTATCTATTTAATAGTGAATATAAATATCCAAAAAACGATAAATCTAAAAAAGAAATGTATGAACAATTTAATGATTATCTTAATTCAAATAATAACTTTATTTCGAATTACGACAATAATATATTAATTAACATATTTTCAGAAATGCTAGATTTATACAACAATTATTTAATATCCAATGGATATGTGAAAGAAGAATTAATAACAAAAGAGCAATTCTTTAGCAAATTTAGTAATTATTTAAATATCACAATTAAAGGATACTGTGTTACTACAAATGATGAAATATATCTTATTATAGATATACCTGAAAACAATAAATTATATAATCAAAAAACACGAATGCCAGTCATAAATCAAGATGGCAAAATAAGTCTTATAAATATCAATGATATAGTTATAAAGGATGACATAAAATGTCAATATCAATTTATTTCATATATCTTTAATAACTTAGTTAATAACAAAAACTATAATATCAACGAATTACTTACTAATTATTTTCAAATTTCGCCATTTAAATACCAAAAAATATCTTTAAATATTAATGGAAATGAAATAAAAACCGATTATTTAAAAAATTTAAATGTAATAATTGGCGAAAATATAGATGGTACAAACTCTTTTAAATTAATCGATATAAAAGGAAAAACAATATACGAAACAGAAAATTCAAGTTCAAAATTTGTAACACTTGATTTCTATGATTATGTAATATATTTTATAGATACCACATCTATCGAATTAACTGATTATCTATCAACCGATTATTTAATAAGCATTCTAAACTATGGCGATTTTAAAATGACAAATAAAGAATATCTAAAAGTTGATGGCAATAAAGTAACTATAGAAAATAAATATTTTGCAACAATAGATAATAAAAAAATAAATCTAAATAACATTAATTTAATTTTAACCAAAAATTTAGATAACACTACAAACAATGCTAAAATAATCATTAATCAAGATTTAATTACCACACAAGAATATCCATATTTAAACATTGATTCTCCACTAATATTTAACTTAAAACAAGTATTAATATATTATAATATTTTAGATGAAAAAAATTATGTTTATAATCTTACTCAAGAAAATATAATAAACTTATTTGATAATTACATTAAAGATGAAATCTCTCGAAAAGAATATCAAAAAACATATTTTAAATAATGAAAAGCATTATTTTTTTCAAAAAAGATGCACATTTAAATGCACATCTCAAATATTACTCTACAATATCGTTAGTACAACAATACTAGATTGATATCATAAAATATTTAATCGTGCACTAAGTAATATTCGTGTGCACGTTATTATTATGTCTTAAATTTAAAAATTTAACTTTCCACTTTTTGGCAAATCTTCTTCATTTACTTCAGTTGTTAATGATATTCCAATAACCAATATATTGCTTAAGAAATAAATCCATAAAAGTAGTACCATCACATTTGATAATCCAGCATAAAATATATCATACTTAGCAAAATGATTAACATAATAGCCATAAAAATGGGTTACAACAATAAATCCAAGTGAAGTAAATATTGCTCCCACATTTATTCTAACTGGATCAACACTTTTATTAGGAGCTAAAGTAAATATAACTTTAATAAATATAAAGACAATTACCCAAGAAATAGGTCCCTGCATTATTCCTAACAAACTTGTTAAAACCGACTTAATATTAAAATAATCAATAGCATCAATTATCTTACTACCAAAAACTGGTACAAGTAATATGAACAAATATAACACAATAACTAAAAATGTCATAATCATAGCCTTAATTCTTCTTTTAAGCCAACTTGTTTGTTCAAACCCATAAATCTCATTTGTAACAAATATTATTGAACTTGGTCCATTCGATGCAAAATAAAGCATTGAACATAACATTATTATCAAATTTAAGTCAATACTATCTCCACTTATTATTGGTACTATCATATCAACTATACTATCTGAAAAATTATTTTTTAACATATTAATAATAGTATCCATTGATATGTTAAAATATGAGGCTCCATATCCAATTAATGTAATAATTGGAACTATTGAAAGAATTATTGAAAAAGCCAGCTGACCAGGCAATACTGCCATCTCTGGCTTATTTAATATTCTATAAACATTTAATATATAATGTTTAAATCTAGTAAAAGCTTTATTAATCTTGTTTTTCATTTTCATTATATTCAGTTTCCTTATTTTCTCTCATTAACAAAGAAGCCTCATTAATAGCATCATCAATTAATTTTAAATCATCAACAATCATACTAAATCCAATAGCTGCTCCATAATCGTAAGGCAAATTACCAAATTCTTTAACTAACTTTTTAATATAATTAACAACTTGTTTTTCATTATAACCAACTAAATAAATCATAAATTCATTACCATCAGTTCTCATAATTTCGGTGTTATCTAATTGATTTTGATGTAAAACATTAGCTGCCGCCATGATTTGTTTATCGCCTTCTTCATGACCAAATGTATCATTCAAATATTTAACATTATTTAAATCAATAACAATAATAGCCTGAGGATATATTGTATTCTGATTCCAAATTTCAATTCTCTCATTTAAATAATTTCTATTTTTTAAAGAAGTCATCATATCAACAAATTTCAACTTTTCATCTTTACTAATTCTAGTATTTAATTTAACTTTTTTCTTTGAATAAACAATTATACCAGCAACCAATATACCAACTCCGCTTATAATCAAAATATATTTAGCCACTGAAATAACAATATTAGAAACATTAGACATTTTTACATAAGAAGTCAAACCTCTAACCATCATTTCTTTATTTCCTAAAGTATTTATATAACTATTAAACACTTTATAAAAAGCATCATCATTACTCTTATATTTAAAACTAAAATTATTTGTGTTATATCCACTATAAACAACATGATAATCTTTTACTAAATCATTACTATAATAATTTAAAGTATATTCATCAATCGCAACTAATTTATTTTTCTTTAAACAACGTATTAATTTTTGTTCATTTTTAACTTTTTCTATATTTATATTACTAAAACTACTTAAATAGCCAAATAAATTACTGTTTTCAATAACACATACATTCTTATTATTTATCATATTTAAATTAGCATAAAAATCACTATCTTTATTATTTGATATTATTGCAAATTTTTCATTTATATTAGTTTTTATAGCATTCTCATAATTAGTGGTATCATTAAATAATAAATCAATCTTCTTGTTATTATAAGCTTTTTCCAAATCACTATTATTCTTATAAGCAACATACTTAAATTCAGCATTAGTAAGTTTACTAAATTCTTTTAAATACTCGGCAATAATTCCACCTATTTTAGAACTATTACCAGAAATCAAAGGAGATTTAGTAACAAATCCAAAACTATAAACATTTTTATTAAATGAATCAATTTCCAAATCTGTCAAAGACAATTCAGTTTTATATAAACTAAATAAATGTTTATAATAATATTCGTCTAACGAATTATTCATCCATTCATTATAATATTTTTTTACAACACCATTAAAAGTTGTGTCAGTTCCTAAATGTAAATAATAATAAATAGGAATATTTTCAAACTGATAAACAACTTTATAATTATTACTTACTATTTCATCCAAATATTCATTTAATGGAACAAATATATAATCATAATTTGTTGCAAAATCTTTTAATAAACTTTCTTTATTAGTAGCAAGACTTATAGTTCCTGAAAAAGTTGTATTACTTGTTAAAAATGATGAATAATCACTTATAGTACCAACTTTAGCATCTCTAACTTGATTTATATCCGTAACAACTTTGTCATCTTTACTTACTAATACATAAAAATCCTTATAAAATAACAAATCATTATCATTTTGTACACTAGTTAAATAAAAACCTAGAGAATTATCAAAACTAGTATAACTATTATTATTTACTTTTAATTTATATTCATCTGCTAAATCTTTAGTAAAATCATAAAAAATACCCGTTCCACTTTTACTAAAATTATTTAAATTAGTAGGTATTCCAAATGAAATAACCTTATTTGCATTACTATTAATCCATTCTTTTTCCCTAATACTAAGCTTATTAGAATCATAAAAATAATTATAATAAACAAATATAGAACATACTATCAAAATAATAGCAATAATTATCGGAATAACAATTTTTTTAACCTTTTTCATTATTCTTCACCACTAACTTTTGACCAAGAAATAATAGTTGCATCACTTTTCTTATAACCTAAAATTGGAAAAGTCTCATCTTCATTTTTAGTAAAAGCAAAACTAACATCATAAAAAGCTTTTTCATCCTCAGTAAGACCACTTAAAGACTTAACTGCAATTCCTTCAGCATCTTGTCTTTTTCCATCTTTAAGAGTTACAGTTATGTAAACTATTTTACCCTTAACAGAAATTGATGCTTTTTCAACAAGCTCATTCTTTTCAATTTCACTTACCATTTCATTTATATGATCATCTGTAATTTGAACAGATTCAATTCCATTTAAACGATCACCATATTTATCATTTTTAGTTTGATTAACAAAATAAACTATACCAAGTACCGCAATTAAAGCAAGGCAAAATATACTTACTCCCATTAAAATACAATAAATACGGTTGTTTTTATAAAACTTTTTTATATTATTCATATAACACCTCAAAATCATTATACTATATCTTATTACTTATTTCCAGTTTACATAAATTTTTAAGAATTTATTACCTTATCAAAATCCTCTTCAGTCCAAATTGGAATATTTAGTTCCTTTGCTTTATCATATTTAGAGCCGGGATTCTCTCCAACTATAACAGCATAAGTTTTTTTAGTTACAGAAGTAGACCATAATCCACCATTTAACTCAATTAAATTTTGAATTTCATCTCTTGTATATTTCTTTAATGTACCAGTAACTACAATTCTCTTATTTAATAATTCTTCATTTTCTTTAATTTGAGCACCTAAATAATTCATATTCATTCCAATATTTTTTAAATCATTAATAAGTTTAATATTATCTTCATTTCTAAAGAAATTATAAATACTATTAGCAAGTATTGGCCCAACATCAGAAATATTAGTTAAATCCTCTAAACTAGCGTTCATTAAATTATCTATATTCATAAATTTCTTTGCAAGAATCTTCGCATTTTTTTCTCCAATACCACTAATACCGATTGCAAATAACAATTTTTCTAAAGAATTTTGTTTTGACTTTTCAATATTATCTAAAAGTTTATTAACACTTTTATCTCCAAATCCCTCAAGTTCAATTAATTCTTCTTTACGATCTTTAATATTATAAATATCAATTATACTAGTTATAAATTTCATGTTATAGAAGTCTTCTATAATTCTTTCACCCAAACCTTCAATATTCATCGCTTTTCTATCACAAAAATGAATTAAAGATTCAATGTTTCTAGCCGGACATAAATCATTTGGACATTTTAAATCAATACCAGACTCAGTTAAAACTAGACCAGCTCCACAAATTGGACATTTATCAGGCATTACAAATTCTCTCTCATTACCCGTTCTATCTTCTAAGCATGGTCCCACAACTTCTGGAATAACATCCCCAGCTTTATGAACAAATATATTATCGCCAATTTTTAAATTTTTTGAATTTATATAATCGCCATTATGTAAAGTTGCTCTTCTAATTGTAGACCCCATAACCTTAACCGGATCAAAAACCGCATTAGGAGTTATTTGTCCAGTTCTACCAACCGTGCATACAATATCAGTTAATCTTGTCTTAACATCTTCTGCTGGAAATTTATAAGCAATTACCCATCTTGGATATTTAGCTGTAAAGCCAAGCTCTCTCTGCATATGAATATCGTTTACTTTTATAACAATACCATCAATATCATAAGGAAGTTCTCCTCTTCTAGCGGTCCATTCGTTAATATAATCTAATATTTCATCTATATTTTTAACCAATCTAATATTTGGATTAACAATAAATCCCAACTCTTTTAATTCCATAAGAGCTTCATAATGAGTCTTCTTATCAGTTTCCGGAACATGATATAAAAAAGCATCTAACTTTCTTGATTTAGCAACACTACTATCAAGTTGTCTAATTGATCCCGCTGCCGCATTTCTTGGATTTTGAAAAATTGGTTCACCATTTTTAAGTCTCTTCTCATTAAGTTCATTAAATGCTTTAAGAGGCATATATATTTCCCCACGAACTTCTATATCAACCGGTTTATTTAATCTTAAAGGAATAGTTCCAATCGTTTTTACATTATGAGTAATATCTTCACCAACTAATCCATTTCCACGTGTAGCTGCTCTTTTAAGTATTCCCTTTTCATATTGAAGTGATACTGCTAACCCATCTATTTTAAGTTCACAAACATAACTTGGATTAGGAAATTCTTTTCTAATTCTTTCATCAAATGCAACTATTTCAGACTCATTAAAAACATCAGAAATAGAAAACATTCCAATTTTATGTTCAACCTTTTTAAACTCACTAATTACTTCTCCACCAATTTTTTCACTAGGAGAATCTTTTCTTTTAATTTCCGGATGTCTTTCTTCAATATCCAAAAGTTCACTCATCCAGTTATCATACTCTCTATCCGTAACTGTCGGATTATCTAAAGTATAATAATCATAATTAGCTTTTTCTATTAATTTAATTAATTCATCATATCTTTCTTTCATAATTAACCTCATAAATATTATAACAAAATATCTTCAAAAATAATAAAAAAAGTTAACTACAAATTTAGCTAACTTTCGTAATACTTTTATGATTCTTCATTAATTTTTTAACACCACACTTAAAAGCCACAGTTATTAAACTACCACTAACATCAATTACAGCCCCAAGTCCATATTCTGTGTGATCAATAATACTACCTTTAACAATATCACTATTATCTTTAGTATACATTTCACCCTTTTTAATAATCTTTTCTTCTTTATTTATTTCATTCTTTTCCAGTAAATCATCTTTAATTTCTGCAATAAATCTAGAAGGTACATTCATTTGATCTTTACCATAAAGCATTCTTCTCTTAGCGTTTGTTAAATAAAGTTTTTCCTTTGCTCTAGTTATTCCTACGTAACATAGCCTTCTTTCTTCTTCAATATTATCTTCCATAATAGACATATTATGAGGAAAAATTCCTTCTTCCATTCCAACCATAAACACAACTGGAAATTCAAGCCCCTTCGCACTATGTAAAGTCATTAAAGTAACTACATTACCATCTTCCGTATGATTAGCTTGATCAGAAACTAAAGATATCTCTTCTAAAAAGTCTCCTAAATTAACAGAACCAGTTCTCTCTTCATACGAAGCAGTTATACTTTTAAATTCCATTAGGTTTTCTAATCTAGTTTCATCTTCAATTAAATGACTATCTTCAAGTTCTTTCTTCATTCCTGATTTATCAAGAACTTCATCAATCAACTCTGTTAACGATAAATTTTCACTAGTTTTCTTAATAGATTCAATTATATCTTTAAACTCCAATTCTTTCTTACTTTCAAGTGCATCATACATACTACACTGATTTAAATTAGCTCTAAGTTCAATATCTTTAATAGCACTATCTCCAATACCTCTTTTAGGTACATTAATAATTCTTCTTAAACTAATTTCATCTTTATCATTATAAATTAATTTTAAATAAGATATTAAATCTTTAATTTCTTTTCTATTATAGAAATAATAACTACCATAAATTTTATAAGGAATACCTTTAGAAGCAAACACTTCTTCAATAGCTCTTGATTGAGCATTAGTTCTATAAAGTATAGCAACATCTTTAGGTTCATAACCATCTAAATATAATTTATTAATTTCATCTATAACCAAAGATATTTCATGTTTTTCATCATAACTTCTTAAATAAGTGATTTTAGGACCATCACCTTTATCAGAATATAACCTTAAATCTTTTCTTTCCTTATTATGACTTATTACATCATTAGCCGCATTTAAAATATTATTTGTACTTCTATAATTATGTTCTAACTTAATTGTTTTCGCATTAGCATAATCTTTTTCAAAATTAACTATGTTATGATAGTCTGCTTGTCTAAATGCATAAATACTTTGATTCATATCACCAACAACAAATATATTTTTATATTTACTTGCAAGTAATTTAGATAACTTATACTGAACTGGATTTGTATCCTGATACTCATCTATTAATATGTATTTATATCTTTCTTGATAATGTTCAAGTATCTCTTTATTATGTTCAAATAACCTAACAGGCATTAATAATAAATCATCAAAGTCAACTGCCGCACTAGCAATAAGTCTTTCGTTATATTTATAGTATACATCTACAACTATTTTATCTATAGGCGTATTAAAAAACTTATCAAGTTCCATTTCACTAAGCATTTGATTCTTAATAAAAGATATTCTATTTCTAATATAAGAAGGACTATATTGTTTTGTATCTAAATTCATATCTTTAAGAATCTTCTTAATAACAGTTAATACATCATCACTATCAATAATACTAAAATTAGAAGGTAAATTTAAATATCCACAATTTTCCCTAATAATTCTCAAGCCTAATGAATGAAAAGTTCCAATAAAAGAAGCAACATCTCCAACTAAATTATAAACTCTATCTCTCATTTCTTTAGCAGCCTTATTTGTAAATGTAATAGCTAAAATATTATAATCTCTTACGCCATTTTCTATTAAATAAGCAATACGATTAGTTAAAACCTTTGTCTTACCAGATCCTGCCCCAGCAAGTACTAAGCAAGGCCCTTCATTATGTTTAACAGCCTCTATTTGTTCATCATTTAAATTTTTAAGTAAATCTTCCATCATTATACCTCCAGTATTTTCACTAACATCAATTTTAACAAATAATAAATTTTGTGTCTATCGAACAAACAAAGATTTCACAAAAAAATAAAGAGTGAACAATTTTACAAAAGTAGACATTTTTGTTCACTATTTTAGCAAAAGAAAAACAACCTATTTTAGATTGTTTAATCTTGTCATAACTCTATCTTTACCTAATAATTTCATTATTTCATATAAATCTGGAGTTGTTGTTTTAGTAGTTAACGCTACTCTTATAATATTTGATATATCAGCTATACTTCCCTTATATGCAACAGGATTTTCCTTATATGCTTTCATATCAGTTACATAACCAAATTCATCACATAATAATTTAATTTTATTAAACCATTCTTCCTTCGAATCATTTTCATCATAATATTTATTAGCATAAGAGTTTAAAATATCGCCAATTTCATCTACGTTTTTAACTTCAAATTTAACCATATTTGAATCAAATAATTCATCATACATATACCAAATATTATCTTTTATTTCGCTATAACAAGCAAAATCTTTTCTTGGCTTCTTTTGTTCTCTCTCAATATTTAAAATATTAATTGTATATTCTTTATATTTATTAATTAGTTCATTAAAATCTTTATCAAACTCTTTAGACCAATTATCTAAATTATCAAATACTTCTTTTGCACTTAATCTACTTAAATAATTTTTAGATATATTAATTAATTTTTCAATATCAAATAATGATCCTCCACTTGTACACATCTTATTAAATGTAAACACAAAATCATTATAATTCTTGTCTTGATTTTGCATAAACCATCCATCAAAATTAGAATTTAATAAAGTAGCAAAATACAATTTAACAGCTTCAACTGGAATACCTCTTTCATGATAAAAGGCTACTGCTGCTTCAGGATCTTTTCTTTTACTAAGTTTTCTAACAATATCCCCATCTTTTTTATTAAGTGGTAACAAATGAGCAAACTTAGGAGCATCAAATCCACAAGCCTTCCATAATTCTAAATGATAAGGAACAGATGAAATATAAGAATCATCTCTTGTAACTGTCGTAACTCTCATAAAATGATCATCACAAACATGAGCAAAAGCATAAGGTGGAACCCCATCAGATTTAATTAATACTTGATCTAAATCATTTTCTGGTAATTCAATAGTACCTTTAATTAAATCCTTAAAAGTAAATTTCTTATTAAAATCACCCATAGATTTTAATCTAAGTACCCATTTATCACCATTATCTATATGTTCTTTTACTTCATCATAACTCAAATTACGACACTTAGCATATTTTCCATAATAACCAATTCTATCTTTACAAGCTTCTTGTTCTTCTCTCATATGACTTAAATCATCCTCAGAACAAAAACAAGGATAAGCTCTTCCAATAGAAACCAAATATTTAGCTACTGTATGATAAATATCTTTTCTCTGACTTTGAATATATGGTCCATACTCTCCACCATTAATAGGTCCTTCATCAACTCTATAATTATATTCTTTTAAATCACTAATTATTAAATTAACACCATCATCAATAGCTCTCTTATCATCAGTATCTTCAATTCTTAGTATAAATACACCATTAGTTTGATGAGCAAATCTTTCTGGTACAAATGACGCAAATAAATTTCCCATATGCATTCTTCCAGTTGGACTTGGAGCAAATCTACATACTTCAGCTTTATCATCTAAATTTCTTTTAGGATATCTTTTTTCTAAATCTTCAATAGTTAAATTAACATCAGGATATAATAATTCAGCAAGTTTTTTATAATCCATAATACAATTCCTCCTTAATTAAACAAGTTAATTATATTACACAAAAATACTATAATCAAGGCACAAAAATTATAATTATGCAAGAAAAATAACCATAAAGTATAATTTATATACAAAATTAAAAAAATTATTATATAATAAATTCAGGGAGGGATAATAAACAGAATATAGAATAAGAATTATTAAAACATGTCTAGAATATAAAGAATATTTAGAAAGTGAATTAAAACAAGCCTACGGAGATGGAATTGTTGGAACATATGAAATAACAAAAATGTTAATGGAAGTTAATGATCTAATCTCTGAACAATCTAAACATTTTGTGTTTCACAACAATAAATTAGTAACTAAAGAAGAATTAGAATCAAAAATAATTACATTAAAAAAAGAAGATACTATGAATTTCAAAAGAAGATAGTTCTTCTTTTTTTATTAAAAAAAAGCCTTAATTAAAGGCATTTTATCAATTTTATTGGTGACCTGTATGGGGTTCGAACCCATAAATGTAGCCTTGAGAGGGCTATGTGTTAACCATTTCACCAACAGGCCAAATAAATATAACAATATTAATATATCACATTAAAACAATTTGATACAACCTTATTTTTTTAATTTAACAACAAAAAAACATATCATTTATCTTATTTACTAAGTTCATATGTTTTTTACAATTATTTTTAATATCATTAATTTTTTCATGAGTAGTAGGTATTTCTGTATATTGAGCAGAATCCATTAATTTATTTACATCATCTAATTTTATTTCATATAAACTTTTTATTTTATTAAGTTTTTTAATAATTCTTCTCTTTCATTTACACCATTATAATAAATTTTATCAATCATAATTTTTATCTTCTTTTTTATCACAACTATAAATTACTCAATAATATATATGAATTATGTCAAAAAAAAGCACTCTTTTGAGTACTTTCATAATTATTTTATTTCAATAGTTTTCTTAGTTTCAGCTTTTTCTTCTTTAGGAACAGTAATATTTAAGATACCATTTTCAAATTTAGCATCTATCTTATCAACATCAACATCACCTAAAGCAAAAGATCTACTAAATGAGCCATATGTTCTTTCTTTTCTTATGTAATTCTTTTTGTTCTCCTTTTCCTCTTTTTCTTTAGAAGCACTAACAGTTAAATAACCATCTTTAACTTCTAATTTAATATCTTTCTTATCGTATCCAGGTACATCCATTTCAACATGGTACATACCATCCTCCTCATAGATATCACATTTTACATCATTTTTTCTTACAACTGGTTTAAAGAAATCATCTAAATCATCATCGAAGAAAAAACTTCTTGGGATTATATTCATAATCTAATCACTCTTCCTTTCACAATTATAGTTATACCACTCTAATTAGCACTTGTCAAGCAAAAGTGCTAAAATATTTTTAAATATTTAAATTTATCAAATTAGATATATCATTATTAAACAAATAAACAATTAAATTTTTATTTATTTTATTAACTTCTTCCTTAAGAATATCTAAATTTTTTAAACAAATATCTTTTCTATACAAAAGAATATCCTTAAAATTAAATACACCAATACTTTTCAAATACTCTAGCACTTCTCTAATATTTTGCTCATAATAACTAAAATTATTCACATCAACATCTTTAAAATTATAATTTATAACATTGAAGTCTTCTTTTGTAATATATTCCTTCAAATAATCTATCATTCTACTATACCTCTATATACAACTTTCTTTAACATATCATATTCATATTCATTTAAATCCATATTATAAGTAAGAGCATATAATAAAGCATTTTCTTCCTTAACCTTATTATCAATTAAAGCTTTAAAAACACTATAAGTTTTAATTCTAGATACAATTTTATTATTAAAAACTAATTCTGTTTTTCTTTTAATACTTGCAAAATAAGATTCATTAAAAGTAGTAATTCTCATACCAGAATCAAGTAAACTTAATATTGGATGTTCTTTAATTAATAAATTAATTTCACTATCGTTTAAAACATTACGATTCTTAATAAATTTTTCATACTCATAATTAATCTTATTTGGGCTATCATCTTTAACATTATCCCATATATTTAAATTATTTTTATATGCAAATAATATTCTTTTAATAATAAGTGACTTAATATTTCTTAATGTTAATTCTGGTTTATCATGAATAAATTCACTATATCCCATTTCTATAAACATGTCTAAAGTTCTTGCCAAGTCATTAATAAGAAGTACACTAAAACTTTTATAATCTTCTTCATCTCTTAAATCAAAACCATAACTACATAATACATCAATATTTTTAAATAATAATTCATTATTAATAGATACAACATTTAAAGCATTTTTAAATAAATTATTAGCGTTAATTCCCATGTCATTAAGTTTATTATAGACATTAAGATTATCATTATAACTATTTAATAAAAACATTATATTATCACTAATAACAACATTAATATCCTTAATACCACATAAATTTAAGAGTTGAACATTATTAGTAAAATTATTAATTTCATCATCACAATAAACTAATGTATATCTTTTAAGGATTTGCTCTATACTTTTATCATTTAAACTATATTTGTTTCTTAAAATATCATTAACATTCATAAATTTATTCAAATTACTTTTCGTTAACAAAAGCCCTAAAATTTTACCATTTTTATCTACATATTTTAAAATACTATTATCATTTAAATATTCTAAAAATTCTTTTGTTTCATCGAAATTAAGGCTTTTTATCCCATCTGCATAAATACGACATACTTTTTCGTAATCAAAACCATAATCATTAAATAATTTTTTTATATCTTTAGTTTCTTCAATCTTTAACTCAGACTTATCTTCAACTTTTCTTTTTTTATTAACCCTTGTCTTTTCTTTAGGAACATAATCAAAACTAACCATATTTTCAAAAGGAGTAACATTAATTGAATTACTATCTCCAACTTTCTTATAAACTACTTTTTTCTTTTCCCTTTTACTATATTTTCTAATCAAAGATATATTATATCTATTCAAATAATCCATAGCTTCTTCAAATAAAACATCAGCATCATCTTTTTCAAATAAATATATTATTTTCTCTAATAAATCATAGTCATTTTCTAAAAGACTTTTATTATTATCTAATCTATCCTTAAAATCTAACACATAATCTTTGTCGTCATCTTTAACATTAACAAAATCAGTAATCAATTTCTTAAATAAATTAATTGTGTTATTTTCACCATCATCTAATTTAAGATTAGTATAATCACCATTATATGACAACAATTTATTTCTAATTTCATTAAAATCTAATAAAAAGTCTTTCTTATTTTCATAATGTATATCATCAAGTAATTCTAATATTAAATTTTCACTTATGCCAATAATAAAGTCATATATATAATTATAATTATCATTAATTTGAGATAAAACATCTTTAAAATAAGATCTATTTTTATTTTCATTTTCTTCTAAATATTTCAAATACTTATCCAATAATGAAATAATATAATCTTTTTCACTCATATTAACTTCCCCTTTCTACTATTTTATTTTTTTATTCTCCTTTTAATTTGCTATATCCCTTAATATATTCATTAATTAATTTTATACTTGAATTATATAATACTATATTGTCTTTATTTTTAAGTGCTTTATTCATTTCACTATACATTCCTATTAATAAAGATACAATCCTTAAATTATCATCACTATTTTCACCATCACCATCAATAAAAGAAGATAAATTGTCTTTTGAAACACTATTTATTAATTCACTTTCATTTTTAATAATTTCATTTACTTTATTGAATAATTCTTCATTATTAATATTAATATCTTTATATAAATCAGCAAATCTTATATTAGATTTTCCAACTTCTTGTTTAATTTTACCCTTTTCAAATAGACTTAAATTTAATGAATCTAAAACATTATCTAACTCATCAAAATTAGCAATTGTATCCTTAATACCATCTTTAGTAATAATTGTACTATATTTTTCAAGCAAATCATTAGATACTTCTGTAATATATCTAGAATAAAAAGAATTTAAATTTATAATTAAATTATTTATATAAATTATTGCTTGGTCATGTTTTTCTTTAAAAAATAAATTATTTGGATTACTCTTATACATTTTTAAAACAGTCATATTAAGACTTAACGCTTCATAAAGACTATCACAATTTTTAGAATCATATATTTTTAAAAGTTCTTTAATATCCTCACTATCCATTTTTGTAATATCATCTAAACTTAATGGAACACTATATTTATATTTATCTAATATTTTTTTTACACTATCTTTATTAATATTATTATTGCTTGATACTAAACTACTAAATTTTTCTAATATATTCATATCAACACCTACTATAACAACTTTATCACAATTTACCAAACATATCAATTTTATATTTGTAAAGTGTTTGTATATTTACATTATTTAACATTTTAATTATAATTTAGATATAAGGAGATTAAGTTATGAATAATAATAAATTAAATCGAAAATTAGAAATAGTCCCAGGAGAAAAAAAGGAATATAAAGGAAACACTTTTGTCGGATTCTTAGCTTGTACATTCATACTCGCATTAATTATTGGTTTTATTTATTATTTACAATCAAAAGGGATTATTGACATAACTAAAATTTTAGCATGAAAGATTATAATCTAAATGACTTATTAAATAATATAGATTTTGAAAGTAATAGATTAGTTAAAATAAATAATAAACTATATCTAACTAATTACCAAATTGAAATTCTAAATAAATATAATATTGACTATAAAAGTCTCGGAAACTTATCCTCTATAATTTACGTGGCTGAAGAAATACTAGAAGAAGATGACTATGAAGATCTAGATGAAATAATAAGAGAACTTGCAGAACGAAACTATTATGAAAACACTAATAAGTAGAGTTCTTTTTTTATGGTTCTTTATAAATACCATATTTTTTTGGATAAAAATTATAATATGCAAAATAAATTATCATTATCAAATAAATAATTATACCAACTAGATTTAAATTACAAGTAATATTATTTTTAATAATAAATATATTACTCATACATCCTAGATAAACTGAAACAAAAAATATTAATATATTAATAAATCCAATATTTTTCTTAAAAACAAATAAACTTATATAATATAAAACAGGAATTAAAAATATTGAAATAAGTAATCCAACACTACAAGAAAAAATAATATTATTATAATTAAAAAATATCATTGAAAAAATCATACCTAATATACTTGGATAAAGTACTAATTTCATGTGTTCAAATGTACTTTCACTAGAAGCAAAAAATAACTTTAATATCTTTAATTTACCAAACCAAGCATACAAAAAATGATTTAATGTTCCCAATGTCAAAATTATTAAAAAATTTAATATAAAATAATTTAAAAATATAAAAATCACCTAATATAAATATATGAAAGATTATCAAAAATTTTAACATTTAAAAAAAATATGTTAAAATTAAATTAAGATAGAAAGGAGTTTAGTATGAAGGATTTTAAAAATATCATTATAATTATGTTAACAATTATTATTGTTTTATTATCTGTTATAGTATATAAGCAATTCAAAAACACAAACGTTTTAAACAATGAAGAAAATAACTATGGAAAATATGCAAAAAAACTTTCAGATGAAATAAATAATTTTAGCGATTCCAACTATTTATCTCAAAGAGTAGATCATGAAATGCTTCAAAGCGTTTATTATGTAACGTTAAATAAAAACAAAGAATTACATATTGAATATTCAAACGAAGAACTTAATAATGTTTTTGGAAATTATAAAATATCAGACAATGTAATTAGTTTTTACATAATTAATGATGGTCAAGCATTTTTTAATAATCTATACTATATAAAAACTGACGGAACTGTTGGAAAAGCTGATGTTGAATCTCCAAACATAAATAATAAAAATATTACAATAACTAATGACTTAGGACTTAAAAATATTGTAACAATTTTACCAACAACGTTTGATAGTCAGGAATCAGGTTATCATGGTCCAACATTTGTTGATATTAATGGCAACATATTTACAAAAAATGATTTTAAAAAATAAAAAATTTTCAAACTATTAAAACAATTAATAATTATTTAAAGAAAGGGATCTTAGATTTAATGGAAAAAGATAAAATTAAAATTATTACAATTATTAGTGCTTTAATACTAATAATTATATTACTATTTTTAGTAATAATTATGTTATATAAAAATAGTACTACGCCAAATAATATTAATTCTTATAAAAAATTTAGTAAAAGAGATTATCCAATTTATAGTTGGTCATTAAACGATAATGATAATATTTCTAATTTAGAATTTTTTTCAAACAATAATAATTTTAAAGAAATCAAACTAAATAATAAGAGTATTAAAATTGGATATAATATTTATCAAGTAATTGAAGAAAACTATTATGAATCAGGCCAAAAAGGATATTCATATTATTTACAATTTTTATTTAATGATAAAAAAATTGGCTTAATTAATATTGGAGAATATAATACCGAATTAAGAGATTATTATTTAGATAAACTAGAAGTTAATAAAATAATCGGGTTGGATAATAAAGAATATTTAACTATTAATGCAAATGTTAATTCTACAAATAGCACCTTTATAATAAATGATAATGCAGAACTAGTATATATAGTACCATTAGTTAGTGAGCAAGAAATAGAACTAAATGACAAATATAATATTGAATTTAATGATAGAGTTAGCATAAATAATAATTGTATCTATTATTTAAGTCAAAGTAATGAAAATAATAAAGCTGCTGTACATAAAGTTACATTATATGACAATAAATATTATGATGAAGTTATTGACACTATAAATGCAAAATTTAGTGGTGTAAAACTATAAGGAGAATTAAAATTGAAAGATGAAAAAGATAACTATACTTTGATATTAATTTTAATAAGTATAATAATAATATTGATAGGTATATTAATATATTTAATAATAAATAAAGAAAATAATAATCAATATAATAACTTTTCTAATAAAACTACAAACAATATTAATAGTAATGTTAAGCCAATAGAATATATAGAAAATTTTAAAAAATTAATAGTTGATGAAAAAATGATTAACATATCATATTCATTAAATAAAAATGATGATTATTATTATATAAATCTATATTACAATGGAAAAAAGCTGAATAAAGACTTTTTAATATATACACAAAATTATAATACAAAAATAGATGATTTTAAATTTTTAACTTTCAAGAATAATCAGAGCGAAAATTATTTTGTAATTGATTATTCTGATTCAGATGTAAATGGAATGGATACTCATTATGTTTATATATTTAATACAATTTATGAATTTATATATCAAGTTCCTTTAGTATCAAATCAAAGTTTAGTATTAAATAAAATGTATAATGATTATATTTTTAATGATCGTGTTTACATATCAAATGACTCAATTTATTATTTAAGTTTAAATGATAAAAAAAGAGATCAAAATTCAGATACTATTGATATACATCACGTAACATTTAATGAAAATAAATATAATGATGTCATAATTGATTCAAAAAGTGGTAGAGGAGCCGGTGCTCGTACTTAAAACATTAAAGTTAATTATACAAACTATTAGCAAATAAATTATTGTTAATAGTTTTTTTATTTAATAACAAAATTTTTAAATAATAATTTATAATAAATATTATAAAAATTAATTTTACATATTTAAAAAATTGACGAAAACTTAATAATTAACTATACAAACTACGCTTCCTAATGATATAATTTATTAAGGTGGGGAAAATGAAAAGAAAAATGCCAATTGGTTTAATTAGAATATTTGAAGGTTTAGTAGGACTTTTATTAACTATATTAATAAATAAATATATAGATATAAGCGATATATACATTATTATATTAATGTTTTTTTCAATCGCATTCGAAATTTATGGACTTATCTTATTAATTAAGGATAGAAATATTTAAAATGTATAAAAAAGCATGTAAAGAAGCCTTAAATTATATTAGACCAATTATTATTGGAAAAAAATATTATAACAATGATACGATTATTAACGATATTGGAACTGTAATAGTTCTAAATAAAAATGGTGATATTTTAACAACCAAAGAATTAGCAGAAAATATTTATTTATCTATTGACACAAATTCGGTATTTAAAAACATTTTTCTTGAATTAAAAAATAAAAAAATAAAAGAAATTAAAAAGATTGAAAAAAAATACAGCTTAGATAATAATGTAATAACAAATTTGCAAGTTCAAATAGTTGATGTTGCTGAAAGCATAACAAATATTGAAATAATTCCACATGAATATTTAAATTTAGCAATTATTAAATCAGAAAATAAAGGACTATTCATTAATAAATTTCCAAAATTTATAAATAAAAGTGTAACACAAGGCCAAGACTTTGTTGCGACCGGCTTTGCATTTCCAGAGTATGAAAATTTCGCCTATAATTATGAAAAAAATGAAATTGAAACAACATATAAAAGAATGAACTTTCCAACTTATCCAATTACTGGAATAGTAACTAGAAATTTAATGGATGAACATGGAAATATTTCTGAATTTGAAATAAGTAGTGAAATCTTTGTCGGAATGAATGGTGGACCATTGCTTGATAAAGAAGGAAATATCTATGGCATTTTAAGTTCTAATAAAAATATCTATGTTAATAATGAATTAATTAAAAAAGCTGGAATAGTTATTAATAGTACTGATATTATCAAATTTTTAGAAGATAATAACATTACTTATGGAGAATAAAAATGAATGAATTAATTAAAAATATTATTTTTATAATTTTATTATTGCTTGTAATTATTATGGGATATTTTACTTTAAAAAATAGGAATAAATTTAAAAAAAAATATCGTGGTAAAATCATATTAACAACATTATTATTAATATTAATAACAATTATTTATAGTGTATATATGGTTAGAGATAATAAGTTAAAAGAAAATAAAAATGATTCTAATAACCAAGTAGAAAAAAAGCAAACAACTACGACAACTACTTCAACCACAACCACGACTACTACTACCACAACTACAAAAAAAATTACGACAACAACTACAACGAAACAACCACAAAATAATAATGACACACCAAATGATTTAACAAATAATAAAACAAGAAAAGGTTATACAATTACTTATAAAGATGGAGCATATTACATAGATAATGTACTCATCGTAAATAAAACATATAAATTAACAAGCAATTGGAAACCAGTTAATCCTTATAAGAAAGTCCCAAATGATGGTTTTGATCGAAATCCATTAGATACTGAAGCTTATGAAGCCTGGAAAGTAATGAAAAGCGATGCATCAAGCATAGGCCTAAATTTATGGGCTCAAAGTGGCTATCGCTCATACGATTATCAAAATGACTTATATAATGGATACATTAAAAGAAAAGGAAAAAAAGCTGCTGACACTTTTTCAGCCAGACCAGGCGCATCAGAGCATCAAACTGGACTTGCATTTGATTTAAATACAATTACAAATTCATTTAAAGATACAGCAGAAGGAAAATGGGTTAATAAAAATTGTTATCTTTATGGCTATATTTTAAGATACCCAGAAGGAAAAACAAACGAAACCGGATATATTTATGAACCATGGCATATAAGATATGTCGGAAAAGAATTAGCCAAAAAATTATACAACAACGGAAACTGGATAACCATGGAAGATTATTTTGGAATAGATTCAAAATACAATGATTAGGAGTAAACAAAATGAATATTGAAGATATAAAACTAGAACTAGTCGCATTACAAAAGTTAGACACTCAAAACGCAATTAATTACGGAGCAAAATCAAAATCAGATTGGTTTAAACAAATAATTACAAATGAAGATAATGATGTTATTGCTGAATCAATTATTGATTTATCAACTAGAGCAAATGTAAAGCCAGAAATACTTGCAAATTACTTTGATGATACAATGCCACTAAGAATTGCCAAAGAATTTCAAAGACAAACACTGAAAAAAAGTAAAAGTATTTAATTAACATAAATAATTCATATAAACATATAAACAACAAAGGAATAAGCCTTAACATATTTTCATAAAATATAATAGAATGTAATTATTATTAAGTTTAACTGATCATGACCCTAATGGTTGTGGTCAGTTTTTTTTATATATTTTAGTCAAATGTATTTAAAGATATGGTAAAATATTATTAAGACATGAAAGGAATAACATGAATATAGACATTGATTTAAATAATAAAATTTTAATAATACCAAATAATATAAAAACAAAAGTAGTTAAATATATTAATAATCTACCAAAATTATCTAACGTTAAAATATTGACAGATCAAGAATTTATTACTAATTTAACCATCGATTATAATGAAAAAGCAATAATATATTTAATGAACAAAAAAAACTTAAGCTATCAAAATGCTAAAGAAATAATGAAAAACTTAAAATATGCTACCAATGATAATAATGATTGTCCCAAATTACAAGAATTAACAAATATAAAAAATGAATTATTAGAAAAAAAATTACTAATAATAAATAATCTCTTTTTACCTTTTATTAAAGATAAAGAAATAATATTTTATGGTTTTGATTATATTAATAAATTTATAAAAAAGCTTATTACAGACAACAATTTAAAGGTAAATATTATAGAAAAAGAATATCAAAATATAAACCCAAAAGTTTACTTATTTGATAATGTCTCATCTGAAATAGAATATATAGCAGAAGATATTACATCCAAAAATTTAGATTTAGCTAAAACTTATATTTACGGAATTAATAACGATAATAAATTGATAATAGACCGCATATTTAAAAGTTATGGTATACCTATTAACTTAAATTATGATAATACCCTATACAATACATTTATAGGAAAAGAATTATTAAATAATTTAAATAATATTGATGAATTTTTATCTAACATAAAAGATGATAAAATTAAAAAAGCAATTATCAACATATTAAATAAATATTATTTTGTGGATAACTATCAATATATTAACAATGTTATCAAGGAAGAATTAAAGCAAACTAAAATTAACAATACTAAAATACGTACCGCCGTAAACGAAATTGATATCATAAATAATGTAGTCGAAAAAGATGATAATGTTTATATAATAAATTTTAATAGTGAATATATTCCTGTAATAAATAAAGATGTTGATTATATCTCTGATAATGAAAAACCTTCATTTTTAGAAACATCAGCTGAATTAAATAACATTAATAAAGAAATATTAAATAAAGTAATTAGAAATATTAATAATCTAACAATTACAGCAAGTCAAAATAATTACAATGGGCCACTAAATATTTCAACTATTGCAACTGATTATGATTATGAAATTATTCCAATGGAAACAAAAATAAGTAAATATTCCAACAAAATTAACAAATACAATCTTACTAATATGCTAGATAACTATTTAAAATACAATAATAAAAATGATAATCAAGATATTCTTTTAAATACTTATCCGGATTTAAGATACAAAAATTATAATAATACTTACACCAAAGTTGAAGCAACTGAAGAATTTAGTTTGTCTTATTCTAAAATGAATAGTTTCTATGAATGCCCATTTAAATACTATTGTGATAACATATTAAAACTAGATACATACGAAGATACATTTGATACTTATATTGGTTCATTATGTCATTATATATTATCAAAAATCTATACAGATAACTTTGATTTTGATGCAGCTAAAAAGGAATTTTTAGAAACAAACAGTTATCAAGTAACAAATGAAAATTTATTATTTCAAAATAAAATATTAGAAGAATTAAAAACTGCAATATCTTATATTTTAAGTATGCAAAATGTTACTAGATTTAATGAAATAGAATGTGAAAGAAAAATTGAAACAACCATAAATGAAACTAAATTTGTAGGAATTATCGATAAAATTCAAAAATACCAGAATAAAATTATCTTAATAGACTATAAAACAGGAAATCCCAAAATTAATCTAAAAGAATGTCAATACGGTTTTAATTTACAATTACCAACTTATATTTATTTAGTAAAAACCATTTACCCAGATTCTCAAATAGTAGGTGTTTATCTAGAACATATTCTAAAACCAAAATTTAATTTTAATATGGATAAAAGCGATAACGAATCATTTGAAAATTCACTAAAATTAGAAGGATACTCTACATCTAATGAAGAAATATTAGAAGAAATAGATAGTACCTACGAAAACAGTATGTATATTAAAGGAATTAAAAAGAAAAGTGATGGCTTTTATAAGTATGCTAAAATATTGTCTAATGAGGAATTTGAAGAATTAGAAAAATTAGTAACTGAAAAAATAAATAATTGTATAACTGAAATAAAAAATAACAACTTTGATATAAAACCAGTTATATTAAATCAAACAAATAAAAGCTGTCCAAATTGTAAATATGCATCTATTTGTTTTCATACGGAAAAAGATAATGTTTACATAGATACAAAAGGAGATGACGAAAATGCCGAATTGGACTAAAGAACAATTATCAGCAATTACAACTAGAGGCAAAAATATTATAGTTTCCGCTGGTGCTGGATCTGGTAAAACAGAAGTTTTATCTGAAAGAGTTATTCATAATTTAATGAATAACAATATTCATATTAATGAAATGCTTATCCTAACATTTACTAAAAATGCTGCTTTTGAAATGAAAGAAAGAATTAAAAAGAAAATCAAAATGCATGATGAAATAAAAGACGAATTAAAATTAATCGATTCTGCTGATATTACTAACTTTGATGCTTATACCCTTGCATTAGTAAAAAAATATCACTACATGCTTAATTTAGACGCAAATCTAACTATTATCGATTCTAGTATAATTAGCAAATTGAAAAAAGATATTCTAAACGAAATATTTGATCATAAATATCAAGAAAATAACGAAAAATTTAATAATTTAATAACCTCTTTTTGTAATAAAAATGACAAACAAATTAAAAATATAATTCTTTCATTAGACAGCAAATTAGAACTATTATCTAGTAAAGAAGAATATCTAAAAAGCTATGTTAATAATTATTATAGCAAAGAAAATTTAAATAAATTATTTAATGAGTATACAAATAACTTATTAGATAAAATAAACACTATTAAAGGCTTATTAGAAGATATTCAGTATGAAACAGACTCATCATTCTATGAAAAATATTATAATGGATTACTACCACTTTTAAATGCAAAAACTTATGAAGAAATCAAATCATCATTAGACTTACCTAAAGTAACAAACAGAAACTCCACTCCCCTTGGAAAAGAATTAAAGGCAAATATTTCAAGCATCATCAAAGAAATAAAAGAAACTACAATATTTTCTAAGGAAGTTCTAATAAATCAAGTGATTAACACTAAAGACAATGTCGAAATAATTATTAATATCATTATCGAACTAACAAATAAAATAAATGCATTCAAAAATGAAAATTCTTCATATGAATTTAATGATATTAGCAAATTTGCAATTAAACTTATTAAAGAAAATGAAAATATTAAAGAAGAATTAAAATATCACTACAAAGAAATAATGATTGATGAATATCAAGATACTTCTGATATAGAAGAAGAATTTATTAATTTAATTGAGAATGACAATGTTTACATGGTTGGAGATATTAAACAATCTATCTATCGCTTTAGAAACGCTAATCCAAATATTTTTAAAGATAAATACGATTTATATAAAGATGGAACAAAAGGAATAAGAATTGATTTAAATAAAAATTTTAGATCTCGTGAAGAAGTATTATCAAGTATAAACAATATATTTAATTATATTATGGATAATAAAATAGGTAACGCCAATTATAAAGACGAACATAATCTTATTTTTGGAAATCAAACATTTAATATTGAAGGAAAAAATAACAACAACAATAAATTAGAAATCTATAATTATGAAAAAAATAATACTAATACAAGAGAAGAAATTGAAGCCTTTATTATTGGAAATGACATAAAAAATAAAATAAATAATCATTATGAAGTATTTGATAAACAAATAAGAAGTTGTAAATATAGTGATTTTTGTATTCTTTTGGACCGTGGATCAGCCTTTAACACTTATAAAAAAGTCTTTGATTATCTTGGAATACCACTTCACATTTATCAAGATGAAGATATCCTATTTTCTTCAGAAACTTTATTAATAAATAATATAATTGGTTTTCTAATTAAAATTAAAAATAACATATTTGATATCGAAACTAACTTTTATTATGCAAGTATAGCTCGTAGTTACTTATTTGAACAAAAAGATAATGAAATATATAAAACTATAAAAAATCATACTATTAAATCAAACATTATCTATGAAACACTTTTACCTATTGCCAAAGATTTAGATTATTTATCAAATAAAGATGTTTTAATGAAAATTATTGATAAATTAAATATTTACGAAAAATTAACATTAGTTGGAGATATTAATGAAAAAAGTATTATCCTAAATAATTTAATTACTAAATTTGAAGAACTAAATAATATAGGTATTGATATTTATGGAATAAATGATTATCTTAACAATTTAATCGAGAATAAAGATAAAATAAAAATAAGTGCAAGTCACATTGCTATCGATTCAGTAACGTTAACAAATATTCACAAATCAAAAGGTTTAGAATATAAAATATGCTACTTTGCTGGCTATTACAAAAAATTTAGTACTGAAGATATCAAACCAAAAATAAGATATGATAATAAATATGGAATAATATTTCCCGATTATGATGGCACATTTATTGAAACCTTTATTTCAAAATTAAGTAAAGACAATTTTAAAATCGAAGATATATCTGAAAAAATCAGATTGTTATATGTTGCCTTAACAAGATGTAAAGAAAAAATGATTATTGTTGATTCCCTTAAGGAAGATGAAGGAATAAGTTCAAGTGAAATAGTTGTAAATAACTATAAAAGAAGTAAATATAATAGTTTTGAAGATATTTTAAATTCAATATATCCTCATATAACTAAATACATTACCAATATTGAAACACCTATCATAGATAACACCTACAAAATAAACAAAAATATAAGTATTGCATCAGAAACCTCGGATAAAATTGAAATTATAGAACATAACTATAATATAGAAGAAATTGAAGAAAATCATTTTTCTAAAACTACAAATAAATTATTTACCAAAGAAGAAAAAAATAACATGGAATATGGTACCAACATCCACTATCTTTTAGAAACAACCGATTTTCTTAATCCAAATTATGATAATCTAACAAACAATGAAATTGATATAATTAAAAATTTACTTAATAATGAATTATTTAAAAATATAAAAGATGCTAATATCTTTAAAGAATACGAATTTATTGAAGAAACAGATAACGAAACTAAAACAGGTATAATAGATTTAATGTTAGAATACCAAGATCATATTGATATAATTGATTATAAATTAAAACACATAGATGATACAGCATATATTAATCAGTTAAATGGATATAAGAATTACATTCATAATTTAACTAATAAATCAGTTAATACATATTTATACTCTATTTTAGATAAAAAATTGTTTAAATTAGATTAAAAAAGAACTTGAAATTTTCTTATCGCAGTTCTTTTTTTATTTATTATATTAAGTTTTTTTAAATTTATCTGAAATGTCAAGTTATCGACATAAATCATCACTGTAATAGGCAAATTATGTTGATAACTAAGGTTTTCACACTATTATCAATTAAATTTTATACAAAATATATAGTCCAATCCATTGACAAACGAATAATAATTATATATTCTATTTAACATGAACGAAAAACAATTAGAAGCAGTAAAATCATTAGAAAATACTTTAGTAGTTGCGGGCGCAGGATCAGGAAAAACATTTACCATAGTAAACAAAATTAAATATCTACTTGATAACAACATATACAAAGAAAATGAGCTTTTAATCATCTCCTTTACCAACGAATCAGTTAATGATCTAAAAAGAAAAATAGACTACAATCTTGATATAATGACATTTCATAAATTAGCAATAACTTTAATAAACAATCCAAATATGAAAATATCAAATGAATATTATCTAAAATTTATTATTAATGAATATTTTAATTCTTATGGCAAATATAACAAAAAGCAAAATAAACTAATAAAGAGAATTCTCCAAGAAATGGATATTGATAACCTAAAAAAGCTTATCTTTACCTTTATTAATCTCTATAAATCTAATTACAATGATATTAATTACTTATTAAACTTATATCAAAAAAGCCATTTTATAAACAAAATATATTTTAAAATTATCCTAGAAATATATCATATCTATAATCAAGAATTAGAATCAAGTAATCTATATGACTTTAACGATATGATTAAAATTGCAACTAATAACATAAATAACAATTTAATTAAAACAAATTACAAATACATAATTATTGATGAATTTCAAGATACATCATTAAATAGATTTAAACTTATAGATGCAATTATGAAACAAAATAACGCCAAAATATTTGTTGTTGGAGATGACTATCAATCTATATATCGTTTTTCAGGTTGTAATCTAGATATCTTTTTAAATTTCAACAAATTAGTAAATAATCTTAATATAATAAATTTAGACTATAATTATCGAAACCCCAAAGAAATCATAGACGTTGCTAATTCATTTGTTATGAAAAATAAAAATCAAATAAAAAAAGAAACAATATGTCTAAAAAATATCAACAAACCAATTAAAATATGTTTTTATAAAAATAAAAGAACAGCCATCGAGAAAATATTAAAATATATTGATACAAAATATTTGATTTTAGGACGTAACAATAAAGATAAAGACCTTTTCAACGTACAAGACAAACCATTTCTAACCATTCATAAATCAAAAGGGTTAGAAGAAGATAACATTATTTTAATTAATTTAACGAATAATAATAATTCTTTACCATCTAAAATTAAAAATCATAAAGTAATTAACAAAATAATTAAAACAGATTATTATCCATATGAAGAAGAAAGAAGATTATTCTATGTTGCTTTAACTAGAACAAGAAATAATATCTATTTATTAGTTCCAAAATCAAACTATTCCATATTTATTAAAGAATTAATGAAAAAATATAAAAATTATATTGAATATATAAATATCAATTAAAAAACAATTCTATATTTCAAGAATTATTTTAAATTTTTAATTTTAATTTGATATATATTACCAAAATTATCAGAATCTTCAATATCATGAGTATAATTTATTTTCTTATAAACATATACAACATTATCTTCAACACTTAAAGTATAAACATCATCTAGAATTAACATTTTTTTATATTCTTCAAAAGTCATCCCATTTCTTAAAGAATCATTATTATAAAACTCTCTGTATTTTTCACTTATTTTATTATCTATTTCATTTTTAGTTAATCCTAAAATTTTAATTACATCATCCAAAGATAAAACATTTCCATTTTCAATATTTACATAATAACTTTTATAATTTATATTACCATACTGCGAATCATCATAAATATTTGTTTCAATTAACATATACAATATATTATTGTATACACTATATCGATAAGAGTATGAAGAATTCTCCATAGTTGCAATATCATAATAATTATCTAAAATTTCCTTGTTAGCCTCATTAGCGCTTTTACTATTAATGTTTATTTGAGGTAGTTCACTAATAAATTCATTATCACTATAATTTGTACTTGATGAATAAACATAATCATATTGTTTAAAAAGTTTTAAATTTTCTTCTTTTTTATTAAAGAACAACAATATAATAATTATTAGCAAAATTAACAATAACAATATTCCTAATTTAATATAATCTTTTTTATCTAAAATCATTATAACCCAACTCTCTTTTGTACATTTGATGGTTCTATATGCCAGTTTTCAGAACATCTTCCTCTAACATTTTGACACAATGGAAATGCAAGTCCAAAACTACGTGCATTATCATGAGCCCACAATATTGCATTATAATTACTAAATGATAGATCAGATGCAATACCCCATCCATGGTTTGAAGTACCAGGTACAGCTGCTAAATTACCATTATTACATGATTTAGTCTGATAACAGTTCCAATAATAATTTTGTAAACTAAGAGGTCGCCAAGCACCATATTGACTAGAACTTGGACTTATTGAATAACCTTGTTGTGCAGCAGCCTGCATAAATTTTTGTAACCTTGCATAAAAATAAATATTATATCCATATGGTCCACTTCCAGCTGTTCCAGATGCACCGCTTTGCCCACTTGCAGGCTTATAAAAAATACCATTTTCAACTACAACTTTACCATCTCTTCCATTTTCTAAATAATTACTATTCATAACTTCATTATAATTTGGACTTCCACTATTAATATTATTGTTTCTCTCAACTTCTTCTGCCCTTTTTTTATTTTCTTCATAAGCTCTTTTATTTGTTTCACGCTGAGCCTTTAACTCTTCATTTCTTTTCTTTTCGGCAGCCTTTAAAGCTTCAAGTTCAATTTCACGTTGTTTTGTAAGTAATTTTATATTGCTTTCATTCGCGTTAATCCAACAAACTGATTCACCTATGTCAGACTGCCCCAAAGAATTGAGCACAACATTTATGAATGTTGGAACAAAAAATACAAAAAAAGCAGCAATAAATCTATTTAAAATGGTTTTAGTCGGTTTCTCATTAGTTTTAATTACAACTTTATAAATATCAATAGTTGCCATTACAATTAAAATAATTGGAACAAATGCTCTAACAATTATTAAAGATCCCTTCACAAAATATATAACTCTTAAGAAATCTAAATCAGAACATACATCCATAAAAATATCACTACCTTCATATAAATTATAACAAAAAAAAGAATATAAATAAACTAACTATTTACATCCATTAAATCCAATTTTAGTAACAGAATATCCTTTAACATTTGTAATCAATTTATCTTCATTTAAAGTATTACTATCAAGAAGATTTTTAAAATCATATATAATATCATCAATATTACTACTTCTAACATTATAACAATAATCATAAGAACATAAATAATATAACTCTTTATAATTAAGTTCATTCAAATAACTTTGTAAATTAAGTGTAGTAACTTCCTTCGGATCATCTACCATATTGTTACACTCAACATAAGAATAGCTATTTTTAAAACACAATATAAATAAAAAAAACAATAATAACAGTAAAACATACTTCTTCATAACACACCTTACTTTTATTATTGTACAATTTTAAAATATTATTTATTAATTTGTTCAATTAATATATTTTCAATCGTATTCATATCTAATTTTAATGAAATAGATAGTTCTAAAAATAATTTTTTTACAGTTTCATCATAATAATAGGTATCAATGGAACCACATTTTTTTCCGTTATC
This sequence comes from uncultured Mycoplasmatota bacterium, assembly GCA_900553855.1. Lineage (GTDB taxonomy): Bacteria > Bacillota_I > Bacilli_A > RF39 > UBA660 > CAG-533. The sequence continues at coordinate 65,408 of USFG01000001.1, read as the reverse complement.
AGATCTTTTCTTATTTCTTAAATAAGTAGTTTTTAAAATAACTAATAAATCAGATACACTATCAGAAGATAATAGTTTCTTATAAGTCTGTTCCAATGCTTTATCATTAGTAGCCTGAACAACTTCCATATTAGGAATTTCATCAATAAGCTTAAGTGCATCTTCACACTTGATAACCGGTCTAATAAATTTTGAATTAGCAGGCAAATTAATTTTTAATGAAGAATCATTAATAAGATCAATCATATAATATTTATTACCTCTAATCTCTTTTATATCAGCAACCTTTGAAACATCACCTTTATAAATTATATAATCGTCAATCTTAAACATAATAACCTCCAATTTATAAACCTTAGTTATTATACCATTTTTTCTAAATAATTTCTAACTATTAAGTAAATAAATTGCAAAATTTAAATAACCCGCATACAATAACCATAAAACATATGGAATTTGTAAATACGCTGCTATTTTATTTTCTTTATAAAATTTAATTATCATAATAACCACTAGAATCAATAAAATAAGTAACCAAATAAATGCAAATAATCTTAACCTTAATCCAAAAAATATTATAGTCCAAAATGAATTAACAATTAGTTGTCCAAAATAAATTAAATATAGGTTATCATTTTTTTCACTAACCAAATATATTCCTATTGTATTAAGTAAATATATTATACTCCAAACAACCGGAAATAAAAAATTTGGCGGATATAATTTGGGTAAAACTAAACCATTTACACTATTCTCAATTAGTAATGATGGAATAAAAGGCAAAGCAAATGTAATAGCAAGTAATATTATAAATTTTTTTATCTTCATATAATCACCATTAATATTATAAACATATGCATCACAAAATATTATAATGGATTAACATGTATTATAGTTAAATATATTTCATCAATTTTACTAGTTATTTCTTTTTCTAATTTATTAGCTATTTCATGACTATCGAATGTTGACATATTTCCATCAACAAATATTGTAAAAGAAATCTGATATTGATATCCTACCGGTGTTGTATTAAAATGTGTAACTTTTTTAATATCAGGATATGTATTAATTATTTTTAATACCTTTTCTACTGACATGTTATCCATAGCTTTATCCATCAAAACATCATAACTTTGAATAAATAATCTAATAGCACTGTAAATAATCCAGCAACTTATAATAATGCCTACAATTCCATCAATAAAATAAATATTATAATAAGAACATATTACAGCTATTAAATTGAATAATGTTAATATACAATCATTTCTATGATCAATACTCACCGATTTAACCAAAATATTATTATATCTTTTATACATTTTTGAAGAATAAATATAAAGCCCAAATTTAACAAATATTGTAACTAAGCAAACAACTATTAAATATATTGAAAAATCATAATTATTAATGTTCCAAAAACTTAATATAGAACTTTTAATAACTTTCAATGACATAATAATCATCACAACACTTATTAATAATGAATAAATATATTCAGCCTTGCCATGACCTAAATGATGATCATAGTCTGCTTTTTTGCTACTAATCTTGTTTCCAATAAATGTCATAATTGAAGATAAAATATCTCCCAAACTATTAATAGTATCAGCCATCATAGCCAGACTATTTGAATAAAAAGCAATTATTCCTTTAATTATAAATAAAATTATATTTCCTAAACCTGAAAAAATACTAACCATTTTTGTTGATTTAAATCTATCCACAAATCCTCCATATAAATAAGACAAAGATTAAATTAATCTATGCATATTAAATCATATTCTCTATTACCTATATTTAATTCAGATGCTGCTTCTAAAATATGTGTCCCGTGTTGTCTTTCTACTCTATCTCCAAAATGATCTCTTCCTTCATCTTTTGAATTATATATTAAATCAATGCAAGCCTGATCAATAGCAAAAGGATCTAAACTAGCAAGCATTTTGGCATCATTTATACAAGGATCTTCCGCAACACTACAACAATCACAGTCTACTAATAAATTTACCTTCTTCACCAGAATATAATTTAATAGAAACCTTTCCATATAGTATAATACCTAATTTATCAAGTAACTTAATGAATTTATCAGGACTAATATTCTTTGTAAAATATACAATTGATTTAAACAAAGATGTTTATCATATCCTATAACAATAATATCATATCAGATTAATTATTTGAATTATAAATTGAAATATATTCACCAACATTAGGTTTATATAAAGAGTATAATAAATCAATAACAAATAGCACAAACATATTAACAACAATAACATTGTTAACAAAACTATAAAATTTATCTATATAATTAACTGCATACAAGGATAATAAACTTCCCATTAAACCAAAAAAAGTTAAACTTAATAAGCAAATCCTTCCATTTATATTTAAAAATTTATTAGAATAATCCCACCACCTGTTGTTCCAAATTTTTTCCTCAAAAAAAGATATAAAATATTCAATAAATCCACAAAAAATAAAATTTATAACAAAAACTATTAAAAAAGAATTACTTATTTTACTGCTTACATAATAAATTATTAAACCACCAAATCCATAAACAGGTAACCATGGTCCATGCAAATTTCCTTTATTAACAATTTTACCAGTTTTAAATATGTATAATATAACTTCCCATAAATAACCAATAATGCAAAATAATATAAAAATAAATATAACTTTTATTGTACATCACCATTTTTATAATGTGTAATAAATTTATTAATATAAATAAATTTATGGTAAAATATAAATAAGAAAAGGAGAATTATGGAAAAAATAAAAGAAATATTAGAAAAAATTTATGATAAAAGTATTTATCTATTAATAGCGGTTATATTTATTTATATAGGTTTTAAATTAACGAATTATTATACAAAACATCTACAAAAAAACAAATTACTAAAATTAGAACCTACTGTTAAAAGTTTTATTATAAACATAATAAACATTGTAATTAAATCTATTTTATTTATTATTGCAGCATCAATTGTAGGAATTCCAACAACAACATTTTTTACTATTTTAGGATCATGTGGTATCGCAATAGGTCTTGCATTACAAGGTGGTTTATCTAATTTCGCCGGTGGTCTAATGTTAATAATTTTTAAACCTTTTAAACAAGGAGATTACATCGAAGTTTTAAATAATGAGGGAACAGTTAAAAATATAAACATATTTTATACAACTTTAGTAACTTATGATAATAAAATAATAGAAGTTCCTAATGGAAGTTTATCTAATAGTTCAATAATAAATTATACTGCTAATGAAAAAAGAAGATTGGATTTAGAATTTTCGACTTCATATAATGACGATATTAAAAAAGTCAAAAAAATAATTTCTGAAATAATCCAAAAATCAGATTATGTAATAGACAAAGAAAATGTTATTATTTCTTTAGACAAAATGGGTGATAGTTCTTTAATCTATGCTGTAAAAGTATGGGTAAATACAAAAGATTACTGGAATGCTAAATGGTATTTTATGGAAAATATTAAATTAGCGTTTGATAAAAATCATATTGAAATACCATATCCACAACTTGATATACATCAAAAATAAAAAAAACTGATATTATAAAATTTTAATATCAGTTTTTATATATCATAAATTTAATAAAAATCAACTAAATTGCACGAAACCAAGACTAATAATCTAAAATCAAAAGAAAAAGACCATTTCTAGCCTTAATTTCTAAAATTTAATTCTTTCTTGAACATATTTGATTGCTTCATCAACTGTTAAAGAAATTTGTTCCATAGTATCCCTATTTCTTAAAGTTACAACGTCATTTTCTAAAGAATTATCGTCAACAGTTAAACACCATGGAGTTCCCATTATATCTTCTCTTCTATAACGTTTACCAATAGATCCTGCTTCATCATAATCACAATTAAATTCTTTTCTTAAAGTTTTATAAATTTCTCTTGCTTTTTCACTATGATATTTCTTAATTAGAGGTAACACAGCAACTTTATATGGAGCAATAGCAGGATGTAAACTCATAACTTCTCTTATTTCACCATCATCCAATGTTTCTCTCTTATAACCATTAAATAATAATGCAAGAACTAATCTATCAGCACCAACAGTTGATTCAATAATGTAAGGAATAAATTTCTCATTTGTTACAGGATCAACGTATTCCATCTTTTCACCACTATATTCTTGATGTCTAGATAAATCATAGTTAGTTCGATTATGTGTACCATTTATTTCTCCCCAGCCAAATGGGAATTTATATTCAATATCACATGCTTCTTTGGCATAGTGTGCAAGTTTTTCATGATCATGGTATCTAAGCATATCACTTGGAATACCTAAATCTACAAAATAGTTTTTTGCATAATCTTTAAAATACAAATATAAATCATGATCATCTTTCGGATTACAAAATGTTTGATATTCCATTTGTTCAAATTCAATAGTTCTAAAAGTAAAATTACCAGGAGTTATCTCATTTCTAAATGCCTTACCAACTTGACCAATACTAAAAGGTAATGTACATCTACTAGTTCTCTTAACATTTAAATAGTTAACATACTCTCCTTGCGCATTTTCAGGTCTTAAATAAATTAAACTTTGATTATCAACAACTACACCTCTATTAGTCTTAAACATTAAATTAAAATCTCTTAAATCTGTAAAATCACATTTTCCACATTTTGGACATGGAACTTTATTAGATTTAATATAATCCATCATTTCTTGTTCAGTCATTGCATCAACATCTACATTTGAATCATAGTCAGCTATTAAATTATCAACTCTATATCTACTCTTACAACCTTTACAATCTATTAAAGGATCACTAAATGATTGAACATGACCAGATGCTTCCCAAACTCTAGGGTGCATTAAAATTGATGCATCAACCTGATAAGCATTATCTCTTTCCTCAATAAATCTTTTTTTCCAAGTAGCCTTAACATTATCCTTTAAAACACTTCCTAATGGACCATAATCCCACGTATTTGCAAGACCTCCATAAATTTCACTACCTTGGTAAATATAACCATATTGTTTACATAAATTAACAATATCTTTCATTGTAATTTCTTCCATAAATCCTCCTAACAAAAAAAGAATTCTAATATAACATAGAGACGAGTAATTCCCGCGGTTCCACTCTATTTATTCTTATATAAGAATCCCTTTCAATTTCATAACTGATAGGCTTTCCAAACCCGTCCTCGTTTAACAATTTAGATTATACAATATTTATTATTGTTTTTCAATTATTCTTTTAAATTTAACATCACTATTTTTAATATATTCATCTATTAACTTACTTTGTTCTTTTGTTTCAGCATAAGCAGTTATTGCTAAAGTTTTCTTCCAATCTTTTGTATATCCATCTGTTGTTAAATTAGTAATTTTATTTCCCTTAAGCCAATCTCTAAATTCCATCATTACTTTCTTATCATCATTAAGGATAATATTAACAAATACTCTATCTTTAGAAAATTTATTACTAATATGCAACGCAAGTAAAGTACCTATTCCACTAGCTACCGCAATAACATAAATCATAAGTTCTCCATCATTACCATCAACAACATTAATTAATTAATTTATAAAATATGATTTGACTTATTACAACAGTAATAGATGCAATAAAAGACTTATTTTTTTGAATTAAAATAGTCTTACTAGTTCCTAAAATATTATCTATAACTTTAACAATAAATATTAATACTAAATTAATTATAAATTCTTTCATTAATAAACTTCCTTTCTTAAAACAGAATTTAAAATATACCACACTTAGTTATTATATGCAAGTATTAAATCAGTTTTTATTAATTACATAAATTTTACAGTTTTATAAAACAAAAATAAAATAAATATAGCATTTAATTGGAATTTAATTTACACGTTATATCCCAATAAATTTGAGATAATAATATCGTGCTAAGGCACAAAGGAAGGACAGAAATATGAAAAGTAGAGTTAAATGGTTTAATAATGAAAGAGGTTTTGGTTTTTTAGAATATAATAATGCGGAAGACATTTTCGTCCATTATTCAGCAATAAACATGAAAGGATATAAAACACTTGCTGAAGGTGAAAGCGTAGAATTTGAACTTATAAGAACTAACAAAGGATTACAAGCAAAAAACGTAGTTTCATTAAGCAGTGTTGTTCCTACTAACGATGAAATATTAATATAAAATCTTCTCAATGGAAGATTTTTTCATTACATTTTTTTTACAGTTATTAAAAAAATAAATTTGATATTATATTAATATCTAAAGGAGTAAATGATATGAAACTAGCATATAAAAATACTGAATATAAATTAAAAATAAATTTAACAAATAATAAAATAGGTTTATTAAATGATGATGTTTGGTGTAATGTAATTCTAAATATTACAAATAAAGAATTTAATTATCACATAAATAGACAGTCACTTAGTAAAAATGAATTAGAAAAAATAATAAAAACTATAAAAGAAAGTTATTATAATAAAGAAAAGGTACCAAAATTATTATTTATTAAAAATTATTTCACAATCAAATATTACAACACAAACACTGACAAATATATGGATTTAAAATTAATAAAACCTGAAGAAACAAAATACAAAAATTATAAAATTATCTTTAAAAACAACGAAATATTAGAATTTCTAAATTCAATTGAACAACCCATTATAAGCATAGAAAAAATTTTGGTTGATAAAAAAACTAATTAATAGTAAAATTAAATATGGTGAACATATGACAAAACAAGTTTTTTGGACAAAAACTGTTGTTGATACATTCATTGAAGAGGGAAATTTAAACGAAAGACAAATTTATATTATTAAAACAAGAGCATTAGGCTATACAATAGTTAAACAAGCTGAAGAGCTTCATTTAAGTATAGATCAAATTAATAAAGATATATCAGATTTAAAAAAATTGTATGATGCAACTCAAAAAACTAGCAAAATATTGCCAGTTAGAAAACAGAATAAAACACATTTATTCAAATAAAAAAAATCAGAAATTCTGATTTTTTATTTGATTTCATTTGATAATTTTATATAAACATCTACGGGTATATCTTCTGCTCTATTTGATAAAGAATAACCATATTCTCTTAATATATTATTTATTAATTCCAAATCATAACCAACCAAATTATTTTTTAAAGTCTTTCTTTTAAATCTAAAAGCATTTTTAATTAACTTATTAAATTTTTCAAAATTTAAAATATTACATTCCTTACTATCTAATTTAATAATAGCACTATCCACATTAGGTACCGGATAAAAAGAATTCCTATTAACATTAAATAGTTTATTAATATCATAAAAAGCATTTAATAAAACTGTTATATATCCATATTCTTTATTTCCATTATTACTGGATAGTCTATCAGCAACCTCTTTTTGAACCATTAATAAAAGAGATTTAACTCTAATATTAGAAAAGGTTATTTTTTCAATTATAGGTGTAGTTATATAATAAGGAATATTAGCTATTACATAAATGTTTTCATAATTATAATTTTTTATAAACTCATCTAAATTCACATTCATAAAATCTTCATAAACAATTTTTGTCTTATCATCTTCCAATAAATTTAAATATTTATCTAATGAATTATCAATTTCAAAACATACTAAATTTGCTTCATACTCTTTTAATCTTTTAGTTAAATTACCACTACCAGGGCCAATTTCAATAATCAAATCATTTTTATTTGGACTAATACTTTCACAAATTTTATTTAAAATATTTTTATCCATCAAAAAATTTTGACCATATTGTTTTTTAAATTTATGATCAAGCATAAAAACCTCCTAAATTTTATCTATTATAACCATTTCTAAGGACACTATAAGAAATTAATCTTCCACCAACATATCTGATAGCTGCATCTTCGCTTTCCATTAATAAATCTAAATTAGTTCCAGTTACACCTCTATCAAGAACTATTGCTGTAATCGGTTTATTAGAAACAGTATCTAAATTAAACTGAACGATTGATCCACACTTTAAATTGCTAGAAGATGCAACAATTCTAACTTCACCATAATCTGCATCATTATAATAAATTGTTCCATCTAAAACATTTTGACCATTACATCCAAGTGTTCCACCACACAAAGGACAATTAGCAGCATATCCAGTTAAGAAACCATTAAAATAATCAATTGGAGTATATATATCATTTTGAATAAACTCCTCTTCTTTTTTAGCTTTCGCAATTAAATCTATATTTTTATTAATACTTTCATTATCAATTTTAGTTTCTTTTTTACCAGTCGAAACACTAGAAGCCAAAAGAACTATAATAATTAAAGTGTAAATTTCAAAAATTACTAAAATTCTATTTTTCAAATTATATCACTACCTTAAATAAATAATAACAAAATAATTAAAAAAAGTCCATAAAATAGGACTATATATTAAAAACATCATTAAAATTATCTTCTAAGGTACCTGCAAGTTCTTCTAATGAAACATTATAAATTGCACATAAATAATCAGCAATTATATTAAGATTTACCGGTTCATTAGGTAATCCTCTAAGTGGAACAGGCGCTAAATAAGGACTATCTGTTTCTAGTAAAATATGTTTTAAATCTATCTCTTTTAGTACATCTTTTAAATTACAATTTTTAAATGTTAATACACCACCAATTCCAAATTTATATCCAAGTTTGATATATTCTCTTGCCGTTTCCAAACTTCCAGAAAAACAATGTATTATTCCTTTACATTTATGTTTCTTTAATAAATCAAGTAAATCTCCAGTAGCTTCTCTAGAATGAATTATTACTGGTAAATTATTATTTTCAGCTAACCCAAGAAAATATTCAAGCATTTCCAATTGTTCCTTTTTATTTTCCTTATTATGAAAATAATCTAATCCAATTTCTCCAATCGCAATTATCTTTTTATTTTTAATATTTTCATTAATAAAGTTCTTAGCAATATCATTAAAATCAGATATATTATCAGGATGAATTCCAAGTGCTCCATAAACATTTTTATTATTAATCAAATCCATTACTTCACAATTAGATTTAATATTAAATCCATTAATAATAATTCTTCTAATATTATCTCTTTCTAAATTATCAATCACATTCAAAGGATCATAAAACTTATCAGATAAAATATGACAATGCGTATCAGTAAACATAAGAACATCTCCTTCAAACAAGATAATATCACAAAAGAAAAGGTAAACACAAACATTTACCTATCCTTTAACATTTATATATGTAAAATAAATCGATATTATACCAGAAATAAGTTTCACATCAGTCAAAGTAACATTATCTCCATAAATAGAAATTATACCAATATTTACCGAATTAACAATAATTTGACTATCTAAACTAATTTTAATAATATTCTTATAATTGGAATATACAACATTATCTTTATCTTTAATAACAAATTCATAACCATAAATTAAATTAAAAAGTGTACAAATATCATTTAAAAATTTACTATAATTTTCCAAATAAGAATATTTAGAAATACAAATATTGTCATCTTTTTGCGTTATAAGTACATTCTCATTATCTTGTATTTTAAGATTATTTCTTAATTCTTTAGGCACAACAATTCTACCTAATTCATCTATTTTTCTTACATATTCATTGTTCACATATACCACTAATACTAGTTTGCAATAATTTCAAAATTTTATTCTACCTCATTAATTATTTCTTCTAAAACTGGCACTAAATAATAAACATAATGCTTATCTAAATTAAATAAATTAAGTTTAATAATTATCTCTTTATTAAAATATCTTAAACTTAACTTAGGATTAATACTATATAAAACCATAAATAGTTTTTCACCATTAACTTTATTAGAAATATCACTAGGAATATATAATTCAACAAAATTTTTATTTTGAACAACTTTATTAATGTTTAATTTCATAGCTAATTTTTCAAACCATTCTTCATACATATAAATAATTATCTTTTCATCTAACTTTCCAAAACGGTCCTCTAATTCACTTTTAACTCTTAATAAACTTTCCTTATCTGAAATTGAATTAATTAATTGATGAATTTCAATTCTTACACTTTCATCTTGAACATAGTCTTCATCAATATGAGTATTTACATCAATCAATGATTTATCACTGTCATCTTCTTTAATCGGATTACCATTTATTTCAGATACAGCCTCTTCCACCATCTTAGTAAATAAATCAATACCAACAGTTTCTATGAATCCTGCCTGTTCACTACCAAGTAAATCTCCAGCACCTCTAATAGATAAATCTCTCATAGCGATTTTATAACCACTACCTAGTTCAGTGAATTCTTTAATCGCATTCAATCTCTTTTCAGCAACCTCACTTATAATTTTACTATTATTATAAAGTAAATAAGCATAAGCAATCTTATTTGTTCTACCAACTCTACCACGAATTTGATATAACTGACTTAATCCAAAGTTTTGAGCATCTTTTATTATCAATGTATTAACGTTCGATATATCTATACCAGTTTCAATTATTGTCGTACAAACTAAAATATCAAATTTATAGTTAACAAAATCATCAATTATCTTTTCCAAATGAGATTTATCCATCTTACCATGAGCAAAACAAATACGTGCTTCAGGAACCATTCCCTGTAATTTATTTACTTCATCTTCTATCTTTTCAACATTATTAAATAAGTAGTAAACTTGTCCCTTTCGACTTAACTCTTTATAAATAGCCTCTTTAACCAAGAAATCATTATCTTGAGCCACATAAGTTTGAATTGGATATCTATCCACAGGTGCAGTATCCAAAATTGATAAATCTCTAAGTCCACTCATTGCCATTTTCAAAGTTCTAGGAATAGGCGTTGCAGATAAAGTTAATACATTAATGCTTGTACACATTTCTTTAATTTTTTCTTTTTGACTAACACCAAATCGTTGTTCCTCATCAACAACAAGAAGTCCTAATTTTTTAAATTTTATATTTTCATTAAATAATTTATGAGTTCCAAATAAAATATCTACTTTACCATCTTCCAAGTCCTTAGTAATTCTTTTAAAATCATTAATACTTGTAAATCTATTAACAATTTCAATTCTAATCGGAAAATTTCTAAATCTTTTTAAGGCATTCTCATATTGTTGTTTAGATAAAATCGTAGTAGGACATAAATAAGCTGCTTGATATCCATTAATAACAGTTCTAAAAATTCCTCTAAATGCAACTTCAGTCTTACCAAAACCTACATCACCACAAAGCAATCTATCCATTGGTTTCTTACTTGCCAAATCATTTAATACTTCATTAATACATCTTAACTGATCAGAAGTCTCTACATATTCAAAATCACTAGCAAACATGACTTCTTCAGGCATCTCATTAAATACCGGACTAGTAATCTTCTTTCTTTCTGAATAAAGCTTAATAAGTTCATCAGAAATATCTTTAATTTTACTTTGAACCTTTCTTTTAGCTTTAGCCCAAGATAAAGAATTTAAAGAATTAATTTTTTGACTTCCACTACCGGCATCAGCATATTTATAAATAGAACTAATCTTTTCAACAGGAATATATACCTTGTCATTACCAGCATACTTTATAACAATATAGTCTTTATTAAAACCATTTTTAACTAAATTAACTACACCACCATAAATACCAATACCATGTGCCCTATGAACAACATAATCTCCCGGTTTAATATCACTAAAATCCTTAATCTTACGACCTATCTTAATCGGATTATAATAAGAAGCACTAAAATTACTTCCAATAATATCATTTTCCGAAATAACAATATATTTATCAAATACAAAACCATGATTTATCTTATAATCTATAAAATAAATATTTCCCAGGAAATAATTTTTATCAATACTTACATCAAATAAATTACTTAAAGTTTCTTTTAATCCCTTAGATCTTATTGCCAGAAACGTAATCATACTATTTTTACGATGATTAATAAAAAATTGTAAATTCTCTAAATTAGAATTAAAATTATCTATTGATTGAGAACTAACCTTCAAACTTTTACTATTATCAAAATTATTAAGTTCATATTCATCTTTAATATAAATATCTTCTAAATTTGCCATATATTTATGATTAATATCAATATTATTAGATTCTTTATACTCAAGAATTTGGTTTTGTAATTCAAGATAAGATTTCTTAATATTATCAGAATCTATCTTAACAACTATCGGATTATCTAAAATATCATATAAAGTTGAGTCAGATTCTAAATCATTTTCCTTATAAGGCTTAATAGTAACACCACTAATATTTTCGGTAGATAGCTGAGATTCTTCATCAAACTTTTTAATACTATCTATTTCATCACCAAAAAATTCAATTCTTATTGGTTTATCATAATTATACGGAAATAAATCAATTATAAATCCTCTAACAGAATATTCTCCAGTTGAAGTAACTATACTTGTCTTATTATAACCATATTGAAATAATTTATCTTCTAAATCAGTACGTTTAAAATTATCATTTATTTTAATAACAATATCCTGATTTACAATATTATCTTTTTTAGGAACAAACTTTAAAAATCCTTCTAAATTAGTAACAACAATCTTATTTTCATTGTTATTACTTATTAAAGACAAAGTTTCTAATCTTTTAACCATTAAATCAGGTGAAGAAGTCGTAAGAACTGTAGTTATAAAATCATCCATAGGAAAAAAGTAACTATTTTCAAAATAGTTATTAATTAAATTATAATAATTAGTTGCTTGATATAAAGAATTAGTTACAACTATTACATTTTTCTTAAATTTATTACATAAATATTTAATATATAATCCTTTTAATTCATCAGTTAATCCTGAAATAGAATTATTATTAAATTCATCAAATATTTTATCTAAAAAATCCATTTTAATTATACCTACTTTTTAATTTTTCTACATCAACATCATTAATAAAATCTTTTATAACACTATTAATCACATTACAAGAATTATTTAAAACTTCCCTTTCCTCCTTAGAAAATTTTCCTAATACATAATCTACAATATCTTTACTATTTTTAGAAATACCAACTTTTAATCTTAAAAATTCATTACTACCAATTTCATTAATAATACTTTTAATCCCATTATGACCACCAGCAGAACTATTATTTTTAACTCTTATTTTTCCTAAAGGCAAATCAAGATCATCTTGAATAACTAATAAATCCTTTTTATCTATTTTAAAATAATTCATATAATATTTAACAGCTTCTCCAGATAAATTCATAAAGGTATTTGGTTTAATATATATAACTGAATTATCTTTATATACATCTGCTAATTTATCATGCTTAAAAGAAACATTATCTAAATAATTATCTAATGCCCAAAAGCCAATATTATGCCTAGTATTTTCATATTCTTTTCCAGGATTACCAAGACCAACAATTAATTTCATTACTACCTCCTATAATTTTCTGTATAAAGTGGCGCCAATATTTTTAAATCATCATGACCATTTTTCATCGCTTCAATTAAAATCATTGAAGATAAACTATCACTATTATTATAACAACATTGCAATTTCTTAACCCCAAACTTATATTTATCAAACAACTTAAGAAGTTCCATTAATCTATCTGGACGATAAACAATATAAAGTTTACCTTTATCTCTTAAAAATTTATAAGCAAGGGAAACAATATCTTCTAATTTAATAAGTATTTCATGTCTAGCAATTGCTTTAACACTATTATCGTTTATTCTAGAAGAACCAATCACTTTAAAATAAGGTGGATTGCAAGTAATAATATCAAAATATCCTTCTTCATAATAATTACCAATATTTTTAATATCATCATTAATTAATTTCACATTATTTATGTTATTTAACGTTAAAGATTCATCCCCTAATTCATATATTTCCTTTTGAACTTCAAACGCTACTATATTTTTAATTGAATTAGACAAAATAATAGGTATTGGACAATTACCAGTACAAAAATCAAGTAATTTACTATCTGCCATATTAATATTGACAAAATTGGCAAGTAACATCGAATCTAAAGAAAATTTAAAATAATCCGATTTTTGGACTATCTTATAACCATAATCATATAAATCATTAATTTCTTTCATAATTATCAACTACAATTTCTTTTAAATCACCATCAACATTTATCACATATGACATTTTTAAAACATTAATAGTTAAAACTTTATAACTCTTTCCTTCATAAATAACTTCACTACCAATTTTTGGAAGCAAACTTCTATAATAACTATAATTTTCATCTTCATATGCTAAACAACACAATAATCTTCCACAAGCACCATTTATTTTAGAAGGATTTAAAGCAATATTTTGATTTTTAGCCATATTAATACCAACTGTTTCTAGTTCATTTAAAAAACTACCACAACACAAAGGTCTACCACAAGGACCTAAACCAGAAATTTTTCTTGCTTTATCTCTAATACCAATTTGATGTAATTCAATTCTAGTTTTATATTTACCAGCAAGTATCTTAACTAATTCCCTAAAATCAATTCTTTCATCAGAAACAAAGTTAAATAATAATTGAGTACGATCAAAATTAAAACTTGAATCTACAAATTGCATTTTTAATCCTAAATTTTTAGCCGAACATTTAACAATATCAAGTGCTTCTTTAGCATCAGCCAAATTCTTTAAATACATATCATAGTCCTTTTTACTAGCAATTCTAACAATATTTTTTAAATCATTATTATTTTCTTCATTATAAATATTAAATACCTTTCCAAATAAAGTACCATTATCAGACTGAACAATAACATAATCATCCTTTTTTAATTCAATTCCATTTGAATCAAAATAAACACACTTATCAGTATCTTTAAATTTAACTCCAACAACCATTTTATCACTCCTTTCAAAATAAAAATTTATTCTAAACTCTCAAAATATAGTTTATCAAGTGCCAAATCAATATTAACATTATATCTTATATTATTTAAAAAATCATTTACCTTCAAATAAAAAATATCATTTTCATTATCTAAATACGCTAAATATTTTAAAAATAAGTTATTAATTACTACTTTATCTAATTTTGACACAACAACTTTAAATTTTATATAATCCTCAAAATTGAAATTTTTAAATTTACATAAATTATTAAAAATATCTTCATCTACTTCAACATTACTAGCATCTATATCATTTTTTAATACTTGACATCTACTTATCAATGTTGGCAATAACTCATTTGAATTATCACTAATTAAAAATCCAACAACTTTCTCATTAGGTTCCTCTAAAACTTTTAATAATTTATTAACGGATTGTTCATTCATTAAACCAGCATTCAAAATAAAAAATAATTTATAATACCCATCAAAAGACATTGTAGATAAAAATTCTTGTAAATTTAAAATTTGATCTTTATCAATTAAATTATCAATAGGTCTTAAAATTCTAACTGAAATATTATTCTCAATATCATCAATATTAAATATCATTTTCTTTTCTAAAAACAATTTAAAAACACTATTCATAACATCTTCATAATTATTTGATTCAACTAAAAAAGCATGAGAAAGTTTATTCTCATCTATTACATTTGATAAATATTTTATGTTTTCTTCCTTCATACTCAAAATCTACATTAAAAGTAGAAAAGATAAAGCAATCATAATTAAACCCGGATATCCTAAACAAAATACCACCAAGACAGTAATCAAATTAATTGGTACAACAACATTAAAACCACTAAGAATTATGTCAAAACTATAAATCATCAAAAATGAATAACAAATTTTTTTCAGTAATTTTAATAACATGTTTATCACAATAAATTATATTATTCTTATTTAAATTTATGCAATATTTTTTCTATCTTCAAATGCCCTTTCTAATGTTAATGAATCCAAATAATCAAGTTCTGTACCAACTGGTAAACCGTAAGATAATCTTGAAATTTTAGTATTCATTTTTTCTAGTAATTTTTTAATATATTGTGTTGTAGTCTCACCCTCAATTGTAGGCTTTAATGCAATCACAAGTTCAACATCATCATTATCACAACGTTCAATTAAACTATCAATATTAAGTTCATCAGGTCCAATCCCATCAATAGGAGAAATTAATCCACCTAAGACATGATAAACGCCTTGATACTTTCCCATTTTTTCAAAAGCAAATATACTTTTAAAATCTTCAACAACACATATCAAATTTTTATTTCTATAATCATTATCACAAACTGAGCATACATCACCAGAAGTTATATTTCCACATATACGACAAGGATGTAAATTCTTTTTTCCATCCATTATACATTTTGTAAATAAATTTATATCATCTTCTGAAAAATCAAGTAATGAAATTGCAAGTCTTTCAGCAGACTTCTCACCAATTCCCGGTAACTTTTTAAAATACTCAATTAATTCTTCTAGTTCCTTAGGATAAATCATTACATCAAACCATTTAAACCTTTAGCATATGCTCCAAGTTTAACTTCTACGTCCTTATCAATTTTAGAAACTGCTTCATTATGAGCAATTTTAATCATATCTTGTAAAGCATCAATATCTTCAGCATCAGTTAAAGATGGAGTATCTATTTTTATAGAAACCATTTCTTTCTTACCACTTAATACAACAGTAACAAAACCAGATTTACCTTCATAATTTGTTTTAAAAATTTCTTCCTGTTTTTCAGTTATAACTCTTTGCATTTTTTGTGCTTCTTGCATTAATTTTTGCATATTCATAATATCATTCCTCTTTCTTATTTAACTTCTAATAGCGAATCACCAAACAAATCATTTGCAATTGATACTGATAAATTCACATCATCTTCATTAATTATATCATCTTTTTCTTCTATATATACAAAATTATTTTGATTATTTTTAAGTAATTCCATATATCTATTTTTTTCGATATTCCAATCATTAAGTGTTAAACAAATAAAACTTTTTTTATTTTTACATGCTTTATTAAAAGCATTTTCAATCAAATCTAAGCTTTCATTAAATAATAAAACTGTCGATTGGGACTTATTAGCAAAAATAACATTTGTTGGTGAAACAACTTCAATACTTACATTTTCAATCAAATTTAATAAATCATGATTATTTTCAAATTCAATATCATTTAAAAATTTATTCCATAATTCAGTAAATTCTTTTTTACAATCACGACTAGCATTAACATAAGAATTATTTATTCTAATTTTAATAAATTCGTCATTTATTTTCTTTTTAGAACTACTAGCATTTATAACAACATTTGAAGTATCTTCTTTATTATCTAAACTATTGCTAACCTCAACTTTTGTTTCCTCTTTAACATTACTTTTTTGTTCTAAATTATTTACTAATTTGTCAATTGATAAATTGTCAACTTTATTTATATTTTTGTCAAATATCTCATTATCACTTGACTTGTCGGTAATTTTTATTTTATCACAATTATCAACTTTACATTTTTGATAATAACTAAACAAGATAATTTTAATTAAATCTAAAGAATTCTTTTTGCCAAAAACATTTGATAAATCAAAAGCCATATTTTTTAAATCACATACAGCAATTGGATAATTCATACCATTAACAATTTTCATTTCTAAATCAAAAATATAAGCAATAATTTTATTGACAAATAAATTAATATTCAAACCCTTATCACCATATTCATTAAATATAGCGTTAACATCGTCATAACAAGCATCATTTAATAATTCAAAAATCTTCTCTACATCCTTTGATCCAACAAAACCAAAAGTATCACCAATAAGTTTATCATCAATTAAAACATTCTCTTTAGACAATTGATCAAGCATACTTAAAGCATCTCTCATTGCACCATCAGCAAGTTCAGCAATTAAATTAGCAGCAGAATCAGTAATTTCAATATTTTCTAATTTAGAAATTCTTAATATATTACTAACAATAATATCAGAAGTCAA
Source organism: uncultured Mycoplasmatota bacterium (assembly GCA_900553855.1). Taxonomy (GTDB): domain Bacteria; phylum Bacillota_I; class Bacilli_A; order RF39; family UBA660; genus CAG-533. The sequence continues at coordinate 47,507 of USFG01000001.1, read as the reverse complement.
TTTCTTAAAAGAAAATCGTTGGCATCTTGACAAAATAGTAAGAGGAATTTTTTGCAATTCAGTTGTAGCTAAAATAAATATAACATGACTAGGTGGTTCTTCTAATGTCTTTAAAAAAGCATTCCAAGCACTACCAGATAACATATGAACCTCATCAATAATATAAATCTTATATTTTGAAAAAGTTGGCAGTATTTTAGCACTATCGCGTAAATTTCTTATTTCATCGACACCATTATTACTAGCAGCATCTATTTCGATTATATCAGGTGATTCACTAAAATTTATACAACTATTACATTTATTACAAGGATTACCATCTATATTATTTTCACAATTAATTGCTTTAGCAAATATCTTAGCAGTACTAGTTTTTCCTGTACCTCTAGGACCATGAAATAAATATGCATGAGATACCTTATTTAAAACAATTGATTCCGAAAGTAATTTTTTTATAGCCTCTTGTCCATATAAGTTTTCAAAAGAATCAGGTCGATATTTCCTATATAAAACCTTGTATGCCATTAAAATCACCATCCACTACTAATTATACCATTTATCTCTTATTTTTCCAAAATAAATCACTTATTTTTTTATATTCATTTCTAAAATTATCATTATCAATTTTAAAAAAATCAGTTTTATAAAACATCTTCTTATTCAAACTTTTTTCAAATAAATAATACACATTACTTATTCTACTTTCGCGAATAAAAAGCTTACACATTTCACATGGTTCAATTGTAACATACAGCGAACATTTGTTTAATCGCCATTCATTAATTTTTTTTGAATACCTTGAAATAGCAATAATTTCCGCATGATCAAATACACAATTACTTTTATGACGTTTATTATATGCATATGAAACAATTTTACCATCAGCAACTAAAACAGCAGCTACTGGGACCTCATTATGTTTAATAGCCTTTCTAGATAACTTTAATAATAATTTATATACTTTATCCGGCATAAATAACTACCTCTTTTCAAATAAAAAAAGTGCACATGCGTAGAGGTAAATATGGCTGCTTTATTCCTAATCTGACCAGGTTATTACATACACATTGCACAAATATAATATACCACAACAATTAATAGATAACAAGAAAATAATGTGGAAAACTTTTAAAATATTTAAAATAATAATAAAATCATTAATTACCACACAATAGATATAAGAATTAATAATTAAATATCAAACAAATTATTTCCCGGGAAATAATTTTACTAAATAAATGAAATGATTTATATTATATTATATAAAAAACAGTAATCATTGATGTTTCACATGAAATTTATATAAAAAATAAAGATAATGTTAATAACTCTAAAAATATAAACAAAATTGTATATAAAATAATATAAGTTATATTTAAATGCTACAAACAACAAATCAACCAATAAAATAAAATATTATGTTTCACATGAAACATAATAAGAACATATATAAATAAATTATTTTATCAGTATAAATTATTATTAATTTAACTTAAAAAATAATATATAAACATTTATATAAGTAAATTTAAATATTTGAATCATAAATAATTATTAAAAAGACTATATATAAAAAAACATAAGTTTCACGTGAAACATTACAAAATATATAATTATGATTTAAAAATAATTAAATATTAAAATTAATTAATATATTAAGAAAAGATAAATTAATATCTAGTAAATAATATTTTGAAATTGTTAAATAAAACAAAAATAATTTTTTATAAATAAACTCTCAAATTATTTCCCGGGAAATAATTTCACTAAATAACTAAAATAATTTACATTATATTAAAAACAATAATCTTTGATGTTTCACGTGAAACTTATATAAAAAAATAAAAATAATGTTAATAACATTAAGAATATAAAACAAAATTGCATATAAAATAATATAAGTTAATTATAATTGCAATAAATAGCAAATCAATCAATAAATTAAAATAATATGTTTCACGTGAAACATAACAAGAACATTTATAAACAAATTTAGTTATCTGAATCATAAAAAATAAAAATAATATCCATAAGTTTCACGTGAAACTTATATACAAATTAAAAAATAATGAGTTAAAAATATGATATGTATTTAAATTAAATATAATTTTAGTAAATAAAAGTACTATTAAGAAAGAAATAATAATTTAATAGATCTAAACAAAAATAAAGTTTCACGTGAAACATAACAATAGAATATATAGTTAAAATTTCAAAAATACAAATAATATAATAAAAAAATAATTATTCATTATATAAAAAAATTATAATTATAATAATTAATCTAAAAATATAAAATTAAGTGTCTTAATCAAAGCAAAATCGAACAAATTATTTCCCGGGAAATAATTTTACAATAAATACTATAAAAATCATATATGTTTCACGTGAAACTTAATAAGTATATTTATTACTACTTATATATAACACAAGTTTCACGTGAAACATAAATAATTAAAATAATGTTAATAACTTTTGAAAAGGATAATAAAAGATCATATAATTATTAGATTAATAAAAAATTATTTCCAGGGAAATAATTTTATAAACTATATAAATAAAATGTTAATAAATATATAACTAAAATTTATATATTGAGAAGAAAAAAGAATGTGGAAAACTTTTTAAATCAAAAGAAAAACGATATAAATTACTCATTTATATCGATATTTTCATCATTATTCTTTAAAATTAAGCTTATAGCTGCTACTTTTTGATCATTTTTTAGATTAATAAGTCTAGTTCCTTGAGTAACTCTACCTAATTGACTTAATTGATCAAGAGGAATTCTAATAATAATACCCTCATTTGTAATAATCATTAAATCACAATTATCTTCTACACGTTTAATTGCAGCAATACCACCATTCTTATCAGTAATATTTAAAGCCTTAACTCCCTTGCTACCTCTACTAGTTTTTCTAAATTCACTAACTAATGTTAATTTACCATAACCTTTTTCAGTAACAATTACAATATTATCAGATTCCTTAGTAGTTTCAACTCCAACACATAACTCATCACCAAGATTAATTCCTTTAACTCCAGAAGCAGTTCTACCCATCATTCTAATATCAGATTCATTGAATAATACAACTCTACCAGCTGATGAAGCAAGAACAACATCACATTCACCATCAGTTTTCTTAACGCCAATCAATTCATCATTATCTCTTAAACTAATACAAATCTTACCAGATTTTCTAATATTATCAAATTCCTCAATAGCGGTCTTCTTAACGATACCCTTCTTAGTAGCAAATAATAAATATTTAGCACTATCAGTTCTAGAATAAGTAAGCATTGAAGTCACATATTCATCTTTATCTATTTGTAATAAATTAATAATTGGTAATCCCTTAGAAGTTCTACTAAATTCAGGAACTTCATATCCTTTAATCTTATAAACCTTACCCTTATTAGTAAATAATAATACATAATCATGAGACATTAAATTTGACATATACTCGACATAATCTTCCTCGTTAGTTGACATTCCCTTTACACCTACACCACCTCTATTTTGAATCTTATAAGTTTCAGAAGTAGTTCTCTTAATATATCCTTTAGATGTTAAAGAAATAACTATATTTTCATTTGGAATCAAAGATTCATCTTCAATATAATCAATAGCAGTCATATCAATAGAAGTACGTCTATCATCAGAATATCTATTCTTAATATCTAATAATTCTTGTTTTATAATGTTTAAAACTTTTTCTTCACTAGCTAAAATCGATTTCAATTCCTCAATTAGTTCTAATAATGACTTTAATTCCTCTTCAATCTTACTTCTTTCTAAACCAGTTAAACGTCTTAACTTTAATTCTAGAATATTTTCAGCTTGAATTTGAGATAAGAAAAATCTATCCATCAAAGTTTTTTTAGCAATTTCATCAGTTTCAGATGTCTTAATAACCTTAATAACCTCATCAATATTATCAAGAGCAATCTTATAACCTTCTAAAATATGAACTCTAGCCTCACTCTTTTTCAAATCAAACTTAGTTCTTCTAATAATAACTTCTTTTTGATGATCTATATACTTCGAAATAATAGATTTTAATCCCAAAGTACGTGGAACACCCTGATCAAGCATTAAAAAGATAATACTATAATTAACTTGAAATTGAGTATGCTTAAATAATTTATTTAAAACAACCTGTGCATTAGCATCCTTCTTTAAAGTAATAGTAATTTTAACTCCATTCTTTAAATCAGTGTGATAATCAGTTATACCATCAATAATTTTGTTATGAACAAGTTCAGCCACTTTATTTTTAAGTTCACTAGTATTAATGCCATAAGGAACTTCAGTAATAACAATATTAGAATGCGTTCCCTTTTCCTCAATTTCCGCTCTACTTCTAATAGTAAGCGTTCCCCTACCAGTTTCATAAGCTTGTTTAATACCAGAATTTCCTAAAATAATACCACCAGTTGGAAAATCAGGTCCTTTAATATATTGCATTAAACCTAAAGTATCAATATCAGGATTATCAATATAAGCAACACATCCATCAATTACTTCCCCTAAATTATGAGGAGGAATATTAGTAGCCATACCAACAGCTATACCCATTGAACCATTTACCAAAACATTTGGAAATTTACTAGGTAAAACCTTAGGTTCCTTTAAAGTCGCATCAAAGTTAGGCATAAAATCAACAGTATCTTTATTAATATCTCTTAGTAATTCAAGTGATAATTTAGATAATCGAGCCTCGGTATAACGGTAAGCAGCTGCTCCATCTCCATCGATATTACCAAAGTTTCCGTGTCCATCAACTAAAATATATCTTTGACTAAAATCCTGTGCAAGTCTTACCATTGCTTCATAAATTGAAGAGTCACCATGTGGATGATAATGTCCCATAACATTACCAACAGTTGTAGCTGATTTTCTATGAGGTTTATCAGGAGTATTACCTTCCTCATACATAGACCATAAAATACGTCTGTGAACAGGTTTTAAACCATCTCTTAAGTCTGGTAGAGCACGAGATGTAATAACACTCATAGAGTATCTTAAAAACGAATCCTTGACCTCAGTAACAATATTATTAACATCTCTAGAATCTCTTTCGTGAAATACACCACTAAAATCATCAGTTGAATCATTATTTATCTTAATATTATCATCAACTATTTCTTCATGAGTAACTAAATCTTCATTAGTATCTACGTTTGTAGTATCAATTATATTTTCATTTTCTTCATTATTCATATCAAAACACCTCCTAAATATCTAAATTATCTACATATTTTGCATTTTCTTCTATAAATTGACGTCTAGGTTCAACCTCATCACCCATTAATTGAGTAAAAATTTGATCAGCCAAAATAGCATCATCCAAAGAAATTTGTCTTAAAACTCGTTTATTAATATCCATTGTTGTTTCATTTAATTCTTCATCATCCATCTCTCCTAAACCTTTCATACGAGTTATTTGTGCTTTTTCCCTCACATTATCAGGTAATGTATTTAAATATTTATCTAATTCATCTTCAGTTAATACATATTTTCTAATTTTACCATGCTGAATTCTAAAAAGAGGAGGTTGAGCAGCATAGACATGTCCAGCTTCTATAATAGGCTTAAAGAAACGATAAAATAAAGTTAATAAAAGTACACGAATATGATCACCATCGACATCGGCATCAGTCATTATAATAATTTTATGATATCTTAATTTATCTAAATTAAATTCTTGGCCAATACCAGTACCAAATGCAGTAATAATAGTTCTAATTTCTTCATTACCAAGTGCTTTATCAAGTCTAGCTTTTTCTACATTTAAAATTTTACCTTTAAGTGGAAGAATTGCTTGAGTCATTGAATCTCTACCCTTTTTAGCAGAACCACCGGCACTATCTCCCTCGACTATAAATATTTCTGAAATACTAGGATCTTTACTCTTACAATCAGATAATTTACCAAAGAAATTTGTAATTGCTAAATCACTTTTTCTAGTTGTTTCTCTAGCCCTCTTAGCAGCAAGTCTTGCACGAGATGCTAAAATACATTTATCAATAATAATCTTTGCATCTTGAGGATTTTCCATTAAAAATCTTTCAAAACCTTTAGAGAAAACACTATCAGCAAGTTTTCTTACCTCAGAATTACCAAGTCTACCTTTTGTCTGTCCTTCAAATTGTGGATTTGGATGTTTACAAGAAACAATCATAGTTAATCCTTCCTTAACATCATCACCAGTTAAAGAATCATCCTTTTCCTTTAAAGCATTAATCTTTCTAGCATAATTATTAATTACCCTTGTTAATGCTCTTCTTACACCTTCTTCATGAGTTCCGCCATCATGAGTATTAATATTATTTACAAAAGAGTAAATATTGTCAGTGTACCCATCGTTATATTGCATTGCAACTTCGAAGAATACACCATCCTCTTCACCCTGTAAATGAATTATATCTTCATGGATAGGAGTTTTATTTTGATTTAAGAATCTAACATACTCACTAATTCCACCCTCGTAATGGAAAGAATCACCAGTAGTATCTTCATCATCTCTATCATCTCTTAAAGTAATTTTTAAACCTCTATTTAAAAATGCAAGTTCTCTAACTCTTACTTTTAAAGTTTCATAATCATATACATCAGTATCAAAAATATCTGGATCTGGTTTAAAACTAACAGTTGTACCTGTTCTATTAGGTTCACATTCACCAATTACAGTTAATTTTTGAGCTATTTTTCCACCATTTACAAATTTTGCCTCATAAATCTTACAATCTTTATAAACAGTAACAGTAACCCATTTTGATAGCGCATTAACAACAGATGCACCTACACCATGTAAACCACCAGATACCTTGTATCCTCCGCCACCAAATTTACCACCAGCATGTAATACTGTATAAACTGTTTCAACCGTTGAAATACCAGTTTTTGGATGAATTCCAACTGGAATACCACGACCATCATCTTTAACAGTTATGGAATTATCTTTATTAATTATAATTTCAATATTTTTACAATAACCTGCAAGAGCTTCATCTATTGAGTTATCTACTATTTCCCATACTAAATGATGTAATCCCTTAATATCAGTAGTACCAATATACATTCCCGGTCTTTTTCTAACAGCCTCTAAACCTTCTAAAACCTGAATATCACTTTCATTATATTCATCATTACTATTCATAATCTATAACCTCTACTTTCTTTTCTGTTAACTTAATTAATGTGCAATCAGTAAGCAATTTCTTATTTAAATGCTTAATATCTGTTGTCGTTATAAAAATTTGAAAATTCTTATTAAATGAACCAATAATTTTATTAATCTTTTTCTCATCAAGTTCACTAAATAAATCATCCAAAATTAAAATCGGTGTTGTATTCATCTTATTCATACAATACTTCACCTCAGATAATTTAAATGCAATAACTGCACTCTTTTGCTCTCCCTCAGATAAATATTCTTTTGCCAGTTTTCCATCTAGCTCAAAAATATAATCATCCAAATGAACACCTATATTAGTTACACCATAATTTACATCCCTATTAAAAGATTTCTTATAATCCCTTAACAAATCATCATAACTCTTTTCATTATAATTAGACACATATTTTAAATAAAGATCACCTTTTTTTACCGATTTATTAAAAATATGATTCAAATATAAATTAATTTCACTAATATAATCAAATCTTATCTTATTAATTTGGAGTCCAACTTCAATTAACTTATTAGTTATAATGTCTAAATAATCATCATAATCAGCCATTTTATTTTTCAAAATCTTCAAATAACTATTTCTTTGCTTAAGAATCTTATTATATAAACTAAGCAGTCGTAAATAATTATTATTAAAACCAGACAAATCCATATTAATTAGTTTTCGATGTACTGAAGGATTATCTTTAATTAACTTCATATCTTCTCTATTAAAAAGAACTACATTAACTTTAGATATATAATCTGATAATTTAGTTATTTCTTGATTATCAATTTTAATCTTCTTTCCATCCTTTGTTATAACAACCCTATATTTATTCTTTATTTTGTTAAGTACAGTTGCTTCAATTACGGCAAAATCACTATTTTCTCTTATTAACACCTCTTGATTATTAGTTCTAAATGATTTAGTTATTGATAAATAATATATAGCTTCAACTATATTTGTTTTACCTAATCCATTATTTCCAATTATAATATTTTTATAATTCGAAAAATGTAAATTTAATTTTTCATAATTTCTAAAATTTGTTAATTTCAAATTAGTGATTTTCATTTTAAACCCTCTTTAAAGTCATATAGAACAAAATAGGTATATTCTAAAGTACCTATACCTATTTCATTATACCACATTTTAAGGTTGCTTAAAACAATTATTTATCTTTTTTTCTATTTTTTAATGCATTATCTAACGATAAAGATTTAAAGTACTGATTTCTTATTATATTATAAGTTGCATCTATATTTATTTCTTCATCATTTAAAAACTGAATAGTTGTTTTTTCATCATCCGGAACTATTTTTTTAATATTTCCTAAATTAATCCAAGAACATTCTTTTAATCTAGGAGAACATGTTGGAAAAAATATCATATTATCTTGTTCAGACATAACAATTGGAGCCTTATAACCAAAACCAAGCATAGCGTAAGTACCTTTTAATCTTCCATCAATACTGCTTCCATAATATTCGCAATTTTCATTAATAACTGATGATACATTCTTATCCAAAATAAAATAATCATGATTTTCATATACAACTGTTTTCCTTTTACTTAATGGTACAATCGCTAATGTATTTTCTGTAATCTTATAACTTTTCAAACTACTCACCCCCTCTTTAGTCGTATATTAAATCATAACATTTTGTCGAAATATGCCGAAATTTGTCGAAAAAATTTAAAAAATAAAAAAAGCGAATTATTTAAAATCCACTTTTCTATAAAAATCAAATTTTAATAAGTTTTAATTGGTAAAATCAACTGAATTAAACTATCATCTTTAGCATTTTTTAAAATTATTGGTTTAGAATCACCATTCATTAATATAATTAACTCATCATCATTTAAAGTCTTTAATGCATCAAGCATATATTTAGCACTATAAGAAATTGTAATATCCTTATCATTATTTTTTGAAATAGCAACACTTTCTTCAGATTTACCAATTTCACTAGCAAATGAAGTAATAACAAGCTCATTTCCTGCTGTTTTCATATTAATTAAGTTTTTATCCTTATTTTGTGTAAGTAACGCCGCTCTATCAATTGCACCATAAAAATTTTCTAAATTAGTAGTTAAAATATACTCAAAATCTGTTGGTATTAAATTAGATGTATTAGGATATTGTCCACTAAGCAAACTAGTTTGAAATAAATAACCATTATATTCAAATAATAACTTATTACTAAATAAATTAATCTTTACATTCTCTTCATCAGTTAATATCTTATCAAATTCTTGAATATTTTTTCCCGGAACAACAATATCGTATGTTCCATAATCTGCATCTAAAATAATTGTCTTCTTAGCAAGTCTATAACTATCAGTTGTAACACATTCCATCACATTACCATTAATTCTAATATTTAAACCGGTTAATAATGGTCGAGATTCCTGAGTAGAAATAGCAAATAAAGTTTGTGAAAACAACTCTTTTAAAATTGAACTGTTCAAAACTATTGGGTTATTAACAGTTTCTAAATTTATATTAGGATAATCTTCAGTACTCAAACAATTTAAATTATAAACTGTATTCTCTGTACTGATTATTATTTTTAATCCATCTATAACCTCAATATTAATATCTGAATTAGGCATTTTCTTTATTATTTCTAATAAGTATTTACTTTGAATAATAATTTTACCTGTTTCTTCAATTGATTTAATATTTTCACTAGGAATAAATTTTCTTATAACAAGATCACTATCACTCGCAGTTAAATATAAACCTTCTTCTTTTAAATCAAACATAACTCCATTTAATATAGGTATAATATTTCTTGGAGACACAGCTCTAATAACATTACTTAAACTTTCTAATAAAATATTTTTTTCAATTATTAATTTCATTTTATTTCCTTCTTTCTAATTTAATAATAATAATGGTGTTCATTTTGTGGAAAAATCTAAAATGTGCTTATTTTAAAGGCTTTCTTTAAAATTTTTATTTTAAATCTTTTCCACATTAATTAACAATTTTATTTTTTATGTTCTCTATATCATCTTTTAACTTCCCATTTGTGTTAATATCTTCAGCTATTTTATCACAAGCATGTATAACTGTTGAATGATCTCTATTTCCAAATTCAAGTCCTATCTTAACAAGTGTTTCATCTGTTGTTGTTTGACTTAAATAAATTCCAATTTGTCTAGCATAATTAATATTTGCTGTCCTCTTTTTACTTTTTAAATCTTCAACACTCAAATTAAAATATTCTGCAACTGCTCTTTGAATTCTTTGAATATTATTTGTTATATACATTGATGTGCCTAGGAAACCTTTTAAAGCCTCGGTTGCAAAATCAACGTTAATCTCATTTGGTACCATAATTGCAGCATAAGCATATAACCTATTAATAGCGCCTTCTAACTGTCTAACATCATTCTCACAATTAGATGCAATATACTCAATTACCCTATCATCAACCAATTTAGCAACTTCATGCCCCATCATTTTATTTCTAAGAATTTGACATCTTAATGCAAAATCAGGTGGATAAATATTAGCCGTTAATCCCCATCTGAACCTTGTTAAAAGTCTTTCTTCTAATAATTTCAAATCATCAGGTGATCTATCTGAACTAATTATTATCTGTTTATTTGAATCGTATAATTCAGTAAAAGTATGGAAAAATTCATCTTGTGATTTATCAGCTCCTGCTAAAAATTGAATATCATCTATAATAAGAACATCGATGTTGCGATATTTCTCTTTAAAATTGTTCATAACCTCATAATTGTCAACATTCTTATCTTTTCGAAGCATTCCCGTAAAATCAGCAATAAATTCACTGCTTGTTACATAAAGTACCACTTTATCAGAATTACTAGAAATTCTATTTCCAATTGCATGCATTAAGTGAGTTTTACCAAGTCCACTCTTACCATATATAAATAAAGGATTATATATTTTACCAGGATTTTCTGCAACAGCCTGAGCAGATGAACAGGCAAATCTATTTGTATCTCCTACTATAAAATTATCAAAGGTATATTTCGGATTTAAATTGGAATTTAACTTTTTATGCTCTATTTCTAGGGATTTGCCAAGATTTTTTGTTTCAACTACTCTATCATTTTGAGGTAGTTCCTCTTTATGATTATCACTTTTAAGAACAAATTCAAAATCATAATTAACATTAGTTATTTCATATAAAACTTCACTCATTAAATCAGTATAGTTACGTGCTAAAAAGTTTTTTTGAAATTCACTTTCTACTTCTACAATACAAGAATTTCCATTTATCCCCAGTAATTTCGTAGGTTTAAGCCAACTATTGAAAGAAAATGGTTGTAATATTTTAATTTGAATTTGAGTTAAAAATTTATTCCATAATTGTTCATTGTCCATACCATCACCCCGATGTTCCGTTTTTACTACCCCTATTGTAAAACACGATTGTGGAAAAATAAAGTAAAAAATATAAAAAATTTTTTTAAACACAGTTATACACACACTTTTCCACAAAAATAAGTCCATTTTATCGGTATATAAACAACTTATCAACATTATCAACAAAATTATTTTCACATTGTTTAAAAGTTTTCCACTTTTCCACACTTTTTTGTGGAAAACTATTTTTTCTTTACTTTTTATCTAACTTATATTATACTATGATTACGAATGAAGCGGAGGTGCAAACGATGAAAAGAACATATCAACCAAATAATAGAAAAATGAAAAAGAAACATGGATTCTTTGCTAGAAAAAATTCTAACATATTAAAATCTCGTAGACGTAAAGGTCGTAAAGTATTATGTAAGTAGCCACGTAAAGTGGTTTTTATTCTAATCTATAGGAGGAATAACAATGAATACTAAAATGCGAATTAAGTCCGCTGATGAATTTAACGATATTATTAAAACAGGAACCAAGATCTATTCTCCATTCTTTATAATTTACTATAAGGAAAAGAAATTAGATAATCCTAGATTTGGAATTACTCAAGCTAAAAAGTTTGGCAAAGCTTATAAAAGAAATCGTTATCGTAGAATATTAAGAGAAATAATTAGAACTAATATAAAAGTATTTAAAAATGAATATGACTATATTATAATAATAATGAAAAAGTGTGATACTTTAGATTTTAAACAAATCGAAGATAATTTGCTTAAAGTAATAAAGGAGAAACTATGAAAAAAAAGTACATCATAATTTTAGTCAGCTTATGTTTCTTATTAACAGGTTGTACTAAATATTTATCAGATAATGATAACAAAAGAGTTATAAATGAAGAAACAGGTCAAAGTTTACCATCAAATATATTATGTAAACCAACAGACGATAATTTAAATTCTATTTATAAACAATATGAAGATAAATTAGAATTTAAATTAGAAGATTTGCCTGATTGTGAAAATATCAAAATTTACGATTCTAAAACTTATAGTGGTTTATGGGTTCAATTAATTGTAATGCCACTTGCCTACTTAATTATTAAAATTGGAAATTTTGTTGGTAACTATGGTTTATCAGTAATGATTGTTGGCTTATTAATTAGACTTATCTTAGTTCCATTTTCAGCTAAAACAATGAAACAATCTGAAAATATGAAAAAAGCAAGTCCAGAACTAGCTAGACTAGAAAAGAAATATGAAAACAAAAATGATCAACAATCATTAACAATGAAAAGTACCGAAATGTTACAAATTTACAAAAAATATAATATTAACCCAATGGGAAGTTGTTTAATCTCATTAATTCAATTTCCATTATTCTTTGGATTCCTAGAAGCAATAAATCGTATTCCAGCAATCTTTGAAGGAACCTTAGGTGCATACCACTTAGGTATAACTCCATTAATCGGATTAAGAACTGGAAATTACTACTATATCGTGTTACTATTATTAATAATGTTAACAACATATTTGTCATTCAAAAACACTATGACTCAAACAAGTGGTAATCCCGAACAAGATAAACAAATGAAAATGATGACATACTTCATGTTAGTGTTCATAACAATTGCATCATTTAGTTTACCAACTGCCATTGCCTTATACTGGGTTGTAACAAATGGATTTAACGTTATTCAAAATTTAATAATAATGAAGGGAAGAAAATAAAGTGGAAGTATATTCATATGAAGGAAAAAAAGCAAATGAGGTATTTGAAAAAGCCTTATCAGATTTAAATGTAACAGAAGATGAAATATTATATCATAAACAAATTAACAAAGGTGGTTTCTTAAAAAGTGATACAGTTAAATTTACAATCGTAAAACTAACTGAAGTTCAAAATGCTATAAAATCATTTTTAGAAGAGACTATTAACAATATGGGATTAGAAGTTAAATTTGAAACTAATATTAGAGAAAAACAAATTAATATCAAAATATTTTCTAACAATAATTCAATATTAATTGGAAGAGATGGTAAAAATTTAACTGCCTTATCAACAATTTGCAAACAATATATATATAATCAAATTGGAGTATATCCATATTTAAATCTTGATGTTGAAAATTACAAAGATAAACAAATAACTCACATTGAAAGATTAGCTAAAAATTTAGCTAGAGAAGTTAAAAATACAAAACAAGAGATAGTAATGGAAAATATGAATTCATATGAAAGAAGAATTGTTCATAATTGCTTAACAAATATGAAAGGAATTACTACAATTTCCGAAGGTGAAGAACCTAATAGACACGTTATTATCAAACCAACAGAGGATTAATTTAAATAGACCTTATCGTAACATGATAATGGTCTTTTTTCTTATTCCAATATAAAAAACATAATTTTACATTAAATATACATAAATAATTTTAAAATTATTTAAAAAAGTAGTAAACAATGATAAATTATAATTATGAAAGGAAGATTCTAAGTTGACTAAAAAAGAAATAATATTAAATGGTGAAAAATGGATTGTTGATTTTGAAACCGGAACTATTTATAAAAATTTAGAAATGATACCTAATGGCACAGGCACTTTACCTATGTTAGGTAGATATGGAGATTATCCATTTAAAGTTTTTAGAAATGCATTATATTTTGAAACAAATGACAAGTTTTACAAAGTTTATGCTGATGAAGTAATGGAAATTACTAAAGAAGAATATCAAGAAAGTAGAAATTATATAAAACTAAATAAAAATGATCCTTCTGCATTAAGATTTGTATCTAAATATGTTACATCAGTAATACTTGATGAGGTCATGGAACAACAATTTGGTTTAAAAGTATCAATACCAGTTGAAAATTCAAATAATGTAAATTTGTTATCAAGAAATTTTACTCCTGAAATAGAAAATTATATTAAAAAAATCTCAAAATCAATTCTTGCAATAATGCCTAATCAAATAAATAGAGAAACTATAAAACAACAAATTAAAGATATTTATAAGAATGATATTTCAAAAAATGATGAATTACATAATACTATAATAAATAGTGTTTATTTAAGCAATAAAGAAAGATTTGATTATTTATCAGAAGATATAATAAGAAGTCGTAATGCCAGAAAAAATAGCAGAAAATAGTGATTAATAAATTGCTATTTTTTATATTATTAAAATTAGAAAGATATGAAATATCACTTTTCTTACCCAAAAATGTTATAATGAATCTATAGGGAAGGACCATATTATGAAATTAATTCTAAAACCAATCACTTTAAAAGAAGATACATTAAATGAAATTAATATCGGTAATTATGATGTAAACCTTTTTATATCATCAATCAAATCTTATCTTGAAAAAGCAAATGATTTACTTTATACCAAAATAGAAAGTCTAGAAGCATTCAAATTATACCAAATATTAAAACCAATTTATAATATTAAACTAAATTCTAATGATTATTTAAAAGCATTATCAAAAAAATATAATAAACATTACACTAATTTTATAACTATAAGAGTTAATGATGATAATTATTTTGCTATTACTACAAATAAATATGCTTATTTAGATGAAAGCATTATTGACTTAACTAAATTTAGAAATTTAATAAATAGGGAAGAACTAATCTTAATAAATAAACAATTAATAAACAACAAATATCTTGATGAAACAAATGAATTATTTTCATATTTTCTTGAAATATTAAAAAAAGAACTTTTAGTAAAAAACATTCTATTTGATTTAAAATGGTACACCAAAGAAGTAATGCATCAAGCAAGGAGAGTTGCAGACTTAGCCAATAATGACAAAAATCCAGAACTAGCTGAAATAGGAAAAATGTATAAAGTTGCACTAGACAATTGTTATAACGAAGGTACAATTTCCAAAACTAAAAAAATATCTGTTCCTAAACATCGAAAAAACAAAAGGAATTAATCTAAATCATAAAATAACTGATTTAATTTAATCCTTTTTTTAATTATTCAAGTGTGATATAATACGCACGAAAGAAAGAGAGTGATACCATGAATTCAACTATATGTGCAATATCTACAAGTTTAGGTGTTGGAGCCATTTCTATAATAAGAGTTAGTGGACCAGATGCCATAAAAATAGTTAATAATTTATTTGATGGAAAAGATCTTACCAAAGTTCCAACCCATACAATTCATTATGGACATATTGTATTTAATAAAGAAATAATAGATGAAGTGTTAGTTTCAGTTATGTTAGCTCCAAAAACATTTACAATGGAAGATATAGTTGAAATAAATTCTCATGGAGGTCCTGCTACAACCAATAAAATTTTAGAATTACTTTTATTAAATGGATGCATACAAGCTGAGCCTGGTGAATTTACCAAAAGAGCCTTTTTAAATGGTAGAATAGACCTAGTTGAAGCAGAATCAATCAGTGATTTAATATCATCTCAAACAGAAAAATCACGTAAACTTGCTATTAATGGAGTAACAAAAAATATATCAAATAAAATAAATGATATCCGTAAAGACATAATGGATATCCAAGCAAATATTGAAGTTAACATAGATTATCCAGAATATGAAGAAGGAGAAAAATACACTAAAGAATCATTAAAACCATTAATAGATAAGGTATATTCAAAAATAAATGAGTTATTATCCAATTCTAAAAATGGTAAAATAATCAAAGATGGAATTTCAGTTGCATTAGTGGGTAAACCAAACGTTGGTAAAAGTAGTATATTAAACGCATTATTAGAAGAAGAAAAAGCAATAGTTACAAATATTCCTGGAACAACAAGAGATATAGTAGAAGGCAAAATAAATTTAGACGGAATAATATTAAACATCATCGATACTGCTGGAATCAGAAAAACTAACGATATCGTCGAGCAAATAGGCGTCGAAAAAAGTTTAAAAATGATAGGCGAAGCCGATTTAATTATCTATGTTCTAAATAATAATGAAGAACTAACTAGTGAAGATTTAGAAACAATCAATGAATTACAATCAAAACAATCCATCATCTTTATCAATAAAAACGATTTAGATAACAAAATAGATTTAAAGAGGTTATCTAACTATAACATAATAACAGGTAATACCTTAAATTATGAAGGATTAACAAATTTAAAAAATGAAATAAAGAGATTATTTAATCTTAATGAAATTGAACAAGAAGATTATACATATCTTTCAAATGCAAGACAAATCGCATTAATAACTAAAGCCAAAGATATGATAGAAAATATATATAATAATTATGAGAATGTTCCAATCGATATGTTCACAATTGATTTAAAAAATACCTATGAAACATTAGGTGAAATAATAGGTGCAACATATAAAGATGACTTATTAGATGAATTATTCTCAAAGTTTTGTTTAGGAAAGTAAGGAATAAAAATGAAATATGATGTAATAGTTGTCGGTGGTGGTCACGCTGGATGTGAAGCAGCCAATGCTTCAGCCAAAATGGGTCTAAAAACTGCATTAGTTACTGCAAATATAAAAAATATAGCCGATATGCCATGCAATCCATCAATAGGTGGAACAGCTAAAGGTATAGTGGTTCGTGAAATAGATGCCTTAGGTGGATTAATGGGTAAAATTGCAGATAAAACCCATATTCAAATCAAAATGCTTAATAATGCCAAAGGTCCAGCAGTAAGATCACTTCGTGCTCAAGGTGATAAAATAACATACCCAAGAGAAATGTTAAAAGCTCTAAACTCACTTGAAAATTTAACCATAATTGAAGGAATGGTAGAAAATTTAATTGTTGAAAATAATACCATTAAAGGAATAATATTAGCAGATAATACGGAAATACTATGTGATGCTTTAATTTTAACAACAGGAACATATCTAAGAAGCAAAATATTAGTAGGAAGTACTAGTAAAGAAGAAGGACCTCATGGTGAAAAACGTTCTAACAATTTAAGCAATGTTTTAAAATCCTATGGTTTTGAAATTCAAAGATTAAAAACAGGTACACCTCAAAGATTAGATCGTTCAACTATCGATTTTAGTAAATTAAAAGAAGAATGTGGTGATGATTGTTATTGGACATTCAGTTTTGATAATGGTCCATTATATGACAAAGATAAACAAATCAAATGTCACATAGTTTATACCACTCCTGAAACTCATGAAATAATTAGAAAGAATTTAAAAAAATCTGCTATGTATGGTGGATATGCCGAAGGAATAGGTCCAAGATATTGTCCATCAATTGAAGATAAAGTAGTCCGTTTTGCCGATAAAGAAAGACATCAATTATTCTTAGAGCCAGAAAGTCTTTATTATGATGATATTTACTTACAAGGATTTTCAACAAGTATGCCAGAAGATGTTCAAGAATTAATGGTTCATAGTCTTCCTGGATTAGAACATGCCAAAATATTAAAATATGCTTATGCTATTGAATATGATGCAATCAATCCCTTACAATTAAAGCCATCTTTAGAAACAAAAGTAATTAATAATTTATTTACTGCCGGACAAATTAATGGAACAAGTGGATATGAAGAAGCAGCCGGTCAAGGTATAATTGCTGGAATTAACGCTGGACTTAAATTACAAGGAAAAGAACCACTAATCTTAAAAAGAAACGAATCATACATCGGTGTTTTAATTGACGATTTAGTAACTAAAGGAACCAAAGAACCATATCGTTTATTAACATCACGTGCTGAATATCGTTTATTACTTAGACATGATAACGCTGATATTAGATTAAGAGACTATGGTTATCAAGTAGGTTTAATATCTGAAGAACAACATAATCGTTTACTTAAAAAATTATCAAATATTCAAACATTATTAAATTATCTAAAAGAAACTCGTATTACCCCAAGTACAATACCTGCTTCATTAAAAGAAATAGTTAATTTAAATAGCGGAGTAAGTCTATACGAATTATTAAAACGTCCTGAAATCACACTAGATTCATTAATTAAAAATAATTTAGTTTCAAATGATTATAGCGATGAAGTAAAAGAACAAGTCACATTTGCTGTTAAATATGAAGGATATATTGCTAAAGAAGAACAAGACGTAGAGAAGTTATTAAAACTTGAAGAAAAAGAAATACCTGAAGATATTGATTATGATAAAGTTAAGAATCTTGCTAGTGAAGCAAGAATAAAATTAAAACAAGTTCATCCTAGAACAATTGCTCAAGCATCAAGAATAAGTGGTGTTAACCCAGTAGATATATCTGTTCTTTCAATCTATTTAAAAAAGGAATATCCTCATGAATAAAGAAGAATTTAAAAGTGAATTATCAAAATTAGGAATAAGCCTAACTGACACTCAATTAGAATCTTTAGAAAAATATGCTAATATTTTAATTGACTATAACAAACATACCAATATAACCGCTATTACTGATAAAGAAAGCATTTACTTAAAACACTTTTATGATTCACTAACCCTAAATAAAATAATCGATTTAACTAAAGATTTATCAGTTCTAGATGTTGGATCAGGAGGCGGATTTCCCGGAATAGTTATAAAAATAGTATATCCTAATTTAAAATTAACTTTATTAGATAGTAATAATAAAAAAAGTGAATTTCAAAGATATGTTATTAACAAATTAAAATTAACAGATATAAATGTAATAAACGATCGTGCTGAAAATTTCTTTAAAAAAGGCAATAAATATGACATAGTTGTCGCAAGAGCAGTATCAAATATGCCAGTTTTAGATGAATTATGTATTCCTTTTCTAAAAATAGGTGGTAATTTAGTTTTAATGAAAGCCGATGCAAGTACTGAATTAGAAAATAGTAAATCAGGTATTAAAATCCTAGGTGGAAAAATAACTAGTATTCAAAAATTTAATTTACCAAAAGAAGGTTCTCTAAGAACTTTAATTAAAATAACAAAAGTAAATGAAACACCATCTATTTATCCAAGAAATTACGATAAAATAACCAAAAAACCTCTAAAATAAAAAAGCAAAAGGTATTATTATAACACCTTTGCTTTTTTCTTTTTTATAAATGATTTTTTAACACCTTTTTACATCAATAACTAAAAACTAAGTTTTTTCCATTGAAATAAATACCAAAATAAAGTAAAATTAATTTTAGAATAGGAAGGGTATTTTATGGAAAATGCGATTTTAAATATAAATATCGATTTAATAATGCCAAATCGTTTTCAACCACGTCTTGTTTTCGATGAAAAAGCTTTAAATGAACTTGCTGATTCCATTAAAGAACATGGAATTATTGAGCCAATTATCGTAAGACCATTAAATGATAAATATGAAATTATTGCTGGTGAAAGACGTTATAAAGCAGCATGTATTGCTGGCTTAACTAAAGTACCCGTTATTGTTAAACATTTAAGTGATTATAAAAGTGCTCAAGTAGCAGTTATTGAAAATGTTCAAAGAAGAAATCTAAATCCTATGGAAGAGGCAAAATCCTATAAGAGAATATTAGATCATGGTTTAAAAACCCAAGAAGAATTAGCTAAAGAAATAGGTGTATCTCAAAGTACAATTGCCAATAAACTAAGACTTCTTAGTCTTGCTGAACCAGTTAAACAAGCCTTAAGTGAAAATAAAATAAGTGAGCGTCATGCTAGAGCCCTACTTAAAATAACATCTCTTGATAAACAAGTAGAATTATTAAATAAGGTTATCACTGAAAGATTAACAGTTAAAGATTTAGATGATGAAATTAAAAAATTTGATACTTCTACAACTCCAAATGTAACATTCAAAATGCCAGAAGTACCAAATATTGTTAACACATTAAATTTATTTGATGAAAAAATATCTGAAGAGCCAGTAGCATCTTCAAAACCCGAATTTGTTACCCCAGTTGTAGAACCAAAAGATGAGCAACCAATAACTGAACCTAAAATAGAAACAGTTCCAAAAGAAGAAACTATTGAAGTAAACCAAGATCCTGAAATTAAGGAAATTAAAGAAATAGAAGAAGAACAACTACCAACAAAACCTCGACCTGATAATAGTACAAATATATTTGATATTCCAACAATAGGAAAAGAAACAAAACCAGATTATCCATCTCTAGAAGATTTACAAACAAATATGGATTTAGGTGTCAAAAGTGATATTTTGGTACCAGAACAACCTGAAGAACCAATTAGTGAAGAAAAAGAAGAACCAAAATTAGAAGTAACAGAACCAATCGTTGTACCCGAAACACCAGTTGAACCACCTAAACCAAGAATTATACCAAACGATTTAAATAGTGTTAAACAAGCCATCTCTGATTTAAATAAAGAAATAAAAGATGCTGGTTTCAACATTGAATTTGAAGATTATGATTTTTCAGATTTATATCAAGCAATAATTAAAATAAATAAATGACTTATGATTAATTTTCATAAGTCATTTTTAATTTTCCGTACCTTTTTTATAATAATAAATTACCGTATTTTTACTACTTTTAGGAGTATCACCAGACACCGCATCAAGTGGAATACCTATAATATTATCTGAAGGTTCATACCAACTAGTTTCCTTATCCTTAAGATATTCCTCAATCGTATCACACCATATATTTTTTATTTTTTTACTATAAACCGAATTAACACTCTTATTCATGTCATTACCAGCCCATACCATCATTAAGGCATCTGGATTATATCCAACAATCCAGTAATCATTATCAGTAGTCCCACTTTTAATTGCATATTTTCTTGAAATCTTACTATTTAAGTAAATAATAGTTGGGTTTAGATAATCAATAAAAGCCGGATTATATGTGTTTGTCATCATCTCATTAATTATAAACACTGAATCCTTATTAAAAACCTCTTTAGATTTTTCCTTATGTTTATATAAAAGATTTCCATTAACATCCTCAACACGTTCAATAAAATAGGTTTCATTTGTAGTTCCGTAATTAGCAAGAGTTACATAACTATTAGCGTAATCAAGCATATTAAGTTCTTGAGAGCCAAGCGCAAGTGAAGGTACTGGATTTAACTTTTCTTTTAGTCCTGCCATTTTCATAGTTTTAACTAGCTGTTCTTCACCCAAAAACAAATGTGTCTTAACCGCATAAATATTATCCGAATAGGCAAGAGCCGCAGCCATCGTAATCTCCTTATTTGCATATAAATTAGAATAATTATTAGGTGTATAAGTCTCCTTATTACCAAACACAAAACTAACTTTTGAACTATAAAACCTACTACTTTCTGTCATATTATTTTCAAGAGCTGAATAATAAAGAAAAGGTTTAATAGTAGAACCAACTTGTCTTTTAGATTGAGTAACGCGGTTATACTGACTTCTTGCATAATTTT
The DNA here is from genome assembly GCA_900553855.1 of uncultured Mycoplasmatota bacterium. Lineage (GTDB taxonomy): Bacteria > Bacillota_I > Bacilli_A > RF39 > UBA660 > CAG-533. The sequence continues at coordinate 25,674 of USFG01000001.1, read as the reverse complement.
TTCCTCCAGCGAGTGCTAGTACCCCTCCAGTTTTCGGATTAACAAGAATTCCCGCTAATTGCACATCATCCTCATTACTACCATTTTCTTTAATCGAATCATCTAACTTCTTTTGGGCATTAACATCCAAAGTAGTATAAATTTTAATACCACCAGATTTAATCAAATTTTTAGGAATCGAAGAAATACTATTTAACTCCTCATTAACTGCATCACTATAATACATTAAAGTACTCATATTATTTCTTTCTCTTTTACCATAAATTTCAATTTTATCTTTATATAAATTATCATATTCTTCTTTAGTTATATAACCATTTTTAACAAGCAAACTAGCAATAATTCTAGCCCTTTTAATACAATTATCATAATTAGCAATCGGATTATTATTTTCTGGACTTCTTGGAATACCTACTAGCATCAAAGCTTCCTCAAGTGTTAAATCACTCGCATTTTTATTAAAATAATACTTACTCGCACTAGCAATCCCATAATTACCTTGTCCATAATTAATCGTATTTAAATAACCTTCCAATATCTCATCCTTAGAGTATCTAAGTTCTAATTTAATTGTTAAAAATGCCTCATCAATCTTTCTTTTCCAAGTTTGATTAAAATCTAAATATAAATTCTTAACATATTGCTGGGAAATAGTAGATGCTCCTTCTACAATCGTTCCACTTTTAATATTATTAAACATTGCCTTACCAATTCTTAAATAATCAAATCCACTATGATCATAAAAGCTCTTATCCTCACTAATAATAGTCGCATTTGTTACATACATAGATATATCCTTAAGCGAAACCCAATCATTATTGTTATTACTTTCAAACACTAATTCTTCCTTATTATCATATAAATAAATCCTATTTGCCGAATTAAGAACAATTTTTGGACTTATATAAGCATACAAATATATACCCCATATACAAACAACAAAGGATATCCACAAAAAAAGAAATATTCTATATAAATTATACATTCTTTTCATAATCATCATATTTATTATGGAATTTAACTAAAATATTATGCTAAAATACGTTTAGGTGGTAACTAATGAGTAAAATAAAATTATATAAAAACAATTCCCTTGTATTTGAAAAAGATGGCAACATTAATGATAATATTTTTGAGGTAGAAAATATTAAAGTAGATTTACTAAATCACATCTTATATAGAGAAGATGATAGTTATAAATATACCTTAGATTATAAACAAAACAATGCTAATATAGAGTTAAAAGAACATAACTATAGTTTAAATTTACTATTAGAAACTAAAAGTATTTTAAAAAATGATGAATATCTAAGAATAATTTATTCTATTGAAAGTGAAGAAAAAATTGATAATATATTAGAAATCTATTTTTAGTTTATAAATATTTAAATAGTTGTATTTCCTTGACATATATGCTACAATATACGGCATCAAAAGGAGAAAATATAAAATGTACAATAAAATGAATCTTTATGAAGCTAGAAAACTATTTAAATTACCAGTTAATTATACATTTGAAGAATTAAAATCATCTTATCGTAAATTAATAATTAAATGGCATCCTGATAAATTTGCAACTTCATCACAAGAACAACAGGACATAGCTGAAAAAATGACCAAACAAATAAATGAAGCAAATGAAATACTTATAGAAGAACTAAATAGTCATAGTTTAACTCAAAATGAAAAAATTGAATCAGAGGACGCCCTAAAAATTATAAAAAATATATTAAATAAATATTTAGATATTAGAAAAAAAGCATTATCTGATTTTTACTTTAATAATTTTACTTTATTTGATGGCTTAGAATCATTTACAAAGAAAGATTTAAAAGCTGAATTATATTTTTTATATTGTCAATTGCCTGATAATTCTAATTTAATAACTAAAATACTATTAACAGGCTCTATCGAAGAAGCAATTAAATTTTATGAACAAATCATTTTAGAAGATTATCTCCAAAATATTTTTAAAAAACAAGAAATTAGACATTATGCAAATATCTTTATAAAAGAATTAGATAAATATACCAAAAAATATTATAATCAAAACTACAAATCCAAGCATTGATACGAATTTATAACACTAGCAAACAAATGGTTGCATTTATTCTTGCAATATGCTATAATACTAACCCGTAAGGGGGATTAAAATGAAAACAACAATAACAGTCGAAGAATTTGAAAATTTAAAACAAAGTGTATCTACACTAATAGATTACGTTGAAAAAGGACTATTAAATGCTGATAGTTTAAAAAGTCTTCATGAATATTTACAAACAGTCAGTGTTCTTCCAGAATTTAAACATGATACAAAACCTAATTTTACAAGATAAAAATATTAAGTAAGTAAGAAAATTAAATGCTTACTTATTTTTAATTTTACATTATATACATCTTAATAAAATTTTCTATTGACAACCTACGATATTATGATAAAATCATAAGTGTTAAAAAAAGCCATTATCATATTTATAAATAACACATATAATGGTTTAGGAAAGAGGATTTTTAATGATTAAATTAACTGATGAAGAAAAAGATACTTTATCATATAATGATGTAGCCTACTTAATATTAAAAGATACAAATAAAAAAATTAAAATTCAAGATTTATTTAAAGAAGTAATTAAAGCTATGGATTTACCTGAATATACTTTTGAAGATGATATCGAAGAATTTTTTGAATTAATAATTACTGATAAAAGATTAACTATGATAGATAACGGATTTGTAGATTTAAAAATTAATCATAGTACTAAAATGATTGTTGATGAAGATGAAGACGAAGATATGTTAATTGAAAACGAAGAAGATATTGAAGAAGAAAATTCAGAAGATAATTATGATGATGATTCAAATCCAGAAGATGATACCGATAACGATTTACAAGATTTAGTAATCATTGATGAAGATAGTGACGATTTAGATTCTGATATGATGTAACTAATTCTTTTTTCTTATATAAAGGAGGATAACAATGATAGATAGATTAGAGCTATTAACTAATAGATATAATGAAATAAATGAAGAATTATTAAAACCAGAAGTATTATCAGATTTTAATAAACAAAAGAAATTATCTAAGGAAAAAGGTGGCATAGAAGAAGCTGTAAATAAATATGCCGAATATAAGGATTTAGTTTCTGAAATAGAAAGCTTAAAGGAACTAGTAATGGATCCTGAAATGCATGAAATAGCATCAATTGAACTAGATGAAAAAAAGGATAAACTTGCCTCTTTAACTAAAGAAATTGAAATACTACTTTTACCTAAAGATGAAAATGATGGAAAAGATATTATCATGGAAATCAGAGGAGCAGCAGGTGGTGATGAAGCCAATATATTTGCTGGCGACTTATTTAGAATGTATTCAAAATATGCTGAAAAAGTTGGTTGGAAGTTAGAAGCAACTCATGCTGTTGAAGGAGATTCAGGTGGCTTTTCAACCATTGAATGTTCCATTAAAGGTAATAATGTTTATTCTAAATTAAAATTTGAAAGCGGAGTTCATCGTGTTCAAAGAGTTCCAGAAACAGAGACAGCCGGACGTATCCATACATCTACTGCAACTGTTTTAGTAATGCCTGAAGTTGAAGATGTTGATATTGAGATAAAACCAGAAGATGTTCGTGTTGATGTTTATCGTTCAAGTGGAAAAGGTGGACAAGGAGTAAATACAACTGACTCAGCTGTTCGTGTAACTCATATTCCAACTGGTATTGTTGTAACTTGTCAAAATGAAAGAAGTCAAATAAAGAATAAAGAAAGAGCCATGGTTGTTTTAAAATCTAGATTATATGATGCCGAAATGCAAAAACAAAATAATGAGACAGGTACCGCTCGTAAGAGTATGATTGGATCAGGCGATCGTTCAGAAAAAATAAGAACATACAATTATCCACAAAATCGTGTAACCGATCATCGTATTAACTTTAGTATTATGGAACTAGATCGTGTAATGGAAGGCAACTTAGATCCAATTATAGAAGCCTTAATAACAGAAGATCAAAGAAGGAAAATGCAAGGTGAGGAATAAACCTGAAAATATCAGCAACTTAGATTGGAATTTACTATGTCAAAAATATGATAACTTAGAAGAAGTTATTGCTAAAATAGATGAAGGTTATCCAATTGCCTATTTAATAGGAGACGTATCATTTTATGGTTATCCCTTTAAAGTAAATGAAAACGTTTTAATTCCCAGATTTGAAACAGAAACTTTAATTGAAAAAACTATTAAATTAATTAAAAGTCTAAATTTAGAAAATTCCAATTTAATTGATTTAGGAACTGGTTCTGGTGTTATAGCTATAACTTTAAAAAAAGAAATACCTTCTTTAAATATTACTGCAATTGATAAAAGTAAAGAAGCCCTAAAAGTCGCTATAGAAAATTCTAAATTAAATAAGGTAAATGTAGATTTTCAAAATCAAGATATTTTTAATTACGAATTACCTGAAAATATAAGTATTGTAATAAGTAATCCTCCTTACATAGAAGAAGATTCTAATTATAATCAAAATGTTCTTTATGAGCCAAAAGAAGCTATCTTTGTTTCTAATACAAACCCATTAATTTATTATGAACAAATATTAAAAATAGCTAAAGAACAAATTACCAAAAAACATCTTATTGCTTTTGAAATAGATGAAGATCATAAAGAAGACATGTACAAATTATGTAAGAAGTATTTTCCAAGTGATAATATAGTTATTGAAAAAGATTTAGCAGGTAAAAACCGTTATGCTTTTATATATAGTGAATAAAAAATAAAAAGATTACCCAATATTATTTTAGAAAGGGTAATTTTTTTATGAAAAATACTTTAATATGTTTATCAATAATAATTTTAAGTTTAACCTTAATAAAAAATAAAAATCAAAATGAAGTAATAATACCAAATGACTCTATTCGATTTAGAGTAATTGCATCATCAGATAGTGAATTAGATATAGAAACCAAACTAGAACTAAAAGATCACATTGAGAAAGTTCTTATAGATTTAACTAAAAATGCTACAACTACTGAAGATGTAGATAAAATAATTGTTGATAACCTAGACTTTATCAACATTCAAATTCATGAATTTTTAAAAAATGATAATTACAAATTAGATTATGGTTTAAACTATTTTCCAAGTAAAACATATAAAGGAGTAGTTTATGAAGCAGGAGTTTATGACTCGTTAGTGATAACTTTAGGTAATGGTCTAGGAAAAAATTGGTGGTGTACCTTATTTCCACCCTTATGTTTATTAGAAAATAATGAAACAACAAATGATGTTGAATACAAATTATTTATTTCTAGTATAATTGAAAAGTTTAAATAATATACTTAACTAGGTGATTTTTTGTTAAGTATTTTTTTAATTGGGGTAGCACTTTCTATGGATGCCTTTTCCATTGCTCTCTCCATCGGAACAACTCATTTATCAAAAAATAGATTTATATTAATTCCCATAGTAGTTAGTATAATGCACTTTGTTATGCCCTTAATTGGTTTATTTTTAGGTAATCAAATTTTATCGGTAATAAATATCAATCCTAAAATTATCATGACCATAATCTTGTTATATCTAGCGTTTCTTATGTATAAAGATCGAAATAATGATAAAGTAACTAAAATAAATTCCTTATTAAGCATCTTTTTATATGCATTTTCAGTTTCTCTTGATAGTTTTTCAGTAGGAATTGGCTTAAAAGCCTTAACTGATAAAATAATCATACCACCAATAATATTCTCATTATGTGCTGGAACAATAACTTATATGGGATTAATTCTGGGAAAATATTCTCAAAAAGTATGGCAAGAAAAAGCATCACTTATAGGAATAATATTATTAATATCGATATCAATTGTCAATATTTGTAAATTATTTACTTAGATATTTGACTAAAACAAACTAAAATATTATATTATATTTAGAAAGGTAACTTTTTTATGAAAAAACTAATTATAGAAGGCCAGAAAGAATTATCTGGTACAATAAAAATAAGCGGTGCTAAAAATAGCGTTGTTGCTTTAATCCCTGCATCCGTATTAACAAAAGGAAAATGTATAATTAAAAATGTTCCTAAAATAAGTGATGTTAAATTATTATTAGAAATATTAAAATTATTAGGATCAAAAGTTGAATTAGAGAAAGATACCCTTTATATTGATAATTCAAACATTCATAATGAATTTATTCCTAAAGATATAGCATCTAAAATGCGTGCATCATATTATTTTATGGGATGTTTATTATCTCGTTTTGGTTATGCTAAAGTATCATACCCAGGTGGTTGTACAATTGGAGCTCGTCCAATAAACTACCATACAGCTGGTTTTGAAAAGTTAGGAGCAAACATAACAGTAGAAGATGATATAAATTATATTATAGAAGCCAAAGAATTAATTGGTAATAATATATTTCTTGAGTTTGCCTCAGTAGGAGCAACTATAAATATTATGTTTTCTGCTGTTAGAGCAAAAGGAACAACCGTTATTCACAATGTAGCGAAAGAGCCAGAAATAATAAATATTGGCCAGTTCCTAAATAGTATGGGAGCTAAAATTACTGGATTAGGAACAGACACTATCACAATAGAAGGTGTAGATGAACTACATGATGGCGAAATAACCGTTATTCCTGACCGTATCGAAGCAGGAACCTATATGATGATTGGAACCCTTCTTGGAAATAATTTAAAAATAGATGGAATCATCCCCGAACATTTAACAAGTGTAATATCTAAACTTAAAGAAGCCGGTGCATCACTAAATGTAAAAGATAATCATGTAATCATTAACAAAGTAGATAAACTAGAGCCAGTTAACATTAAAACCTTAGTTTATCCTGGTTTTGTAACAGATTTAGGTCAACCAATGAGTACTCTATTAACCCAGTGTGAAGGAACAAGTATCTTTGAAGAAACAATCTATGAAAACAGAATGAGACATATCAAATATTTAAATAAAATGGGAGCAAATATTGATTTAGATGGTAAAGTAGCCATGATTCACGGAAAAACATGTTTACATGGTGAAACAGTTGAAGCAACTGACCTTAGAGCTGGAGCAGCTATGTTGCTTGCCGGAATGATTGCTAAAGGAACAACAACCATAACAAATATAGAACATATTTTAAGAGGCTATGAAAACATAGTAACCAAACTAACAACAGTAGGAGCAAATATAAAAATAATAGATGAATAATAAGTGAGGAAATATGTATAAATACACATTAAATGATAATGAGGATATCATTAAAATATTTGATAATCTATATATAAAACAAGGAAGTAATGAGAAAACAACCTCAGCAATTTTAACAAATCAAAGACTATTATTTTTAGATTATATAGTTCAAAATGAAGGATTAGAGGTTTTAAGAATTGCCCGTGGATCTCAAGCACTTCAATATAAAGAAGTATATTATCAAATAATCTTAAATGATATAAAAATGATTAATAAAAAAGAATTATATGAAATAGTTCTTAATAATAATTCAATAATCGAATTTAATGACAAAAAATTGTATGATTTAATTTTAAAATTTAAAGAAGAGTAATATCTTCTTTTTTCTATATTTGTTGATAACTATTAAGTATTCCACATTAAAATTTAAGTAAGTGTAAAATTTAAGTAAATTAATAAATTTTAAATTTAAAATTACCATTAACTCTAGTATATTTGATAATATTAAAATAGAAAGTGTGAGATTTATGGAAACAAAAGAAAATAAAGAAAATAAAAAATTAATAATACTAATAGGAGTCTTATTTGTGATAATTATAGGACTTTTAATAGGGTTAATATTTATAATAAATAATTCAAAGAAGCTTAATAAAACTAATCAAAGTTCTTCAACTATAAACAATGAAGCCACTACCATAACAACTACAACAAAACCTTCTACGAATTCAAATGAGACCATTAAGTCCCCAACCGCAGAAGAATATTTTCTAAATTTATGTGCTTCATCAAATTGTGAAGAATACAATTTAACTAAAGCAAAAGAATTGATATCAAAATATCGTATTGAAAATGATCTTATTTATGATGAAAATACTATGGTAGCCAAAAAAGCAAAAGGCACAACGGTAGAGTGCGATAAAGTATTTTCTGAAAATAATAGAGAAGTTAACTGTCCAGAAAATAATAAAGTAAAAAGTATAAAATACGAAGATTTCATCTTAAAGAAAAAAGAATTATATGGTCCAAATGCAACAATGCCAAAAGAAAAATTTGATTATGAAAATTGTGGAATATATCAATATGTAAAAGAAACAGATTCATTCGTTTTTTCTGGTTATCAAGGTTGTGGCGCCCCAAACTTAGTTTCTAATAATATATTACAAGCATATGAATTAAATAATAAATTATACATATATGGATTTGAATATATATCTGATGTAGGTGACATAGTTCCATCACTTTCAGAAAAAATCTATATATTTAATAAAATAAATGGAAACTTTTATTTAGAAAAAATTGAAAAAATATAATTAAAAATGGAGAAGTTTTATGGAAACTAATAATAATAAAAAAATAATAATTCTCTTAACAATCCTATTTGCAATTGTAATTGCACTTTTAATAGTCTTAATATTTAAAACTAACAATTTAAAAAAACAACCTGAATTAGACTCAAGTACAATAACAACGACAACAACTATATCTTTCCAAAAAGATGAAAATAATCAATTTGATCTATCAAAATTAAATAATGAAGAAATCAAATTTGTAAATATTGATGAATTAAATGAATATGAATATACCATGGATAATAATTTGTATCAAAAAATAAATTCTGAAACATTTGCTTATAAATCAAGTGAAAACAATTCCAACAAAGTATTTGAATTTGATTATATACCTTTTTTAAAAATAGAAAATAGCAAATTATTTTGGAAAGTTAATAATAAATGGGAATTAGATTCTAATATTAAAGAAGATATAAAATATTTCAATTATTTTAGTTCAGCAGATGTAACAATTTACAGTTTTATTGCGATTACATCAAATAAAATTTATATTATTGAAATCCCTGATGGGATTGATACAGATAGCGATATTTTAAAAGAACATGCATTAGAAGAATTTAATAAAAAATATAGTAAATTAATATATAATGTTATTGATGCCAAAACAGAAAGTGTTATAGAAAAACATAAACCAATTGCCTGTAATCTTTATAGTGATTTCTATTTTTCTATAAATAATAAAACATATCGAATAAGTAATAATAAGCTAAAGTTAGCAAGTGATTATTCAGAATATTTTTCTGATAATTTGATAGAATATTTAGGAACATGTGAACCAAACACAGCTTCAATCAAAATTGATAAAAATGGTTTAATTTTAGACAATAATATTGATAAAACCAAAATAAATAAAGTAAAGTACTACTTAAAAAATGCTAATTTTGAAATGATTATAGATTCTAATATGAATTATTATCTTAAAACTAATAATAAAGACTATTATGGAAAAATTGATAATTTAAATTTTAATAAACAAACTAAGTTGTTAACTTTAACTTTTAACAATAACTCAATAAATCTTAAAGAAGTATCATATCATTTATATGACTATTCACAAAATAACTAAAATATGATAATATAAAAATGTATTAGAAATAATACGTTAAATAAATAATATTAATTTTATCAAGAATGAGGGAGAGAATTAGCTCTAAGAACTCATACCAACCTACTTAAGGCAAGGTGGTAATGCTAATATCGATGAAAGAGATTTATTACTAACTCTTTCAAGAGTTTTTTATTTTTGATAAAAATGGAAAGAGGTAGATTATGAAAAATTATTATTTAACAAGTGAATCTGTAACGGAAGGACATCCAGATAAAATATGTGACAAAATAAGTGATTATATTTTAGATGAGGCCTTAAAACAAGACAAAAATAGTAAAATGGCAGTAGAAGCAACAATTAAGGATGACTTAATATTAATTTATGGAGAAGCAACAACAAATGCTAAACTTAATTACGAACAACTAGCTAAACAAGTATTAAAAGAAATTGGTTATACGGAAGAGTATAATGTAATAGTTAAGGTAAATAAACAATCAATTGAAATTAATAATGCTGTCAACAAAGATAAAATAATGGCTGGAGATCAAGGTATCATGTTTGGATATGCAACAAATGAAACTAAAGAGTATATGCCATTAACCATTCTTTTAGCAAATAAACTCGCTAAAAGATTAACTGATGTAAGAAAGCAAGCCAAAGACTCAATATTAAGACCAGATGGAAAAACTCAGGTAACAATTGAATATGAAAACGATTTACCTAAAAGAGTTGATACAATAATCATCGCAAGTCAACATAAAGAAAATATTGATTATGAAGAATTAAAAAAATTAATTATAGATGAGGTAATAAAACCGATAATCCCAAAAGAGTTACTAGACGAAAATACCAAGATATTAATTAATACTAGCGGTAAATTTACAATTGGCGGTTCATTTAGCGATAGCGGTACAACCGGTCGTAAAATAGTTGCAGATACTTATGGTGGAATAGGTAAAGTAGGCGGTGGTTGCTTTAGCAGTAAAGATCCATCAAAAGTAGATCGAAGTGGTGCATATTATGCTAGATACGTTGCCAAAAATATAGTTGCTCATAATTTAGCAGATAAATGTGAAATAGAGCTTGCTTATGCTATTGGGAAAGAATATCCAATATCAGTTTACATAAATACTTTTAATACTAATAAAGTACATATAGAAAAAATCTATGATTATGTTAATAAAAACTTTAACTTCAGTGTTGATAATATCATTAAGGAATTAGATTTATTAAATCCCATCTATTACAATTTAGCAGCTTATGGTCATTTTGGACGAACTGATTTAAACTTAACATGGGAACAAATTAAATCATAATTTAATGGACAAAGTATATTTGTCTCTTGCAATTTTTCAAATATATGTTATACTATCGAAGTAAAAACGAATTTCTATGATTTAATTTAAATCATGGCGGAAGGAGAATAAAAGATGAAGAAAAATTTACATCCATCATTTGTAGATTGTACAGTAACTTGTGCTTGTGGACATACTTTCCAAACAAAATCTAATAAACCAACACATTTTGTTGAAACATGTAGTGCATGCTCCCCAGCATATAATCCAGAAATGAGCAAAACTGCTAAGAAAACTGGTACTGTAGAAAAATTCAATAAGAAATATAATTTAAATTAAGTGCTAAAATAGGCACTTTTTTTGTTAATTAGGTGTCAAATATACTTCGAATTTTAAATATTTATAAATATTTGTGGTAATATAAAAATAAGTAGGAGGAATAATGGAAAAAGAATATTATGAAAAATTATTGAATAATTCAGTTAATTTATATACTAAAGGAACTTTAATTCAATATGGTTTAAGAGAAGAGCAAGCCTTAGAAATTGTTTCTAACCTAACTGGAATTGCTCCTGAAAAATTGCAAGAATTAAGAGCAGAAAGAATTAATAACATAAGTGAAAGTATGAGTAAATCAAATGAAGTTCTTTCAACAATGATATCTAGATAGTAGAAAGGGATAATTAACATGAAAGTAGCAATTGCAACAGACCATAATGGCGTTAATATCAAAAAGGAAATAATTAAATATTTAAATAATCAAAATATTGAAACCATTGACTTAAGTGAACATAATTCAGCCGTTGATGATTATCCACTATATGCTTTTGAAGTAGGAAAAGCAGTATCATCTAAAGAAGCAGATTATGGAATTTTACTTTGTGGAACTGGTATTGGAATGAGTATTGCCGCTAATAAAGTTAAAGGTATTCGTTGTGCTCATGTAACAAGTAATACAGAAGCAATGCTAGCCCGTGCTCATAACAACGCAAATATTATCGCTTTAGGAGCAAATAATCATAAAGTTAATGACTTAATTAAATGGATAGATTTATTCTTAACAACCGATTTTAAAAATGAAGAAAGACATGTAAGAAGAAATAAACAGATAATGGAGTATGAACAAAAGTAATGATAAAAACAATTATATATATAGTTTGTGTTTTACTATCCGTATTTGTTCTAAATGGAATTAATTTTAATAATTTTTTTAAAAAAAATCACATAATTGAAGCAAGATTTTTTGTTATCATCATAAGCTTAATTATGGGATATCTATTAGGAAGTTTTATAATAGAGTTTTTAGATGTAAGTGCAATCTTTTAAGGAGACCTATGAAAAAAATATTATTATTAATCTCATTCTTATTACCAATATTTATAAGTAGTTTTAATAAAACTACTTTTTTATTTTCTAATAAGGATAAAAATATAATTATTTACTTAACTGATTTAGATTTATATTTAGATTTAAATGACTATGTTACTGGGGTTGTAGCATCCGAAATGCCTGCATTATTTAATGAAGAAGCTTTAAAAGCCCAAGCGGTAGCATCCAGAAGTTTTGCAACATCAAAAATGGAAAATAATTACTTAGAGCTAACATCAGGAATAAGTGATCAAGTATATAGTCCAATTTATAAATTGCAAGAAAAATGGCAATCTGACTTTGATAAATATTATCAAAAAATATCAAAATGTGTTAAATCAACCAATAATGAAGTAATAAAAAGGAATAATAAAATACTTAGAACTTATTATTTTTCAATGAGTAATGGATATACAGAAAACTCCCAAACCGTTTTTAATGATACCACTTTTACAAGTGTTAAATCTCTTGAAAATGAAAATACACCAAATTACAAATTTCAAAAAACTTTTTCAACAGAAGAACTTCAAAAAATCTTAAATATATCAAACATAGATATTCAAAGTATTGAAAGAAGTAATACAAACCATGTTTCTACAATAACTATTAATAACAAAATATATACTGGAATTCAATTCCGTAAATTACTAAATCTTCGTTCTACGGATTTTACTATTCAAAAACAAGATAACAACTACATTATAACCACAATAGGTTATGGTCATGGTGTTGGAATGAGTCAGTATGGTGCAAATCAAATGGCAAAAGAAGGATCATCTTATAAAGAAATATTAAATCATTATTATGAAAATACTGAAATATCTGAAATTTAAAGTATAAAAAATAATAAATTACCCAAACTTTTAATAGGAGGAAATATGAATAAAAAATATAAATTAAAAGGATGGGTAGTTTTTTCAGTATATGCTATTTCAATTATTACAATTATTTCAAGCTTATACTTAGTAGGTAAGACATTAGAAGGGATGATTTATTCAAATGAATCTATATCTTATGTCTATAGAGGAATCATTGATGATGCAGTCCCAGTTGTAAGTACTACAAAGAGTAAAAAGTTTATAATGCCTTATCAAGATGAAAATGTGAAAATTATTAAAAACTTCTATGATAAAGATTCTGATAATGTAACTCAAGAAAACTCATTAATACTTTACCAAAATACCTATATGCCAAATACCGGCATTCTTTACGGAAACGATAATGTTTTTGATGTATTAGCAGTTCTTGACGGAACAGTTGAATCAGTAACAACAGATGAAGTATTAGGAAATATTATAACAATTAGACATACCAATAATATGACAACAACATATGAAAGTTTAAATAATGTTGACGTAATTGTTGGTCAAGCAGTTAATCAAGGTGACATAATTGGTAAAAGTGGAACAAACAAAGTAGAATCATCTGCAAATTCAATGTTATTATTTGAAGTAAACTACAATGGTAATAATATCAATCCAACAAATATTTATGATAAAGAAATAAATGAACTTAATTAATGTTTACTTTTGAATTAACAGATAATTATATACTTATTTATAATCATAAAACAAAAGAAATAATAAAAGAAGAAATCCCTTATAATATTATCTCAAATAATAAAATATATGATTATCTAAAATTAAACAAAATAATAATTGATATTATTAACAAATACAAATTATTAAATTCACTATTTAAAACAAAGATAAATATTTTAATTTTTGAAAATAAAACACCAACAGAAATATATCTTTTAAAAAATTTATTTAAAAATCTTTCAAATATAAACATTAATCTTATTCATGTTTCTAGTTTATTTGATAATAAACATTTATTTATAAGTGGAAATAAATTATATTATCAAGATAAAAGAGTTGAAAGATTAAATAATAATGAATATATTTTAGTTGGTTATAATGAAAATTATCCTAAATTAAAAGAAAAAATATATCAAAAATATAATATAAAATTATTACAATATGAAGATTCATATCGAAAAATATTCGACAAAGTCTTCTGTTTACTTTTAATAATGTTAATTGTATAATTATTATAATAAAGGAGCAAACAATAATGATTCAAATTGATAAAAAATTTGCTTATATATTTGTAATATTAACAGCAACAATGTTATTAATTACTGGTAGTTTTTTAATATTTAAATCAAGTGCATATCTTTCAAGAGATAAAATAGTTACAACAAGGCCTAATAAAAATACTGAAATAAGTGTTGTAAATGAAAAAATTGAATTAACAGATGAATTAAAAAAAGATTTAAAACAAATAATTCCTAAAAGTACTTGTAATGAAGATTTATTATACTCACAATTTAATGGTGGATTTTATCTAGGCTTAAATAATGATGAATCACCTGAAGACTGTCCAAATATTAAAGTATATACCAAAGATTATAATTGGCAATCATCATCAGATGAAATAATGTTATATAGTTATGTTCTTTTATTTGACGGTGTAAACTATGGTAAAACATATCAAAATTTAGTAGTTCCAAGTTCTAAAATTGAATCACTATCCGAAAATTCTTTTATAGGTTATGGTGGTAAATATAAATTCACTTTTGCAAAAGTAAATAATGATTATGTTTATACTTCAACAAGTTACATAAATTCTTAGATTTCTAAGAGTTTTTTCTTTTTCTTAAAAAAGTTATGATATAATTAATTAAAGATAGATTGGAGATAAAATATGAAAGTTGTTGATGGAAATACTGCCTGTTCTATGATGGCCTATAAATTAAGTGATATAAGTTTTATATATCCAATAACCCCATCTAGTCCTATGGCAAGTAACATAGATAATATGAATAATAAAGACATTAAAAATATTTTTAATGATAATGTAAATGTTTATGAAATGCAAAGTGAAGCTGGTGCTGCTGGTGCCCTTCATGGTGCTTTAAATGCTGGAAACTTAGGTACAACCTTTACTGCAAGTCAAGGATTACTTTTAATGATTCCTAATATGTATAAAATGGCTGGAGAATGTTTGCCAGCTGTAATTCATGTTGCAGCTCGTAGCTTAGCAACCCATGCCTTAAGTATTTTTGGGGATCATCAAGATATTTACGGAGTAAGACAAACTGGCTTTTGCTTTTTAGCAAGTACGAATGTTCAAGATGCTCATAATTTAGCCTTAATTTCCCATTTATCAGCCATTGAAAGTAGCTTACCATTTTTACACTTCTTTGATGGCTTTAGAACCAGTCATGAATATAATGTTATAAATGAAATAAGTGATGACGTAATCAAAAAACTAGTAAATTATGATAAAATCACTGAATTTAGAAATCGTGCTTTAAACTCAAATAAAAGTATCACTAAAGGAACAGCTCAAAATGAAGATATCTATTTTCAATCAGTACTAACAAGAAATAAAGATTACGCCAAAGTTCCTGATATCGTAAACGATTATATGCAAAAACTAAACAAAGAAATAGGAACAGACTATAAACCATTTAATTACTATGGTGGAACAAACGCTAAAGTAGTCCTTATCGCTATGGGATCAGTATGTGATACTATTAAATCAGTTGTAAAAAATAATCCCTTATTTGGTTTAATCGAAGTACATCTATATCGTCCATTTAGTGAAGAATATCTACTTAACGTCTTACCAAAAACAACTAAAAGAATTGGCGTATTAGATCGAACTAAAGAACACGGTGCTAGTGGTAACCCCTTATATTTAGATGTAGTATCATCTCTTAAAAATACCAATATCAAAATTTATGGTGGAATCTATGGACTATCAAGTAAGAATACCACTCCAAACGATATTTACGATGTATACATGAATTTATTAAATAATCCTAAAGATGATTTCTCAGTCGGTGTTATAGATGATGTAACAAATACAAGCCTAACTCACTATAAATATATTGAAGAAGATAATTTTAGAGAATTTAAAATCTTTGGTTATGGTTCAGATGGATCCGTAAGTGCATCAAAAGATATGTTAAAAATCTTAGGTAAATCTGCTTATGTTCAAGGATATTTCGAATATGACTCTAAAAAAAGTGGTGGCGTAACAGTTTCCCATTTAAGATTATCTAACAATCCAATAAATGCCCCATACTATACAAATCATCCTGAATTATTAGTAGTAACCAAAGACGAATACTTCCATAAATTTGACATGATAACCGGTTTAAAACCAGGTGGTAATTTAATAATAAATACCTCAAAAACCGAAGAAGAACTAAATAAATTCCTTCCAACAAACATTAAAGAATATCTAAATGCAAATAATATCAAAACATACATAATAAACGCTAGTAAATTAGCAGAAGAAAATGGAATTAAAGGTAAAATAAGTTTAATAATCGAAACTTCAATTTTAAATTTATTAAATATTCCAAATTACCAAAATATCTTAATTGAAAACGTTAAAGAAAGATTTAGAGCTAAAGGAGAATCTATTGTTGAAAGTAATATCAAAGTTATAAAAGAAACTCCAAATAATCTATTTAATATCAAGATTACTAATGATGAAAGTATAAGTATTAATTCAAGTAACAATATTTTTGAAATGATTAATTCAAGACGCGGTAATGAATTGACTGTTAAAGATCTTCTTGATTATAAAGATGGTGCTTTCCCAGGTGGAACAACCAAATTTGAAAAACGTAAAATTAGTGAGGATATTCCTGTTTGGAATAAAGAAAAATGTATTAAATGTGGAATGTGTGCTTTAGTTTGCCCTCATGCCGTAATAAGACCATTCGAATTACCTAATGGAGAATTTATTATTAGTATAAGTGGAGCTGACTGTACCGGTTGTGGCTTATGTATTAAAACATGTCCAAAAGATGCTTTATCCTTCGGTAAATTCGATGAAGAAAAACAAAAAGAAGCTAACGAACTATTTAATAATTATGAAAATCCTAAATACCCATTAACAACCATTAAAAATATTGAATTAAGAAAACCGTTATTTGAGTTTTCTGGAGCATGCGCTGGTTGTGGCGAAACACCATATATCAAATTATTAACTCAAATTATTGGCGAAAAATTAGTTATTGCCAACGCAACAGGTTGTTCAAGTATCTATGGAGCCTCATGCCCTAATACCCCTTATTCTGTATCATGGAGTAATAGTTTATTTGAAGATGCTGCTGAATATGGTTTTGGAATTCTAAATAGTTTTAACAACTTACAAAATCGTATAAAAAAAGAATTAGTTAGAATTAATAATGAAGACACAAAATATCTATTAGAACTACTAGACTCTAACGATTATGATAAAATAAAATCCGAATTACCAAAATTCAAAAAATACATTAAAGAAGATTTATTAAGTTTTGTAACACCTAAAAGTGTATGGACTATCGGTGGTGATGGTTGGGCTTATGATATCGGTTTTGGTGGATTAGATCACGTCGCATCATCAACTGAGAAAGTAAGAATTCTTGTACTAGATACTGAAGTATATTCAAATACTGGTGGTCAGTCAAGTAAATCAAGTCATTTAGGACAAGTTTGCGAATTTGCAAGTGGCGGTAAGAAAACATCTAAAAAAGATTTATTTAAAATTGCTATGTCATATCCAAATATATATGTTGGAAGCATTAGTTTAGGTGGTAATTTCATGCAAGCAATTAAAACAATTAAAGAAGCCGAAGAACACGATGGTCCATCAATTATAATTGCATATTGTCCATGTATTGAACAAGGTATTAAAGGAGGAATGAGTAATTCAATTAAAGAAGAAGCTCTAGCAGTCGATTCAGGTTATGTCTTATTAATGAGATATAAAGATAATAAACTATACCTTGACTCTAAAGAACCAAACTTTGATAAATATGATGAATTCCTATCTAATGAAGTTAGATACAACGCATTAAAAATAAAAGACATAAAAAAAGCAAACGAATTGCTTGCTATAAATAAAGAAATAGCGGTCCAAAGATACAACTATTATAAAGAAATTTCTAATAAATAAAAAAATAGAGGCTATCCCCCTGGGTTAGCCTCAAAGAATAAAAAGGGGTTGGCTAGTGTGATACTAGCACCAATTCGCCTTTAAGTGAATTGGTACTTGTTATACTAAAGGAAAAAGACTTAAAAGTCAACAATTTTTTGTTAAAATTTAAAATATTTTTTAAAGGAGATAAATATGCTAGAAGATATTAAAGGAATCGGTCCCAAAACCTTAAAATTATTTCAAAATTTAAACATCTTTACCATCCAAGATTTAATCACATACTATCCCTATAAGTATAAATTATATCACCCAGTCACCCTAGATAACTATGAAGAAAACACTGAGGTTTTAATAAACGGATATGTCGCATCCGATGCCAAAATATACTATATTAAAAGAAATTTAAATAAAATAAGTTTTAGATTAAATACTGGTAATAAACTAATAAACGTTACCATCTTTAATCGTCCCTTCATTAAACAACATCTTTTATTAAATAAATATATTTCCGTAATAGGAAAATATAACGTCAATACCAACACATTTACAGCCAGTGATATAAAATTAACCCCAATAATTAAAGATGAAATAGAACCAATTTATCACACAACCCAAGGACTAAAACAAGTAAATATTCATAAAATAATTAATAATTTATTAGAAAAAAATATCTATGTTCCCAGTCTAATACCTGAAGAATACATTAAAGAATATTCATTATTAGATAAATTAACCGCTATAAAAGAAATTCATAATCCAACTAGTACTAATAATTTAAAACAAGCTGAAATATGTCTTAAATATGAAGAACTATTTGAATATACTTTAAAAATAAATTATTTAAAATATTTAAAAGATAAAACAACTACATCATATATAAAAACATTTGATACCTCAAAATTAGATAATTTAATATCAAGTTTACCATTTAAATTAACTGATTCACAAGTAAATGCCGTAGAGGATATAAAACAAGATTTTAACTCACCAAAACATATGAATAGATTAATTTTAGGTGATGTTGGAAGTGGTAAAACAATTATATCTTTTCTAGCCCTTTACATGAATTATTTATCTGGTTATCAAGGCGTCCTAATGGCACCAACTGAAATATTAATAAAACAACACTATGAGAATATCAAAAAAATCTTAACAGACTTAAATATTGAAATACTAACTGGTTCAACAACTAAAAAAGACCGTGATAAAATAATTGAAAATCTAAAAAACGGTAAAATAGATATTTTATTATCAACTCATTCAGTCCTAAATGATGATGTCGTATTTAAAAATATCGGACTAGTTGTAACCGACGAACAACATCGCTTCGGTGTAAATCAAAGAAAAAACCTTCAAAACAAAGGAGAAAATGTTGATGTACTTTATATGAGTGCAACTCCAATCCCTAGAACTCTAGCCTTAACTATTTTTAAAGATATGGATATAACTGAAATTAAAACAAAACCATTAAATAGAAAACCTAAAATTACCAAATTATATAAAACATCAGAAATTAAAGAAGTTCTATATGAAATGTTAGATGAAATTAAAAAAGGACATCAAATCTATGTCGTTAGTCCCCTAATCGAAAACGAAGAAGAAAATACTAAACTAGCAAGTGTTAATTATTTATATGAAAAAATAAATGTAGCCCTTAATGGTAAAGTACCTATAGGTGTTCTTCATGGTAAATTAAAAAATGAAGAAAAAGAAAATATAATGAATGATTTTAAATCAAATAAAACTAAGATCTTAATATCAACAACCATCATTGAAATAGGAGTAGATGTTAGTAACGCTACGATGATTGTTATATTTAATGCCGAAAGATTCGGCTTAGCAACCCTTCATCAGTTAAGAGGACGTATAGGTAGAAATGATATAGAATCAAAATGTATTTTAATAAGCGACTATGACACGCCAAGATTAAAAATATTAGAAGAAAGTGAAGATGGCTTCTACATTTCTGAAAAAGACTTCGAATTAAGAGGAGCCGGTGATTTATTTGGTGTAAAACAAAGTGGAGATATGGTCTTTAAAATAGCTAATCTAAATAAGGATTTTAAAATATTAAAAAAATGTAGTGAAGACTCTTTGAATTTCTTAAAAAAACATATTAACGAAATAGATAAATATCCTATTCAAAAAAACATAATAAGGGGTGTAAAAAATCTAAATTAATGATATATTTATAGTAGAAGGAGTTGAGATAAATGAATAGAGCAAAAATTAAAAATGATGCCAAAAAAATGATTGAAGGAAATCTATGGACCATTTTAAAACCAATGTTAATTGTTATGATTGTTTTAGGTTTTGTAAATGTAATATCAGAAAAAGTATTACAAGATACATTCGCAGGAACAATGTGTTCAACTTTGCTTTCACTTGCAGTAATGCCTTTATCATATGGTTTAGATGTATTTATTCTTAAATATGTAAGAAAAGAACAAGTAGAATACGATGAAATATTTAAATATTATTCTAAATTTGTTCCTATATTCTTATTAGGATTATTAATGTCTATTTTTATTGGTCTTTGGTCTTTATTATTTGTTATACCAGGTATTATAGCTGCTATATCATATAGTCAAGCAATGTTTATCATGATTGATGGTGAAGAAGAACCAGGTGCTTGCATCAAAAAATCTAAAGAGATGATGTATGGTTATAAATGGGATTATTTCGTATTTATGTTAAGTTTCTTTGGCTGGTATTTACTTTGTGCATTAACATTTGGTATTGCCCTAGTATATGTTGCACCATATGTTTCAGTATCAGAAGCACTATACTATGAAGAACTTAAAAAAATTACAAAAAATTAAATAATATAAATTGACAAACTATTCATAATTTTATATTATTAAATAGGTAAGGTAATAAACCTTACTGATCCTCTAACGATTCTTGTTAGAGTGTATCAACCAAAACCCCCTGAAGAGAGCATTTAACCGTGCTCTCATTTTTTATGCCCATTTTATAAGGGGATGCGAGGCATCGGTATTGCTAAAATAATTTTAGGTACAATTTAGGCACAAAAAAATTGAGTTTTAAAATAGTTTGTTGAAGAAAAGTGACAAAATATGAAATCATTATATTTTCTATTTGTACGTTGATGCGGATACTATTAGTTTTATCCGTATAATTATAAAATGTATTATACCGCAAGCGGTATGATATAATCATTATAAGAACATGGTATAATTATTATGGAGAAGATGACTTATGGAAAGGCAAAAAGAAATAATTAGCAATAAAATTAAATGTAAAAAATGTGGAAATAATATAGAATTGAAAAGCACTAATGATTATAAAAGATGTTCTTGTGGAGCTATTGCAGTTGATGATGGTAAAGATTATTTGAAAAGGATTGGTAACGAAGAAGACTACGAAGAATTATCTATAATCAAAAAACACTAGCCAAAGCTAGTGTAAGTGTAAGATAATAAAACTTAGTTATTCGAGATTGTCTTTTTTACTGCCGTTTGGTTTTGATACTGGAGTTTTACCACTACTGTCATGTTTAATGTAATATTTATCACTATAAACAGAGTTACCACCTTCAATTTTTTTTACAAATTGATTCAGTGTCATTTTGTGATGATTTCCAGTGTTAATGAACAAATCGTTTTTGCCTGTACTTGTTTGATGTATAGCTTTAACTGTTGTCATAATAACACTTCCTTTCTTTAAAACGGATTTACAATCCTATTAAAAGAAAATGTTTTAAGATCACAAAAATGTGATATACTAATAATAGGATGTTAATCCAAATTAGTTTGTGAGATATTATCTTACACGTGAGAGAGAAGCTTTGCCGAGCTTCTTTTTTTATCTCTCATAAGCATTATATCATATAAAATTTAAAAATCAATAAAATAAATGCATATTTTGTATAAAATATGCAAAATATAAAAGTAAAATATGTAAAAGTGTTGCTTTTATATAAAAAATAGCATATACTATTACTAGAAAAGGAAGGAAAAATCTATGATATTAGAATTTAGTGTTGCAAATTTTTTATCGTTTAAAGATAAAGTCACGTTTAGTATGCTTGCAAATGCTACAAATGGATTAGATGATAATTATATTATATCTAACGATCGAAGGGTATTAAAAACAAATACAATATATGGTGCAAATGCATCAGGAAAAACTAATTTATTTAAAATATTGACTATTGTAATATCAATGTTAAGAAGTTCAAATATTGTGAATATAAATGCAAAGTTACCAATTGTTCCATTTAAATTTGATAAAAAAACTATTAATAAACCAAGTAAATTTGAAATTAAATTTATTGTTGATGATGTACGTTATGTTTATGGATTCATAGCAGATACAAATAAAATACATGAAGAGTATTTATATTATTATCCAAATGGAAGAGAAACAAAAAT
This sequence comes from uncultured Mycoplasmatota bacterium, assembly GCA_900553855.1. GTDB lineage: Bacteria > Bacillota_I > Bacilli_A > RF39 > UBA660 > CAG-533. The sequence continues at coordinate 3,089 of USFG01000001.1, read as the reverse complement.
TTTTGATAGGACTAATACAAATGATTATTCTTTTCCACAGAAGGATGAAAAATTATTAAATGATATAGCTGCTAAAAATGCACCAAATAAATTTTTTATTGCCACAGCAACAAACTGGAATTATGAAAAAACAAGAAGTCCATATAAATTTTTAAGTGCAGATATTAATACTTTTAATAATTTAGGTGGACTTCGAGATATAGCTCTAAGTGAATATTTAAAAAATAGTAAAGAATTAAAAGATTTTGCATTGGAATTTTTGAAAAAAGCAGATTTTAATATAGAAGACTATAAAGTATTAGAAACAGATGTTCCTGATAATGTTTTAGCTGCAATACCGGACTTTATTAAAGCAGGAATGAATATGAAAGAAAAACCAAAAGTGTTTACTGCATTTTTTAAACACAAAGGTTCTGATGTTGAATTATCATATGAAGAAGAATCAATGGGAACTCAAATTATTTTTTGTTTTATTCCATTTATTATGGATGCATTAAATAATAAAAGAGTTGTAGTTGTAGATGAGCTAGATAAAAGCTTGCATCCATACTTAGTCGAAATGATAGTTCAAATGTTTAATGATCCTGATATAAATAAGAATGGTGCACAATTAATATTTAATACTCACGATACTAATTTATTAAAACTAAATATTTTGAGAAGAGATCAAATCTGGTTTACAGAAAAAGATGATAAAAATGGAATAAGCGATTTATATCCTTTAAGTGATTTTTCTGTAAGAAAAACGGAGAATGTTGAGAGAGGATATATGCTTGGCAGATATGGAGCAGTTCCTTTTATCAAAAATGATTTTAATTTATGGGAAGAAGAGTAGAACATAATAGAAGAATTAGTAACGATAGAGTAAGAAAAGCCAGAAAGCAAAAAAGTAAAATTTTAATAGCAGCTGAAGGAAAAAATAAAACAGAAAAGACATACTTTAGTAATTTTGAGGATGGTAAAAAATCATATAATATCACATATGCTAGAGGAAATAATACTGATCCATTAAAATTAGTTAAGATGTTAATCAAGGAAATAAATGAATCAAAATTAGATTTGCAAGACGATGATGTAGCGTATTGTATTTTTGATACAGATGTAGATCCAAATAAAAATAAAATAATTGAAGAAGCCATTCAATTAGCAAAGAAAAATAGTATAAAGATTATTACATCATGTCCATGTATTGAACTATGGTTTTTACTTCATTATGATTATACAACTGCAAATATGGATAACGAAGAAGTAATTAAAAGGTTAAAAGAGTATTATCCAAAATATGAAAAGAACATTAATATTTATCCTGATATAATTAAAGAAATAGATTCAGCAATTGCTCGTGCAAAAAAATTAGAAAAATATCAAAATGATAATAATCGAAGAATAGGTACAGTTGAGGCAAATCCTAATACTGAAGTATACAAAATTGTTGAATATTTAATAAAAAAAGGCTAGGGAAAAAACCTAGCTTTTGTCATCCAAATTATCTATAACAGAAACAACAGAGTCGAGGACAGTACTAAACATATGTGAATATATATTTAGTGTTTCCTCGATTTTTGTATGTCCTAAATATTTGGCAACTAATGTAACATTAACACCATTGTTAATAAGTAGTGATGCACACGAATGTCTAAAGACATGGATTCTAATAACATTTAAACCAATTGAAGTAGCCAGTTTAGTTCTTCTAGGATATATATTAGAATCAGCTATAGTTTTAGCATCAGATACAGCAAAGAAATCATTATTAAATCCATAGTAATCTTTTTTATCCTGCTCATAAAGCATTTTAAGATCATTTAACCAGACTTTAGTAATAGGTACTATTCTTCTACTATCTCTTATCTTAGTATCCGAGAATTCAAACTTAACACGATTATTTTGTTGAGTTATTTGCTTATTAACAGACAATACCTTTTTATCAAAATAAATATCTTTTCAAGTAAGACATTTTAATTCTCCTTTACATAATCCGCAATAATATAATATTTCAAATACACATTTCCTTCTTAGAACTTCTTCATAAGAAGAAACTTTTTAAATTCATCATAAGTATAATAAGCTATTTCTTTTCTGCATTCATTAGGATCCTGAAACTTTGTCATTTTATTGTATACTGCTTGAAAGTTTAAGTTATGCCATTTAACACCAAAATTCAATATAGATTTAAGAAAGTTATAAATATCATTTTTATATCAAAATAATATATTAAACTTATATATTTTCGCTTCTATTATTAACATATTATAATATTAAAATTCTTGAACGTAACAGTAAAGAAGCATTCTATAAAGTTTTCTATATTATTATAATCATACATAGTAGTATTATTCATTCTAAATTAATCATATAAATCTTTAAATATTACATTGTTATCTTTAAATTTTTCAGTAGAAGTAACTAAAATAATTACTTTTTATTTAGAAAATTTTAAAGCTTATATTTTTTAAGAACATTGTATATTGCAATACTTGTTAAACAGTTTAATAAACATGAGGAAAAATTATGCTCATTATTAAATATTTTTAAAATATCTTATTTAGGTAATATACTAGGTATTTTTTAATAAATTTACTAGATGATGGCAAAAATAATTTAAAGAAATAAGAAAATAAACAAAATAAAATAGTCTAATAGACGTTACAGCTAAATTATAGGAAAAATTAGACTTATTTGGAATTAAAAAATCTTTTTAAAGCAGATTTATAGTTAATAAATGATTATTCACTCCTGACCACTTGATTTTAAATTTTTATTGACCAAATCAATCCATTTTTCTTGAATCTTATCAGTATTCTAACTAAAACTCCCTCCAATTGTCTAAAAAGAGTAATTTAATCTTTAAATTTTCGAAATATAGTGTATAATCAAAAATGTGTTGATTATTTAATCTCTTTAGTCAAATATTATAATAATTAAACACTTTTTATTTTGCAATTATGACGACTTCTCAAATTAAAAAAACGATTTTGCAATTATTATTTTTAAATCAAAGACTTTTCATTAGAAATTTGGTATAATATAATCAGAGGATAGGAGGAGAAAAAATGATTGATAGTAAAGTTTTGAATTCTCCTATTAGG